>VBMV01000010.1 GCA_005878835.1 Gammaproteobacteria bacterium | reverse complement strand
GCCTCCACCGCCTCCGCGGCGCGTGCCAGATGCTTGCGCGAGGACACATCCACCTCAACGCCCATGGCTCGCGGGTTGTCAAGCGCTCTCAGCGCGGCGTCGATGGAGGCGGGGCGGATGTCGGCGATGGCGACGTTGCAACCCTGCGCGAGCAGCGCGCGAACGAGCCCGATGCCGACGCCGTTCGCGCCGCCGGTGACGAACGCGGTGCGGCCTGCGAAGTCCTTCATGTCTTGTATTTCCTCGAACGCTGGCGTGCCGTCTCGGCGGCGTGGATCGGATTCACGAACAGAAAGCTGAAGGTGCGCTTGTATTCCTCGTTCTCGGGCAGATCGGGCACGGCCGCGCACATGGCCTGGGCGCGATCCTCGACCCCCTGGCGGAATTCGCTGTGGGTCATGATGTAGAGCTCGTCGTTGAGGATCCCCCGCAGCACCCGCTGGCCGACCTCTTCCTTGGTGCGGAACAGATGAAAGAAGTTGCCGGCCTGCTGGCGGCGCTTGTCGGTCTCGGTATAGCCCGTATCGGCGAGTGAGGCGGGGCGGGTCTTGCCGGCTTCGGCGATGTTCGATTGCACCGCTCCCGGGCAGAAGGCCGAGCAGATGATGCCGTGGGGCTCGAGCTCGCCACGCATGCATTCGATCATGTGCACCACCGCGCCCTTGGAAGTTCCGTAGAGGGTGGCACCCGGATGCGGCACGAGCCCCGACATCGAGGCCGTGTTGACGATGTGCCCGCCCTCGCCGTGTCGCAGAATGCGCGGCAGGAGGATGACGATGCCGTTGACGGTGCCGCCGAGGTTGACCCCGAGCACCCAGTCCCAGTCGGCGAAGGTCGCGAGCTCGGTGGGCCCTACGACCCCGACGCCGGCGTTGTTACAGAGGACGTGGATCTTGCGGAAACGCGCTTCGGCAGCGTCTGCGGCGCGGGCGTAGGCCGCGCGGTCGGTCACGTCGAGTTTCAGCGCCAGCACGCGCTCGGCCGCACCGAGCTCGGCCGTCGCGGCCGTGAGATGGTCCTCGCGGATGTCCGCGATGACGACATTCATCCCGGCGCCGAGCAAGGCCTTGGCAATGCCGAGCCCGATGCCGCTTGCGCCCCCCGTTACGAATGCGGTTTTGCCTGGCAGGTTCTGCATGCCGCGGTTCTCCATGAGTCTTCAGCGGCGGTGCGCCGGCGCGGGCGAACAAAGCGCTGGACAAACCGCCGCAAGTCATATTGTATCGAACACATACAGTCTGGCGCTTGCCGAGTGCAGCCGACTGAAGGGGAGAGCTATGGTCGCGGACGTACCCGGGGCGATCGGTCGGGTGGCGGAGGTGGCACCGGGCGTGCAGGGGTGGCCGGCACGCAGCGCCGCCTACTACGGCCTCTTCGTGATCATTCTCGCCACGGCGCTGAATTTCCTCGACGCGCAGGTCTTCGGCATGCTCGCCCAGCGCATCAAGATCGATCTGGGTCTGACCGATGAGCAGCTCGGATTCCTGGTCGGGCCGGCCAATGTGATCTTTTATGTGCTGGTCGGCATCCCGCTGGCGCGCCTGGTGGATATCTACCCGCGCAAGTACGTGCTGGCCGGCGGCATCACGCTGACCGGCGGCATCACCGCGCTCGGCGGGCTCGCACAGAGCTTCACACAGTTGTTCTGCAGCCGCATGCTGGTCGGCGCGGGCGGCTCGGCGCATGCCCCGGGCGCGTACTCCATGCTGGCGGACTACTTCCCTCCGGCGAAGCTCCCGCGGGCCATCGGCTTCCTGCAGCTCGGCTTCATCGGCGGCAATACGCTCGGCATCTACCTCGGCGGCTTTTTGCTCAGCCTGGTCACGGCCTGGCCGGTCGGCCATTGGATGGGCCTGACCCTGCACGGCTGGCAGTGGGTGCTCATGATGGTGGGTGCACCGGGGCTTTTGATCGCAGGCCTCCTGCTGCTCGCGCGGGAGCCGCCGCGGCGCGGGGCGGTGGTGCAGGGGCGCTCCCTGCCGGTCAAGGCCGTGCTGCGAGAAATCTGGGCGCGCAAGTCGATTTACCTGCCGTTGTTTATCGGCCTGGCTTTCAGCGCTACTGAATTCCTTGGGCTGCAGGTTTGGCGTGCGCCGTTCCTGATCCGGACCTACGGCTGGAGCGAGGCGAGGATCGGCAGATGGATGAGCCTCGTGTTCCTGGTGTGTTCGCTTGCCGGGGCCTTTTTCGGCACGCTCTTTGCCGAGTGGCTCGCCAAGCGGTACAAGGACGCCAACGTGCGCGCCGCAACGATACTCTTCGCCATCGCCGCGCCGTGTGAGATCGTCGCACCACTCATGCCCTCGGGCGAGCTGGCGCTGCTGTGCATCGGTGCGGCCTTGGTGTGCGGTCTGGCGTCGGCGGTGCCGCAGAACGCGGCCATTCAACGCGTCACGCCGAATGCGATGCGCGGTCAGGTCACCGCCGTCTACCTCTTCATGTTCATCGCCTTCGGAGCACTCGGGGGACAGCTGATCGGGTCCGTCACGCAGCGGGTCTTCGGCAACGATGCAGACTTGTGGAAGAGCATGGTGCTGACGGCCTCGATCCTGCTGCCGCTGGCAGCGCTCACGATCTCGCGCGGTATCAGGCCCTACGGCCGCGAGGTCGAGCGGCTCGAGACGCTCGAGGCACGAAGCGCGTAACACCGTGACCTATCCCCAACTGCACATGATCATCGAGGGGGAAAAGATCCCCGTCGGCCACCGGCGGGCGCACACGGTCGTCAACCCCGCGACCGGGGCTGCGCTCGGCGCTCTGCCGCTCGCTGACGCGGCCGATCTCGACCGCGTTCTCGCTGCCGCGCAGCGCGGCTTCCGCCTCTGGCGCGATGCCGCACCGCAGCAGCGCGCGGCGGTCCTGGCGGGCGCCGCGCGGCTGCTCAGGGAGCGACTGGAAGAGATCGCGCGCATCGCGACGCTCGAGGAGGGCAAGACGCTCGCCGAGTCGCGCATCGAAGTCATGATGAACGTCACGCTGTTCGAGTTCTATGCCGGCGAGTGTCACCGCCTTTACGGACGCCAGCTCGTGCGTCCCACCGGCATGCGGTCGACCGTAGTCTGCGAGCCGGTCGGGCCGGTCGCGGCCTTTGCACCCTGGAACTTCCCCATCGGCAATCCCGGCCGCAAGCTCGGCGCGCCCATCGCCGCGGGCTGCTCGGTGATTCTCAAGGCGGCCGAGGAAGCGCCGGCCTCGGCACTGGCGGTCCTGCAGTGCCTGCTCGATGCGGGGTTGCCGAAGGAAGTCGGGCAGGCCGTGTTCGGCGTGCCCGACGAGGTGTCGCGCCACCTGCTGTCCTCGCCGATCATCCGCAAGCTGAGCTTCACCGGTTCGACCGTCGTGGGCAAACACCTCATGAAGCTGGCCGCGGAGGACTGCAAGCGCACCACCATGGAGCTCGGCGGGCACGCCGCGGTGCTGGTGTTCGACGACGTGGACGTCGAGCAGGTGCTGAATGTGATGGTGGCTTCGAAGTTCCGCAACGCGGGGCAGGTTTGCATCTCCCCGACGCGCTTCATCGTGCAGCAGGCCGTGTACGAGCGGTTCCTCGCCGGCTTCACGGCGCGTGCGCAGCAGTGGCGCGTGGGTAACGGACTCGAAGCCGACGTGCAGATGGGCCCGATGGCCAACCCGCGCCGCCCGGAGGCGATGGAGCGCCTGATCGGGGGTGCCGTGAGTGCGGGGGCGCGCCTGCACACCGGCGGCCGGCGCATTGGCACGCAGGGCTACTACTAC
>VBMV01000079.1:11499-47652 GCA_005878835.1 Gammaproteobacteria bacterium | reverse complement strand
ACGCGGAGCTGCATTGCCTGTCCAACTTCACCTTCCTGCGCGGCGCCTCGCATCCGCACGAGCTGGTGGAGCAGGCGGACTCACTCGGCTACGCCGCGCTCGCGATCACCGACGAGTGCTCGGTCGCCGGCGTGGTGCGGGCGCACATGGCGGCGCAGGATCGGCGCCTGAAGCTCATCATCGGCTCGGAGTTTCGCCTGGTCTGCGGGCTCAAGCTGGTCGCGCTCGCCATCGACCGGCGCGGCTACGGACGGCTGTGCCGCCTCATCACCCGCGGCCGGCGCGCGGCCGGCAAGGGACACTACTCGATTACGCGCGCCGAGCTCGAGGCAGCGGGCCTCGAGCAGTGCTTCATCCTGTGGCTGCCTGCAGCACGGCCCTCGCCGGAGCAGCTGCGCTGGCTCGCCGGGCGTTTCCCCGACAGGGTCAGGATCGCGGTCGAGCTGCTGCGCGAGGGCAGCGATCGCGAGCGCCTGGCCGCGCTGGCGCAGATCGGTGCGCAGTGCGGGGTGCCGCTCCTCGCCAGCGGCGACGTCCACATGCACGTGCGGGCGCGGCGGCGATTGCAGGATGCCCTGACCGCGATTCGCCTCAAGGTGCCGATCGCGCAAGCCGGCTTGCGGCTGTACGCCAACGGTGAGCGCTATCTGCGCGAGCGCGCGCGTCTCGCACGGCTGTATCCGCGCGAGCTGCTCGAGGCGGCGGTGGAGCTTGCGCTGCAGTGCAGCTTCTCGCTCGATGAGCTGCGCTATGAGTATCCCCGCGAGCTCGTGCCGCCGGGGCAGACCCCGGCTTCTTACCTGCGCCGGCTCACGTACGAGGGTGCGCGCTGGCGCTGGCCGGGCGGCGTGCCGGAGAGCGAGCGCACCGCCATCGAGCACGAGCTCGCGCTCATTGCCGAGCTGCGCTACGAGCCTTACTTCCTCACCGTTCAGGACATCGTCGCCTACGCGCGCCGTCAGGGGATTCTGTGTCAGGGCAGGGGCTCGGCGGCGAACTCGCGCGTGTGCTACTGCCTGGGGGTGACCTCGGTGGACCCGCAGCGCGGCGCGGCGCTGCTGTTCGAGCGCTTCATCTCGCGCGAGCGCAACGAGCCGCCCGACATCGACATCGATTTCGAGCACGAGCGGCGCGAGGAGGTGCTGCAGTACGTCTATCGCAAGTACGGTCGCGAGCGCGCCGCGCTCGCCGCGACCGTCATCATGTACCGGCCGCGCAGCGCGCTGCGCGACCTCGCCAAGGCCTTTGGCCTCGGTGCCGCCGACAGCGGCCGGCTGGCGAGGGTCATGCAATGGTGGGATGGGAGCGCGGCGATCGTGCCACGCGTGCGCGACGCCGGCTTCGATCCCTCGAGTCCCTGGCTCGCGCGGCTCTTGCCGCTGGCGAGCGAGCTGGTGGCCTTCCCGGGTTTTCCGCGCCATCTGTCGCAGCACGTCGGCGGCTTCGTGATCTCGGAAGGGCTGCTCGAGGAGCTGGTGCCCATCGAGAACGCGGCCATGCCGGAGCGCACCGTGGTGCAGTGGGACAAGGACGACCTCAACGATCTCAAGCTGCTGAAAGTGGATCTGCTGGCGCTCGGGATGCTGACGGCGCTCAAGCGCGCCTTCACGCTCGTCAACGACTACCGCGGCACCCGTCACGCGCTCGGGCAGCTGCCGGCCGAGGATCCGAAGGTTTACGACATGATCTCGCGTGCCGACACCATCGGCGTGTTCCAGATCGAGTCGCGCGCCCAGATGGCCATGCTGCCGCGCCTGAAGCCGCGCTGTTACGACGATCTCGTCATCGAGGTGGCGATCGTGCGCCCGGGCCCCATCCAGGGCGACATGGTGCACCCGTATCTGCGACGCCGCTGCGGCGCGGAGCCCGTGGAGTATCCGAGTGAAGAGGTACGCGAGGTGCTGCAGCGTACCCTCGGCGTGCCGATCTTCCAGGAGCAGGTGATGAAGATTGCGATCGTGGCGGCGGGCTTCTCCCCGGGGGAGGCGGACGCGCTGCGCCGCGCGATGGGCGCCTGGAAGAGGACCGGGGGGCTCGATCCGTTTCGCGAGCGGCTGCTCGAGGGGATGCACGCCAATGGCTATCCGCAGGAGTTCGCGCAGCGCATCTACCAGCAGATGCTCGGCTTCGGCGAATACAGCTTCCCGCTCTCGCACGCGGCAAGCTTCGCGCTGCTGGTGTACGACTCCGCCTGGCTCAAGTGCTACGAGCCCGCGGCCTTCACCTGCGCGCTGCTCAACAGTCAGCCCATGGGGTTCTATGCGCCGGCGCAGCTGGTGCGCGACGCGCGCGCCCACGGCGTCGAGGTGCGGGCGGTGGATGCCTGCGTGAGCGAGTGGGATGCGACGCTCGAGCGGCGCGCGGACGGGGAACCGGCGCTGCGGCTTGGCATGCGGCTGGTGAAATCCCTGTCACAGGCGGGTGTGATGCGGCTGCTCGCGGCGCGCACCCAGCGGCCCTTTGCGAGCGTGTCGGATCTGGCCGCCCGCGCGGCGCTCGACCGCGGCGACCTCGAGGCTCTGGCCGCGGCCGGAGCGTTGGCTTGCCTGAGCGGCAACCGGTATCTCGCCTTCTGGGAAGTCGCTGCCCGCGAGCGCCCCATGCCGCTCCAGTTTGCGCCCGCACGCCGTGCCGATCTGGAGGAGGGCCGGCCGCTGCTCGCCGCGCCTTCCGAAGCCGAGGGCATTGCGGCGGACTACGCCTCCCTCGGGCTCACGCTCGGAAGGCATCCGCTGGCGCTGCTGCGCGAGCGCTTGGCCGCGGCAGCGCTGCTGCCTGCGAGCGAGCTGACGGGCGCGCGTCATGGCGCGGCGGTGCGCACCGCCGGCATCGTGCTCATGCGCCAGCGCCCCGCCACCGCGAGCGGCGTCACCTTTCTCACTCTCGAGGACGAGAGTGGCCAGGTGAACGTGATCGTGTGGGAGCGGGTGGGGCGCGCGCAGCGACGCGCACTCATCGAGTCACGCCTGCTCGAGGTGCACGGTGAGCTGCAGCGGCAGGACGGCGTCACGCATCTCATCGCGCGGCGGCTCATCGATCGCTCGGCGCTGCTGGGCGAGCTGCTGACGCGCTCGCGGGACTTTCACTGACGCGGCTTGCGGCGGCCCCGGCGCGGCGTATCGCCGTCGTCGCCGATCTCGTAATCCTCGAAATCGCTGGTGAGCTCGGCGGTGTGCTTGTCCTCGAGCAGCCGCTCGAGCCGGCGCCAGGCCGGGTCACCGACCTTCTGGCCGCGGCGCTTGGCGAGATCGAGATCCTTGATGACCTGATCAAGATCGACGTCGCCGTCCTCCGCAACAGGCTCGTCGGCTTCCTCGTCTTCGAATTCCTCTGATTCCGGCTTCTCGCTCATGCGGGACGGCCTGCGGGAATTGGACGGCGCGAACTTAAAACAGATCACCCGACAACTGCAACGCTGCCCGTGCAGTCTGTGAACCGGTGCCGCGTTTGGGCCGCGAACGGCCGCCCCAGCTTCAGTGGATCAGCTGGTTCATCTGGAAGATGGGCAGCAGCATTGCAAAAACGATGCCCATGACGAACAGGCCCATGACAATGATCAGCAGCGGACCCAGCAGCCCCACCAGGGCGGACAGCAGCCCGTCGAGCTCACGTTCCTGGCTGATCGCGGCCCGCTCGAGCATGTTCTCCAGCTGCCCGCTCGACTCGCCGCTGGAAATGAGGTGAATGGTCATGGGCGGGAACATGCGGCTGAGCCCGAGCGAGCGCCCGATCGGGGCGCCCTCGCGCACCCGCGCGGCCGCGTCCGCCACCGCATCGCGCATCGGCAGGTTGGTGACCACTTCGCCTGCGATGCGCAACGCCTCGAGCACCGGCACGGAGCTGGCCGAGAGGATGCTGAAGGTGCGCGTGAAGCGCGCGGTGTTGAAGCCGCGCGTCAGCTTACCGAGCAGCGGCAGGCGCAGCTGCAAGCGATGATAGCGACGTCGCGCCGCCGGGTTGCGCTGCCAGCGCCGGAACAGCACGAAGGCGATGACGGCCGCGGCGGCCAGGTACAGCCCATAGGCGCGGAAGAAGCCGCTGGTTGCGATCAGGACGCGGGTGATCAGCGGCAGCTTGGCCTTGCTGGTCTCGAACACCGCCACCACCTTGGGCACCACGAACACCAGCAGCAGCGACACGATGCCGAAGCACATCACCGTCAGCACGATGGGATAGAGCATCGCCGCCAGCACCTTCTGGCGGATCTGCTCGCGGCTCTCGGTGTAGTCGGCCAGCCGCTCGAGCACGTCGTCCAGGTGCCCGGCCTGCTCGCCCGCCGCCACGGTGGCGCGATAGATCTCCGGAAAGACGCGCGGGAATTCCGCGAAGCCGTCGGCGAGGGTGTGGCCCTCCATGACGCGCGCGCGCACGCCGAGCACGATGCTCTGCACGCGCGGCTTCTCGGTCTGCTGCGAAACCGCGAGCAGCGCCTCCTCCAGCGGCAAGCCGGCGCGCGTCAGTGTGGCCAGCTGCCGGGTGAACAGCGACAGGTCCGCAGGCGAGACGCGCCGGGCGAAGCTGAAGGAGCGCTGGCGCCGGGCTTCCTTTTGCGCGACCTCGGTGACCGAGACCGGCAGCAGCTGCTGCTCGCGCAGCTGCTGGCGGATCTGGCGCGGCGTGTCGCCTTCGAGGATGCCCTTGCGCTCGCGGCCGCCGGCATCGAGGGCGGTGTATTCGAACGCGCCCATCAAGTCGCGGGCACGGCGGTTTCAATCTTCGCGCGTGACACGCAACACTTCCTCGATGGTGGTCTCGCCGCGCAGCACCTTGGCGCGGCCGTCGTCGCGGATCGAGGGTGTGCTGAGGCGTGCGTGGCGCTCGACCTCCTGCTCGGAGACGCCGTCGTGAATCATGGTGCGCATGGGGTCATCGACCACGATCAGCTCGTAGATGCCCGAGCGGCCGCGATAGCCGCCGGTGGCGTCCCGCCCCGGCCGGTACAGCGTGGGCAAGGGCTCATCCGCACGCAGGTTGAGGAGCCGGCGCTCGTACTCACCCGCCTGGAAGGGCTGCTTGCTGTCGGGGCTCAGCACGCGCACCAGGCGCTGTGCCAACACCCCTATCAGGCTCGAGGACAGCAGGAACGGCTCGATCCCCATGTCGCGCAGACGCGTGATGGCGCCCGCGGCGGTGTTGGTGTGCAGCGTCGAGAGCACCAGGTGGCCGGTGAGGCTCGCCTGTACCGCGATCTGCGCGGTCTCGAGGTCGCGGATTTCGCCGATCATGACCACATCGGGGTCCTGGCGCAGGATGGCGCGCAGGCCGCGGGCGAAGGTCATCTCCACCTTGGTGTTCACCTGGGTCTGCCCGATGCCGTCGATGTAGTACTCGATCGGGTCCTCGACCGTCATGATGTTGCGCGTGTTGTCGTTGAGGCGCTCGAGCCCGGCGTACAGCGTGGTGGTCTTGCCCGAGCCGGTGGGTCCGGTGACCAGCAGGATCCCGTGCGGTTTGTGGATCAGCTCGTCGATGAGCTGCTGGGTGCGCGTATCCATGCCGAGGGAGTCGAGGTCGAGCTTGCCGGCCTGCTTGTCGAGGATACGCAGCACCACGCGCTCGCCGTGTCCCGAGGGGATGGTGGACACGCGTACGTCGACCGCTCGGCCGGCGATCTTCAGGCTGATGCGTCCGTCCTGCGGCAGGCGCTTCTCGGCGATGTCGAGCCGCGACATCACCTTGATGCGCGACACCACCAGCGGCGCCACCGCGCGCCGCGACTGCAGCACCTCGCGCAGCACGCCGTCGACGCGAAAGCGCACCACCAGGCGGTTCTCGAACGGCTCGACGTGGATATCGGAGGCGTTCTCCTTGACCGCCTGGGTGAGCACCGCGTTGATCAGGCGGATGATCGGGGCGTCGTCCTCGCTGTCCAGCAGGTCCGCCTGCTCGGGCAGCTCCTGCGCGAGGTGCGCAAGATCGGTGGTGTCATCGAGCCCCTCGACCGCCTGCATCGCATCCGAGCCGGCCTCGTAGGCGTGGCGCAGCAGCTCATCGAACTGCGCATCCGGCACGCGCTCGAGCTTGAGCGAGCGGCGCAGGTAGCGGCGCACTTCGGCGAGCGCCTGCGGGGAGGCGGTATCGCGGTAGGTGCATTCGGCCACGCCGTCGACCACGCGGTTGACGAGCACGCCATGGCGCTTGGCGAACGCAAAGGACAGGCGCCGCTCGGGTGCGCCCTCGACATCGCTCATGGCTTGCCCTGTGGCGGGGGTGCCGGTGGAGGGGACGACTGCGGGGCGGGGGCCGCGCCCTCAGGTGCCGCGCCGCTCTCGGGTGCGGGCGTCGGGTTGCCGGGCTTCGGCGGCGGCGGCGGCGGCTCGAGCTTGCCGCGCGACACGCCCGGCAGCAGGGGCAGGGCCTCGCGCCGGCTGAGGTCCTTCTGCTGATCCATCATGTAGTTGTACTTGAGGTCCGTCTCGAACGCCGCCTGCGCCGGATCGCGCAGGATCTTCGGGCGGATGAACAGGATGAGGTTGTTCTTGGTCGAGGTGGCGTTGCGCGTCTTGAACAGCAGCCCGATGAGCGGAATGTTGCCGAGGTAGGGCACGCGCTGCTCACCCTTGACGCTGTTGTCCTCGATCAGCCCGCCGAGCACCACCACGCCGCCGTCCTCGATGAGCACCGTGGTGGTGATGGTGCGCTTGTTGGTGACCAGGTCGACCGCGCCGGCGGGCTTCTGACCGATGCTCGAGCTCTCGATCGAGATCTTGAGCATCACCGACGTCCCTTCAGCAGAGATGGTGGGCGTCACCTTGAGGATGGTGCCGACTTCCTGGCGCTGAATCGTCTGGAACGGATTGACGCTGCCACCGGTGACCGCCGTGGTGTTGGTGAACTGGCCGGTGACGAACGGGACTTCCTGCGCCACCTTCAGCTCCGCTTCCTGGTTGTCCATGGTCACCGCCGAGGGTGTGGCGACGACATTGGTGTTGGTGTCGCCGCGGATGGCGCGCACCATGGCGGCGAAGTTCACCCCGGTGCCGGCGATGCGGCCGATGCCGATGGTGGTGCCCTGCAGCAGCGCGGTGGAGACATTGGCGGGGTTCTGGATCGCGCCCGCCAGATCCACGATGCTGGTGCCGCCGACCGGACTCACGAAGCTGCCGGCGGGGACGTTGTCCCCCTTGGAGAACGCCGCCCAGTTGATACCCAGCTCGGCACTCTTGTCGACGTCGACCTCGGCGATGATCGCCTCGACCAGCACCTGCGGGCGGCGGATGTCGAGCTTGTCGACGATGTCCATCACCGCGCGCATGATCTTCGGCGGCGCGGTGATCACCAGCGCGTTGTTGGTCGGATCCGCCCACACCATGGCGTTCTTCTCCGCCTGCGCCAGCGGCGAGGCCTGCGCGCCCGTCCCGGTCGCGCCCGGGGCCGCCTGGGTGATGCCGGTGATCTGCTCCTTGAGTTTCGGGGCGATCTTCTCCGCGTTCGCATAGTGCAGGTAACGTACGCGGGTGTCGCCGCCCGCCTCGAGCGGGGTGTCCAGGTGCGCGATGAGCGCGCGGATGCGCAGCCGCTGCGCCTGATCGCCGCCGATCAGCACGCTGTTGGAGCGCTCGTCCGCGACCACCTTCACGGCGACGCCTTCGATGGCCGCCGCCCCCTGGTAGAAGGAGTTCACCACGCGCACGATCTCGGACGCCGAGGCATTCTGCAGCGGCACGATTTCCGGGTCCTGGTTCGCGACCTGGTCGATGCGGCGGATGATGCGCATCATGCGATTCACGTTACCGGCGCGGTCGGAGATGATCAGGATATTGGACGAGGGGTAGGCGGCGAGATGACCATACTGCGGGATCATCGGCCGCAGGATCGGCACCAGCTGCGCCGCGCTCACGTTCTTCACGTCGATCACCTGGGTCACGATCTCGTCCGAGGTGGCGCTCACGTGGTCGGGCAGGTCGATGGAGGGAATCTGGCGCGCATTGGCATCGGGGAGGATCTTGACCACGTCCCCGGCCGGCACGGCGATGAAGCCGTACACCTGCAGGATGGACAGGAACGCCTCGTAGAACGCCGCCGGCGACAGTGCGGTCGAGGACAGCATGGTCACCTGCGCGCGCACGCGCGGATCGATGATGAAGTTCTTGCCGGTCGCGGCGCTGACCGCCTCGGCGATCTGCGTGATGTCGGCGTCCTTGAAGTTGGGGGTGATGCGCTGCGCCTGCTGCGCGGAGGCGAGCGACGCCGCCGTCAGCACCGCCAGCGCGCACACGGCAAATGAACGAAAGCCTGTCACTGCATCTACCCCCGAAAAAGCGCGCCGGTGCGGCTACTGGCTGCTGTCGCCGCCGGGCACCTCGGCGGGCGGCGGCATCGGCGGCATGGGCATCGGCGGCTGGTCGGCCGCCGGGGGCACCGCCCCGATCGCCCCGGCCGGCGGCGGTGGCGCCGCCGCCAGGCCCTCCGCTTCCTGCGCAACCTGGGCGATATTCAAAGTGAGATCCTGCTGCTGGCCGCCGCGAATGAGCGTGACGCGCGCCTCGCTCGAGCTGCCCAGGGTGCGCAGGATCTGCTCGCCGCGCTCGCGATCATCCAGCGGCGTGCCGTTGATCGCCGTCACCTGGTCCCCGGGGCGCAGCCCTAAGCGCATGAACGCGGCGCGGTTGCGCCCCGGGTACACCCGGAAACCGTTCATGCGGTGGCTGGCAGGGTCGAGCACCGCCTGCGGCCGCAGCACATCCGCGAGCAGCCCCGGTTGCTCGCTGATCATGCGGCGCATGCGCTCGATCGCCGGGTTCTCGCTCGGCAGCGCGGCGCTCGAGGGCGGCGGGGCGTTACCCGCGTTCATCTGGCGCGGCAGGGACAGGGACTCGAGCCGTCCGTCGCGATCGATCACCACCCGATCGTTGTAGACCGAGTGCAGCTTCGCCCCCCCGGGAACGCCGTCTCCGACCGCATACACTTTCGCGGTTTGTGCGTTCTGTCCGAGGATCGCGAGGCCGTTTTGCGGATCATTGCCGGCGATGATTCCGGTCAGCACCAGTGGCATGCTCGTCTGCGGGGCGTCGGCCCCCTCCTGCTTCAGGGCCGGCGCCGCGCCGAACAGGTGGGCATTGGTGATGGCCGCCAGGTCGAGCAGTCGGGAGCGCAGCGGCGCGTGGCGCACGCCGGCACCGGCGCCGCTGCGGCCGGCGGCGGCCAGATCGGTCAGGATCAGCGCGGCCTGCACGGCGAGCGCGATCACGAGGATCCAGGTGGCAATGCGTGGCCCATCGCGCAGCAGCCGCGCGCGCCAGCGATCGCCCGCCGGCAGAGCGTCGAGCCAGGAAGCGGCGTTCATGGGCTGACCGGCATGAGCTTAATGGTAGTCCTCCGGGCTCCTCACCCGCGGGCCCCGATGCGCACGCGCCGGCGCGCCGGGGGAGGATGCGGCGGCGCAATCATACGGGTGTGGTGCTTGCGCTCTCAAGCGATTGTTTCTGCAGGAGTAACTATCACCCATTCCGACAGGCTTGTGTTGCCGTTTCGCGACCCCTATAAAGCAGTCATGCCCGATCCGCATCCGCTCCGCCCCGACACCGGCGTCGTCGTCGAGGAGGCGCAGCCGAAGGTCAAACAGCCGCCGCTGTACCGGGTTGTGCTCCTGAACGATGACTACACCCCCATGGAGTTTGTGGTCGATGTGCTGGAAAAGTTCTTCGCGCTGAACCGCCCGACGGCAACGCGCATCATGCTCGAGGTCCACACCCGGGGTAAGGGGGTCTGTGGGGTCTTCACATACGAGATCGCTGAAACTAAGGTGGCGCAGGTGACGACGTATGCGCGGGACCACCAGCACCCGCTCATGTGCACGCTGGAAGAGGCCTGAGGCCGCTGTGCTCACACGGGGAACGGTTTGCCCTGAACGCTCAACCTGAAAGGTCCGTCTAAAGTGCTGTCCAACGAGCTCGAGTACTGTCTCAACGACGCGTTCCACCAGGCGCGCGAGGCGCGTCACGAGTACCTGACGGTCGAGCACCTGCTGCTCGCGATCCTCGACACCCCCAAGGTGCGCGAAGTGCTGCGCGCCTGCGGCGCGGACACCATCAAGCTCAAACAGGAGCTGAAGGAGCACATCGACTCCTCGACCCCGCGGCTCGAGGAGGGCGAGGAACGTGAAGTGCAGCCGACGCTCGGGTTCCAGCGGGTGCTGCAACGCGCGGTCTTTCACGTGCAGTCGAGCGGCAAGAAGGAGGTGGGCGTGAGCAACGTGCTGGTTGCGATCTTCAGCGAAAAGCAGAGCCACGCGGTGTTCCTGCTCAACCGCCAGCACGTCACGCGCCTGGATGCCGTCAACTACATCTCCCACGGCCTCTCCAAGATCGCCGAGGAGAAGACCGACAAGGAGGAGACTGCCGGGGACGGCGAACGCGACGGCGAGGGCGGCAGCGCGCTCGAGAAGTACACCACCCATCTCAATCGCCTGGCCCAGGACGGGCGCATCGACCCGCTCATCGGCCGCAAGCTGGAGGTCGAGCGCACCATCGAGATCCTGTGCCGCCGCCGGAAGAACAATCCGCTCTACGTCGGTGAGGCCGGCGTCGGCAAGACCGCGATCGCCGAAGGGCTGGCGCGCCTGATCGTCGAGGGCAAGGTGCCCGAGGTGCTGTCCGACTGCACCATTTTCGCGCTCGACATGGGCGCGCTGATCGCCGGCACCAAGTACCGCGGCGATTTCGAGAAGCGCTTGAAGGGCGTGATCACCGAGCTGAAGAAGCTCCCCGGCGCGATCCTGTTCATCGATGAGATCCACACCGTCATCGGCGCCGGCGCCGCCTCCGGCGGCGTGATGGACGCCTCCAATCTCATCAAGCCGGTGCTCACCAACGGCGAGATCCGCTGCATCGGCTCCACCACCTATAACGAGTACCGCGGCATCTTCGAGAAGGACCACGCCCTGGCGCGGCGTTTCCAGAAGATCGACGTGGTGGAACCGTCGGTGGCGGAAACGATCGACATTCTGTTCGGACTCAAGCCGCGCTTCGAGGAGCATCACGGCATCACCTATGCGGACGATGCG
Organism: Gammaproteobacteria bacterium; assembly: GCA_005878835.1. Lineage (GTDB taxonomy): Bacteria > Pseudomonadota > Gammaproteobacteria > Steroidobacterales > Steroidobacteraceae > 13-2-20CM-66-19. The sequence continues at coordinate 36,647 of VBMV01000079.1, read as the reverse complement.
CTGCGCGCGGCGGCCGAGCTGGCCGCGCGGCACATCAACGAGCGGCATCTGCCCGACAAGGCCATCGACGTGGTCGATGAGGCCGGCGCGCGCGCGCGGCTGAAGCCCGTCGCCGAGCGCGAGGCGACCGTGGAGGTGCGCCACATCGAGGACGTCGTGGCGCGCATGGCGCGCATTCCGGCCAAGAACGTCTCGACCTCCGACCGTGAGATCCTCAAGAACCTCGAGCGCAACCTGAAACTGGTGATCTTCGGGCAGGACAAGGCGATCGAGGCGCTCTCCGCCGCCATCAAGATGGCGCGCTCGGGCCTGGGCGAGGCGCGCAAGCCGGTCGGCAGTTTCCTGTTTGCCGGGCCCACCGGTGTCGGCAAGACCGAGGTCACGCGGCAGCTGGCGATCTCCATGGGCGTGGAGTTCCTGCGCTTCGACATGTCCGAGTACATGGAGCGCCACACCGTCTCGCGCCTGATCGGCGCGCCGCCCGGCTACGTGGGCTTCGATCAGGGCGGCCTGCTCACCGAGGCGATCACCAAGCATCCGCACTGCGTGTTGCTGCTCGATGAGGTCGAGAAGGCGCACCCCGATGTGTTCAACCTGCTGCTGCAGGTGATGGATCACGGCACCCTGACCGACAACAACGGCCGCAAGGCGGACTTCCGCCACGTGATCATCGTGATGACGACCAACGCCGGCGCGCTCGAGATGGCGCGCCCGTCCATCGGCTTCACGCACGCCGATAACGCGAGCGACGGCCTGGAGGCGATCCGGCGCATTTTCAGCCCCGAGTTCCGCAACCGCCTCGATGCCGTCATCCAGTTCGCCTCGCTCGACCCGCCCACCATCGAGCGCGTGGTCGACAAGCTGATCGTCGAAGTGGAGATGCAGCTCGAGCAGAAGGGGGTCACCATCACGCTCGACGATGCCGCGCGGCGCTGGATCGCCAAGGAAGGCTACGACCCGAAGATGGGTGCCCGGCCCATGGCGCGCACCATCCAGGAGCACATCAAGCGCCCGCTGGCCGAGGAGCTGCTGTTTGGCCGGCTCGCCGGCGGCGGGCACGTGCGCGTGTCGGTTTCAGAGGATGGCACGCGGCTGGCGCTGCAGTACGAGCCGGCGCAGCTGCCGGCCGTGCCGGCCTGAGAGCGGATCCTGTGCCGGTGCGCCTGCGCGCCGGTTCCCGAGCGGGGTGGTTTTTCAGCGGCCGCGATAGACGATGCGGCCCTTGCTCAGGTCGTAGGGGGTCATCTCCACCGTGACCGCGTCCCCGGTCAGGATGCGGATGTAGTTTTTGCGCATCTTGCCGGAGATGTGCGCGGTCACCACGTGGCCATTCTTCAGTTTCACCCGGAAAGTCGTATTGGGCAGGGTCTCGACGACCTCGCCTTCCATCTGGATCGCGTCTTCTTTGGACATACCACCCTTACCGGCTCGGGGGCGCGAATTGGAGCACAAAGCGCGCTCCCCTGGCAATTTGCGGCCGTGCGCCTCACGGGGGTGCGAGCGCCGCTGACGGCATGCGCACGTGCTCGCGCAGCAGGGCCTGGAACTGGCTGCGTGGAATGGTGCGGCTGCCGAGACTCGTGAGGTGGCGCGAGGGCAGCTGGCAATCGATCACCGCGAGTGTGTTGCGCCGGCACACCGCGACCAGGTGCGCGAGTGCGGCCTTGGAGGCATCCCGTGCGCGGCTGAACATCGACTCGCCGAAGAACACCCCTCCCAGGCGCACGCCGTACAGACCGCCCAGCAGCTCCGCGCCCCGCCAGATCTCGATGCTGTGGGCGTGCCCGAGGCGGTGCAGCTCGAGGTAGGCGGCACGCATGTCGCAGGTGATCCAGGTGCCGGGGCTTGCCGCGCGCGGTGCGGCGCAGCCGTCGATGACGGCGGCGAAGTCCCGATCCATCGAGTAACCGAAGCCGCCGTTGCGCAGCGTCTTGGCGAGGCTGCGGGTGCAGTGAAATTCCTCGGGGAACAGCACCGCGCGCGGATCGGGCGACCACCACAGCACCGGCTGACCCGGCGAGTACCACGGAAAGATCCCACGCCGGTAGGCGGCGATGAGGCGCTCGGGCGACAGGTCGCCACCGGCCGCCAGCAACCCGCTCGGCTCTTCCAGCGCCTGCTCGAGCGGCGGGAACCACTCCGGCGCGTCCTGCGCCGACAGCCAGGTGATGGTCTTCACAGCCGCCCGGTGGTGCGCCGGCCGCGATAGGGAACGTGCCCCTGCACCTGCAGCGCGTAGGCCTGCACCGCCGCGGCTTCGCGCGCCAGGTACTCGGCAATGGCGGCGCGGAACTGCCGATCGGCGATGTAGTGCGCGGACCAGGTGATGGCGGGCTCGAATCCGCGGCTCACCTTGTGCTCGCCCTGGGTGCCGGGCTCGAAACGCGCGATGCGGCGCTCGATGCAGAACTCGATTCCCTGGTGATAGCACGCCTCGAAATGCAGGCTGTGGTAATCGGCGGCCGCCCCCCAGTAGCGACCGAAAAGCGCCTCCTCGCAGCAGAAGAAGATCGCGGCCGCCACCACCGCGCGTCCGTGCACGGCGAGCTTCACCATCAGGGATTCCGGCAGCGCGCGCGCCACCGCGCTGAAGAACGCGCGCGTCAGATACGGCTCGTGCCCGTGGCGCACGAAAGTGTCGCGGTGCAGGTCATAGATACGGTCGAGGAGCGGCTCGTCGAGCTCGCCGCCGAAGCGCGTCTCGAAGCGCACGCCCGCATCCGCGACGCGGCGGCGCTCGCGACGCGCCTTCTTGCGCTTCTCGGCGGTGAAGGTGCCCAGGTAGTCATCGAAGCTCGCGTAACCGCGATTGCACCAGTGAAACTGGCAGTCGCGGCGCAACAGCCAGCCGCGCTGTGCGCAGGCCGCACGCGCCGGCTCATCCAGAAACAGCGCATGCACCCCGGACAATCCGTGACTCGCGGCGTGCTCTTCCAGATGCTCGAGCAGGCGCGCGGCGAGCGCGTTGCGATCCAGGTCGGCGCGCACCAGCAGGCGCGGTCCGGTCGCGGGCGTGAACGGCGCGGCGAGCGTGAGCTTCGGATAGTAACGGCGGCCCACGCGCTCGTAGGCGCGCGCCCAGGCAAAGTCGAACACGAACTCACCGAACGAGTGGGTCTTGACGAACGCCGCCGCCGCCGCCGCGAGCCCGCGGTCATCGTGCAGGGCGAGGTAGCGCGGTTCCCAACCGCTGCCCGCACCCACGCAGTGCGTGCGCTCGAGCGCCGCCAGGAACTCGTGGCGTGTGAAGGGATTGCGCTGCGCGCCCAGCGCATTCCACTGCTGCGGCTCGAGCTGGTGGATGCTGCGCAGGAATTCGGCCGTGTCGGTGGGCATGGCAGTCGCTGATCTAGCCGTGCGCCGGCGCCTCGAGGCTCTCGAGATAGCGGTCCGCATCGAGCGCCGCCATGCAGCCGGCGCCCGCCGAGGTGACGGCCTGGCGGTACACGTGGTCGGCGACGTCCCCGGCCGCAAACACACCCGCCACGCTGGTGGCGGTGGCCTCGCCATCGAGCCCGCTGCGCACGGTGAGGTAGCCGGCGCGCATGGCGAGCTGTCCCGCGAACAGGGCCGTGTTGGGGGTGTGGCCGATGGCGACGAACAGGCCGCTCACGGCGAGCGCCTGTGCTGCGCCAGCGGGGAGCGGGCGCAGACGCACGCCGCTCACGCCATGCTCGTCGCCCAGCACCTCATCGACCGTGTGGTTCCAGATCACCGACACCTTGCCGGCGGTCACTTCGCGAAACAACCGCTGCTGCAGGATCTTCTCCGCGCGCAGCTTGTCGCGCCGGTGCACGAGCGTGACGTGCTGCGCGATGTGCGACAGGTACAGCGCCTCCTCGACCGCGGTGTTGCCGCCGCCCACCACCGCGACGCGCTGGTCGCGAAAGAAGAAGCCGTCGCAGGTGGCGCACGCCGAGACGCCACGGCCACGGAAGCGCTCCTCCGAGGGCAGCCCCAGGTAGCGGGCCGTCGCGCCGGTGGCGATGATCAGCGCATCGCAGCTGTAACTGCCGGCGTCGCCGCGCAGCCTGAAGGGCCGCACGCCGAGGTCCACGGCCTGCACGTGGTCGTTCACGATCTCGGTGGCGAAACGCTCGGCGTGGCGCCGCATGCGCTCCATGAGCGCCGGGCCCTGCAGACCCTCGACATCGCCCGGCCAGTTGTCGACGTCGGTGGTCGTCATGAGCTGTCCGCCCTGCTCCACGCCGCTGATCAGCAGCGGCGCGCGATTGGCGCGCGCGGCATAGACTGCGGCGCTGTAGCCCGCAGGTCCCGAGCCCAGGATGATCAGGCGAGCGTGCCGGGTGGTCGTCATGGGGCTCCCGATTTGATTCACTGCATGGTACCAAGCCCTATAATGGCAGCCGTCTATCTTAAGACGGAGAATCATGGGATTGGCTGAAACCTCTGCGTCGGCACGCGCGGCTGCGCGCTATACGTCGGCCGTGACCCGCGGCCTGCGCGAGAGCGCCATCATCGCGCTGGGTATCGTGGCGCTGGTGCTGCTCATCGCGCTGCTCACCTACAGCCCCGATGACCCCGGATTTTCCTTCACCGGCAATTCCGCCCCGGTGCGCAACCGTATCGGCGTGATCGGCGCGTGGCTCGCCGACGTGCTGTTTTTTCTCTTCGGGCGCCCGGCGTTCCTGTTCCCGCTGGTGCTGGCGGCGGCGTGCTGGGGCCTGCAGCGTCGCATGAAGACGCAAGGGGTCTCGCGCGCCAACACCCTGGTGCGCATCGCGGGGTTCGTGCTGGTGCTGGTGGCGAGCTGCGGGCTCACGACGCTGCACTGGCAGCCCGGGGCACTGCGGCAGACGGCCGGCGGCGTGGTGGGGAGCGTGGTGGGCGGGGGCCTGGTTGCGGGGCTGGATTTTCTCGGCGCCACGCTGGTGATGCTCGCCGCCTGGATGGCGGGCCTGTCGCTCGCCTTCGGCGTCTCCTGGCTCACCATCATGGACCGCCTGGGCGCGCTCAGCTGGGCCGCCATCGGCCGCTTGCGCAGCCGCTGGGCCGCGGCGCGCGATGTGGCCGCCGGGCGCGAGCGGCGCCAGGCGCGCAAGGAGGCGATGGAGAGCGAGCAGAAGAGATCCGCCACGCGCTCGCCACCGCGCATCGAGCCGCCGCTGCCGCTGCTCGAGAGAAGCGCGCGCGTCGAGCGCGAGCGCCAGGTGCCGCTGTTCGATCCGCCCAAGGCGAGCGAGCTGCCGCCCCTGAAGCTGCTGGACGATCCGCCGCCGCGCGAGCCGCTGTATTCCGCCGAGGCGCTCGAGGCGCTGTCGCGGCTGGTGGAGATGAAGCTCAAGGACTTCACCATCGAGGCGGAGGTGGTGGCGGTGCAACCGGGTCCGGTGGTCACGCGCTTCGAGCTGCGGCCGGCGCCGGGCGTGAAGGCGAGCCAGATCACGGCGCTCGCCAAGGACCTGGCGCGCGCGCTGTCGGTGCTGAGCGTGCGCGTGGTGGAGGTCATTCCGGGCAAGAGCGTGATGGGGCTGGAGATCGCCAACGAGAAGCGCGAGGTGGTCACGCTCGGGGAGATCATCCGCTCGCGAGCCTACGACGAGATGCACTCGCCGCTCGCCCTGGCGCTCGGCAAGGACATCGGCGGCCAGCCGGTGGTCGCCGACCTCTCGCGCATGCCGCATCTGCTGATCGCGGGCACCACCGGCTCGGGCAAGTCGGTCGCGCTCAACGCCATGGTGCTCTCGCTCCTCTACAAGTCCACCGCCGAGCACGTGCGTCTCATCATGATCGACCCGAAGATGCTCGAGCTCTCGGTGTACGAGGGCATCCCGCATCTGCTGGCGCCGGTCGTGACCGACATGAAACAGGCCGCCAACGCGCTGCGCTGGTGCGTGGCCGAGATGGATCGCCGCCACCAGCTCATGGCGGCGCTCGGCGTGCGCAACATCGCCGGCTTCAACCGGCGGGTGAAGGATGCCAGCGACGTCGGCAGGCCGATCCGCGATCCGGTGATGCTGCTGCGGGCCGCCAACGACCCGAGCATCGATCAGACCCTGATCCTGGACCTGGCGCCGCTCCCCTACGTGGTGGTGGTGGTCGATGAGTTCGCCGATCTCATGATGATCGTCGGCAAGAAAGTGGAGGAGCTCATCACGCGCCTGGCGCAGAAGGCGCGCGCTTCGGGCATTCACCTGGTGCTGGCGACCCAGCGACCCTCGGTCGATGTGATCACCGGGCTCATCAAGGCGAATATCCCCTGCCGCATCGCCTTCCAGGTTTCGGCGCGGGTCGACTCGCGCACCATTCTCGACCAGATGGGGGCGGAGACGCTGCTCGGGCACGGCGATATGCTGTATCTGCCCCCGGGCACCTCGCTCCCCACGCGCGTGCACGGCGCGTTCGTATCCGACCAGGAAGTGCACCGCGTGGTGGAAGCGCTGAAGACCCCGCAGCCGCCGAGCTACATCGAGGAAGTGCTGTCCGGACCGAAAGGCCCGATTGCCGGACTGTCGGGGGAGGAGGGCGAGAGCGAGGGCGGCAGCGGCGGCGAGGATGCCGAACAGGATCCGCTGTACGACGAGGCGGTGCGGATCGTGACGACCGAGCGCAAGCCCTCCATATCGTACGTGCAGCGGCGGCTGAAGATCGGCTACAACCGCGCCGCGCGGCTGCTGGAAGGCATGGAGCAGGCGGGGCTCGTGGGCCCGCTGCAGACCAATGGCGCGCGCGATGTGCTGGCGCCCGCGCCGCCGGAGGAGTGAGGGATTGCCTGGCGTCGCTGCCTGTGCTGTGGCACTGGTGAGTATCGCGGCGGCGCAGGCAGCCGCCACGCCGCTCGACGGGTATCTCGATGGTCTCAGGACGCTGCGGGCGCGCTTCCTGCAGACGCTCGTCGATGCGCATGGCCGCGAAATCGAACGCGCCACCGGCACGCTCATCGTGGCGCGCCCGGGGAAGTTCAGCTGGGAGATCCATCCGCAGCACCCGGCCGCCGGCGATGACCCCGGCCACGGCGGCAGCGCCGGTCAACTCATGGTTTGCGACGGAACCAACCTGTGGTTTCTCGACCGCGACCTCGAGCAGGTGACCGTGAAGCCGGTCGACGCCGCTCTCTCGGCCACTCCGGCCATGTTGCTCGCGGGCGTGGCGGACCTGCACCAGAGCTTCAGCATCACCCCCGCCGGGCAGCGCGAGGGGCTCGAGTGGGTGCTGGTGGAACCGCGCGGCGCCGAGGCGGATTTCCGCAGCGCGCTGTTCGGCTTCGCGCACCGGGATCTGAAACGCATGATCCTCGAGGACAAACTCGGCCAGACCGCGACCATCAGTTTCGAGAAAATCGAGCGCAATGGTCCGGTGGCTGCGGCCGAGCTGAGCTTCACCCCGCCCGCGGGCGCGGATGTGATCGGCGCCCCCCGCAAGTGAGCGCCTCGCACGACCCGGGCGAGCACGATCCGCTGCGACCGCTCGCGGACCGGATGCGCCCGCGCTCACTGGGCGAGTTCGTCGGCCAGCAACACCTGCTGGGCCCCGGCAAACCCTTGTCCGCCAGCATCGCCACCGGACAACTGCACTCGCTGATCTTCTGGGGCCCGCCGGGCACCGGCAAGACCACGCTCGCGCGGCTCATCGCCCGGGCCTCCAACGCGCAGTTCATCGCACTGTCTGCCGTCATGGCCGGGGTGAAGGACATCCGCGCCGCGGTGGAAGCGGCGCGCGCCGTGCGCGCCCAGGACGGGCGACCCACGCTGCTGTTCCTGGACGAGGTGCACCGTTTCAACAAGGCGCAGCAGGATACCTTCCTGCCGTACCTGGAGGACGGCACGCTCACCTTCGTGGGCGCGACCACCGAGAATCCGTCCTTCGAAGTCATCAGCGCGCTGCTGTCGCGCGCACGCGTGTACGTGTTGCGGCCCCTGTCGGTGGAGGACCTCACCGGGCTGCTGCAGGCGGCGCTGCGCGATCCGCAGCGCGGACTGGGCACGGAGCAGCTGCAGGCGGAGGCCGCGGCCGTGGATCTCATTGCGCGTGCCGCCGACGGCGATGCGCGCCGGGCGCTCAACATGCTGGAGCTGGCCGCGGGCCTGATGGAGGCCGGCGGCGCCGCGCGCCGGCTCACCCTCGCAGTGGCGCAGGAAGTGGCCTCCGGCGGGCAGCGCCGCTTCGACAAGGGCGGTGATCAGTTCTACGAGCAGATCTCCGCGTTGCACAAGGCGGTGCGCGGCACCGATCCCGACGCCGCGCTCTACTGGCTGTGCCGCATGCTCGACGGCGGCTGCGATCCGCGCTATATCGCGCGGCGGGTCACGCGCATGGCGGTGGAGGACATCGGACTCGCCGACCCGCGCGCGCTCGCGCTGGCGCTGGATGGCTGGGAGGCTTACGAGCGCCTCGGGAGCCCGGAAGGTGAGCTGGCGGTGGCCACGGCGGTGGTGTATCTCGCCTGCGCGCCCAAGAGCAACGCGCTGTACGTCGCCATGGGCGAGGCGATGGCGGACGTTGGCGAGTTCGGCACGCTGGATGTGCCGCTGCGGCTGCGCAACGCGCCGACGCGCCTGATGAAGAACTTAGGTTACGGGCGCGATTACCGTTACGCGCACGATGAGCCCGAAGCCTTCGCCGCCGGGGAGCGCTACCTGCCGGATGAGATGCCGGATCGGCGATACTATCGCCCCGTTCCCCGCGGCCTGGAAGTGAAGATCGGCGAGGCACTCGCGCGCCTGCGGGCCCGGACCGCAGCGAAAGGTTGAAGCTTGATCGATCCGAAGCTGTTGCGCACCGATCCGGAGGCCGTGGCGCGCAATCTGGCGCGACGTGGCTACACGCTCGATGTGACGGCGCTCAGGGCCCTGGAGGATAAGCGCAAGCCGTGGCAGGTGGAGGTGGACCGGCTACGCGCCGAGCGCAACGCCAGCGCCAGGGCGGTCGGGGTGGCCAAGGGCCGCGGCGAGGACGTGCGCGCGCTGATCGCCAGAGGCGAGACGCTCACCGCGAGCCTCGCGGCGGCGGAAGCGGCGCTGGCGGCGCTGCAGAGCGAGCTCGAGCAATGGCAGCTCGGGCTGCCGAATCTGCTGCACGCCTCGGTCCCCGACGGGCGCGACGAGAGCGCCAACCTCGAGCTGCGTCGCTGGGGCGAGCCGCGCCAGTTCGCGTTCACCCCGCGCGATCACGTGCAGCTCGGCGAGCATCTGGCAGGGCTGGATTTCGAGGCCGCGGCGCGCATCGCAGGCAGCCGCTTCGTCGTGATGCGCGGGCAGGTGGCGCGCCTGCACCGCGCGCTGGCGCAGTTCATGCTGGACCTGCACACGCGCGAGCATGGCTACACCGAAGTGCAGGTGCCGTACCTGGTGCAAGCGCAGGCGCTCATCGGCACCGGGCAACTGCCGAAGTTCGAGCCGGATCTGTTCGCGGTGCGCGGCGAGCCGCCGTTCTACCTCATCCCGACCGCCGAGGTGCCGCTCACCAACCTGGTGCGCGAGCAGATCGTGCCCGCGGAAGCGTTGCCGCTGAAATGGGTGGCGCACACGCCGTGTTTCCGTTCCGAGGCGGGCGCGGCCGGCAAGGACACGCGCGGCATGATCCGCAATCACCAGTTCGACAAGGTGGAGCTGGTGCAGGTCGTGCGGCCGGAGGATTCGTACGCCGCGCTCGAGCAGCTGACCGGGCACGCGGAAGCGGTGCTGCGCCGGCTCGAGATTCCCTACCGCATCGTGGCGCTGTGCGCGGGCGATGTCGGCTTCAGCAGCGCCAAGACCTACGATCTGGAGGCGTGGCTGCCGTCGCAGCAGCGTTATCGCGAGATCTCCTCGTGCAGCAACTGCGAGGCCTTCCAGGCGCGCCGCATGCAGGCGCGCTGGCGCAATCCGCACGGCGGCAAGCCCGAAGCCGTGCACACCCTGAATGGCTCGGGACTCGCGGTCGGGCGCACGCTGGTGGCGGTGCTCGAGAACTTCCAGAACCAGGACGGTTCGGTCGGCGTGCCGGCGGCGCTGCAGTCGCACATGGGCGGGCTCACGGCGCTCGTGCCATAGCGTTCCCCCCGCGGCATAGACTATCGATTATCGATAGCCCTATACTGCAAAACAAATGAAGCGCCCGCCGCGCAGGCCGCGCGCGGCGAGCGCGCGCGATCCCCTGTTCAACAGCTCGGTGCAGAAGGCGCTCGCCATGCTGGAATCCTTCGGCGGCGAGCGGCGCGAGCGCAGCCTGGCGGAGCTCGCCCTGGGTGCCGGCATGACGGTGAGCTCGGCACAGCGCTGCACGCACACGCTGGTGCGCCTGGGGTTCCTGAGGCGCGACGCGCGCGCGCGGCGCTGGGTGCTCACGCCGCGGGTCCTGTCGCTCACCGCCGCCTACCTCTCCGGCCACGCGCTGCTCGAGCAGGCCACCACCCATCTCATCGACCTGAACCAGGCGAGCGGCGAGTCGGTGAGCATGTCCGAGCCCGATGGCCCCGACATGGTGTTCATCGCCCGCTTTCCGAGCCTCAAGCGCTTCCATCTTCACACGCCGGTCGGCCGCCGCCTGCCGATGTACTGCACGGCCTCGGGACGGGCGTACCTGGCCGCGTTGCCGGCGGGCGCGGCGCAGCGCCTCCTGCGCCAGTCGCAGCTGCGGCCGCTGACCCCGATGACGCTCACCGATCCACGGCAGATTCTGCGAAGGATCGCCGCGGCGCGCGCGGCCGGCTACGCCTGGTCGGATCAGGAGTGCTACCGTGGCGACCTCACCATCGCCGCCGCGGTGCTGGGCGCGGACGGGCAGCCGCTTGCCGCCGTCAACATCTCAGCTCCGACGAGCCGCTGGACGCTGGCCGAGTTACGATCGAAGCTCGCGCCGCTGCTGCTGCAGACGGTGCGGGCGGCCTGGCAGGGGGACCTACCGCCCCCGCGACGCCCATGAGCCACTCTTGAGGGGGAACAGCATGCTGGAGCTCAGCCGCTCACTTCAGCCGCGCCACATCACCATGATCTCGATCGGCGGGATCATCGGCGCCGGGCTGTTCGTCGGCAGCAGCGCCTCGGTCGAGGCCACGGGGCCTGCGGTCGTGCTGAGCTATCTCATCACCGGCACGCTGGTGCTGCTCGTGATGCGCATGCTCGGGGAGATGGCGCTGGCGCTGCCGTCGGTGCGCTCGTTCACCGAGTTCGCGCGCGCCGGCCTGGGTCCCTGGGCGGGGTTCGTCGCCGGCTGGCTGTACTGGTACTTCTGGATCATCGTCGTGCCGGTGGAGGCGATCGCAGGCGCCAGGATTCTGCACGACTGGCTCGGCCTGCCGGCCTGGATCCTCGGCCTCGTGCTCATGGGCATCATGACTGCCGTCAATCTCATGTCGGCGCGCTCCTACGGCGAGTTCGAATTCTGGTTTGCCTCGATCAAGGTCGCGGCGATCATCGTGTTCATCGCGCTCACGGCTGCGTTCGTCTGCGGCTTCACCTCGCCGACCGGCCCCACCTTCTCCAACCTCACCGCTTACGGCGGCTTCATGCCCAAGGGCCTACTGTCGGTGCTGGCGGGCGCGGTGACCGTGTATTTCTCGCTCACGGGAGCCGAGATCACCACCATCGCCGCGGCCGAGTCGCAGGAGCCGGCGCGCGCCGTGGCGAGAATGAGCACCTCGGTGATCCTGCGCATCCTCACCTTCTACGTCGGCTCGGTGCTCCTGATCGTGACCGCGGTTCCCTGGGTGCAGGTGCGTCCCGGCGAGTCACCGTTCACGCTGGTGCTCAACACCATGCACTTCAAGTGGGCGAGCCTCGCGATGAGCGCCATCATCCTCACCGCCGTGCTCTCGTGTCTCAACTCGGCGTTCTACGTCTGCTCGCGCGTGCTGTTCGTGCTGGCCGAGCACGGCGACGCGCCGCAGTGGCTCGTGCAGCTGAACACGCGCCGGGTGCCGACCCGCTCGGTGTGGATGGGGAGCCTCGCGGGTGTGCTCGGGATCCTGGCCGCCATCACCTCGCCGCAGACCGTGTTCGCATTCCTGGTCAATGCCTCCGGCGCTCTCTCGGTATTCGTCTACATCATCATCGCGGCGGCGCACATCCGGCTGCGGCGCGAGCGCGAGGCGCGCGGCGCCCCGGAGCCGGCGCTGTCGATGTGGCTGTTCCCATGGGCGAGCTATGCGGCGATCGCCGGGATGGCCGCGGTGCTGATCGCCATGGCATTCACGCCCGGGGAGCTCTCGAGCGAGCTGCGCTGGAGCGTCGTGGCGCTCGCGGTGGCGGTGGTCGCCTTCCTCATCGTGGACGCGCGGCGCCGCTCGCACGCCGTGACCCCGGCGCCCGCCGGGCCGGGTGCGGATCGCTCATGAGTACGCCCGCGGCGTTCACGCGGCGGCAGTTCGTGCTCACTGCGGCCGCGGTGGGCGGGGCGCTGGTGCTGGGCGTCGCGCTGCAGCGCCGGCGGCGGGGGCTCATGCCGGGCGGCGGCGCACCCGCCCGCGGGGCCCTGAACGCCTACGTGCGCATCGAGCCGGACAACCGCATCACCCTCGTGATGCCCAAGGTCGAGATGGGGCAGGGCACCTTCACGTCACTGCCGATGCTGATCGCCGAGGAGCTGGAGGTCGATCTTGGCGCGGTCGTCGTGGAGGCCGCCCCGACCGATCCCGCCGTCTATGGTTTCGCAGTCGACCCGGCTGCCCCCGAGGGCATCGAACGAGACCAGTCGACCGGCACCTCCCTGTCCATCATCCAGTGCTGGACGCCGCTGCGGCAGGCGGGTGCGGCCGCGCGCCTGATGCTGATCCAGGCGGCGGCGAAGCGCTGGCGTGTGCCCATCGACACCTGCCACGCGCAGCGCGGCGAAGTGATCCACGCTCCTTCCGGCCGACGCCTGAGCTACGGCGCGCTGGCCGCCGCCGCCGCGGCCCTGCCGGTGCCGGCGGCGCCACCGTTGAAGGCCGCGCAGGACTTCCGGCTCATCGGTCGCGCCACCCCAAGGCGTGACACGCCGCAGAAGGTGGACGGCAGCGCGGTGTTCGGCATCGACGCACGGCCACCGAACTCGAAGGCGGCGCTCATCGCCCTCTCGCCCGTCGAGGGCGGGACGATCGCCGGGCTCGCAGCCGATGCGGCCCTCGCCGTCCGCGGTGTGAGACAGGTGGTGAACGAGGGTGATGTGATCGCGGTGGTGGCGGACGACACCTGGGCGGCCATGCAGGGCATGAAGGCGCTGGCGCCGCGCTGGAACGAGGGAGCGAACGCGGCCGTACAGCAGGCAGACATCGTGGCGGAGCTGGAAGCCGCCGCTCATGAGGCCGGTGCGCTGGCCGCCAGCAAGGGCAAACTCGAGCAGGCGGCGACGCGCGCGACGACCCACGTGGACGCGGTCTATCACCAGCCATTTCTCGCCCACGCGACCCTCGAGCCGATGAACTGCACGGTCGATTGGCGCGAGGGCGAGTGCGAGATCTGGGTCGGCACCCAGGCATGCGATCGCGCGGTGGCGAAGCTGGCGGCCCTGGGTCTGAGGCCCGAACAGATCCGCCTTCACAGCCATCTCATCGGCGGCGGCTTCGGGCGGCGCCTGGAGGTGGACGGCATCGTGCTGGCGGCGCGCATCGCGCGGCATGTGCAGGGCCCGGTGCGGGTGCTGTGGACTCGCGAGCAGGACATCCAGCACGACCGCTACCGGCCCTACTATGTGGATCGGCTGTCCGCGTCGCTGGATGCTCGCGGCATGCCTGTCGTCTGGCGCCATACGATTGCGGGCGCCGGATTGTGGGCGCTGTACTACGGCGAGGAAACGGTCAGGAACGGTGTGGATCTCGACGCGGTCACCTCGGCCGCCGATCTGGCCTATCCGCTGGAGAACGTGGAAGTGCGCTTCGTGCGCCGCGACCCTGCGGGGGTGCCGACGGGCTGGTGGCGTGGGGTCGGTCCGACGCGCAGCGTATTCGCGGTAGAGAGTTTCATGGACGAGCTGGCGGCGGCGGCGCAGCAGGACCCGGTGCGCTACCGCCGCGCGCTGCTCAAGGACCCGCGCATGCGCGCGGTGCTCGATCTCGCGGCCGATCGCGCCGGATGGGGCACGGCGCTGCCCGCCGGCAGCGGGCGCGGCGTGTCGCTGCAGTTTGCCTTCGGCAGTTACCTCGCGCAGGTCGCCGAGGTCAGTGCCGGCGCCCAGGGTCCCCCGCGCGTCGAACGCGTGGTATGCGCCATGGATTGCGGGCAGGTGGTGAACCCCGACGGGGTCCGGGCGCAACTCGAGGGCGGCGTCACCTTCGGCCTGAGTGCCGCGCTCGGCAACGAGATCACCATCGCCAACGGGCGCGTGCAGCAGAACAACTTCAATGATTTTCCATCGCTGCGGATCTCCGCGGCGCCGCGGGTCGAGGTGCATCTGGTGGCAAGCGGCGAAAGCCCGGGAGGTGTCGGCGAGACCGGCACCTCCTGCGTCGCCGCGGCGTTGTGCAACGCGATCTACGCCGCCAGCGGCAAGCGCGTGCGCACGCTGCCGGTCAGCCGCGGCCTGCATGCTTGAGCTTGGCGTGAGCTTGCGGCTACAGTGCCGCACTGCCGGTGTGGCGGAACAAGAATGGTGTGGGGAGGTCATATGCGGCTTATTCATGACGGCAGGACCGGGGGCACGCACGCACGGCTCGGGGCGCCATACGTTGCGTTGGCGCTGCTCGCCTGCGTCCCCGGCGCGAGCCGGGCGCAGGAGCAGACGCAGGGGAGCGAAGCGAGCGCCGGGCCCTTGCAGGAAGTCATCGTGACCGCCACGCGCCGCGCGGAGAGTCTCAGCAAGGTACCCATCAGCGTCACGGCCCTGACGCAGGAGAGCCTCGATGAGCGCGGCATCAAGGACTTCTCGGAAGTCGCACGCTTCACCCCGGGAGTGAACTTCGACAACTCCGGCACCAACAACATTTCCATCCGCGGCATCTCCGGATCCGGCGGCGCCGGCACCACCGGCATCTATCTCGACGACACGCCGATCCAGATGCGCGCGCTGGCGTTCAACCCGGACGAGGCGCTGCCCAAGTCCTTCGACATCGAGCGGGTGGAAGTGCTGCGCGGTCCGCAGGGCACGCTGTTCGGTGCCGGTTCCGAGGGCGGCACGGTACGCTACATCACCACCCAGCCGAGCCTGACGAAAACCAGCACCTACGGCCGCAGCGAGTTTTCCTCGACTCAGTACGGCGATCCGAGCTATGAGGCGGGGGCGGCGATCGGCGGGCCCCTGGTGCAGGGCGCCTTCGGCGCGCGTTTCGCGATATCGTACCGCCACGACGGCGGCTGGATCGATCGGATCGATCCGGTCACGCTGCAGACGGTGCAGAAGAACGCGAATTACAACAACACGCTGCTACTGCGGCTGGCGGGACTGTGGGCGCCGTCAGACAAGTGGACCATCACCCCCGGGATCTACTATCAGAACCAGCAGAAGAACGACATTTCCAACTACTGGCCGTTGTATTCTGACCCGGCGAACGGCCGCTTCGTCAATGCGGATCCGTCGCGCCGCGCCACGCCGGACAAGTTCTACCTGACCTCGCTCAGGATCCAGGGGGAGCTCGGCCCCGCGCAGCTGATCTCCAACACCTCGTACTACCACCGCCGCGAGCAGACCGGCTACGAAGGCACGCTGTATAACCTCGGGTTCTATCAGACCTTCATGGGCGACTGCCCAGTAGGAGGAACTGGCTGCCTGCTGGACAACACCGGCGTGCACCTGCCGGCGGGCGCGACCGACTACCGTTCGCCCGCGACGGTCGACAACGGCCAGCAGAACATCACCCAGGAGATTCGCCTGCAGTCGGCCGAACCGAATGCGAGGCTCCTGTGGACCACGGGGGTGTTCTTCGCCGAGAACCGTCAGAGCTATCTCGAGCAGATCCATGACCCGCAACTCAATGCACTCACCATGGCGGTCCTCGGGGTGCCGTACACCGACGTGTTCTGCTATCTCGATAGCAACGGCAACTGCACCGGCCCGGACACCTACGACCCGCGTTTCCCGTTTGACTCGTATTTCCTTAAGACCAACGCCAAGGACGAGCAGTACGCGCTGTTCGGCGAGCTGACGTACGGGTTCACCGGCCGGCTCAAGGGCACGCTGGGAGCGCGCTTCTCGCGCGTCAAATATTCCTTCGACACGCTGACCGGAGGCCCGCAGCTGTTCGCGCCGACCGCGCCCGGCTCGGGCAGCAATGCGGAGAATGCCTTCACGCCCCGGGTAGGGCTGCAGTTCCAGATGGATCCGAACGACATGTACTACTTCACCTACGCCAAGGGATTCCGGCCGGGCGGCGCGAATAACCCGCTGCCGCAGGCCGCCTGCTTGCCGGATTTTCAGACGTTCGGCATCACGGCGGCTCCGACCACCTTCAGCTCCGATTCAGTCAACAGTTTCGAGATCGGCGCCAAGAACAACATCGCCAACCGAGTGAAGATCGCGAGCAGCATCTACTACATCCGCTGGAACAACATCCAGCAGACGGTCGTCCCGCCAACCTGCCAGATCTCGTTCATCGACAACCTCGGTCAGGCGGTGGCCAAGGGAGCGGATCTGCAGGCCGAGATCGCGCTCACCGAGCGCTTCACCGTCGAGTTCGCCGCCGGCTACACCGACGCCCGGTACACCCGGGATTCAAGCTTGAGCTCCAACTCGACGGCCGGCCCGGTGGTGGCCAACGGCGATGCCATCACCAGCGTCGCGAGCGAGCTCGGCGGCGGTCAGCCGACCGCGCCGGTGACCGTGATCGCGGGCCTGGAGTACAAGTTCAGCGCCTTCAGTCATGCGACATTCGTGCGCGCCGATGCCGAGTACTACGCCCGCGCCAAGTGGCCGACGCCGGGCCAGGACCCGACTACGCTGCAGTCCGACGCGGCCGCCTTCGTGGTCCCGGGCACCACCCGCACCAGCGTCCGCGGCGGGGTCGATTTCGGCAGCTGGCAGCTGGCCGCTTTCGTGGACAACCTCACCAACGCTCACCCGCTCACCGACTACAACTACACGATCTGCCCGCCGACCAGCGCCACCTGTGCAGGGAGCGATCGCCTGCAGCGGGCGTACACGTTCAGACCCCGGACGTTCGGCATCACCGCGATATTCCGTCAATAGCCAGCGGGCGACGCCTCAGGTTCCGCAGGAGGCATGTGCGGCGCACCTCGGCGCGCCCCGCGCTGCGGCCTTTTGAACCCACGGCCGGATTTGCGGCACTCACGGCACATCGGAGTCCTCAACAAGACCAAGGAGTGCAGTCATGTGCCACCTCACCGGACCCCTGAAAACGACGGCGCTGATCGCCCTCGCCGCGGGCTGCACGATCGCGAGCGCCACGATTGCGGGCGCCGCGGAGGACGATTCGCGCGCCCAGCGCAACGCCTACGTGGTCGCGCCTCTGGTATCCAACGTGGCCGGTGGCGCCACGGTGCAGGACACAGTGCTGCGAAACGCCTGGGGCGTTGCCTTCAGCCCGGCGGGCAGTCCTTTCTGGGTCAACGACAACGGCACGGGATGCTCGACCCTCTACAGCGGCGCTGGTACGAAGCTGGCGCTGCAGGTATCGATTCCGCTACCGGGCAATGTCGTGCCTGCCGCCTCCTGCCATCCGGTTGATCCGAATAATCCGCCGAATCCTGCCCCGGCGACGCCCACCGGAATCGTGTGGAATCCTTCGACGGCTTTCCTCGTGCCGGGCACGAAGCTGCCGGCGGTATTCATCTTCGCCACCGAGGATGGCACCGTATCCGCGTGGGCCGGAGGCTTGAACCCGGCCGACAACGCAGTGATCGCGGTCGACAATTCGTCGTCTCCCGCCGCCGGGAACGGCGCCGTCTACAAGGGTCTGGTGTTCGGGCTGAGCGCCAAGGGAGGGTTCCTGTACGCGTCCAACTTCCGCGCCGGGACGATCGATGTATTCGGACCGACCGGCTCGGATGGCCTGTTCACGCCCGCGACCACGGACGGCGGCTTCGCCGATCCCAATATCCCCGCCGGCTACGCGCCGTTTGGCATCGCGAACATCGATGGCGACCTGTTCGTGAGCTACGCGAAACAGGACGCTGAGAAACACGACGACGCGGCGGGGTCAGGCCGTGGCTTTGTCGATGTGTTTGATACCGACGGCCATCTGCTGCGCCGCTTTGCCAGCCGCGGGCCGCTCAACTCCCCGTGGGGCATCACCCGCGCCTCGTTCGCGTTTGGGCGGTTCAGCGGCAAGATCCTGATCGGCAACTTTGGCGACGGCCGGATCGACGCATTCGAGGACGATGGCCGATTTATCGATGCGCTTCACGACGCTCAGGGCAAGCCGCTGATCATCGACGGCCTGTGGACCTTGGCCCTGGGCGGCGGCCGCGGGTCGAGCCCGGACACGCTGTACTTCACGGCGGGTCCGAATGATGAGACCAACGGATTGTTCGGTAACATCGTTCCCGCCCACTAATAGTCCGCTGCCGGCGCTGCACCGCTCGCCGCGAGCTCGCGCACCACTTCACGTCGGGTCGCTTGCACGTTGGCCAGCGGTGCGCGGCGCGCACGCGTCACTTCTTCCTCGGTGAAGGGCGCAGGGCGCGGCTCGTCGGCGGCGCCGTAGCGCTCGGTGAGCCAGTTGAGAACCGCGGCGAGACGCCCGTCCGAGAGCACCGAGTTGGCCGCGCCGGGCACGCGCAGCACGTAGTTGCGTCCTTCGCTGGTGCGCATGAAGCGCGCCAGCGCCCCGGCGAGCGGTGGGATCCGGCCGGGCACGCCCTGGGCTTCGGCGCCGTGACAGCCCATGCAATAGAGCATGTAGTCCTCGCCCGGGCTCGCGCTCGCCGCGCCGGCGAGGGCGCTCACGGCGAGCGCGGTTGCGGCGAGCAGCAGCAGGCGCCGCATGGCCTCTAGGGTCCGTCCGGTGCGACGCTCGCGGCGTAGCGCGCCGGGTAAGACAGTAGTGGCGGCGCCCGGGCCCCGGGCCCTCATTTTTCCGCGACCCCCAGGATGACGGACACCGTGCAGTGGTAGTTGGAGTCGGCGTTGGCCATGCACCAGTTGAGGTCGTTGTTGCGCGACGGGCGGTACACCGGCTTCTCGCGCTCGTTACGGTTGCACTCGCAGTTGCCGCAGCTGGTTTTCCCGCAACAGTCGTTGTAGGAGACGATGTAATCGCGGCCGTCGCCGGGGTTGTGGCAGGTGCCGATCCAGGTGATGGGCGAGCTGGCGGTGCCCGGCGGACAGGAGCTGGAGGTGCCGCCGCAGCACGAGCACAGGAAGCCGTCGATGGCGCAGTACTTCCAGTACTCACAGGTCTCCGGACCGCCGGATTTGGCATCGCTCGCCCACGCACGGCCGCCGCGATCCACCGGCAACAGCGGCAGCAGCGCGGCGCCGGTCAACAGCTGACCCAGGGAGGCCAGCAGGCTGCGGCGTGAGGTGCGCCGCGCCAGCGAGCGCGAGGAGTGTTCGAACAGGTGATCGAGCGAGCGCATCGTGTGCCCCGTGTTCAGGGATTCAGCATCATCCAGGGCGTCTGGCCCAGGTGCTTCTCCACGTGCCGCAGCTTGCCGCTGAGGGCATCGAACACGGCCACATCCGCTGCGTTGCTGGCCGCAAACAGGATCGGCGCCGGATCCTGCGACACCTGCACGGCGAGCACCCGCGAAAGGCCGGCCGCCTGCACCGGCCAGCTTGCCAGGCGCCGGTGGCTGGGCATGTCGAACACCCAGATTTCGGTGCCGCCGTCCTTGTGCGTGCCTTCCCCGCCCTGATGCATGGGCACGTACAGCCGGCCGAGCGCGCGGTGAATGGCGCCCACCTGATCCGCACCCGGGCGCCAGCGGCCCTGTTCGGCGGGGCTCACCAGCGACCAGGGCTGTGCAAAGGCGGGTCGTGTGCCGGACAGGTCGACCTCGTGCACCTCGCCCAGGAAGGACAGGAATGCGTAGCCGCGGGTTGTCGGAATGCCCTGCACGAACACCGGGTCGCGGTCGGGGTCGAAGAACGGCTCCGACAGCGCGCGCGCGGCTTCGTGACCTTGCGTGTCGAGGGTGACGGTGAGCAGCCGGCCGCTTTCGCAGATGGACGAGACACGATTCGGCCCCGAGGGGATCACCAGCACACAGCCGGCGGTGTCGATCTCGCCGAGCACTTTGCCGTGCGCCGGATCGAGCACTCCGAAGGACGCGGCAGGCGTCAGGTAGGCCACGTATAGAAAGTGGCCGTCGGGGCTGTAGGCGATGTTGAAAAGGCTGGGAGCGGTCTCGACACGCTTGGGCGGCAGGACGATCTCGCCGGTCACGGCGAGCGTCGTGTTGTCGGTGAACTCGACCACGTCGGTGCGCGCACCGCGGCTGCCGCGGGCGAAGTAGGTGGTGGCCACCACCGTGGTGGCCCCGTCGGGCGAGAGGTTGACGCTGGGGGTGAAGCCGGCGTCGATCTGCCCCAGTCGACGATAGCTGTCACCGTCGAACAGGTGCACGCGGGCATCGATTTCGTTATTGAACGCTTCATCGTACACGTACACCCAGTGCGGGCTCTTCGGCGGCAGCTGTTGCACGGTGAGATGCTCGGCAGGCAGCGGCGGCGGGGCCGCGTGCGCCAGCACGCTGAGCGTCAGGCACAGCGTCGCTGCGGACCTAAGAGGCGCAGATCGCATCAGGCACCCCATGCAAAGCCGGATACACGTCGTTGGTTGACGCCGTGGCGCGCGTGCGTGGCGCGTCTGCGGCGGCGGCTTTGCGGCGAGTCTCGCACATCGCCGGGGGCCGGAAAAGGCGCATTCCTCGGGCGCGCGCCGGGCGCGCTGGTTTGACCGTCCGCGGCGCCTGCCGTAGAGTCGTCCGCCCTTCGTCCGATAATCAATAATCGATTATCGATACTCGCGATGCCCGTCGTGCCGCTGCAATCGCTGTGGTCCGTGACGGCGCCGGCCGGCCCCGCCTGTGAGGCGCTCGCCGGCGCGTGGGGCGCCCAGGCCGCCGTCATCGGCGCCGGCTACACCGGCCTGTCGGCCGCCCTGCACCTGGCGCAGGCCGGCCGGGAGGTGGTGGTGCTGGAAGCCGCCGACATTGGCGCGGGCGCCTCCGGCAGCAACGGCGGCCAGGTCATCCCCGGGGTCAAGCACGATCCGGATACCCTCGAGCAGATGTTCGGAGCCGACGCGGGAGCGCGCGCGGTGGCGACCGTCGCGGCCGGGCCTGACCTGGTGTTCGAACTCATCGCCCGACACGGCCTGCGATGCGATGCGGTGCGCACCGGCTGGATTCAGCCGGCGGCCTCGGAGGCTGCGCTGCTGCAGCTCGCCGCCCGGGTGGAGCAGTGGCGGCGCCGCGGGGCGGCGGTGGAACTGCTGTCGCGCGAGCAGGTGCAGCGACTGACGGGATCCGGCCGCTACTGCGGCGGGCTGCTCGATCGGCGCGGCGGCACCGTGCAGCCGCTATCCTACGTGCGCGGGCTCGCCGAGGCCGTGGGGCGCTGCGGTGGGCGCATCTTCACCCGCAGCCCGGCGCTGAAGCTGACCCGTACCGCGGGCACCTGGAGCATCGAGACACCTCGCGGGAGCCTCACCGCACCGCTCGTCATCATCGCCACCAACGCCTACACTGGCGCGGTCACGGACGAGCTGCGGCGCACGGTGGTGGCAGTGCCGTCCTTCCAGGTGGCCACGGCTCCGATTCCCGCCACGCTGCGCCAGGCAATCCTGCCCGAGGGGCAGGCGGCCTCGGACACCCGGCGTCTGCTGCGGTACTTCCGCCTGGATGCGAGCGGACGGCTGGTGATGGGCTCGCGCGGCACGTTCGCGCCGGTCCCCGGCGCGCGGGCGGTACGGCAGCACTACCGCGCCGTGCACGAAATCTATCCGCAGCTCGAAGGCGTGGCTTTCGAATACCACTGGGGAGGGCTCGTGGCCATGACGCGCGACCACCTGCCGCACCTGCATGAGCCGGCACCGGGCCTGCTTGCCGGCCTGGGCTACAATGGTCGCGGAGTCGCCATGGCAACCGTGATGGGGCGGCTGCTGGCGCTGCGCGCGCTCGGAACCCCCGCTGCGGAGCTGGGTTTTCCGGTCACGCCGCTGCGGCCCATGCCGTTGCACGCCCTGAGCGGCATCGGTGCGCGCGCGACCATCCAGTATCTGCGCCTGGCGGACGCGCTGGCACGCTCGCCAACCCTTGGGTCACGGGGACCGGCATGAACGCGACAAAAGTCGGGCTGCTGAGCGCGCTGGTGCTGGTGAACATCGCGTTCGTCATCGGATGGGTCTGGGCCGCCAGGCACTACCGGTTGCGCGAGCGGCCGACGCTCGGGGATATCGCAATCGGAGTGGTGACCGACTTCCTCGATACGCTCGGCATCGGCTCATTCGCACCCACGACCGCGCTGTTCAAATTTCGCGGTGCGCCCGCCGACGAGCTGATACCCGGCACGCTCAACGTGGGGCACAACTCGTCCGCCTTTCTCGAGACCGTGCTTTTCGTTACGGCCGTGACCGTTGAGCCGGTGCTGCTCGCCAGCATGGTCGCGAGCGCCGCCGCGGGCGCCTGGCTCGGCGCCGGCCTGGTGAGCCGGCTTCCACGCCGCACGATCCAGCTGTTCATGGGAGTGGCCCTGCTGGTGGCGGCGTTCTTCTTCGTATTGAAGAACCTCGGCGCGTTCCCACCGGGCGGCACCGCGTTCGCTCTGGCCGGCTGGCGCTTCGCGCTGGCAGTGAGTGTCAGCTTCCTGCTGGGCGCATTGATGTGCATCGGCATCGGCAACTACGCGCCGCTCATGATCATGCTCGCCCTCATGGGCATGCATCCGCTGGCGGCGTTTCCGATCATGATGGCGAGCGATGGCATGCTGCAGCCCGTGGCGAGCCTCGGCTTCTTCCGCTCGGGACGCTTCGCGCACGGGCCCTCGCTGGGCCTGATCATCGGTGGCGTGCTCGGCGTGCTGATCGCCTTCTACATCGTCAAGCACCTGCCGCTCACGGCGATGCGCTGGCTGGTGATCGTGGTGGTCAGCTACGCGGCCGTTTCGATGCTGCGCTCGGCGCACGCCGCCTCAGCAACGGTGCCCGCCGTCGCGGTGCCGTGACGGCAAGCGCATCTGCCTTCAGCCCGCTGCCCAACCCATGCGCACTGCGACCAGATAGCCCCGATGAGCCAGCGCCGGCCGATCGGGGGTGTGCGTAGCGTGGATCGTGCGCCCGGTGCACTGTGCGCGCTCGGCGGCGCGCGCCGGCGGCACGCTGAACACCACCGCCACCAGCAGTGCGAGGGCAAGATTGATGAGCAACGATCCCAACACCGCCCAGGTCGTGATTCTCATGGCGCTCTCCCAACGGCAATTCACACTGCGCATATGAGACACCCCGGAGAACTGCGGCGTCAGCGCGGCGTCGTCGAATCCATCCTCGCGGCCAACGGGTTCGTCCCCAAGGGGCGTGACCGCGGTCCCGGCCCGGGCGACCCCTCATCCGGGGCCCCATCACATTGGCGAGACAACCGCGCACCTGTGCCTGTAATCTTCTTCCTCTGTTCGTGCAACCTCTGACATTAGGGGGGCAGATGGCGTCCGGGGGACACACGACAGTCATCCAGAGGGTCCTGGAGCGACGAGCGGCCAAGCCCGCGACCACCGAGGACGGGACTACGGCGACTGTCGCGGTCATGGTGCGGGTGCTGCCGCCGCCGAAGGCGCTCCTGGTCTTCCAGGATGCGCCGCTGCGCCAGCATATGCAGCAGCGCATCACGCCGGATGTGCTGGAGTGCGAGGCGGTCGCCGACGACGAGGAAGCTCTGCGCCGCTTCGGCGCCGAGTTTCGTCCGGTCGTGCTCACCGACAGCCTGGAGCTGATACGCAAACTGCGGGCGCGGCCCGCCGCCCGCCCACCGTTCATCGTCTATGTGGCCGAGGTCGATGACGCCCAGGAGCGGGAGGCGGGCATCCTCGCCGGGGCCGACGAGTGCGTCGGGCGGCGGGTCAGCAACTGCGAGCTGGACGCGCGCATCCGCGCGGCGCGGCGCATCACCGAGCTCGAGTCGGTACTGCGCATTACGATGGAGGAAAACCGCAAGCTGTCCTCGACGGACGAACTGACGCGCGCTGCCAGCCGGCGCTTCTTCGGCAAGCACTTCCCGCGTGAGGTCGAGCGGGCCGCGCGTTACAAGCGTGCCCTGTCCCTGGCTCTGTGCGACATCGACCACTTCAAGAAGATCAACGACACGCTCGGTCACGCCGGTGGTGACGAGATCCTGCAGCAGTTCGGTCCGCGCCTGCAGCAGGCCCTGCGCCGCGGGATTGACTGGGTGGCGCGCATCGGCGGCGAGGAATTTGCCATCGTCATGCCGGAGACCGCTCATGAACCGGCGCTCGACGTCACCCGCAAGTTGCGGGCGGCGGTCTCGCACACCCCCTTCAAGGCCGGCAAGAAGAGCATCCACGTGACCGCGAGCTTCGGCCTCTGCGGCATGGACCACGTCCCGAGTGGTGAGCACCGGGTGGCCGAGCAAGTGCTCAGGATCGCCGATGCGGCCCTGTACCGCAGCAAAGAGACCGGCCGCAATCGCGTTACGGCCGCGATTCTCAAGGAACCGGCCGGCTGACAGCGCCGCTCGTCGTCGGGCCGGGCAACCGGATCGGTGTCCGCGGCCTGATAGAATGAAACACGAGCCACTGCATTGACTGCGGAGAGGTGGCAGAGCGGTTGAATGCACCGGTCTTGAAAAACTCCGCCGGCTGAGCGTATATAAACGGGCGTAAGTGAAAACAGGCACTTACGCCCGTTCTCGTCTCGCACTCCGGCTGGCGCGATCATCCGGCCGAGCCGACACAAGGAAAGGGACCGAAATGTCCTACGAAGCGCGGCGCGCGTTGATAAATCGCATCCAGGAGCTGCGAGGATCACGGGTTATCTGTTTTCTGACAAGCCTGCGTCAGAATGTCCCCGGCCTAATCGCGGAGGACCAGGTCCGGGTCTTCTTCGAGCACCTGCAGCTGCTGCCCGAGCGCCCCGTTGAGAAGCTCGACATCTTCCTGGTCAGCAATGGCGGCCAGTCAACAGTGCCCTGGCGGTTGACGGCCCTATTTCGTGAGTTTGGCAGCAGCATCGGCGTGCTCGTGCCTTATCGAGCGTACAGCGCCGCGACGATGGTCGCGCTGGGCGCCGACGAAATTGTAATGCACCCGTTTGGCGAACTCGGCCCTATCGATCCAACGGTACAGAACGAGTTCAACCCGAAGGACGGGAACCGCGTGCTAGGTATTGG
>VBMV01000079.1:10905-11459 GCA_005878835.1 Gammaproteobacteria bacterium | reverse complement strand
TACGTGCAGTTCGTCAAAGAGACGATGGGGATTACCCACGAGGACGAATTGGTGCAAGCCCTGGTGGCGCTAACAAACCAGGTACACCCGCTCGCATTGGGCAACGTCGAGCGTTTCTTAGCTCAGTCACGGATGATTGCCAAGAAGATCCTTGGCACCCACGCGGAAAAGAGAGACGACCACGCGATCAACGAAATCGTAGAGAACATGGCGTCTCGCTTGTACTTCCATGCGCACCCAATTAACCGGAAGGAGGCCAAAGACGACCTCAAGTTGGAGATCGCCCCGAACCCGCCGCCGGAGCTAGAGAGCGCAATGTGGGATCTCTACAAGCTGTATGAGGAGGAGTTCAAGAACGCGGTGCCGTTTCACCCCGCAGGAGAGCTGGCTACCGCGGCGATCACCGAAGAGGATGCCCGGGCGCAGTTGCCGAATCCGCCTCCAATAGGCACGCCCGTTCAGGTGCGAAAAGACTACGAACTCCTGCACGCGTGCATCGAGACCGCTCGTCTATCGAGTTGGCATTTTACCCGACGGGTATATACGTGGGTTGG
>VBMV01000079.1:0-10836 GCA_005878835.1 Gammaproteobacteria bacterium | reverse complement strand
GGGCCCCGTAGCCCGCACGCCCAGGTCAACGGTGAACGACATCGGTACGGGCATCTCGCGCGCTTGAGTGCCCAACACCGGTCCGAACGCGGACGACCCGACCTGCGCCGGGACTGTGCGAAATTGGTTGACGGGGTAGGTCGCGGCCATGCGAAGCCGCCAAATCTTGGGGGTCACTAGCGATCCTCCGAGGCATCCATATTAACCGTTTTCCGCTGAATCCAAGTAGAACATGCGTAGGTGTCACTGATTTGACAAAACAGTGACTGCTGCGCGGCACAAACTGGGGGGAACTCCCCACCGTCCGTGTTCAAGCTGCACCGGCTGCGCCCCGCGGGCAGGCCGCCAGAAGCGAAAACGCCGCCCGAAAGGCGGCGCTCTCTGGTGGCAATGGCCGCCCCGCGGGCGGGGGGCTTTTACGCTCCGGCTCCTCGCGATCTACGGCACTGACTCACGAGCGCCCTACAACGGGATCGGCACCGCGGTGTGGGGAAGGAACACCGCCTATTTCGGACCGATCTGAGCTTCGCGGGCCCTCGACGGTCGATCATTGCCATACCTTGCAGGTTCCGTAAGTGTCCTGGCCGAGAACGATTGTCCCCATAATCAAATGCCGCGCCTCCAGCACTACGAACTCGTCGGTGCCTTCCGCGTGCATGGGGAACACGGTCGTAACGACGACGTTGCCCGAGGGCGTCCGTTCCAGCATCCATAGACTGCCAAGGGTCCGTTCCACCCAAACCGTAAGGTCGCCGGCACCTGCATTGGCGACCATTCGCGCGGTGCCCTTGGCAACGTCGATGTTGTCGTAAGTGGCTGAACCGTGCTCGGCAGTCTGCTCAACGGTGCGGTGCCCGTTTCTGACCCATGTAGTGACCTCGGACGTGAACGTACAACGTAGGCTCCGCGCCGCGTGAAGCCGCGCCACCGCATCGGCGGAAGGGTTCGCGTCGGCGACCGCCATAACTGAAAACAAGGTAGCGAGAGCCAGCCCCTTAGCGATCACGCTACGCGGTGGATTGCTGTTGAACTTCATGTTCGCGCCCTCCCAAGGCGGACTTTGGGCTACTCGCCGTTGCGGGTCGCTCGTGCGCCACCGGCGGCGGCTTCCTTCTGGCAAACATAAGCTCCGTGTTTTGTGTTTGCGTACCAGCGTTGGCCTTTGTAGTGCCAGATCATCGTCGGCAAGTTGAGCCAGACTACTCTGTCGTGGGGGCAATGCTGCTGTGCCGCAGCCTCGGTATTAAATTGCTCTAGCGCGAGCGCAGTTGCCGCGTACAAACAGCTCGCAATCAATGCTAGGAAGAAGCGTCGCATAAGAACCTCCCATAAGTCTTTCTCTACTGTGGCGCGACTCGATCACGACGCTGAGCGCGGCGAGCCTCAATTTTCAAGGTAAGGCTTTATTAACTGCTCCCATTCGGCGCGCGACGCACAATTCTTGTCACCGAATGTACATGCAATAACTTCGTGGCCATTCGTCTCGAAGAACGACCCAAGTTCATTGTTTTCGTTCAAATCGACCAGACTCTCGGATACGTTGGTCGACTTCGGCTTGGCTCTATAGTTCAGGGACGTCGTGTAGACGATCACAATGCACTTGTTTAGCTTGGTGTTGTAGTGATTGCGGAAACTACGAAGGGCCTGCCCATCCTTGGTGTTTTCGACTTCGCGGAAGTTGCGCTTGAACCATTGCTCCGCGCTGTGACCACACCGCTCCTGTAGCTGGTAAGTCACCGCATCGGGCGCCGCGTTGGCTTGCGAAGCGAGCACTGCTGCGGCGAGTACGCCAGTCGCGTGCTGCAGCATCCACACGCCGAGACCTGTGCGTGCAGTCGCGCTACGCTTGGGGTCATCCATCGCGAACGCTCCCTTCGTTCGAGGTGGTCAGGGACGCGGGGCGAGGTTCAGTCGCTCCGCGGTCCCGCTTACGATGCGTCAGCACTACGCGCGCGTCAATGTGCCGCCGTGACAGGCCGGAGCCCGCGAGCCGCTGGCAGGCGGCTCCGCGTGCTCCGTGCCGCGCGCGCTATGAGGCGCTGTTAGGGTAAGGTGCGCGCCGCGAGGGCCATGAACCTGTCGAGGTTTTCCTCCGCGCGCTGTCGCGGTTTGCTGTCACACTCGTTCGGCAGTGACCATGCTGATCGGGTCGGGACGCTACGAGGCCGTGAGCGTGTCCGACGTGCGCCGGCCCGGCTGCGAGGCTCTCACTTGAAATATCTGGGCCTAAAGGCGCCACCCAGATTGCCGGCCGAAGTCCGACACTCAGGTTTGACTTCGGGCCGATAGACCCACCCTTGCGAACCGCTTTCACGTTTGTCGACAACAGTGATGATGACAAGTGAGCGCTTGACATGTGGGGCCGTTACGAGAAGGAGGGCAGCGTGGAGTCGATTGGCGATCATGCTCGCGGCCTTCACCGGCGCCCGCCAGGAACCGCAGGTCCGCCGAGATTCGCCGCCAGTGGCGCCAGGGCGCGTTCTACGAGCCCAAGACGAAGGCATCGCGACGCACGGTCGAGCTACCCGACGAGCTCGTCTCAGCGCTGAAGCGCTGGCGCCTGCGCTGCCCGAAAGGCGAGCATGACCTCGTCTGCCCGAACGCCAAGGGCGGCCCGATGCAGAGCTCGGACCTCCTGCGCACAGGCCTGCATCCGGCGCTGCGTCGAGCGGGCATCCGTCAGGTACGGTTCCACGATCTTCGCCATGCGTTCGCAAGTAATCTGCTGGCGGGCGGCGTGGACGTGGTCACGGTTTCCAAGGCGCTCGGGCACGCCAACGTGCACATCACGCTCGTGACCTACGCGCACGCGATACCGAAGCAGCGCCACGGTGCCGGCGATGCATTCGCGAGACTTCTAGCGCAGAGTGGAAACAAAATGGAAACATCGACCCCCGAAACGGCCTCCGTGGCCTGATAGAATGCAGCTAAGTTGTTGAGTTGATTCAAACGGAGAGGTGGCAGAGCGGTTGAATGCACCGGTCTTGAAAACCGGAGTCGGGGCAACCCGATCGTGGGTTCGAATCCCACCCTCTCCGCCAGGCAGCCTTGGGCCATCCATTGGGAACGCGGGCCGAATACTGCCAACCCCGTTCCCAAGGAGAGCTATGTCACCCTACGGACGCGATGCGATCGCCGAAATTTCAATCTTTGCGTCCTTCGGCAAGCGCGCGACCTCCACTGTCGCGCGAGCCGGAGGCGCGCTGGTGAAAAACGCAGCGTAGACCTCGTTCACCTTCCCGAAGTCATTCAGGTCCTTGACGAAGACAGTCGTCGAGACAACATTGTCGAGAGTCATTCCGGCAGCCGAGAGCACCGCCTTCAGGTTCTCCAGCACACGCCGTGTCTGATCTTCAATGGAGGCCTCTGCCATCAATTGCTTGGTCTTTGGATCGATGGCAATTTGCCCGGAGAGGTAGACCGTCTTTCCAACCTTGATGGCCTGGGAATACGGCCCGATTGCCACCGGCGCGTTCGGGGAGGCGATGACAGTCTTGCCCGCATCCTGTGCATTCGCGATATCCAACGTGCAGCCGACTGCCAGGGCGGCTAACGTGAGCCAAGCGCGGTGATGCATCTGGTTGCCCTACTTCTAGTTGATTGGTGTCGCGAGGATGCACCTAAGTGCCTGCCGGCTCAATCAGCCAGTCAGCTGACAAGCTGGTTTCCGAGGGATCTTCGCCCGGCGCCGATGAGGCGCGGCTCGATCAGGTCTTTTTCGCCCTCGCCGACCCGCAGCCTGGATGTCGGACCCCTTACACTGCCGCGGGGGCGTACGGGGTCTTGACCTGCACGGTTCGTCGCCCCACGCTTACCCCGAACCACAGGGTGTAAGAGGGGACGCAGATGTCGCGGGCAGCGCTCATCGCGATGCTTGGCTGCCTCGGTGCAGGCGCCGCCAATGCCGATAGTGTCCGTGCTACAGGCGCCGAGGCGCCGGCCGGCGAGGATGGCCAATGGTCGATGCCGTCCAAGGACTACGCTGCGACCCGCTACAGCGGCCTCACCGGAATCACCCGGCAGAATGCCGGCTCGCTCCATCCGGTGTGGACCTTCTCGACGGGTGTGCTCGGAGGACACGAGGGCCAACCGCTGGTGGTCGGCGACACCATGTATGTCGTCACGCCGTGGCCAAACGTGCTGTACGCATTCGATCTCACCCAGGAGGGATATCCGCTGCGGTGGAAATATCGGCCGGACGTGAGCGCGAACGCCATCGGGGTCTCCTGTTGCGACACCGTCAATCGCGGCGCCTTCTACGCCGACGGAAAGATCGTCTATAACCTGCTCGACGGGCACACCGTGGCGGTCGAGGCGAGCTCCGGCCGGGAACTGTGGAGCACGCAGATCGCCGACGTGAGCAATGGCGAGACCGTGACCATGGCGCCCCTGGTGGTCAGGGACCGCGTCATCGTCGGCGCATCGGGCGGTGAGTTCGGGATCTACGGATGGGTCAAGGGCCTGGATCTGAAGAGCGGGCGCACGGTCTGGACCGCGCACAACATCGGACCGGACAAGGACATGCTCGCCCGAGCGGGTACCTTCAAACCGCCGTACGACAGCGGTGTTGACCTGGGTGCGCGCAGTTGGGCCAATGACAGCTGGCACACCGGCGGCGCTCCGGTGTGGGGATCGATCTCCTACGATCCGCAGCTCGATCTCATCTATTACGGCACGGGCAACGCCTCGCCCTATAACCCGGAGCAGCGACTCGGAGACGACAAGTGGAGCGCCAGCGTGCTGGCGCGCAAGCCGGAGGACGGAACTCTGGTGTGGGCGTATCAGTTCACGCCGCACGACAACTGGGACTACGACGCCACCGGCGCGATGATTCTGGCCGATCTGACGGTGGACGGAAAGCGCATCCGGGCGCTGGTGCATTTCGACAAGAACGGCTTCGCCTATACGCTGGATCGCGCGACCGGGCGGCTGCTGCTCGCCGTGCCGTTCGCGCCGGTGACCTGGGCGAAGTCGGTGGATCTCGCCACCGGACGCCCGCTGCTGGATACCGCGAAACAAACCGGCGCATCCCGGGGGAACGTGAAGGGCATCTGTCCCAGTCTCGAGGGCGGTGTCAGCCCGTCCTCGCCCGCGGCGTATTCACCGCGCACCCATCTGTTCTACACCTCCACCAACAACCTGTGCATGGACTACGCGGCGACACGCGCCTCCCGCCTGAAGGGAACACCCTTCATGGGCGTCACCAGTCCATACTTTGCCGGCCCGGGCGGCAACCTCGGCACGTTCATGGCGTGGGATGCGGCAAGCGGCCGGAAGGTGTGGGAGAACAAGGAGCCGTATCCAAACTGGAGCGGCGCGCTGGTGACCGCCGGCGACGTGGCTTTCTACGGTACGCTCGACGGCTGGTTCAAGTCGGTGGATGCCAGGACGGGGAAGGTGTTGTCGAAGTTCAAGGTCGGTTCCGGTGTCGTCGGTAACCCGATCACCTACCGCGGCCCGGACGGCAAGCAGTACGTGGCGGTGTATGCCGGTTTCGGCGGCGACTGGGCACTGCTGTCGGGCGATGTCCGCTCGGACGACCCCGCCGACGTGCGCCCGCCGGCGGATTTCCTCAAGGATATCGCGCGCCATACGAGCCAGGGGGGCATCATTTGGATCTTCGGTCTGTGATGCGGCACAGGCGCGGCGCACTGGCGCCATCGTTGCTGACCTGCCTCGCGCTGGCATCCTGCGGCCGGCAGGTCGCGGCGCCCTCGTCGCAAGCCGGCGCGCCGCCACCTGCGATTCGTTACGAGGCGCATCTCGCAGCCGGTGGCCTTGCCCCGCCCGGGGCGGCTCTGCGCAATCCTCATCAGGGTGACCGCGCGGTGGCGAAGAGCGGTGCGCTGCTGTTTACCGCGATGAATTGCGACGGTTGTCACGGGGGTGACGGCAGCGGATGGGTCGGCCCCAATCTCGCAGACGGACGCTGGCGCTACGGCGGCGCGGATGCCGAGGTGTTCAACTCGATCTACTACGGTCGTCCGAAGGGCATGCCCGCGTTCGGCGGCACACTCGGCGCAGAGGGGGTGTGGACCGTGGTCACTTACATCCGCTCGCTACCGGTGCCGGGCGATGTGCCCACCGAGTCCTGGGTGATGGCGGCGGACAGCGCCGTGGGAGCGGACAGCGTGAACAGGAAGCATCAGACAAATGGCGGGGCCAGCGATCCGTATCAGTGGCTGGAAAACATCCACGGCGCAAAGCCCATCGCCTGGGTGAAGGCGCAGAACGCCAGGTCCACCGCGATTCTCCAGGCCGATCCGAGCTATCAGAAGGACTACGACGCCATTCTCAGGGTGATGGATGCGACCGACCGCATCCCTTACGGCGACCTCGAGCACCAGTACGTTTTCAACTTCTGGCAGGACGCGCAGCATCCCAAGGGAGTGTGGCGGCGCACGAGCATCGCGGACTACGCGAACGCGGTGCCCGACTGGGACATACTGCTCGACCTGGACCGGCTGGCGGCGGACGAGCACGAGAACTGGGTGTGGAAGGGCGCGGAATGCACGCCCTCGCTGAAGCATTGCCTGCTGCATCTGTCGCGCGGCGGCGGCGATGCGGTGGTGGTGCGCGAGTTCGATCCGGCCGCGAAGGCGTTCGTGAAGGACGGCTTTCAGCTGGCGGAGGCAAAATCCTCCGTCAGCTACCTCACCGAGGACGCGGTGTTGTGCGGAACGGATTTCGGTCCCGGCTCCATGACGGCCTCCGGCTATCCGCGCATCGTGAAGCTGTGGAAGCGCGGTGAGCCGCTCACCGACGCCAGGGTGATCTACGAGGGCAGACATGACGACGTCGGTGCGCAGGGCGTGGTGTTCCACGATGCTGCCGCCACCATCGAGCTGGTGCAGCGCGACGTCAGCTTCTTTTCCGCCGAATATCGCGCCATCGCGCCCGACGGCACCACGCGGCAATTGCCGTTGCCGCTCGGCGCCGATCTGAAGGGCGCACAGGGCCGTAATCTCATTTTCACGCTGCGCGAGGACTGGACACCGCCCGGCGCCGCACCGATCGCCAAGGGTTCGCTGATCGCGTATCGGGTTCCGGAAAACGGACAGGCGGCTGCGGGCGCTCCGGTCGCGGTCCTCTACACGCCCGATGCCCGGAGCGCGATCGACGAGGTCGCCGCCGGGCGTGACGCCGTGTATGCGTCGATCTATCACGACGTGACCGGCAGCATTCATGTGTTTCGCGCGGCGGAGGGGGTGTGGCGTCACACGACGCTGACCCTTCCCGCCGGTGGCTCCACGCACATCGTGGCGGCGAACGCCTGGGGCCCGGAAGCGCAGTTTCGCTTCGAGAGCTACACCATGCCGACCACGCTGTACGCGGATGCGGGCGATGGCAGGCCGGCGGCGATCAAGTCCCTGCCCGCACGCTTCGATGCCTCGGGTCTGATGACCGAGCAGTTCTTCGCCACCTCGCGCGACGGCACGCAGATACCGTACTTCGTGACGCGCAGCAAAACCCTCGCCGGCCCGGCGCCTACGGTTCTTTACGGCTATGGCGGCTTCGAAGTCTCCGAGACACCCAGCTACTCGCCGAACTTCGGCATGCTGTGGCTGAGCCGGGGAGGGGTTTTCGTGGTCGCCAATATCCGCGGCGGCGGCGAATACGGACCGGCGTGGCACCAGGCGGCGCTGCTGCAGAACCGCCAGAAGGCTTATGACGATTTCCAGGCGGTGGCGCAGGACATCCTGAAGCGCGGCCTCACCACGCCCCGGCAGCTCGGCATCATGGGCGGCTCGAACGGCGGCCTGCTGGTGAGCGCCAACATGGTGCAACGGCCGGACCTGTTCGGCGCCGTGGTGTGCCAGGTGCCGCTGATCGACATGATCCGCTACACCCACATCGGCGCGGGCGCCTCGTGGGCCGCGGAATACGGTGATCCCGCGAGGCCCGCCGACCGCGGCTGGATCATGAAATACTCGCCTTACCAGAACGTGAAGGCGGGCAAGCGCTATCCGCCGGTGCTCTTCGTCACGGCCACCAGCGACGATCGCGTCACGCCGGTGCACGCCCGCAAGATGGCCGCGCGCATGGAAGCGCAGGGTCATGAGGTGCTGTTCTACGAGAACACCGACGGCGGCCACGCCGCCGCGGCCAACCACAAGCAGGCGGCGGAGATGTGGGCGCTGAGCTTCGTGTATCTGACACAGAAACTCGGGCCCGGATAACCCGTGAGGTGCAAGCGGCGCGTTACGTACGGGTCGGGCGCAGCTGCAGTCCGGTGGGCTCCGGAGCGGTCAGAGGCGGGGAGGGACTGCCGCGGACCGCGCCGAATCGCCGCCCGGCATTCCAGTCCCGCGCCGCCTGCTGCATCTCCTGTGCATCGCGTGCGACGAAGTTCCACCACAGCAGGATCTCTTCGCCGAACGGCGCGCCGCCGACGAGCATGAGGCGCGCGGCCGCCTGGCAGCTGACGGCGAGCCGCTCGCGGGCGCTGCCGAGGTAGAGCAGCGCGCCCGGTGTCAGCTCTTCACCTTCGATGCTCGCGGCTCCGCTCAGCAGCAGGGCGGCGTGCTCAAACGAGACGGTCAGGGGCAGGCTGACGCTGGCAGGGCCGGCGGCAGCCAGATCCAGGCCCACCAGCGGTGAGTAGACCTCGGCGGGGGAGGTCTGACCGAGGGCACTGCCGGCCAGCACCCGCACGCCGAAGCCGCCGAGCTCGACCAGGGGCAGGTGCGGATAGTTCCGAAAGCTCGGCGCGCGGTGGCGCTCTGCATCGGGCAGCGCGATCCACAACTGCACGGCGTGCAGGCGGGGGCCGCCGGCGGAGTCAGAGTCTTCGGCGTGGGCAATGCCGCGGCCCGCCGTCATGAGGTTGACCTGCCCGGGGGTGATCAGCTGCTCATTGCCGAGGCTGTCACGGTGCATCACCGCGCCCTCGATCATCCAGGTGAACGTCTGCAACCCGATGTGCGGATGCGGTCCGACGCCCATGCCGCCGCCGCGCCCGAATTCCATCGGCCCGGCGTGATCGAGGAAGCACCACGCTCCGACCGTACGGCGGCGCCGATTGGGCAGCGCGCGCCTGACGATGAGCCCGCCGCCGATCTCCGCGACACGTGTTTCGATGCGTTCAAGCATGGGGTTACTTCTTCACCAGCGACTCGATGCGCGTGTCCGGCACGAGCCACAATAGCGCTACCGCCACATACAGCGTGATGGCCATCCACGGTCGCAGAAACGCGAGGGCGATGGCGGCGAGGTACAGGACGACGGACAGCTTGCCCTTGAAGTCATCTCCGAGCGCCACTGCCAGGCGCGAGTCGCGGCCGTTATAGGCGATGAGCTGCTGTTGCAGAATGCGATAGCTCACCGCGGCGCCCGTCAACACGATGCCATAGGCCGCGGTCGGCAGGGCGGTGAATCCCGTATCGTCTATCCAGCGGATCACGAACGGCACCAGCGACAGCCAGAACAACAGCGCCAGGTTCGCCCACAGCACTTTGCCGTTGACGCGCTCGCTGACGTGCAGCATGTGGTGGTGGTTGTTCCAGAAAATGCCGACGTTCACGTAGCTCAGGATGTAAGCGGAAAGCACCGGCAGGTCCGCCTGCAGCGCCGCGAGGTCGCTGCCGTGCGGAACCCTGATCTCGAGCACCATGATGGTGATGATGATGGCCACCACGCCATCGGTGAACGCTTCCAGACGGGCTGCTTTCATGACGCAGATCCTACGTGCATTTATGCTCGCAAGCCATTATTAAATCACATGAATATTTCATGGTTCAGGGCGGCGGATGAAGCGGGCGCGGCGCCTTCCGCGCTAGCGCGCTGGCCTGCGATGTTAAGCTGGCGTGGCGCGTGGGAGGGCGCCGTCATGACCCCCGGCCGCCGGTTTATCGAGGTGCGGGATCAACTGCTGCGCTGCCGGGAGGACTGGACGGGCGCGCAGCGGCAGTTCCGCTGGCCGGCGCTCGAGGAATTCAACTGGGTGCGCGACTACTTCGATGTGGTCGCCGCCGGCAACAGCACCCCCGCGTTGCGCGTCGTCGACGACTCGGGCGCCGATCAATCCCTGGCATTCTGCGAGCTGGCGCAACGCTCTGCGCAGGTCGCGAGCTTCTTCGCCGCCGAGGGTCTGCGCGCCGGGGATCGGCTGCTGATCATGCTGCCGAACTGCGTGCCGCTGTGGGAGACCATGCTCGCGGCCATCAGGCTCGGCGCGGTCATGATCCCGGCCACGACGCTGCTGGAGCAAGAAGACCTGCGCGATCGCCTCGAGCGCGGCCGGGTGAAGGCGGTCGTGACCGATGCGGGCCTGGCGGGGCGCTTCGCCGGATTGCCGGGTGCGCCGCTGCGCATCGCCGTGGGACGGGACGTAGAGGGCTGGGTGGCCTACGATCGTTCGCGCAGCGCCGCCGGGCAGTTCGTGGCGCAGGCGCCAACGCGCGCCGACGACCTCCTGCTCGTGTACTTCACCTCCGGCACCACCGCACGGCCGAAGCTCGTCGCGCATACGCACGTGAGCTACCCGGTCGGGCATCTGTCGACCATGTACTGGCTGGGACTGCAGCCCGGGGACGTGCACCTGAATCTGAGCTCCCCGGGCTGGGCGAAGCACGCCTGGTCGAGCTTCTTTGCGCCCTGGAATGCGCAGGCCACCATACTCGCGTATCAGTACGAGCGCTTCGACGCCCGGGCACTGCTCGAACAGCTGGTGCGTTGTCGGGTGACGAGCTTCTGCGCGCCGCCGACGGTGTGGCGAATGCTCATCCAGAGCGACTTGCGCACCTGGCGCGTGTCGCTGCGTGAGCTCGCGAGCGCCGGCGAACCACTCAACCCCGAGGTCATCGCACAGGTGCGCGATGCCTGGGGCATCACCAT
>VBMV01000078.1 GCA_005878835.1 Gammaproteobacteria bacterium | reverse complement strand
CAGATCCTTGACACCCGTGCCGCTCACGCATTCGGGGAGCCGGGCGCTACTGGCCAGCAGCTCGGACAGGCCCGGTGCATCCCGCGGCAGCCCGAGCATCCTGCCGACCGCGGGTCGCCGCAGATCTCCATCGAGCAACAAGGTCTTTTCTGCACGGCCAAATGCAACCGCGAGGTTGAGCGCAAAGATGGACTTGCCTTCACTTCCGATCGAGGAGGTGATCAGGATGATCTTGTGCGGTTTGTCGAGATTATCGAGCGAGATGGCCGTGCGGATCGTGCGTATGGCCTCGGAGAAACGCGGATCGGTTTCTCCCGCCTCCTCGCCCTTGCCGAGCATGCTGGCCGCACTCAGGGCCGGATCTGCGAGCCGCGGCTCGATGCCGAGCAGGGGACGCTTGAGTTTTTCCTCGACATCCCTCGAGCTCTTGACGGTGTCGTCGAGGGACGCGAGCAGGAAGGCCACGCCGACACCGAACAGCAGGGTCAGCAGCACGGCGACCGACACGATTCGGAGCTTGTGCGGCCTGGCGGGCA
>VBMV01000137.1 GCA_005878835.1 Gammaproteobacteria bacterium | reverse complement strand
CCCAGCTGGCATCCACTAGCGCCCGCTCAGAGCACGTCGCCGAGTTGGTACGCGTCATCAACTCCGGAATCACCTCCAAAACGGGCGCCGAATTCTTCAAGGAGTTGGTGCGCTCCCTGGCCGAGGCACTGAGCGCGCACATCGTTTTCGTGTCGCAGATCGATACGGCCCGTTACGAGGCTGATGTGCTGGCAATATGGCTGGGCCACTCGTTCGGGGAGCCGCATCGCTTCAATTTGTCCGGGACGCCCTGCGAAAGCATTCTTGACGGTCAAATCGCCGCCTTTCCGCGCCGTGTTGCCGAACTGTTTCCCGGTGCGAAACCTATCCTCGAAAAGCTGGGCACTCAAAGTTTTCTTGCCATCCCGATAATGGACGAGGATACGACGGTGATCGGTCATATCGCGGTTCAGGATCAGCGGGAGCGCGACTGGGGAGACACCGAATTTGGCCTACTGAGGCTGTTTGCGAACCGGGCCGCAGCTGAATTGAAGAGGAGCGGCCACGAAAAGAGTCTTGAGGATGCCAACGCCCAGCTTCAGCGCGCGAACGCCGCCTTACGTCGTGAGGTCGCAATGCGTCTGGAGACGGAGAAACAGCTCGAGAAGGCCACCAAAGCCGCCGAGGCGGCCAACCAGGCGAAGAGTCACTTCCTGGCGCACATGAGCCACGAGCTTCGCACTCCGTTAAATGGCATCCTCGGCTATGCACAGTTACTCAAACGAGACGACGCGTTGAGCCAAGATCAAAGGCATAGCGTGGCCGTCATCGAGCATTCCGGCGAGCACCTGCTCACACTGATCAACGACCTCCTCGATCTCGCCAAGATTGAAGCGGGACGCCTGGATCTACAGACCAGTTCAATCGATCTGCCGCAGTTACTCAAGCAGGTGGTGGATCTGGTCGCAGTCCGCGCACGCCAGGCGGGGATTGCGTTCACGTTCCACGTGGCACCCGAGCTGCCCTCGCAAGTACGGGGAGACGAACGGGCCGTGCGTCAGATACTGCTTAATCTTCTCGGCAACGCCGTTAAATTCACCAAGTCGGGCGGGGTCGAATTCCGGGTCCGAAGCACACGTGCCTCGGGCACAAGGTGCGAACTGTGCTTCGAGATTCAAGACACCGGCCGAGGTATTTCGGCGCCGGATCTGGAACGAATCTTCCAGCCGTTTGAGCGCATCGACGGGTCAACGCGAGTCGAAGGCACGGGGCTTGGCCTTTCGATTACCGACCGGTTGGTACGGGCGATGGGTGGGCGGATCGCCGTATCCAGTGAAGTGGACAAGGGCAGCATTTTTACTGTGGCGCTGCCGTGTGAGACCGAAGAGCACGGCGACCCGCGCTACAGCGTGCAGCGCAGAGTCGCCGGTTACTCCGGGCCACGACGACGCATCTTGGTGGTGGATGACGATGGGGCGAATCGCCACCTCGTCGTACGGATACTAGGAGATGTCGGCTTTGAGTTACAGGAATCCACCAACGTCGAAGATGCGTTGCTCAATCTTCACGCCCGGAATACGCCCGACCTCATAGTCACGGACTTGGCGATGCCGGGACTCAGCGGGCTTGATCTCGCCCGCCGGGTGCGGACTGGCGATAGATCCCAATCTACGCCGATTATTGCGATTTCGGCCAGCGCATCCACTTACACCCGTGAAGAGGCGCTGGCAGCCGGCTGCGATGACTTTGTCGCCAAGCCGCTGCGCGCCGAAGAGCTACTCGCGTCTGTCGGAAAGCTACTGAAGCTTACTTGGCGTATGGTCGAGATTCACGCCCCGAAAGCGCTTGACGCCGGCCCGATGACCGCCGGCATCGTGGTGGACGAAGCGCGCGCTGTGGAGCTCTATGATCTCGCCATGAAAGGAGACATCAAGGAACTGCTGGCACGCGCCGATAGCGCATCCGCGGGGGATCCCGCCGCGGCGCCGGTCTACCAGGAAGTGCAACGCCTTGCGCGCCGCTTCGATTTTAAGGGCATCCGCCGGGTTCTCGACCTGGCCCGCGAGAAGAATTCATGAGTAGTGACGCCACGCAACGTTCGATCTTGGTTGTAGACGACACCGCCGCCAATATCGGATTTCTCCTCGATACCCTGTCGAAGGCGGGCTACCGAGTGCGAGTCGCGCCCGACGGCGAGAGCGCTTTGGAGCAACTACAGTACTCGCCGCCTGACTTAGTGCTGCTCGATGTCATGATGCCCGGCATCGACGGCTTTGAGACCTGTCGGCGTCTGCGGCAGCTACCAAACCTGCAAAAGATTCCAGTGATTTTCATGACCGCTTTGTCCGACGCCCAGGACAAGGTGCGTGCCTTCGCGGCCGGTGCCGATGACTACGTCACGAAGCCATTCCAATATGAAGAAGTATTGGCCCGCGTGCGAGTGCATCTCACGCGGCGCGAGCTCGAGTGCAAGCTCGCTCACCTGAACCGTGACTTGGAAGCGCGTGTAGCGGCGCGCACCGCGGAACTCAAATCGGCGCTCGAGGAAGTTGAGGCGCTGAAAAGTCGATTGCAACAGGAAAACCGCTATCTCAAACAGGAAATTTCCGAGGCCGGGAATCTGGGAGAGATCATTGGGTCGTCACCGGCCATGCAGGCCGCCTTGCGCAAGGTCGCGGCTGTTGCCCCCACCGATTCAACTGTTCTGATTCACGGCGAAACGGGCACTGGCAAGGAGCTATTTGCACGCGCGCTGCACGCGCAGAGCACGCGGCGTGACAGGCCCATGATTAAGCTCAACTGCAGTGCGATCTCCGCCGGATTGGTTGAAAGCGAACTCTTCGGCCATGTCAGAGGTGCATTCACCGGCGCGACCGAGAGGCGAATGGGGCGATTTGAGCTCGCCGATGGGGGCACACTTTTCCTCGATGAAGTCAGTGAGTTGCCCCCCGAGACCCAAGCCAAACTTCTACGCGTGCTCCAGGAGCAGGAATTTGAGCCGGTCGGTAGTTCAAAAACGGTCAAAGTCGACGTGCGAGTGATCGCCGCGACCAATCGCGAGTTGCTGGCGGACGTCCATGCCGGCCGATTTCGCTCTGACCTGTACTATCGACTGAATGTCTTTCCGGTCGATCTTCCGTCATTACGTGATCGACCGGAGGACATTGCGTCGCTCGCCATTCATTTCATGCACCGCATGGCCCGCAAGCTCGGCAAGCCAATTGAAAGAATTGCTCCCGCCACCCTGAGCAAGCTCAATAACTACACTTGGCCGGGCAACATCCGCGACTTGCAAAACACGATTGAGCGTGCCGCTGTGCTGAGTAGCGGATCGGAGCTGTCGGTCGAATGGGACTTGGCCCCCCCCGCTTCGGTGGCAGCGACAAACGGCAGCGGTGGCGCGAGCCTCCCACGACCGCGTGTATCGGCGCCTGTTGGGCAACCTGAAGCGCAAAGCCTTGAAGCAATCGAGCGCGAACACATCATCGCGATGCTGAAAAAGACACGAGGCGTCGTCGAGGGCCCGAACGGCGCTGCCCAGCTTCTCGACATGAATCCGAGTACCGTTCGGTTTCGCATGAAAAAGCTCGGAATCTCAAAGATTGATTACCTGACAGATACAAGTACACGTCCCAGCACAAGCCCCTAAGAGCGAACAAATCGCGTTGACTCTCGGAGATCCTGCCGATGATATCCGGCTTCGAGATTCGCAACGAAATAGGCGGCGCAGAGCCCTGCCGTCTGTTTCGCGCGCTGCGGGAGCGCGACGGCGCGGCCGTCTTGCTCAAGACCTGTGATCCAGGCAATGACTTCGCACGCACCGCCCTCGGACGCGAATTTGAGATTTTGCGGACATTGAGCGGGGCCAGAGTCCTACACGCCGTCGACCTGCTGGATCAGTACCACCGCCCGGTCCTCGTTTTGCAGGATCCAGGCGGGCATCCCCTGCTGGCGGCCCTTCCCACGCGAGAGCTTCCGATCGCGGAGTCTCTGCAAATCGCAGCAGCGGTAGCACAGATTCTCGCGGAACTGGACGAACGCGGAGTCGTTCACAACGATCTGGGACCGCATAGCATCTGGGTGGACGAAAGCCGCTCGGACGCTTGGTTGTTGCACTTTGCGCGGGCGACGTGCCCAGGGGTTTCTCCTTGTGCCGCACGCCGTCACCCAGACAGCACTCTCGCGTACCGCTCTCCTGAGCAAACCGGCCGGACAAATCGCCGAGCGGATTACCGAACGGACTTCTATTCGCTCGGCGTTGTCCTCTATCGTCTGCTTACCGGTGTGCCGCCCTTCTCAAGCGACAACCCCATCGAGCTCGTGTACGCCCAAGTGGCCACCCAGGCCCTGTCCCCGGCGGCGCTCAATGCGGCCATACCGGAGGCGTTGTCGAGCTTGGTGCTCAAGCTACTCGCGAAGGATCCTGAGGAGCGCTACCGCAGTGCCACTGGAATTTCTCGAGACCTCGACCACTGCCGCCGCGAATATCGGGAGACGGGAACGATCGCTCCTTTCCGACTCGGATCGCGCGACTTATCCACCCGGCTGCAGATCAGCTCGCGTCTCTACGGTCGCGACGCTGAGCTCGCGAAGCTCCTGGCTGCCTATGAGGAAGTTCGCGGTGGAACCACCGAGCGAGCGCTGGTTCTCGTACATGGGTACTCCGGGATCGGTAAGACCTCGCTGATAAGCGAACTGCAGTCGCCACTGATCCGCGACCACGGATACTTCATTTCCGGCAAGTACGACCAATTGCGCGGCAACGTTCCTTACTCGTCACTCATCCAAGCGTTCCAGAGCCTTGTACAGCAGCTGCTAACCGAGAGTGAAGACCGCTTGACCGACTGCCGAAACCGGATCCTCGGTGCGCTTGCAGGCAATGGCAAGGTCATCGTTGACATCATTCCGCAGATTGAACATGTAATCGGAGCACAGGCGGAACTCCCGACTTTGGGTCCGGCGGAAAATCAAAATCGCTTTAACCGCGCGTTTCTCGCCTTCAGCTCAGCGTTCGGCAGTGCGGGACACCCCCTGGTGCTTTTCATCGACGATCTGCAGTGGGCCGATATTCCGACGCTCAGTCTTTTGCGACTGATGCTTCTCAATCCCGACAGTCGCTTCTTGCTCATCATTGGTGCGTACCGGGACAACGAAGTCGACACTGCCCATCCTCTCGCGAAAATCTTGGGTGACCTACGCGACAAGATACCCACTTACGATCTGGCTCTATCGGCACTCGCCTTTGTGGACGTACAGCGCTGGCTAGCCGATACGCTGGGCGCTCCGGAACGCACAGTTCACCCCCTCGCGAC
This sequence comes from Gammaproteobacteria bacterium, assembly GCA_005878835.1. Classification (GTDB taxonomy): domain Bacteria; phylum Pseudomonadota; class Gammaproteobacteria; order Steroidobacterales; family Steroidobacteraceae; genus 13-2-20CM-66-19. The sequence continues at coordinate 10,506 of VBMV01000137.1, read as the reverse complement.
AGCTATTCAGGAAAAGACCGAGGGTAATCCGTTCTTCATGACCATGTTTCTCAAAGCGCTCCATGAGGAAGAGCTTCTTCGGTTCGATCGTACGACCCACCAGTGGACATGGGGATTGCAAGCCATCGCGGATCTTGCGATCACCGACAACGTAGTAGACCTCATGGTTCGGCGGATCCGCGATTGGGCGCCCACGGTTCAGACGGTCGTTTCACTCGCCGCGAGCCTTGGTAATCGCTTCGATTTGCAGACTCTTGAGTTGATCAATGATCGCTCAGACGCCGACTGCCGTGCAGCACTGCGATCCGTCGCGACACAGGGACTACTGGTGCCGCTGGCGGATACCTCCAGCGCAGAGGGAGAGAGGCGAAATCCAAAGTACAAATTCCTGCACGACCGCGTTCAGCAGGCCGCCTATTCCCTCATTCCGGAAGCCAATCGGGCAGCGCTGCATTTGCGCATCGGTCGGCTTCTGTTACGGACTTTAAGCCCGTCGGAGCTGGAACAAAACCTTTTCGCAGTCGTTACGCATTTCGTACTCGGTGCCCCGCTCTTGCAGGGTGATGCCGAACGGATACGCTTTGCCGAGCTGACCTTAACCGCGGCTCGCAAGGCGAAGGCCTCGTCGGCATACGAACCGGCGCTCAGTTACGTTAGCGCCGGTATGGAACGTTTGCCTCCGGATGCGTGGCGAGACCACTATGACCTGGCGTTCGCCTATCGACTGGAAAAGGGAGAGCTCGAATATCTCTCAGCTGACTGGGACGCCGCCATCGCCACATTCGACGACGCGCTCGCACACGCGCGGGCCTTGCTCGATCGCTGTCGCGTCAACCAGTTCAAAGTGATGTTATATCGTGCCAAGAACGAACTGCGCACCTCACTGGATATCGGACTTAAGGCGCTGGCGGAACTGGGTATCGCAATGAACGAGCCTGACGAGGCCGAGGTCGATCGTTCGTTGCAGCGTTTCTACTCGCTGACTGCAGTGGACGATGAGCTACTGCTAAACCTGCCGGAGCTGCAGGATCCTCTCAAGCTTGCCGCAATGCTGCTGATGCGCGAGGCGATGAATGCGGCGTTCTTCGTTGGGTCCAGCCTGCTCTTTACCATCAGTATGAAGATGGTGGAGATCACTATCGAGTCTGGTAACAGTCCGCACGCAGCCGTCGCCTATGTCTATCAAGCGGCTTTCATGTTGACGGGTCGCAAGCGGGACTTTCCGGGCGCGTATCGTTTTGGCCATCTGGCCTGGCGTCTCAACGAGGAGCGTTACCATGTTAAGCCCTACGAGGCCATTATCCTCGACTGCTTAGGCGGGTTCATCTCGCACCACACCCAGGATATTCCAACTGCGCAGGCGCAATTGGAACGCGGCTATTACGTTGCGCTCGAAAACGGCATGTACACATGGGTGGGCTACTGCGCCATTAACGCCCTGTACCTGAGCTTTTGGGGCCCCTATTCCCTTGAAGAGATTCGAAACCGGATCGAGGCGAATCTGCCATGGTTAAAGCGCTTCGACCCGAACATGGCAAGTTACTTCTGCATGTTCAGATCCGCGATAGGCCAATTGCTGGAGACGGCGATCGACCGGTGCGACCGGGCGCGCATGGCCTGGCCTGAAGCAGAACAGGTCATGGAGGGGTTTCGCCGAAACGAGGATCAGATCGGGCTGCTGGTTCACGCGACGAGTCAACTTTCGCTCGCTAACTGGTTCGGAGAGAGCGAGGCCGCCGCCGCCCAGGCGGCAGCCGCCGAGACCTATGCGTTGGCCGGCACCGGCATGTTTCTGGAAACGGCCTTTCATTTTCACGCGTCCCTTGCATACGCGGGAGCCGCCACTGACACGGACCGCGCGACGCGCGAACGCTACGTCGAGAAGATACGAGATTGTCTCGCGCGCTTTGAAGCGTGGGCCCGGCACGCTCCGACCACTTATGGGCATATGCAGCTCTTGATCGCTGCCGAACTTGCCCGCCTTGATTGCAACATCGCCGAGGCCATGGATCTCTACGACCGCGCAATTACAGAGGCGGACGCGCATCGCTTCCTGCAAAACGGCGCCTTCGCCAGCGAACTCGCGGCGCGCTTCTATTTCGGCCTCAAGCGACCCGACTTTGCCTTCCTCTACCTTCGCAAAGCGCATGCGAAGTACGTACATTGGGGCGCGCACGGCAAGGCGGCGGATCTCGTGCGCCAGTACCCGGGACTCCTGGCTTACCCGAGCTCGAATGAGGCCGACGGGACCCATCGAGATCTCGACATCTCGGCGGTGATCAGAGCATCGCAGGCTATCTCCGAAGAGCTGCACTTGGCGAAACTCTTAAAGAGGCTTCTAACAATCGCCATCCAACACGCCGGTGCCCAACGAGGATACCTTTTGCTTGAGCGGGACGGTGCCCTTCGCATCGAGGCGCAGGGTCGGATCGGCGCCCCGGAAGTGGCTGTATTCAGCGGAACATCCGTCGAGGCCAGCGACGCTTTGTCTCTGGCAGTTGTCAACTACGTCCGCCGAACGCTCGAACCGCTTCTCCTTTCAAACGCGGGCGACGATCCGCGCTTCGCCGCAGACGCCTGCATTGCACGTTCGCACCCCAAGTCCCTCCTGTGCATGCCGATCCTGCACAGGCGCAAGTTCACGGGTTTGCTTTATTTGCAGAACGACCTGACAGCGGACGCCTTCCCTCTTGCTTGCATCGAGGTCTTGAAAGTCTTGCTCGCGCAGGCGGCGATCTCCTTGGAGACCGCTCGCATTTACGAAGATATGCAGCAAGAGGTCCGTGAGCGTCAGCGCGCGGAGCTCTCCCTGCAGCAATCATATGACAGTCTTGAGGATCGCGTCAGTGAGCGCACGCAGGCGCTCACCGCGGCCAATTCCCGACTGCAGCGGGAAGTCAGCGAGCGAATGCAGGCCGAGGAGGCGCTCGAGCGTCGACTTGCAATGGAAGATGCCATTGCCGTCACTTCCACGCGGTTCATCAACCTGCGGCCCGAGGATTTTGACTCCGCTATCACCAAGGCACTGCAGACGATCGCCGGATTTGTGGGAGCGGATTGCAGTTATCTTGCAATCTGCCAGAGCGGTGGCCCGCCATTGATGTATATGCAAGAGCGGGATATGGAGAAGCCCGGTTCGCGGGCGCGAGCATGGCTGGATGTCACGAGCTTCGACGGTGCGTGGCTGTCTAAGTACTTACGCGATGAGGGGCTCGTCGTAGTGTCGACGCTCGACGAGCTTCCTTTGGAGGCGGGCGAATTTCGTAACCAACTCGAGTTCGTCGGCGTGCATTCGTCAATCTACCTCTCCGTCGCCGACGGCACCGAACCGTTGGGCTTGCTTGGATTCGAGAGGCTCCGCGAGGAGCGTGGTTGGGCCGCAGAGGACGTCAAGGTGCTACGCATGTTTGGGCATATCGTGGCCAATGCATTGGCGCGCCAACGCAGCGAGCAATTGCTGCAGCATGCGAAGGAAGCCGCGGAGGCGGCCAATCAGGCCAAGAGCGGCTTTCTTGCGAATATGAGTCATGAATTGCGCACCCCGCTTAACGCCATTCTCGGCTATGCCCAGGTTCTGCAACGGGATACTCAGCTTACTGCGGATCAGCGGCGTCAGATCGCGGTCGTCGAAAGCAGTGGGGAACACCTACTTGCGCTGATCAACGATGTTCTGGATCTGGCCAAGATCGAGTCCGGAAGGCACGAAGTCACCCTCGCCGAGTTCCGCTTGCCGCAGTTCCTGGTTGACGTGGCTAGCATCGCGCGCGTGCGTGCGGAGCAGGCCGGCCTCACATTCCAATACCAGGCGCTATCGGCGATTCCGGATGTAGTCCTGGGTGACGCCCGCAAGCTCCGCCAGGTCGCGTTGAATCTACTCGGCAATGCGGTGAAATTCACCGCTATGGGGGCTGTCGTCTTGCGAGCTCAATGGGAGCTGCTGACGGGCAACGCAACCCGGTTGCGCCTCGAGGTCGAAGACACAGGCATCGGAATCGAACGTGACAAACTTGAGGAGATCTTCCTTCCCTTCCGGCAGCTCAACAATCGCGGTCGCGTTCTCGAGGGAACCGGCCTGGGTCTGGCGATTAGCCGCCGGCTAGCGCGCCTTATGGGAGGGGAAATCACGGTTCAAAGCGCTCCCGGTCGCGGAAGCCTGTTTTGCTTCGCGGTCGAGCTCTCGGCTGTCTCCGGTTCCGGATCGCAGGTCAACGATGTCCCACGACCGCTGGTCACACTAAACGGCCGCGGCAAGAAGATTCTCGTGGTTGACGATAAGGATGAGAATCGTGCCGTTCTCACCGCGCTCCTACGTCCCTTGGGATTTGACGTAACAGAGGCGACGAACGGGCGCGATGCCCTGCAACTTGCCACCGCCCGGCCTCCCGATCTGGTCCTGATGGATCTCGTCATGCCGGATATCGACGGCCTTGAGGCCACCCGCCTGATACGTGAGGTCCCGGGACTTAAAGACGTCGTGATTATCGCTGTTACTGCACGTGTGTTCGAAACGGATCGCCAGGCAAGTCTCGCCGCGGGTTGCAATGAAGTGATTGCGAAACCCGTAAACGCGGTCCAGCTGATTTACAGCATCGGGACTCACCTTGGCCTTGCCACCGAAGATCCCGGCACATCCGAAGCTTCCAGCGGTGCCGGCGCCGATGCCCTACCCGCGGAGGCGGCACAGGCCTTGTACGAATCCGCGTTACTGGGCGACGTCGTTGAGCTGATGAGGCTGCTGGATGATATCGAAACCGCTCAGCCGCATCTGGGTGCCCTCATCTGCGGATTGCGCACTGTTGCTAGGGAGTACGATATGAAACGCGTCCGCGGGCTGGTGCAACCGCATCTGCGCATCAACTAGGGCACTGTCACTTCCTGGCGGTGTTCGAAAAGCGCTCAGCCATAGCGCATTAAGCCTCAGCGGGTTACTTGTGCCCGCAGCGTATTGCGGCGAATCCTCCGCAGCTCCGCGAATCTGCCTGCCGCTTCAAATCTCTGTTGCACCACGGCAGACGTTAAAACGTCTGTGAAATCCCTCACTTGGCGACTACCACGCGCCTTCCCAACCTGCTTGGCACGGTGATTGCTCCTCAGAACGTGGCCGACCACTTGAGTGCGTCGCAACTCATAAACCGATTTTTAGGAGCTAACGCAAATGAGCAAACAGAGTGCCATGGTGCATCTGGCGATTTCGAGCGTGCTGGCCCTTTCCGGCGCAGCGCTGACCTCGACCGCCCTTGCAGCCGACGACGGTAAGGAGCAGTGCGCCGGAATTACCAAAGCCGGCAAGAACGACTGCGCGACAAGCACCAATGCCTGTCACGGTCATGTCACGACCGACGGCAACGCCGAGGCCTGGATTTATGTCCCCAAGGGCACCTGCGATCGCATCGTGGGCGGGCGTGTCGTGCAGATCGATGTCCCCCCTCCGGTGAAGTGAGCATCGCGTTCCGCTCCAACGTGTCCGTCCCCCCGCGGCATGTTGGAGCGGAATGGGAGCAAGGGTATGAACACCAAGACTGACTTTACGTTGAGCTTCGCTCCTGACGCCTGGGAGTTCTCGGTTGTGACCCACACGCCGCGCAGTTGGCTGCCGCCCTCGATTCGCTCGAGACAAGCGGTCAATCCGCACACGTGGCAGACGCGCGCCGCGCGGGGTCTGTCCTGGCACCGTGGCGGTCGCGCGCAGAGGCGGGAGCTCGTACGATGAGCCGCGCCAGCCGAACCTGGGCCGTGGTTCTGGCCGCCGGTGAGGGCACCCGGCTCGCCTCGCTCACCCGGGACGCCGCCGGTAACTCGGTGCCCAAGCAATTCTGCTCGCTGACTGGGGGCAGCGCACTCGTGAACGACGCACTGCAGCGCGCCCGCCACATCGCGCCTCCGGAGCAGGTGTGCGCCATCGTCGCGCAACAGCATTCCCGTTACTGGCGCAAGGCCCTGCAGTCCCTGTCCGCCAGAAATGTAATCGTTCAGCCGCACAACCGCGGTACCGCCAATGGCGTGCTGCTCTGCGTACTTGCGATCCTGGACCGCGATCCGCTCGCTCACATCGTGTTTCTGCCGGCCGATCACTCTGTACACGATGAGAGCGCGCTGGCGCGGGCCCTTCGCGACCTGGTCGTGCACCTGGACCATAACCCCGACGGTCTGACGCTGATCGGCATCGAACCCGACGAGGCCGATCCGGAACTGGGCTATATCGTACCGGGCCGCACGCTATCCGACGGGTCCCGCACGGTCGCGCGTTTTGTCGAGAAACCTCCAATGCACATCGCCCGGGAGCTGTTCAACGCCAAGGCGCTCTGGAACAGCTTCATTTTCGCCGCGACTGGCTCGACATTGCTGGGGCTGCTGCGCCTTCATATGGGCGCCAGCGTCGATGACATGGCCACTGCACTCGCGCGGGATGCGCAATCGGCCCAGTCCTCGGCGCTAACGGAGCTCTACGAACGGTTGCCCGCAGTGGATTTCTCGCGAGCCATCGTTCAGCGCGCGCCACAGCTCCTAAGGGTCGTCGCGGCCCCCGTCTGCGGCTGGAACGACCTAGGCACACCACGGAGGGTGGCCGATACGCTGCGGCGGCTCGGCGACCACGCCGCCGGCTTAAGGACCGAGCCCGGCCGTGTTCGTCAGATGCCCATGCCGGGCCTGATCAATCTTGCAGCACAGCACGCCTGCTTGGCACTTGCGGGCTAGGGAGATATTTCATGAGAGCGCTTTCTCTTTCGCTTGCTCTTGCGCTGATCACCGCACGGTCAGCCACCGCCGGCGACGTCACCACCCAACCGACGCTGACACTCGAAGGCGCCAAGCGCGTCGTGGCGGCTGCTATCGCTTATGCACGCAGCCACGATGCGCCGGGCGCGGCCATTGCCGTTGTGGACGCCGGCGGCCACACTATCTGCCTGGAGCGCCTCGATGGAACTTTCCCCGCCAGTTCCGATGTCTCGATCGGCAAGGCACGCACCGCGGCCAATTTTGGCCGTCCGACCCGCGGGATGGAGGAATCGATCAATAAGAATCGTCCGGCCTTGGCTGCGGTCGCCGCGGTCACGGCGTTTACCCCTCTTCAAGGTGGGGTTCCGATCATGGTCGGCACGGAGGTTATCGGTGCGGTCGGCGTGAGCGGCGCCGCCAGTGCCCAGCAGGACGAGGAGATCGCCATCGCCGGAGCCAGCGCGTTGCAGACCGCCTCCGCGGCCCAAGGGCGATAGGCGTGGACGCACGATCAGGGAAGCGTCTGCGTGACGCCCTGGCTGTCCTCGCCCGGCTGAGCGTCCTTGGAATGCTGGGTGGCGCCCTGTCCACGGCACATGCGACCCCGGCCGCCCGCGAGGCGGCGGCGACCGTAGATCTGACCACCGAAGCGGGGGCACAGCTGGCGAAAGCCACTTGGCGGTACAGCGACGCCCGGATCGTTGAGATCTCGTTTCGCGCTCCTGACGCTCACGGACAGCCGACCGGTGCGCCGATCCGCACCAACGATATCGTGCCGCACGCGGGCATTGCTGACTTTGATGATTCGCAGTGGCTGGCGATTGCGCCGACTTCGTTGAGAGAACGCCGGGGCACTGGTCGGGTGTCCTTCAATTGGTATCGCCTGACATTCAGGATCCCGAAGCAAGTGGGCGATTTCGACACCACGGGCGCGAGCGTTTGGTTCGAAACCCGTCTGGACGACTATGCGGAGGTGTGGGTGGATGGGGAGCTCGACCGTTCCTTTGGGCAGGAAGGCGGCTCGGTCGTGGCGGGCTGGAATGCCACCAACCGGGTACTGATCGGCCGCAACGTAACGCCCGGTCAACAGGTGCACATTGCCATCTTCGGCATGAACGGCCCGATTTCCGATGCCCCGACCAATTACATCTACGTGCGCGAGGCGAAACTCAACTTTTTCGCAGGCAGCGAAACGCCGCTCGCGCTCGAACCGCATGAAGTCAACTTGCACATCGAGCGAGATGACCCCGCAGTCGACAACATCGTGCCGGCCAACGCCAAGCTGTTCAAGGTGGCCGAGGGGTTCCAGTTCACCGAAGGTCCCATCTGGGTGCGCGAGCGGAACGCTCTCCTCTTCAGTGATCCCAACCACAACACGATCTACCAGTACACCGAGAGCGGCGTGCTGTCAGTATTTCGCGACCAGAGCGGCTACGACGGCGCAGACATCGCGGAGTACGGCCAGCCGGGGTCCAATGGTCTGACGCTCGATCCGCAAGGCCGACTCACGATCAACGAGCACGGCCGCCATCGTGTGACACGACTCGAGCGCGATGGAAGCCTCTCGGTACTCGCGGAGCAGTACCAAGGCAAGCGCCTTAACAGTCCCAACGATCTCGTCTACCGCTCTGATGGGACGCTCTACTTCACCGATCCGCCGTTCGGTCTGCCAAGATTCTTTGAGGACCCGCGCAAGGAATTGCCCTTTAGCGGGGTCTTCTCCTGGAAAGACGGCCGATTGCGCCTGCTCACCCACGAGCTGAAGGGTCCCAATGGCATCGTCTTTTCTCCCGACGAGAAATACCTCTACGTCAGCAACTGGGATCCGAAAGCTAAGACGGTCACCCGTTATCCGGTAGAGAGCGACGGTACGATTGACCGAGGCGCAATTTTCATCGACCTCACACAGCAGATACCGGGGGAGGAAGCATTGGACGGCATGAAGGCGGACGTTGAGGGCAACCTTTATCTTTCCGCACCCGGGGGCGTATGGATCTTCGATCCGCAAGGCCGCCACCTGGGCACGATCAGCGCCCCGCGCTCCGTGCACAACTTCGCCTGGGGTGGGAAGGACGGCCGCACGCTCTATCTGTGCGCGCGCAGCGCGCTCTATCGCATCGAGCTGCTGCAGCCGGGAATTCGTCCATGACTTTTCCCCGAACTGATTTTGCCTCCGCCAGCAACGCCTTCGAGCGCGAGTGGCTGATCACCAACGCCCTGGGTGGCTTTGCCTGCGGTACCGTGGCACAAGCGAACACGCGCCGATATCACGGGCTGCTGGTGGCGTCCCTGCAGCCGCCGGTGCAGCGCGTATTGATGGTGTCCAAGGTGGAAGTTCACGTACGCTACCGCAATCGCAGCTACGAGCTCGGCTCTAACGAGTTTGCCGGTGGCACGATCAGCCCACGCGGCTTTGAGGTTCTGAGCGCATTCGAGGATGACGAGGGGCTACCGGTATGGACCTATGCGTGCGCAGATGCACGGCTCGAGCAGCGCGTATGGATGGCCGACGGACGCAATACCACCTACGTCAGATTCCAGCTTCAGGACGCCAGCGCCGCGATGGACCTCGAGCTGCGGCCACTGTGCACGTATCGCGACTATCATTCCCATGCACGGGGCGGTTGGCCGCTTGAAGTGGCGGACGAGCCGCGCGGCTGCCGCGTGACGGCCTTTTCGGCTGCGCGCCCGTACCGCGTTCTGACCGATCGCGGAGACTTCCAACGGGAGCCGGACTGGTACTGGAATTTCTATCATCGTGCCGAAGCCGAACGGGGTCTCGACGCCACCGAGGACCTGTTCCGGCCCGGCACGTTCCGGGTGCGCCTGGAGCCTGGCGACGTGGTGACCCTGATCGCCACGGCCGAGTCCGAATTCGATCCCCCGGCGACGGCGTTCGATCGGGAACACAAGCGTCGGCGCTCACTGTTGCGCGCAACACCCGCGGGGGCGCCCGATTGGATCAAGCGACTGACGCTCGCGGCCGATCAGTTCATCGTGCGCCGCTCGGCGCCGGGCGGCGAGTTGCGCGGAACGACCGTTATCGCAGGCTATCCGTGGTTCAGCGACTGGGGGCGCGATACCATGATCGCGCTGCCGGGCCTGGCGCTCGCCACCGGGAGGATCCAGGACGCGGCCGCAATCCTGCGCACCTTTGCCGCGCACGTGAGCGAGGGAATGTTGCCGAACCGCTTTCCGGATGGCGGCGAGGAACCCGAGTACAACACGGTCGACGCGACACTGTGGTATTTCCATGCGGTGGCGGCCTACCTCGTCGCCACGGACGATAAGGCGCTGCTGCGCGATCTGTATCCCGCGCTGCGCGACATCATCGACTGGCACCGCCGCGGAACCCGTTACGGCATTCGTGTCGATCCCAAGGACGGCCTGCTGTTCGCCGGGGAGCCCGGAGTGCAGCTCACGTGGATGGACGCCAAGGTGGGGGACTGGGTGGTCACCCCGCGGATTGGCAAACCCGTGGAAATCAACGCCCTGTGGCACTACGCCCTCACCCGAATGGCGGGTTGGGGCCAAGCCCTCAAAGACCGGCGTGCCGCCGCGGATTATGAGACCGCGGCAGCTCGCGTCGCGACCAGCTTCGCGACACGATTCTGGTACCCGGAAGGCGGTTACCTCTATGACGTGATCGACGGACCCGACGGCGTCCTGGATATCGAAGGGCGCCGTGTGGATACGAGCTTGCGGCCCAATCAGATTTTTGCCGTCTCTCTCGGTACGGGCCTGCTGGGTCCCGTGCGTGCGCGCGCGGTCGTAGACGTGTGTGCCGCC
>VBMV01000136.1 GCA_005878835.1 Gammaproteobacteria bacterium | reverse complement strand
CGCGACGGAACCTACCACCAGGGAACCGTCTGGAGCTGGCTCCTGGGTCCCTTTGCCCTCGCGCACCACGCGGTATACGGCGATCCCGAACAAGCCCTGGCCCTCCTCGAAGGGCTCGCCAACCATCTGGATGAGGGCTGCATAGGGAGCGTGAGCGAGATCATGGACGGCGACGCTCCCCACGCACCGCGCGGCTGTTTCGCGCAGGCCTGGGGCGTCTCCGAGACCCTGCGCGCCTTTCACAGCCTGACCCATGAGCGTGCCCGCAGCAACACCACCCGCGCCGTCGGAGATTGATATGACGAATCCCGCAAGCGTTGAACACGCGCGTCTCTCAACCGACGGTGAGCGCTGGAAGGCCTGGGGCCCTTACCTGTCGGAGCGACAGTGGGGCACGGTTCGCGAAGACTACAGTCCGCACGGCAATGCGTGGGAGTACTTCCCGCACGATCATGCGCGCAGTCGCGCGTATCGCTGGGGGGAAGACGGCATCGCAGGATTTTCGGATCGCGAGCAGCGGCTGTGCTTTGCACTCGCACTGTGGAACGGGCGCGACCCGATCCTTAAGGAGCGGCTGTTCGGGCTGACCAACGGAGAAGGGAATCACGGTGAGGATGTCAAAGAGCTCTACTACTACCTCGACGCCACGCCGACGCATTCCTACCTGAAGATGCTCTATAAGTATCCACAGGGTGAGTACCCGTACGCTCGCCTGCTGGAGGAGAACCGCCGACGGGGCATCGGACAGCCGGAGTTCGAGCTCGTTGACAGTGGTCTCTTTGAAGCCAACCGCTACTTCGACGTCTTCGTCGAGTATGCGCAGGCAGAACCGGGCGATATTCTGATCCAGATCACCGTCGAAAACCGCGGCCCCGAGGCTGCATCGATTCACCTCCTTCCGCAGCTATGGTTCCGCAACACCTGGAGCTGGAAGGCCGACGGGGCTCGTCCCGTCATTACGCAGTCGGCTCCGGGTGTCATCAGGGCAGAGCATCCTGATCTCGGCGTCTACCATCTGCACGCCGACGGCCGCCCCACGGAACTGCTGTTCTGCGACAACGAGTCGAACAATCACCGACTCTGGAATCAGCCCCGTACTGCCGGCTTCTTTAAGGACGGCTTTAACGATCGTGTCGTTCTTGGGGACACCACGGGTGTGAATCCTGCGCAATGCGGCACCAAGGCCGCACCTTGGTACACCCGGGAGGTGCCCGCCGCCGGCCGCATCCAGATCCGACTGCGTCTGTGTCGCGAGCTCCGCAGCGCGGCCTTCCAGGACTTCGACCGGATTTTCACATGCCGGCTCCGGGAAGCCGACGAGTTCTACGCACATTTGCAGCGGGACATTCCTAACCCCGATGCGCGCCTCGTTCAGCGCCAGGCCTTCGCCGGGATGATCTGGAGCAAGCAGTACTTCTATTTCGACGTCGCCGAGTGGATTAAAGGGGACCCCTCACAGCCTCCACCTCCGGCCAATCGACGCTGCGGTCGCAATCGCGAGTGGCAGCATTTGAACAATGCCGACATCATCTCGATGCCGGACAAATGGGAATACCCCTGGTACGCAGCCTGGGACCTCGCCT
>VBMV01000077.1:29094-63154 GCA_005878835.1 Gammaproteobacteria bacterium | reverse complement strand
TACTGCTGGCCGGCGCGATTGAGCGCCGCCACGATCGCGGCCTCCTCGGACTTCGCCGCCTCGTAGCGTTTCCTGATGCCTTCAATGACGCTGCGGGCCTGGTTGTTGAGATTCTCGGTGGCCTGGGCGAGCTCGTTCTGGGCAGCGATCATCTTGGGATGTGACGCCCCGTAGCGTTTCTCCAGCTCGGCCACCGCCTGTTGTGCAGTCGCCTGGGCCGTCTGGGCACGGCGCATGCCTTCGTCCGCGAGCAGGGCGGGAACGCCCAGCAGGTTTTGCCCTTCTCCGGCCGCGGGCGTCACCTGCAGGTAGGCAATCTTCGCCGCGGCAAGCGCTTGTCGCACTTCCAGCAGCCGGGCAGAAAGGTTGCTGATCTCCGAGGCAGGCAATGCCTTGAGCCCGGTCGCGTCGACGATGTGCTCCTGCTCCCGATACGCCTGCAGGCTGGCTTCCGAGGCCTGTAATTCCTTGCGCAGGCTCTCCAGCCGTGTCGCCATCCATTCGGTGGCGGACCGGGTCGCCTCCGCGCGCGCCTCGAGCGTGCTCTCTATATAGGCCTTGGCGTGCGCCTCTGCGACCCTCGCGGCGAGTCTCGGATCCGGCGATTCGAACTCGACGCGCACGAGCTGCGTATTGCGCACTGGCTCGATACTCAACTTGTCGAGGTAAGCATCGACCGCAGTCTCGCGTTCGCTCTGCTGCGACGGGCGGGCTTTTTTCTGCATTCCGGGCAACCAGGACTGCCAGTCGTGCTGCGGCCTGAATGAAGGCTGTTCGATCAACCCGAGGCGATCCACGACCGTCTCGGCTATCGGCCGCCCGCCCATGATCTCAATCTGGGTCGCGAGATAATCCTGGCTGCGGGTGTCGAGGCCGTAGACTTCCTGGATGGAGACCACATTGGGCGCCTGCGATTCGATCAGCAGCGTGGTGGAGGCACGGTAGATCGGCGTCATGGCGAAAGCGACCAGCGTGGTCAACAGGCCCACGGCCAGGGCGAGGCCGATGATCGACCACTTGCGCCGGTTGACGATGCTCCAGTAATAGCGCCAGTCGATCTCGTCGCCGGCTTCCCAGTCCTCATCCACCGGTATCGTCGAGTTGCCCCGGTTCATGGGCGCACGCAACTAGAAAAAGCTCTGCTTCACGGTGATGACGTCACCGGGAAACACGGGATCGGAGAGCTCAACCCGCACTGCCTTGTGTTTCGGGTCGCTGGCGCGAACCACCTCGATCTTGGTGCGCGACGCGCGTTCCGTGAACCCGCCGGCGAGTGCAATGGCGCGCTCGACCGTCAAATCCGGTTGATAGGGAATGCCGCCGGGCTTCTGTACCTCGCCGTACAGGAAGAATGGCCGATACTCGGCGATCGATACCGTGACTGCCGGGTCGCGGAGGTAGGAACCCTTGAGACCGCGGGTAATGCGCTGTTCCAGCTCGGTGACCGTGAGGCCTTGCACCACCAGCTCACCGAGAAAGGGATAGTTGAGCCGGCCGGTGTCGTTGATCCGAACATCCATGCTGAGATCTTCTTCACCAAAAACCTTGATGATGATCCGGTCGCCCGGGCCGAGCCTGTAAACGCTGTCCGTGGACTGGGCGAGCGCGGTGGCAGCCGCGAGCCACAGGAAAAGCATCAAGGGCGGCCAGACCCCTATCGTTCGCGGCTGTCTCAAGAGTGGCCCTGGGAGCCTGGACATCAGTAGGTGATTCTGGCCCCGAGTCGAGCGATGTTCTCCTTATAATTATAGCTCGCGGCCGGGCTATCCCGCGCATTGAAGTCGACCCCGGCTTCCCAGCGCAGCCACCAGCGCATCTTGTAGGTCAGGGCGAGGCTGTACAGAGGACTCCTGTCCCTGCGCTCGCCCGTCACAAACCGATACGTCCAGTAGAGTCTCGACAGGGCCAACCTCGACTCCAGGCGGCTGCTCCATCCGTGACTCCAGCTCAGGGAGTAAACCGCCGAATCGGTGGCATCCCCAGCCAGGTCGACGGGTTCTGCCAGATATCTCTTGGTGCTCAGGGTGAAATGCGAGTACGTCCGGGGGGACCAGCGTATCGCCACCTCCCAGTTCGGGGCCGAATAATCCGGGAGAGCGGGGTCGTCAAATCTTTTGGTTACCCCGCCGACCCGCACGGAGCCCGTCGTCGCGCCGGTTGCCTCCCACACAACCCCAAGCAGGTAGCGATACTCCCGGCTATCCAGGTTCAGTCCGGATGCACGGGGATGATCGTACGTGATGTCCAGCGCCTGCACGCTCAGCTCCAGGGAGGTCTTCGGTCGAACACGGACACCGAATGTCGCCTGCCCATAGGATTCGTCCCGATCGAACGGCTGCGTGAGCGCCGGGTTGTTCTGGTAGGCGATCTTATCGGTGCTCGCCTCGAGGCTTATAAAGGCCCGCGTATGAGAGACGCCGTACGTATAGCGGCCAAGGAACTGCCCGGTGGTGTAGCGATCCGGACTCTGCGGAAAGGCGCCCGAAGCAGGCTCGATGCCCGCCGACAACCCGGTGCCGCGATTTTCGTGTGCTTCATCGTAGGACGCCACGAGGTCCAGTCCGCTGCGTTCACCCAGGAGCAGGTACGCGCCGGCCTGCAGCGCATGATCGGCGTAGTCGTCGTCACTGGACTTGTCGTACCAGCCATAGTCGCCCTTGTACCTGAATTCCAGGCGGCTGCGAGCCGGTTCGAACCGCAGCCGTAAGCGGGGCGCAAGCTTCCAGATCTGCGAATACTGCACATCCGTCGAGCTCTGAAAAATGTTGCTGTCGTTGAGGGCTTCGATGCCGAGCGATGACTCGAGCGTGAAGCCCCCTCTGTGCACCAGCGTTGGTTCCCGCCCTTCTTCCGGGTCCGGTGGGTAAGCCAGTGCCGACGATACGAGGCACACGCCCAGGACAATGCAAAGGCTCCAGCGGGATGGGCGCGGCACTGTGCAACCGATTCAATAACTTGCGAAAGGCTCGGATTCTACGTGGAGTCCAGATCACAAGTCTTCAGGAGTGTCGCACCTTTGTGTGACGTGCTCTCAATGTCTTGCCGGTGCTTCGTCGATGGAATGCATCGTGCTCGCGCTCGCTGACCGCGTGCGGCGTGCAGTTGTGAGGCCGTCTACCGGCAGCAGGCGCAACGGGCCAGCGAGTCCCTCGGCGGCGTCGAGCACAGCCCGCGCTAGCGCTTCGAGCATGCTGACAATGGCGACTCGGAACGAGCCGTGGACTGGCCATGTGTGCCGGGCTTTGCTGATGAGGTGGCCTGTGGACGCCGCATCGGGAGGGGCTGATGCAGATGGTTTGGAGATCGTTGTATGTATGCTGAATTACAGATCTCGATGACCTGAGCCTGGGCGGGCATAAAGAATATGCGGAGTGCAATTCATAAGGCGGCGTACCGAATCGGGCGCAAGCTCTATATGTCAGGACACATGGATCTCCCTAACCGTCCCGCCACCAACGGCGAGTACTGGTTGGTGGATCAAATGCTACCGCTCGTTCCGCCGGACTCACTGGTTCTGGACATCGGCGCGTACGAGGGCGAGTGGACTGCCTACGTTCTGCGCGCCGCTTCAGTTTTGGGCAGATCATTACACCTGATCGCCTTCGAGCCCTCCACGACCACCAGATCGATGCTGGCAAACCGGTTCGCTCATGAGCAACGGGTCGAAGTCCTCGGCACAGCCCTCTCCGCCGAGAGCGGTCATGCTTTCTTCTACGCCAACTTCGCGGGCTCAGGGACCAGCTCTCTGCATGCGGCTTCCGGTAATCAGCAGGAGCGCGTGGCGGTAACGACTTTGGACGACTTCCTCGGCCAGCGCCAGGTGCGTCAAATTGCCTTTGCCAAGATCGACGTAGAAGGATCCGACGCTCTCGTTCTGAAGGGTGCGAGGCGAACTCTGGCTGCTGGGCAGATCGAACTTCTGCAGTTCGAATACAATTGGCGATGGTTGTTGAATTCGATGTCTTTGCATGCTGTGTTCGACATGGTCGACGGTATGCCATACCGCGTCGGCAAGCTGGCGGGCCGCAAACTGCTGCTTTTCGAGCGATGGCATTTCGAGATGGACAGGTTCTTTGAAAGCAACTACGTCCTTGTTCTCAGGGGCGGGATGTTCGATTCCATAGGGCTGCCGGCGTGGTTTGACGAATCCAACGTTCTACGCTGGTAGATGGTCGGCCGGCTCGTGATAGTGAGTTGCACGCTCTAGGCCGCATGTCAATTCTTCGGCACTCAGCCTGGTCTGCCGCCGCGGCCATTGTCCTGACGGGATCCAGGTTCGTAGTAGTGGCCATTCTCGCGCGGCGATTGTCCCAAGGCGCTTTGGGGCAGTACGCATATGCCCAGTGGCTTGTTGACATCTCCTTTTTGTTCTGTTCGCTGGGAGTGACCGGCGCCATCTCGCGCTTCGCCGCGCAGTACAGTCATGCCCCGCTTCTGCTGTCGGGTCTTTTTCGGCGGTGGTGGCCACTCGCGCTTGGTCTCTCTTTTCTAACCGGCCTCGTCGTCTTGTGTGGTGCCTGGGCGTCCAGACTTGCGATGTTCCCTGACGACGCACCTTCGTTACTCGTGTGGGCGACAGCAAGTGCATTGTGGAGTATGCAAACTGCGGCGCTCGCTGGGCTCAAGCGCTTTGATCTGATATTCCGTGCTAACACTATCGCCGCCGCCGTGATGCTTGCAGGTACGGCCTTGCTTCCAAGCGCCGCGGATATCGCGGACGTTATCAAGGTAATGGCCCTTGCCTGCATTTTGGCGGCCACGGTGGGTATTTCTACAACCAAGACGTTTCTACGCTTAGGGAACGCAGATATCGATCCGTCTTTGTGGCGCGTCGTGAAAACGTACGCGGGAAATACGTGGATCTCTTCCCTGATCGCCAGTTTGGTGTGGTCCCGAGGCGAGTTTCCGATGATCAAGTCTGTGCTTGGAGATCTGGCAGTGGCGCAATACGCGGTTGCCATAACTACCTATGGGGCGGCGATGCAAGGAGTAATGCTTGGGCTCGGCGGTGTCGGCGCCCATTTGACCAGTCTCTGGGGTCAAGGCCGGAAAGAAGAGGCTCTCTGCTTGAGTCGATCAGTCATGGACCTGCAGCTTACGGTAATTGGCTCCGGCGCCCTTGCATTACTCGTGTTCGGAGACCAGCTTGTTGAGTTCGTATATTCAGCGTCCTATGCTGCCGCGGCGCCTTCCTTGCGCGTACTCACTCTCGGCCTCTTGTCTTTGTCGCTCGCCACGCAGTCCCTGTTATTGCAGATTGAGACCAATGCGAGTTTCAATAGAAACTCGTTGCTCGTGGGCGTGGCGCTACTTTACCTCTTGGTAGCGGCGCTGATTTATGACTGGGGAATTCTCGGGGCAGCGGTTGCACGATCTGGCGCAATGATCTTCATTGCGATGGCGACTCTAATTTGGTCGGTCAAGGTACTCGGTTCGCGATCCGTGTCATTCGCGAACATGGCGGTAGTTGCCTGCGTATTGATTGCTGTCTTTTCGATACAGATGCGTGTTGGCTCTCTCGGTTTGATGGAACGAGTCATATTGTTTCTTATTTCAAGCGGTGGTCTTCTGTTGGCACTGCGAGACCAAAACGGCGAACAGATTCTGCGGGCAGGCTATCGGTGGCTCGTTCGAAAAAAGGTCTAGCGCATGTGGATAATAGCGGCACCAGGTTGATGGATCTTTCGGCGGGAAGAACGCGGGCAGCCATCCTGAAGATGAAAGTCGAACGCGCGTCTGGCCGGTTTGCCAGGAATCGGTGGATGGCGCTGGGGTCGGCTTTTTTTTTGTATGGAGTGATTGCGTGGCTCTTGTCGGAGGAAGCCCGTCGGGGCGACTGGTGGCTTCACGGGGCGTGGTGTATTGGCGGCGTCGGGCTGGCGGCGCCTGTGTTACTCAAGACAATACAAAAGGGTTTTGGGATGGTCCTTCGGGACCATCTGTTTATGTTCACGGGCTCATTCGCATTATATTTTTTGATCGGCGCCAGCTTCATGACCTTCGGGCCGTCTGACGAGATAGCTGGCAGCCTGCGTGACTATTATGTCGATGCGCCGATGGGCCTGAAGACTGATGCCCTGAACGCGATCGGTTTTGGGATTGCATTGATCGTGGCGGCGATTAGCCCACGCGGATGGAGCTATCGCTCGGCAGGGCGGATCGCGCGCCCGGCCTCGCACATCCGTCCGGCTGTCGCGATCCTGTGGCTGATGGTTTTTGGTTTGGTAGCGCTTCTTTATACGCTGACCTACGACTTCGGATTCCGTGAAGGCGTGGTACCGGGAGTGGTCCGGGCCGCCTCGTATTTCTTATTTGTAGCAATTTATATAGGAGCTTCTTACCGCGGGTCGTGGGCGGCGGCGATAAGAGTTGCAGCAGTAGCCTTGGCCGTTGTCCTGGCGGTTGTAGGCGTGTTGCTATTCAACAAGAGTGAAATTCTGTTGTCCCTTAGTGTGTTGATTGCCGGTCTCACGATGGTCTACCGGCGCACGCTGGTATTGACGATAGGAATATTGTTACTGGGCGCTGTCTATTTCAGTGTGTCAGGTCTGGCAGCGTATGGCCGCAATACCCTTGGAAGGGACCTTGGTGCGCCGATCGCCATGCGCTGGGATATCGTTCAGCAGTGGCTTTCGATGAACAAGCGCGGGGAGCCCCGGACGGACAGTAGCTCTTGGCAGAGGCTGAGTTATGTGACTTCTCAAGGTGCGGCTATTGACTTCTATGATGCAGGTCGTGGTGGGGACGAATTGCGCCTTATTCCCTGGCTGTTCGTTCCTCGAGTCATCGCGTCGCAAAAGCCAGTCATCACCGAATACGGTTCTGAATTCTACTACAAGATCAGCGGTCAACGGGGATCGTCGACGGGGCAAGGAATTTTTGTCAGTGGCTATTACAACGCGGGATGGTGGGGGCTCATTGTTGCCGCTGCAGTCTGTGGGTGGATACTCGCCCAAACTTCGTCTGTGGCGCTGGCGGTATTGGAGAGAAGGGCGCTGGTTCTGCTGCCACTTGCTCTCTTGGGTGTCTATATCGCCTTTCGTATTGACGGTCACTTCCTGGGCGATTATCTGGGTACGTTCGTGTTTTTTCTGTACTTCTTGTTGCTGTCCGCGCTACTCCCCATTTCCATGAATCAACCATGGCGCCATATGGGCAAAGTATGAAGCCCGCGAGTCACGAAGTACGCATTTTGTTCGTTGGCGAGACATGGAACGGTTCTTCCGCCCGTTCGATGCGCGAAGCGCTGTCGCGATGCGAAGGCGTTGAGATTGACGATGTAGGCGAGGATCTTTACTTTCCGCAGTATCGCAGCATTCAGCTGCGGGCGATCAATCGTGCAATTAGGTCTTTCCAGCGCAAAGAGTTGGAGATCGCAGTCCAAAGCAAGTTGGAAAGCCTCGAGCCCGACGTGTTGATGGTCTACAAGGGCAACGGTGTCAGCAGCGATTTCATCGAGAAGACAAAGAAGAGAGGTGTGCTTACGGTCAACGTATTTCCTGACTACTCGCCGCACGTTTACGGCGCTGGGCTTCGCATGGCGATGGGGTCGTATGACTTGGTTATCTCGACCAAGGCATATCATCCAGATGCATGGTGTAAGACCTATGGTTACACCAACCGGTGTGTCTGCGTTCCGCATGGCTACGATCCAGCGGTACATCTATGGGATGAGCCGCCGCGTGAACAACCGTTCGACGTAGTCTTGGCGGCTACTTGGAGGGAGGAATATGATGAGCTTCTCCGAGGCTTCGCGCGAGTAACGTCGAATCTATCCTTAAGGGTTGTGGTTGTTGGGTCAGGATGGACGACCCAAAGAAGCAGTTTTCCCGAAGACTGGGAGTTCCTTGGTCCTATAGTCGGCAGGAGCTACACAAAGTTCTTGCGACAAGGGAAAATCGCCATAGCGCCGGTCACTACACGTGTCGTGATTGCAGGCCGGCACCAGCCAGGTGATGAGGACACCACGCGCACCTATGAACTGGCCGCGGCATACTGTTTCTTTCTCCACAAGCGGACACCTTTCGCGCGTACAGTGTACGACGAGGGCCGCGAGGTTCCCATGTGGGACGACTCCGAGGAGCTGGCGTCCTTGGTGATGCACTACCTACCGCGGGACTCTGAGCGGCGCGTCTTTGCCGCGGCTGCCCATGCACGCGCAGTCCCGGACTACTCGATTCCATCTCGCGCCCTACAAGTGCTTGAGCATGTTCGGCAGGCCCGAAATGGGAGGCTCACGCCATGACCGACGGGCCTTACGAGGCTTATCGAGACTGGAAGGGGTGGGCGTCTGAGGATTTTGGCAAGTGCAATGCGGAGTCTGCAGTTTACTTCGCGAAGGAACTCGGACGCTGTGGATTTCTATCGCTAGCGGATGTGAGGGTTATTGAGCTGGGGTTCGGTAACGGTGCGTTTGCCGCATGGGCAAGCGCCGCGGGTGCCCGGTACCTGGGCGTTGAGGCCATACCAGACCTCGTGCAGATAGGACGCGACGCTGGGTATGACGTAGCTCTTTCAGGCCAGCCACTGACAACGTTGGCAGGCGGCGCGTCAGCGGACCTGGTGGTCGCGTTCGATGTGTTCGAGCACCTCGATGCCGGAGTTCTGCGTCAGACGCTTGAGGATTGTCGTGACTGTCTGCGTAAAGGCGGCCGCGTCGTCGGACGCGTTCCTTCGGGGGATAGTCCGTTCGCGCGAGCGGTTCAGCACGGCGACTTGACGCATCGGACGGTGCTCGGTTCCTCTGCCATTCGGCAGTTGGCCGGATGGACAGGATTTAACGTGGCAGCTGTTCGTCCCCCGGTGCTGCCCCTGCGCGGCGGTGGGGCAGCCTCCTTCCTGAGAAGAATGCTCGTGTCGACGACGCGCGCTGTGACGTATCCGGTAATCGCGAAAGTACTGATGGGTGGAGGTCGCCCTGTGCTTACGCCCGATCTTCTATTCGTATTGTTAAAGCCTTGAGTTGTCTGGGCGGCGACCAAGCGCCGTACCGTCGGCCTGTCGGTGGCAGTGGGGAGTTCGGTACCAGGTGGCATTGAGCAATTGACCTGAATCCCGATTTTGAGGTCAGTTTAGAGCTGGACTAAAGTGGCTTCGCAAGTCCTCCGTGGAACGGTTGAAAGCGAGCGATGCAGAGAGCACCAATTAGTGCTCGAGGCATCGTACGTGCCGGAAGTCCAGACGGTTCTCGGACGTGACGAATCATCGTTCTCGCCTTGACCTGATCAACCTATCGCGATGTTGGACCGGCCATCGACTCATCGAGCAGCGGCCGCCGCGGTTGAAAACTGCTTCAGCCTTCCGCAGCAGTGCCCAGGAGATCCGTACAAGCTTGTTAGCCAACGCGCATACCGCGATGCGTGCGCGCAGCGAGACTCCGCATCCACTTGTGCTGCGGATCGTCCCGTTTGTCCATCCTGGGAAGTCCACCATTGACGCAGGCCCGGAAGCGATGCTAAGGCGGGTTGGGGCCAAATGGAGATTTGCATGAAAGTGCTGGTGTGGCTGCTCATATTCGCTTGCTATGGCTGCTCATATTCGCATGGAGTTTCCAGCGCGCCTCAGACGCTCTCTAACGAGACGACAAGCGGTGCGAACAACACACTCAGCAACCTCGGTCCCTCTAGAGTTTTGACTTCTGTAGGCTCTTATCTGGCTATCGGCGGAACGGCTGACGACACTGCCGCTGTTCAATCCGTCATTGCCACGATTCCTTCCGGGGGTGGCATTCTAAACTTTCAGCCTGGAGTGACATATTCTATTGGCGCTGCCGGCATAAATATCACCGGATTTACCAATCTGGTGGTCAACTTCAACGGCGCGAACTTCGTAGCGCTTGCTGATACAACTCAGGTACTCCCTGGCTCATCATTTCGCGTTGCCATCGCCATTGTAAATTGCACGAACTGCAAAGCATACGGGGGCACCTTCAACGGTGAAAAGTTCAGCGGCGGATTCATAGGGCTGTCTAATTGCACCGACTGCGAGATATACCGAACCACCTCCTCTAATGTCGGCAGGTTAGGTCTTGGCGCAGCGCAGTATGCTTCCGTCAACGGTAAACGTACGCAGTGGCACGACAACATTGCGGAAAACGCCGGTGCTGGCGGGGCGGTGCGCGGTTTCTGGCTTGGAAATGTGCCCACGGGGCAAATGGAGACCGACCTCATAGTCGGCCCAAATAATAAGGCCATAAACAACACAGCTTCTGGATTCGTGATAACTGCGGTCGGAGCCCAGGTTAGGGGTAACTACGCTCTGAACAATGCTGGCTCTGGGTTCGTCAGTTCAACCGGCACCACGGGGCAAAGCAAGAACCTCGTATTTGTGGGCAACACGATCATCGGAAATTCGTTTCATGGTTACCAGACCGATGTTACGAACGCTATCCCGGTTTTGGGAGCAACGATCGCCGGCAACAAGTTTCAAGGAAACCAGAACGATTGTCTGCTGCTGAACTATGCGGTCAACTTCACGGTATCTGCAAATGAATGCCTTTATAATGACAAAATTGCTAATCATGCTCCTGCAATACAAGTCCTACATTCTCAGCAGATTTTAATCACCGGAAACAAAATTCTGCTCGACGGTACAGATAGCAGTGCCGGAATTTCGACGGTTGCCCAAGATAATACCGGCAGCGACATAACTATAGCCGATAACAATATCTATAGTTCTAATGCGAACGCTACTCCACTGGCGATCATTGCAAGTGGACCATCCTCTAGAATCAATCGTGTCGAGGTAAAGGGTAATACAATCTCTGGCGGTAAGGGCATCATCGTCCGAGCGGACACCGCCGGGGGCGTATTGGGTCAAGTAAGTATCATCGCTAATACAGTTACTAACTCCACGAGCGCTGCCTACCAAGTCTTGAATGCCACAGCCGGGCAGATCACTGGCCTTAAGTTTGTAGGCAACTCAGGCTGCCCCCGATCGTTCGACGCCAAGACGGCGCTGGTGGCAGATAGCGGCAACGATTGGAATGCGCTGAGCCAGCCCGTGAGCCGAAAATGAGCGGCTGTAGTGATCTATAAGTCGAGCGCGCACCGGCCCTGCTGCCAGGGCTTGTCGCACAGTAGGCGATAAGACGGCGGCGTTGTTTTCTTTTCAGCGCGCGCGAGGGAGAGGAGGATAGCGCTTCAGGTCAGTTACACTGGAGCGAGCGATGGAGAAGATGAGACAGTGGCGGTATGGTGCAGAGGCTCTACAACCCGAGTCTCACGCTTTTGGACCAGAACAACGCATCAACCTCGGGCACGGCGGGGAACCTGCTGGCGGTCCCCAATCCCGACGCGCTCGGGGACACTGCAATCCTGGCAACGTACTACAGCAATGCGTGGGTGTTCGCATGAAGAAGGTTCTCCTATTACTGGCGCTGTGGCCGGTGTTCGCTCTGGGCCAAGTGCTCAACAACATCACACTGAACAGTCCAGTTAATTTCGTCGGTTCTTCTACACAGTCATATCCGATGTCGTTTATAGGTTCCTCTGTGGACCCGAATGCCTCTAACTTCGGCATCGGCATCGGCGTATATACAGGTGTGAACTATAATAACGCTCGCGCCGACACCGTAATGACCGCCGGTTACAACTTCGCTGGAGGAAACCAAAAGCTCAATCCGGCTGAACCTACGGTTGGAATGGTCGTGGAGGATTTCTACATACCTATCGGCACAAGCGTTGCACAGACCGAATTGCACTTGGATAGTACGGATATTACCGGAAATGAGCACAGATGGTTTACTGCGTATGAGGCAGTAGATGGTAGTGATGGAGCAGTTGAACTAAACGGCAATAAAATCGTTTTCAATAATAATTCCAACACTAATAATTTTCCTGCCTCAAGTAATCCCATTCAGTTCAATTTAGCCAGTTCCCCGGCAAGCATGGCGATGAATAACACCTATATTGGGTTCCTTACGAACAATTTACCTGTTATGCGACAGATAAATGCTGCGGGCAACGCATGGTTAAACTTGCCCTATATAAACGCCAGTAACCAGCTTACGTTGCCTGGAACCGTTTATATACCGGGGACCGTTATTTTCAATGGTTCGTTATCAAGGGCCAGTTTTAGCGATGACACTCTCTTCAATACAGGCACCGCCATATTCGGCACAGGGCAATCAATACGAGTCGGAAATAACGAGGCCGCTTTCAATTCGACAGCATATATAGCGTGGTCGCTAGATTCTCACTCTTATGACACGCAAGATACTAGTCTTTCGCGAGGCGCTGCGGGCGTTGTGTACGTTGGAAATGGTAGACAGGGATCAACCGCCGGATCGATGGTTATGAAGAACTTAACCGCCTCTGGAACCATCACCTTTTCCGGCGTGAAGACCGGCACAAATACAGATTTCGTTTGTATGTCAGCCGGTGGCGTGCTGACGCTTCAGACCTCTGCGTGTACCATTTCGTCGCTGCGCTTCAAAGAGAATGTTGAGGACATGGAAGGCAGCGCAGAACCGTCTATCAACAAGATGCGAGTTGCGTCCTTCCAGATGAAGGACACCAACAACAAAGACCCCAACGCACGATCCAAGCAGATCGGCCTCATCGCCGAAAACATCGCGGAGGTAGCCCCCGAATGCGCCATCTACGAGGATGACATGAAAACGCCGAAGTCCTATCGTCAGGAATGCGTGATTGGACTGCTCGTCAAGGCGATTCAGGAACAGGCCAAAGAGATCGCTGAACTGAAAGCAAGGCATTGACCTGTTTTGGGATCGTCGGATTGAGCGAGGCCTTCACGTCGGCGGATTATGTCAGCGTCTCTTTGACGTTCCGCGGCAATAGCGCCTCGAACTGCTCGACTCTGGTTCGCACTTGCCCGTGCACCGCCTTGGGTATCACAGAACATCCATGCGGACCTTCCCTACGCCGGTGGATGTTACACATGGACGCCGCACCGGCGGCTGTGCTTTACGCCGGGATATGGTTGGAAAAGGAATGGCGCCGCGGTGAGCTGCTTAAAGAAAATCGGGCTTGTCGTTCCGGCACTGGAGCTGGGCGGCGGTGTCCCTGCGGTGGCCGCTTTCATTTGTCGGGCTGCCCTTCGTGCAGACCGGTTTGATATCCAGCTAATATCGCTTTCCTCCAGCGCCGTTGATGACCTCGGTGTAGCCATTACGCGGCCGGGCTCGTGGCTGACCGGTGTTCAGTCGGTGGATGGTGTCTGGGCGGGGCGGCCATTTATCCGCATTGGTGCCTTCGCGTCCGAATTGGAATTCCAGCGATATCGTCAACGGCCGGCGCTGACGAACGTCCTTTCCTGCTGCGATCTCATACAGGTGGTCTGTGGCTCGCCAGCTTGGGCCAACGCAGTCATCGGCCTGGATAAACCAGTGGCCTTGCAGGTCGCAACTCGGGCACGGTTCGATCGCCGCTTGCGGGATGCTAAGCCCAAAGGTTTGGCCGGCTGGTGGCGCAAGGCCATGACCGAGATTACCGACCGTCTGGACAATCGCGCTTTGCAGAAAGTGGATGCCATCCAGGTGGAGAACCTGTGGATGCTCGACTACGCGCGGCAGTTGAATCAGCACCGGGAGGTGGATATTCGCTATGCGCCACCCGGCGTGGATACGCGGCAGTTCACGCCAAGTACGCAGCCGAGGTTGGCCGGCCGGCGGGATATTCTCTGCGTGGGTCGCCTCGATGACCCTAGGAAGAACGTCGGCCTGTTGTTGGAGGCCTTTGCCAGGCTGCCCGAGGCATTGCGGGCCACGAGCCGCTTGCTGCTCGCGGGCTCAGCCGGGCCGACACCAGACTTCTGGCTATGGGCCCAGGCGCTTGGGCTGCGGGATTCCGTGGAATTCGTAGCGAGCCCTGGTCTGGAAGAACTCGTTCGGCTGTACCAGCGCGCGGCGGTTTTCGCCCTGCCGTCGGACGATGAAGGGCTTGGTATCGTCATCCTCGAGGCGATGGCCTGCGGTGTGCCCGTGGTGGCCACCCGCTGCGGCGGGCCAGAGGGCATCATCACCGACGCGACGGACGGCTTCCTCGTGCCGCGGGGTGATGCCGTGGCCCTTGCCGCCCGGTTGCAGGCACTACTCGACTCTCACACTCTGAACGAGGCGTTGGGCCGGCGTGCCCGCG
Source organism: Gammaproteobacteria bacterium (assembly GCA_005878835.1). Lineage (GTDB taxonomy): Bacteria > Pseudomonadota > Gammaproteobacteria > Steroidobacterales > Steroidobacteraceae > 13-2-20CM-66-19. The sequence goes on along the minus strand of VBMV01000077.1, from coordinate 49,055 downwards.
CCACCATCGAGGCCCGCTATGCCGAGGAGGTGGCTGGTGAGGCCTTTCTCGAGGTGTGGGATCGTCTGCTCAACCGGACCGATAGACGCTGATGTGCGGTTTCATTGCAGCTTTCGGAAATGCCCAGCAGGTGCTCGGCAGTTCAGCGCTGTGCCGCGCGCTGGAGCGCATGCGCCGTCGTGGCCCTGACGACGAGGGCACCCGGCAGGGGGAGGGCGTGGTCCTCGGCCATAGGCGCCTCGCCATCCTTGATCTCGATCCCCGGGCCGCGCAGCCGATGCAGTCGCTCTGCGGGCGCTACGTGATCGTCTTCAATGGTGAAATCTATAACTTCCGTACACTGCGGCGTGACCTCGAGTCTCGGGGCGTGGTGTTTCGCACGACATCTGATACAGAGGTTATCTTGGCGTTGTTTGCAGCCGAGGGCGAGGCGATGTTGGCGAAGCTGCACGGAATGTTCGCGCTCGCAATCTGGGACTGCGTAGCGAGGCGCGCTTTTATCGCCCGGGATCCCTACGGCATTAAGCCGCTATATGTGACCGAAGCTCCGGATACGGTGATGGTCGCGTCCCAGGTCAAGGCGCTGCTGGCGACCGGCGGCGTTTCCCGCGACCCTGACCCGCGTGGCCAAGCGGGCTTCTGGATGCTTGGCAGCGTACCGGAACCACACACCTGGTTCCGGGACATTCGCACGCTGCCGGCGGGCCACTGGGCTTGGATCGAAAACGGCCGGTTGGGCCCCGCGCGATGCTGGCACGATATTGGCGATGTGTGGCGGGGCGCTGCTCAGCGGGCCGCGGCGGTGGAAGATGTCGCGCAGCGGGTCCAAGCGGCGCTTCGGGAGTCGGTTGCCCGGCACCTGGTAGCGGACGTACCGGTGGGGGTGTTTCTCTCCGGCGGCATCGATTCCGGTGCACTGGTCGGGCTGATGGTGGAGGCCGGCGCGCGGGAACTGGAGGGCGTGACCATTGCCTACGACGAATTTGCCGGTCGGCACGAAGACGAGGCGCCCGTGGCTGCCGGGCTGGCGGCGCATTACGGAATTCGGCACAGCGTGCGGCGCGTCACCCGTGATGAGTTCCTGACCGACCTGCCTCGCATTCTCGATGCCATGGACCAGCCCAGTATCGACGGAGTCAACACCTGGTATGCCAGCAAGGCGGCGGCTGAGCGGGGCCTGAAGGCGGTGGTTTCGGGTGTGGGCGGTGACGAGTTGTTCCAGGGCTACTCCAGCTTCCGCACGTTGCCCCGGCTGCTGTCTCTGCGGTGCCGGCTGCGATCAGTGCCGGGCGCTACCTCGCTGATGGCGGCAGTCGGCCGGGTGCAGGCCCGCCGCTCTGGCAACCGACGCTGGCGTCACTTGGTTGAGTGGAGTGGGAATATCGAAGGCCTGTGGTGGCTTCGGCGGAGTGTCTGTGCCCCCGAAGACCTGGTTGAACTCATGGGTCCAGAACTGGCGCGAGCGGCCATCGCTGCCTTCGATGCGACGGTCTGGGTGCGGGAGATGGCGGGGCCGGTGCCAGAAGATCCCAAGCTAGCCATCGCCCAGATTGAGTCTATGGCCTACCTGCGTAACCAACTCCTGCGGGACAGTGACTGGGCCAGCATGGACCACAGCGTGGAACTGCGCACTCCTCTAGTTGACGCATATCTGCTGGGGCAGGTGCGAGCGCTGTTGCCGCAGTTCGCTAAATTTCACAACAAGACCTTGCTGGCCAATAGTCCGGGGAGGGCTTTGCCCAGCGGGATCATCAAGCGGACAAAGACAGGATTCGGAATTCCGATTGGTCGCTGGCTGCAGGACCATCCGGGTAGCCGCTCTTGGCCGAAGGAACTGGTCGCCGCATACGAAGCTTCGGCATGAGACTCGTGCATGTGGTGCCGCATATCAGCGAAGAGGCATCCGGTCCTTCGTATTCTGTGCCGCGCTTGTGCGCCAGCCTTGCGGCGCTGGGTCATGAAGTTGAACTTTCATGTCTGGCCGCGCAGGGTCCGATCCCGGGCGTGCGACTTGACGTCCACCGTCAGTGGCCGGTGTTGAGTCGGTTCGCAGTGTCGCCGTCGCACACGTTGGCGCTCCGGCGAAAGGCCGAGCAAGTGGACATCGTTCACAACCACAGTCTGTGGTCCATGGTGAACGTAGCGGCGGGATGGGTGGTGCCGGGGCGGAAGGCCAAGCTGGTTACATCACCGCGTGGCACGTTGTCGGCGTGGGCTCTCGGCCGATCAAGGCTGGCGAAAAAGTTGCTCTGGCCCCTGCAACGGCGTGCGCTGGAACAGGCTGATCTGCTGCACGCTACGAGCGAGGTCGAGTACCGAGAAATTCGTGAGCAAGGATTCAAGGCGCCTGTAGCCATCATTCCAAATGGCATCGATTTGCCAGATTTGATCGTTGACCGGCCTAGGGCAGAGCAGCGCACCCTGCTTTTTCTGAGCCGAATTCACCCGATAAAGGGAGTCGATCGGTTACTTAATGCGTGGCGGCAATTGCAGCACTTGCATCCGGAGTGGCGCCTGCGAGTGGTAGGGCGCGGGGAGGCCGGGCATGAGCGTGAGATCAAGGAGCTGGCGCACTCGCTACAGCTCGTGCGGGTTGAATTCCCAGGGCCTCTCTATGGGGCGGACAAGTCACGCGCGTACTTCTCGGCAGACCTCTACGTACTGCCGACCCATTCTGAGAACTTCGGAATGGCTGTAGCTGAAGCGTTGGCGCATCGCATCCCGGCCGTTGTTAGCCAAAGCGCACCGTGGCCTAGGCTGGAAGCCGAGGGTTGTGGTTGGTGGGTCAAGCATGACGTGCCAAGCCTGACGCGGGCATTGAACGCGGCTATGTCAGTGCCCGCAGACTTGCTGGAAGCGATGGGCAGGAAAGGCCGACTCTGGATGGAACGCGACTTTGTATGGAAGACGATTGCCGATCGAATGGCTAGCGCCTATCGCTGGCGATTGGAAGGAGGGGGGAGCCCGGAGTGGGTTAGAGTCTCGTAATGTCACCAACAACGCACACCAAGGCCTGGCAAGCGGGTAGCGTTCCTGTCGCGGTAATAATGATTTCGCTAAACGAGGCCCACAACATGGAGGGCGTCCTGCAGAACCTGAAAGGCTGGGCGCAGGAGGTCTTCCTGGTAGACAGTTACAGCAGCGATGGCACCGTTGACATCGCTCTCGGGCACGGAGTCAGCGTTGTGCAGCGCCGCTTTCGCGGCTTCGGCGACCAGTGGAATTTCGCATTGCGCGAACTGCCGATAACGGCGCCATGGACGATGAAGTTGGATCCCGATGAGCGACTGTCAGACACCCTGAAACGGGAAATTGCTTCGGCAATTCTCGCCGATGATGTCGACGGATTGAGTGTCGACCGGTGCTTGTGGTTCATGAATCGATCATTGCCAGTCAGGCATCATCTGGTGCGGTTGTGGCGGACTGGGCGCTGTCACTTTGCTGACGTGCAAGTGAACGAATACCCGGCGGTTGAAGGACCCATACGACGGGTGTCCGGCGAGTTAGTGCACCTCGACAGTCCGGATCTCGAGCACTGGCTGAACAAGCAGAACACGTACACTACGGCGTTGGCCATCGAGGCCTATAATCGCGACGAGTTGGCTGACAAGCCCCGACTATTTGGCACGCCCCTGCAGCGGCGGATGTGGCTCAAGAAGCACTTCATGTGGCTTCCGTGCCGTTACACAGCACTCTTCTTCTATCACTACTTGGTGCTAGGCGCTTGGCGTGCCGGATGGGTGGGCTATGCATGGTCGTACCTGCGCACCGATGTGTATCGGCTGTGGCAATACAAGTTGCGCGAGATTCGGTTAACGGGCCGATTGCCTGTGAAGTGGCCTCCCGGCCCGGGGCAGCCCGACCCCCGGGTGCGTCAGTACTAATCGCTCTTGTGTGGTGAGCTTCGTGGACAGTGAACCCGGCGCCTCTCAAGTGAAGCGTAGTGAATTGAATCAGGCTGCTCGCGCGATGCCTTCCGGGCTGCCGCGCGGGGCGCGTTTTCATGAGGAGATCGCCGCGGGCTGGACCGCTGGGTATGCTCGGGGCGCATTCGCTCGGCGGCTCGAGCTCATCCGCGTAATTCTGACAAGGCATGTCAGGCCGGGTGACTCGTGGGTAGATCTGGGATGCGGCTCCGGAGTGCTCTGTAGGGAGTTGCTCGCCCTGGGAGCATCCGTCGTCGCAGTGGACGGTTCGCCGCGCATGCTGTCGCAAGCTCAAGAGCGGATGGGCTCGGAGTATGCGGGGCGGGTAAGCTGGATTCAGTCTGACGTCCAGTCGATCGACGCTGTGAAGAACGGTGCCTTCGACGGGGTATTGTGTTCCAGCGTTATCGAATACCTGGATCGTCCAGACGCCTTGTTGAAAGAAGTTGCACGCATCTTGAGGCCTGGCGGAGTTCTGGTCATTTCCCTGCCGCCTACTTTGTCGGTGGTGAGAGCGCTCCAGAAAGGCATTCGGGCGTTTATGAGCATGTTTGGGAACGCTAAGTTCGCATACCTATCGGTCTCGAGGCTGGAGATCTCGCCCCGTGCGATCGATAGATTGCTTCAAGAGGCCGGTTTTTTGGTGATTCGTTCAACGAAGTATGATCCGGTTCTGCCAAGGGCGCTGCTGCGACTAGTCCGGCCCGCATTGTTGGTTGTGGAAGCGCGCAAGCTGAATCGGTTATGACACGCGACTACTTGGCTTGTCTCGGCCGACTCCGGAAGCAACAGGGAGAACAGTCGATGAAATCAGTCGCCCTAGCCTTGATCGGCGCACTCGCGCTTGCAGGAACGGCGTTCGCTCAAGTGCCGTCCACTAACGACACGAGCGACAGCTACTACAACACGGGAATGGGGAGCTTCACGCTCCGAGCGCTTGCCCGCGGCAGTTGCCAATCTCCCGCCCCGGTCGCTTGTTTTAACACTGCTTCCGGATATGGAGCGCTTTATTCCAACACGACCGGCTTCAACAACGTCGCCTCCGGATATCTAGCGCTCTTACACAACACGACCGGCGAGGGAAATACGGCCGTAGGGCAGAGCGCGCTCGGGTCCAACACGACCGGCGTCGAAAATACCGCTGTGGGGGATGTCGCGCTCCCTAATAACACAACAGGCTCCTTAAACGTTGCGTTTGGGACGGACGCGCTCTCACAGAACACGACGGGCAGCGGCAACAGCGCACTCGGGTATGCTGCGCTCAGCTCCAATACGAGCGCTGATAACAACACGGCTGTCGGGTACTGGGCGCTCTATGCAAACACGACGGGCTTTGGAAATGTCGCTACCGGGTACTACGCGCTGCGTACCAATACGACCGCCAGTCACAATACGGCTGACGGATACGATGCTCTTTATCTCAACGCGACCGGGAGCCAAAACACTGCTGTGGGGTACGCCGCGCTTTATGCCAGCAATGGCAATTACAACGCTGCCGTCGGGTTTGAGGCACTCTTTCGCAACACGACAGGCGACCAAAACACCGGCCACGGATACGGCTCGCTTTATTCCAACACGACTGGTACCAACAACATTGCGGAGGGGTATCTGGCGGGCTATTATCTGACGACTGGCAGTAACAACATCGACATCGGCAACCGGGGTGTGGCGGCCGAGGGCAATACCATACGCATCGGCGCTGCCCAAACCGCGACCTACATTGCCGGCATCTACGGCACCCCGGTGGCGGGCAGCCCTGTCTATGTCTCGTCCACAGGTCGGCTCGGCGTGATGGTCTCCTCGGAGCGCTTCAAGACCGCAATTGCGCGGATGGGCTCTGACTCTGCGAAGCTGGAGCAGTTGCGACCGGTCACCTTCAAGCTCAAGGGCGATGCGAAAGGTACGCGCCAGTACGGGCTCATCGCCGAAGAAGTGGCGAAGGTGTATCCGGAGCTCGTGATCCGGGATGAGAACGGCCGCATCGATGGAGTGCGTTATGACGAACTTGCGCCGATGCTGCTGAACGAAGTGCAGCAGCAGCAAAAGGTGGCGGCGGCTCAGGCAACGAAGATCGCAGCGCAGGATGAGCGAAATACCGTCCAGGCTGCGGAAATCCGTGACCTCAGGCAGCAACTCGTGAGCCAAGCAAGTCAACTACGTAACGCGCAAAGGCAGATCACGGAGTTGCAGGACCTCAGGCAAGAACTGCACGTGGCGATATTGGGACTGCGAACCAAGGACGAACTCATCGGCCGGCGCTGAGGCGAGTCATAGCTTGAGCGCAGTGGTGGACTGGGCATAGCAGGCCGCGATGGCGAGACTGAAATCGAGCCTGCATCTAGGGCCAAGGACTGGAAACCAATGGTGCCTCGATGGTTAAAGGCTACGTATTACGGGTTGCTCTCGCCGGCAATGAGACTGAACTCGGCGCGCCACAGAGCGATTCCCTTGGTACTGCGGCGTTCGAGGCGTGCTCATCTTGGTCCGGGCCAGTGTAATTACCTTGCCGGATGGATCAATGTAGATGCCAACATGCTATCTGCAAAGACTGATGTGTGGGCAGACCTCCGCTTTAGGCTTCCATTCCCGGCCGAGTCGTTGGATGCAGTCTACTCGCATCACCTCATTGAGCATCTGCCGGATTTGGACCAGCATTTTCGCGAGCTGTATCGATGCCTGAGACCGGGTGGTGTTCTGAGGGTGGGTGGTCCGCATGGCGACAATGCGATACAAGCGTTTGTTGAGCAGGACTCGGGCTGGTTTGGTGACTGGCCAACAAGGCGCTCAAGCATTGGTGGGCGATTTGAGAATTTTATTTCTTGCAAAGGCGAGCATCTGACAATACTGACAGAGTCCTTCCTGCGGGAGCTTGCGGAAGGTGTGGGGTTTGTCGATTTTCGTGTAGCCAGTCCTGGAAAGACCCGTTATCCAGAATACTTTGGCAACGAGGTAATGGTCGTCGAACCAAACGACAGGCCGGATCGGCCAAGTACTCTTATAATTGAGGCGCGGAAGCCGACGGGATCGTGAAACAAATCCTCCTTCAAAGCCTGAAGGGTGGCGCCACTCAGCTGGCCGAGGTGCCCGCTCCCAGCGCGGGGTCAGGCCAGCTTCTCATTCACACCACCGCTTCCCTGGTTTCCTCGGGCACCGAGCGCATGCTGGTGGAGTTCGGCAAGGCGAACTGGTTGGACAAGGCTCGCCAGCAGCCGGACAAGGTGCGCATGGTGCTGGACAAAGTGCGCGCGGATGGGCTTGTGGCTGCGGTGGAGGCGGTGCAGAGCAAGCTGGACCAGCCGCTGGCGCCCGGATACTGCAACGTGGGGCGTGTCGTGAAGTTGGGTCTCGGCGTGGAAGGCTTCGCGGTAGGCGACCGGGTTGTGAGCAATGGCAAGCATGCAGAGATGGTCTGCGTGCCGAAGAATCTCTGCGCGCGCATTCCGGATTCGGTCTCGGACGAATCGGCGGCCTTTACGGTGCTGGCCGCGATCGGTCTGCAGGGCATGCGGCTGGCGAATCCGACCCTGGGCGAATGCGTGGTCGTGACGGGCCTGGGACTGATCGGGCTCCTCACGGTACAGATGTTGCGGGCCCAGGGCTGTCGTGTGCTGGGCGTCGATTTGGACGCGAATCGTTTGAGTCTGGCGCGTCAATTCGGCGCCGAGTGGGTGGTCAACTCCGGGACGGGCGAGGATGTGCTGGCTGCAGCACAAACCTTCTCGCGCGGGCGCGGCGTGGACGCGGTGATTATCACCGCCTCGACCAAGAGCAACGAGCCGGTGAGCCAGGCGGCCCAGATGTGTCGCAAGCGTGGGCGCATCGTACTCGTGGGCGTGACTGGGCTCGAGCTGTCGCGGGCCGACTTCTACGCTAAGGAATTGATTTTCCAGGTCAGCTGCTCCTATGGTCCCGGTCGCTACGACCCAGCCTACGAGGAAGGGGGGCAGGACTATCCTGTCGGCTTCGTGCGCTGGACCGAGCAGCGCAATCTCGAAGCCGTGCTGGACCTGATGGCGGGCGGCCAGCTGGACGTGACACCCCTCATCACCCATCGCTTCCCGCTCGAACGCGCGTCGGACGCATACGAGCTGCTCACTTCCCGCGAGCCTTCGCTCGGCATACTGCTGGAGTACCCGGCGGTCAGGGCCGGGTCTGTGCAGCCGGCCGAGGGGCGGACCGTCCTGTTGGCGCCGGCCGCGCCGGCGCCAACAAAGGCAAGCATCGCTTTCCTGGGGGCGGGCAACTACGCTGGTCGTGTGCTGATGCCAGCCTTCCGCGAGGCCGGTGCGACTCTGCACACGGTGGTCAGCGCGGGTGGCGTCAGCGCGGCACACTATGGCCGTAGGTTCGGCTTTTCGAAGGCGTCGACCGACGCGTCGGAAGCATTGGCGGACGTAGCGGTAGACACGGTGGTCGTTGCCACCCGCCACAATGTCCACGCCAGACAGGTGTTGGCGGCATTGCGGGCGGGCAAGCATGTGTTCTGCGAAAAGCCCTTGTGCCTGACGCTCGACGAGCTGGCCGAAATCGACGCGGAGGCCTGCGGGCGGCCCCGTCAGCACTTGATGGTCGGGTTCAACCGCCGCTTTGCGCCGCAGGTCGTGAAAATGAAAATCCTGCTGGGTACGGTGGCCGAGCCGAAGAGCTTCATCATGTTGGTGAACGCGGGTGCCATCCCTTTAGACCATTGGACGCAGGACAAAGCCGTGGGGGGCGGGCGCATCGTGGGCGAGGGTTGTCACTTCATTGATCTGCTACGCCACTTTGCCGGGGCCTCGATCGTTGGCTATCGGGTAGTGGCGCTAGACCGACGGCAGCACGCGCTGCAAGTTACCGACGACAAGGTCACGATCACGCTGGAGTTCGCCGACGGTTCCGTGGGCACCGTCCACTACCTGGCCAACGGCGACAGGGGCTTCCCCAAGGAACGCCTGGAGGTGTTCTGCGCGGGCAAGGTGCTGCAGCTTGATAACTTCCGCAGGCTGCGCGGCTGGGGCTGGAAAGGCTTTTCGAACATGCACCTGTGGCGGCAGGACAAGGGCCAGGTCGCCTGTGCCCGCACTTTTGTGGGCGCAGTAAAGCAGGGCCAGCCTGCGCCCATCCCGCTGGACGAGATCCTCGAGGTCAGCCGCGTCAGCATCGAGCTGCAGAACGCGCTGAGGGCCTGAGCGATGACGGTGTTGATCGACCTCATCGCCGGTGCTCGACCGAACTTCATGAAAATCGCCCCCATCATTCGGGCGATGGAGTCGCGCAAGTCTCAGGGCGGTGCACTGCGCTACCGGCTGGTGCACACCGGGCAGCACTACGACGCTCGCATGTCGGGCGATTTTTTCCAGCAGCTCGGCATTCCGAGGCCGGACATCAACCTGGCGGCGGGCTCGGGAACCCAGGCTGAGCAGACCTCCGCCATCATGACCGGCTACGAGGCCCTGCTCTCAAGGGAGCCGAGTGCGCTGTGCCTCGTGGTGGGCGATGTGACCTCGACCATGGCGTGCGCCATCGTCGCTCAGAAGCTCCATGTGCCGGTGGCGCACGTGGAGGGCGGCATCCGCTCGGGTGACTGGACCATGCCGGAGGAAATCAACCGCCTGGTCACCGACGCCATTACCAACTGGTTCTTCACCACGAGCGAAGTGGCGAACGCTAACCTGCGGCGCCAGGGTGTGGCCGATCAACGGATTTTCTTCGTCGGCAACACCATGATCGATACGCTGCTGGCCAACCTGGGCCGGCTGCGGCCGCCACCATTCTCGGATGAGATGGGACTGCAACCGGGGCAGTATTTTGTAGTCACACTGCACCGGCCGGCCAACGTAGACGCCAGCGACCCGTTCGCCCGGATGCTCGAGGCGATCGCGGCGGGCACGCGCGGCCTGCCGGTGATCTTCCCCGTGCACCCGCGCACGGCCAAGACCCTGCAGACGCTGCCGGGTTTTCCGCCGAGCCTCCACCTGGTCGATCCGCAGCCGTACCTGGAATTCAACTGGCTGGTGAAGCACGCCAAGGCCGTGATCACCGACTCGGGAGGCATCACCGAGGAAGCCACCGTGATGGGCGTGCCGTGCCTGACCCTGCGCGATACTACGGAGCGGCCCGAAACCATTGCCCTCGGCACCAACGAGCTGATTGGCACCGACCCGACGCAGTTGTTGCCCGCCCTGGATCGGCTTTTTGCCGGACAGTGGAAGAAGGGCGGCATCCCCGAGAAGTGGGACGGCAAGAGCGGCGAGCGGATCGTCGCGGCGCTGGAGCGCCTGCTCGCAACTTGATGTCTCCGGAAACTCTCTCCCGCTACTGGCACACCGTGCGGTGGCTGCGGCCAGGACAGGTTTACGGACAGCTGTGGTTTCGGCTGCATCGCCCAAGACCGGACCTCAAGCCCGCGCCGGCGCTGCGCCCGGGCACGGGAACATGGACCGGTTGTGCCCGCACCGCCTCGATGACCGGCCCAGATACTTTCCGCTTTCTGAACGTGGAGCGCTGCATTGCGGCGGAATCGGACTGGAACCGACCTGACTGGCCGAAGCTCTGGCTCTACAACGCCCATTACTTCGACGACCTGGCGGCTGCGGATGCTGCGGCACGGACCCTGTGGCACCGCGCGTTGGTTGTGCGCTGGGTTGTCGAGAACCCGCCCGGGCGGGGTAGCGGCTGGGAGCCGTATCCCACGTCGCTCCGGATCGTGAACTGGGTGAAATGGGCCCTCGCCGGTAACGCCCTGGACGAGGTGGCTCGGCAAAGCGTGGCGGTGCAAACGCGATTCCTGCGTGAGCGGCTCGAGACCCATCTCTTGGGCAACCACCTGTGGGCCAATGCCAAGGCGCTGGTATTTGCCGGAACGTTCTTCGACGGCGCCGAGGCCGAGGCCTGGCGCGCCAGGGGACTGGCGCTGCTCAGGCGCGAGCTTGAGGAGCAGATCCTGCCCGACGGGGGGCACTTCGAGCGCAGCCCGATGTATCACGCGATCGTGCTGGAGGACGTGCTCGATCTGCTGCACCTGGCGCGCGTGTACCCGGGGCTGTTCACCGAGGAGGAGGTCGCCGCCTGGCGCGAGATCGCGCCGCGCATGCACCGCTGGTTGCGCGTGATGACGCACCCGGATGGCGGCATCTCATTCTTCAACGATGCAGCCTTTGACATCGCGCGCGCGCTCGCTGCCTTGACCGAGTACGCGACGGCCCTGGGCGCTGCCTGCGACCCGGGGCCCTTGGCGGATATCGAGGCGCTTACCGGTTCGGGCTACGTGCGCTTGCAGATCGGCCCGGCGGTGATGATCGCCGATGTCGGCGAGATCGGGCCGGATCATCTGCCGGGCCACGCACACGCCGATACGCTGAGCTTCGAACTGTCGCTCCGAGGGCAGCGGGTGCTGGTCAACACCGGTACCTCCACCTACGAAGCCAGCGCCGAGCGGCTGCGGCAGCGGGGAACCGCGGCCCACAACACGGTGCTGGTGGACGGGGTCGATTCCTCCGAGGTCTGGAGCAGCTTCCGGGTGGCGCGCCGGGCACGGCCGCTCGCGGTGAGCTGGGGCCGGGATGACGATGCGCTCTGGCTGTCGGCCGGACACGACGGCTATAGGCGCTTGCCCGGCAAGGTGATCCATCGGCGACGCTGGCGGCTCGACCCGCAGGGGTTGGTCGTGGAAGACCAATTGGAGGGTCGGTACACATCGGCCGAGGCGCGATTCCACGTCTTGCGGGGTAGTGAGCTCACCTGGACGGTGGAAAGGGCGTCGGGCAGGCCCACGGCTGGCACCTGGCACCCGGGGTTCGGCCAAGCGATTGTCTGTGAGGTCCTGTCGGTGACACCTGCCGCCCCGGTGTGGACGACCCGTTTTCGCTGGCAGTAGCCACCCGGATGAGAATTCTGTTCTTGTCCGACAACTTCCCGCCCGAGGGTAATGCCCCGGCAACGCGCGTGTACGAACATGCCATCCGCTGGGTGCGTAGCGGGAATGAGGTGACCGTGGTGACCTGCGCGCCCAATTTCCCGGAGGGGAAACTCTTTCCCGGCTACCGCAACGCCTGGCGACAGGTGGAGAAGGTGGACGGAGTCCGCGTGGTGCGGGTGAAGACCTACATCACCGCCAACGAGGGATTTCTCAGGCGCACGCTCGACTACCTGAGCTTCATGCTGATGGGCTTCGCGATGGCCCTCTTCGAGCGCCGTCCCGACGTGGTGGTGGCCACGTCGCCGCAGTTTTTCTGCGCGCTCGCCGGCTGGGCCGTTTCGGTGGCCAGGCGTCGGCCGTTCGTGCTCGAGTTGCGCGACCTCTGGCCCGCGTCCATCGTCGCGGTAGGAGCCATGCGCAGGTCGGTCGCGATCCGGGCACTCGAGCGCGTCGAGATGTTCCTGTACCGGCGTGCCACGGCAATCGTCGCGGTGACCGAGTCCTTCCGCCGGGAACTGATCGCACGAGGGGTCGACGGCAGGAAGATTCACGTCGTGGTGAATGGGGTTGACGCGACGCAGTACCAACCGCGGCCGCGCTCGCCGGCGCTTGAAGCGGACCTGGGACTGCAGAGCAAGTTTGTCGCAGGCTACCTCGGCACGCACGGGCTGGCGCATGCGCTGGACAAGGTGGTCGAGGCAGCGGCCTTGCTCAGCGAGCGCAAAGATATCGTGTTTCTGTTTGTCGGCGGGGGTGCGCACCGGGCTCGCGTGGAAGCCATGGTGGCGGAGCGCAAACTCGAGAACGTAGTCATGCTTGCGCGTCAGCCCAAGGCGAGAATGCCGGAGATCTGGAGCCTGTGCGACGTGGCGTTGATTCCGCTGCGCGACGTTCCGGTCTTCAAGACCGTCATCCCGTCCAAGATCTTTGAATGCATGGGTATGGGCATTCCGATCCTGATGTCGTTGCCGGAGGGCGAGGCCACGGGCATCGTGCGCACCCTGGAGTGCGGGGTTTGCGTGCCGCCGGAGAATCCGGCCGCTATGGCGGCTGCGATCGAGAGACTGGCGGGGAGTCCCGTTGACCGCCAGCGGCTGGCGGTGGCGGCTCGCGCCGCTGCGCCCCTGTATTCGAGGGATGCGCTGGCGGCATCGATGCTGGGCGTGCTGGAGTCACGAGGCGGAGGCGCTGGCTGAAAGTCGGTAACGTTATGTCATCGTCGCTTTGTGATCTGGATCACGACGGCGTATATAGGATCGCCGATCGTCCAGCGGGATTTGTGGGTGCCCTCGAGGCGTAGGGAGATAAAGGGTTCCTAGGATGGGGCTTTCGTTATCTGCTGCGCTGGCGTTTGCAGTAACCGCGGTTCTCACGCTCACGCTGCGTCCCCTCGCGCTTCGCCTTCGCATCACGGACAAGCCCGGCGGCCGCAAGCAGCATATCGGCGAAATTCCGCTGGTCGGCGGCATTGCGATGTTCATCGGCACCCTCGTTGCGGCGGTGACTGCCGTGCAAACCACCGGCCTATGGACTTTGCTGGTCCCCGCCGCGCTGCTCGTCATCGTGGGCGTCATCGACGACCGTTACAATATCGGGGTGTCGGCACGGCTTGCGGCACAGACCTGCGCCGTGCTCATCATGATGATCGGCGGCGGCCCGTATCTCAGGGATATCGGCGACCCGTTCGGGACCGGCCGCTTGGGGCTTGGCATTCTCGCCATTCCCGGATCCGTGCTGGTCGCGCTGAGCGTCATCAATGCCTTCAACTTCATCGACGGCATCGACGGCCTGGCGGCTTCGATGGCCCTGATTGGCCTGGCCGCCGCCGGGCTCGCGACCGGACTGGGGGCGCCGGCGGTGAGCGTGGCAGCGATGGCTTGCGGGGCGATCCTCGGGTTCCTGCTGTTCAATTTCCCCGCTTTTCGCAATCGTCCCCTGCGCACGTTCATGGGTGATGCGGGCAGCACGCTGCTGGGGTTCGTCGTCGTATGGTTCGCGCTCTCGATCTGCCAGGGCGCGGACCGGTCGATGTCCCCGGTCGCGGCGCTCTGGTTTGCGCTGATGCCGCTGTCGGATTTCTTCAGCTGCTTCGTACGGCGCGTGGCCAGGGGCAAGATGCCGTTGCACGCGGGCCGTGAGCATTTTCACTACGTGCTGATGCGCGCCGGCCTGAGCGGGCGCCAGGTGCTCGCCGTGCTGCTCGCCTTCAGCGTGCTCTACGCGGCAGTCGGCCTGATCGGTGCCAGGAACAGGCTGCCGGACTGGGCCCTGTTCGCGCCATGGTTCACGCTGCTGGCATCGCAGTCCTTCATCATCCGGGGCCTGGCCGTGCACCTGAGGCACCGCCGGTGGAGGGCCTCACAGATCGTCGTCGAAATGCCCGCAAGCGTGACGGCAACTCATTCTCTTATGCGACGCAGCCGACCGCTGGCGGCGAGGCAGCGTAACGGTCAGGGCCATCCGGTCGGTGCTGGAGGGTCTCGGAGCGAGAGACCGAGTGTAAGATTATGAAAATTAAACTAAAACTAAAACTGTGTGGGAACCGCCCACCGGCTCTGCGCTTTCGACCCAGGGCTGAGCGGTCGCGACGCTGGGAGGGCGTCCCGACCGCGATAACAACTGCCGGCGCCGGCGGCCCGTGTCCGCGCTGCGCGCCTCCCTTGAAGTTGCTCCCGGCGACCCTACCGTAGGCTGCGGTCCGACCCAGACGGCTGAAAGGAGGGCTGTATGTTCGGCAGGTTGACGAGTCTGCAGAATTCGCTGGTGGAAGATTTCTGGCGCCTGCATCAGGAGCTGGACGAGATGCTCGGCGACGGCTTGTCCTCTTCGGGCGCCATCCGCTCATCGCCGCGCGGCAGCTTCCCGGCGATCAATGTCATCCAGACTCCTGCGGAAGTGCAGGTGTTCGTGTTTGCACCGGGAGTGGATCCGAAGAAACTGGACGTCTCCATCCAGCAGGGTCTGCTCACCATATCCGGCGAACGCCAGATTCCGGTCCAGGAGCAGGCGAGCTACTACCGCCAGGAGCGCTTCGGCGGCGAGTTCCGCCGCGCCATAAGCCTGGCGGACGAGGTGGATCCGGAGCGCGTCGATGCCACCTACCGGGACGGGATCCTGCGCGTGCGCCTGCAGCGGCGCGAGGCGGCCCGGCCGCGCCAGATCGAGATTCGCTGATCGGGAGGTGATACACCATGAGCACCCACGTCAATGAAGTTACCCAGCGGCAATCCGACGGCGGGGTGGCGCAGGCGCGCGGCCGCACGGCGGAAACCGCCATGCGCGCGCCGGCCGACGTCTACGAGGACCAGGAAGGCCTGACGCTGGTGGCCGACATGCCCGGAGTCTCCCGCGAACGGCTCGACGTTCGCGTGGACGGCGACAAGCTGTTGCTCGAGGGCAGTGTGCAGTTCGAGCTGCCCGAGCAGGCCGAGGCCGTGTACGCGGATGTGCGCTCGACGCTCTATCGGCGCAGTTTCGTGCTGAGCCGCGAGCTGGATAGCGCGCAGATCAAGGCCACTCTCAAGGACGGAGTCCTGACGGTGCGGATCCCCAAACGCGCGGAGCTGCGACCGCGCAAGATCCAGGTCAAGGGATCCTGAAGCGCGACAGGCACCGGCGCTGCGGGCCGGCGCGGCCGCCGCGCCGGCCGCTCAGGCGCTTGCATCCAGCCCGAGCACGATGAGGCGCCGCTGCAGCCGCTCGGAGAGTCCGTGCGGCTGATCGAGGCCCATGCGCCTGAGCGCGGACGCATGGCGGCTCGCAGGGGCTGTGCCGAGTGAGGCGGCGGCGCTCTTCAGGCGCCCCCAGGCGCTCCCGGTGTGCGCCTCGAGAAACCTCAGCGCCCGCGCGAGCGCAATCTCCTCCTCCGCCAGGTCCGTGCCGAAGGGGTATTCGCTGAAGTACCCCTGCCGGCGATGCTCGCGCAGCGCGAGCCTCAGGCGCTGCGGCAGGTTGTTGCGGAACGCATCCGGGATGCGGTAGTCGGCGCGGATCTTGCCCGCCGCCCGGGCGCGCGACAGCAGCGCGTCCTGAAAGCGCGAGTCCGCGACGTTGAGGAGCGCCGCGATGACCTCCTCGTCGGTGCGGCCGCGCAGCTCGGCGATGCCGTACTCGGTGACCACCAGATCGCGCAGGTGCCGCGGGATGGTCTGGTGCCCGTAGCTCCACACGATGTTGGACGTGGTGCGGCCGTGGCGGGTGCGGGTGGCGCGCACGCACAGGATCGAGCGCGCCCCCGGCAGGGCGTGCGCCATGGCGACGAAGTTGTATTGACCGCCGACGCCGCTCACCACCCGCCCGCTCTCCAGCGCATCGGAAACCGCGGCTCCCAGCAGCGTGACCATCATGGTGGTGTTGATGCAGCGCGCGGCGCGCCGCTGCAGGACGCGCAGCTCCTGGTCGGCGCCGTAGAGCTGGTTGACGAAGGCCACGCCGCGCATGCCGAACTGCGCCCGCTCGCTCTCGGGCAGCTCGCGCAACGCCGCATAGAACCCGCGCGGACCCAGAAAGAACCCGGCATGCAGCACCTGGCCGTTCACCAGGTCGCTTCCCAGGCACTCGGCCGTGAGAAGCGCGCGGCTCGCCGGATCGGCGAGGTCGGCCGCGATCCAAGCCCCGCCGGCGGCGCGCACGCGCCCGCCGGCAAACTCCACATCCTCGCGAAACACCCCGTGGCGCTTGAGCTGCGCGAACTCCGCGCCGCTCAGCAGCGGACCCGCGCCGGCACCCGCAAGCAGCCCCAGAATGCGCTCATCGAAGCGCTCGCCCGTCTGTCCCGAGCTCAGCAGCCGCTCCAGGGGGAGCGAGTCGTAGACGCGGCGGCGCAGGATCCCGGCGCGATACAGCTCGAGCAGCTGATCGACGAACATCTCGGTGCAGGCGAACAACCCGGCGGAGAACGGCGCATCGCCGCCCTCGGCCTGCATCAGCGGGGCGGCGGTTGCGCTGCCGAGTGCCTCGAGCGCGCCGCGCCAGGCCGCGTTCTGCTGATGCCGTAACAGCAGCGCATAGACCAGCGAGTCACCCAGCTCGCCGATGCCGATCTGCAGCGTGCCGCCGTCGCGCACCAGGGCGCTCGCGTACATCCCGATGGCGTGCTCGACCGTGCCGAGCGGCGGATTGGGCGGACAGAACAGGTCGTAGTCGTAGCGTGGATGGTCCACCAGGAAGTCGAAGCGCCCGGGGTCAATGAGCGCGTGACCGGTCATGAACGGCATCTGCGCGTGCGTCTGCCCCACCATGACGATGTCGCGGCCGGCGGCGCGCGCGCCCTCGATCAGCGGCAGCAGATCCACGGTGACGTCGGGATTGGAGCCGAGGCTCAGCTGCAGCTCGCCGTTCACCGAGCGCTGCGCCACCAGATGGGCGATGACATTGACGCCGCGCGCCAGACAATCGCGCGCCACGTGGGTGTAGTTGGCGCTCAGGTAATGGCGCTGCGCGTGGCGCGAATCGAGAAACGCGCCCGGCGTCAGGAAGAACTCGAGGATGCGGACGTTGGGCGGCACGGTGTCGGTCTGCATGGCGCGCGCGTATTCCGGCTCCACGTAAGTGCCGAACACCCGTGCGGCGAGCGGCGCCTGTAGGCGCGCCTCGAGTGCCGAGCGGGCCACGGGCTTCAGCAGTGACAGCGCCGTGAC
Organism: Gammaproteobacteria bacterium; assembly: GCA_005878835.1. Classification (GTDB taxonomy): domain Bacteria; phylum Pseudomonadota; class Gammaproteobacteria; order Steroidobacterales; family Steroidobacteraceae; genus 13-2-20CM-66-19. The sequence continues at coordinate 31,593 of VBMV01000077.1, read as the reverse complement.
GATGGTCAGGTCGATGCTCGAGTCGCGCAGCGCGCGGCGGTAGAATTCGTTGACCAGCGGATTGGGCTTGCCGATCCCGAGTGGCAGCGCCAGCACGATGCGCGGTCCGACGCGGCGCAGCACCGCGTCGACGCAGTGTCCGACGTCAGCGAAAACCTCTGGCATTCAGGTGTGGCATGCTCACTGAAGCACGCCGCGTGCGTCAACCAACGAGTCGCAAATCACGGAGGGGAGCATGTCAGTGAACAGACCGGCCCTGGACCCCGGGGAGGTGGAGGTGGTTTCCCGCTGCGGCTATCCCGAGCCCTATCGCTCGCGCGTCATGCCGCGCCACAAGCGTCGGCTCGGGGATGCGCTCGGGCTCACCCGCATCGGTATCAACCTGACCATGCTGCCCCCCGGCAAGGAATCCTCCATGCGGCACTGGCATACCCACGAGGACGAATTCGTGTACGTGCTCGAGGGCGAGGTGATGTTGCGCACCGACGGCGGCGAGCAGCGGCTCACCGCCGGCATGTGCGCCGGTTTTCCCGCGGGCGCCGCCGACGGGCATCACCTCATCAATCGCAGCGAGCGACCCGCGCTGTACCTGGAGGTGAGCAACCGCGACCCGGCCGACGGCGCCAGTTATCCGGACGTGGACCTGGCGTGGAACCCCCCGCACGCCCCGGGCAAGTTCACGCACCGCGACGGCACGCCTTACTGAGCCGCGGCTCGGGCGGCCGGCCGTGTCGGGCGGCCGGGATCAGTGTGCCGCGCTCGTCAGGCGCAGCGCGAACGCCACGCCGACCTCGTTCCCCACCTGGTCGGTGGCTTTCCAGTCGCCCTGACCGACGCCGAAGTCGAGCCGCCGGACGCTCGTCTTGCCGCTCATGTAGCCGACCGCGACGCCCTGCTCTTCGGCAGTGCGAAACGTGAACGGCACACGCATGTCGCGCGTCACGCCGCGGATGGTGAGCTTACCGATTGCTTCATAGCCGGCCGCGGTCCTGTTGAACTGGCTGGCGGAGAAGTGCGCCTGGGGAAATTTCGTCACTGCGAACAGGTCCGCGCTGCGCAGGGTGTCGTCGCGCTCCTTGTCGCCGGTGTCGAGCGAGCCGATCTCGACCGTGACCTCGAGCCGGCTGCCCGCGAGGTTGCCGGGCGCGAAGTCGAAGCTCACCGGGAAGCGGGTGAACGTGCCCTTGTTCTGCGCCCCGGCCTGCACGAAAGTGAATTCCAGCGTGCTCTTGGCCTGATCGAGCACGTAGTGCGTGACGGCGGCGGCGGCCTGTGCCACGGCTCCCTGCGCCCAGGCGGTGAGGCACACCGCGGCCGCCGTGGTCAGCCAGAGTGCGGGCAGCGCCCGCGCGCCAGTCATGGCTCGAGGGCTCATCGCTTGTCGGGTCATCGCTCGGTGGTTCATCGCTCGGGTCCCTGAGTCGTGGTGGTGAAGGGCAGCATGCGCCGCAGCACGTCGTCCTTGAGCCTGAAGTGATGCGTGAGCGCGGCCGCCGCGTGCAGCGTGACCAGCACGGCCAGCACCACAGCCAGCGTCCCGTGAGTGGTCAGCAGTGCCTCGTACAATGCCCGGTTTTTCGGCACCAGGTCGGGCAGCTGAAAGAACCCGAACCAGCTCACCGGGAACCCACGAGCCGAGGACATCGTCCACCCCGACAGCGGCATGGCGAACAGCAGCACATACATGAGTGCGTGCGTCCAGCGCGCCAGCACGCGCTGGTACGGCTTGAGCGTCTCGGGCAGCGCCGGCCTCGGGTTCAGCGAGCGCCAGGCGAGCCTCAGGATCGCCAGCGCCAGTATGGTGAGGCCGACGGATTTGTGGCGCGCGAGCATGCCGAGCTTTTTCAGCGGCGGCAGGTCGTCCGCGAGCGCGGCGAGGGTGAACTGCACGATGATCAACACGACGATGGTCCAGTGCAGCAGCTGGGCGACCGCACCCCAGCGGTGCGGGGTATTTCGTATGATCATGGCGCCAAGCTTATGCGCGTGAGTGCAAGTTGCATACTCCGGCTGCCCGGCGCGGTGTTGCCGGCGCTCCTGCTGAGCGCGTGTCCGCTACCACCGCACGCTCCCGCCGGCCCGGTGGCCGGCGCGCCGCCGCCGGCCGCGGCCGAGACTCCCGCGCCTCACGAGGGAGTTCCCTACGACATCGTGGCGGGTGAATCGCTGCTGACCATCCGCGTGTATCGAGGAGGCACGCTCGCGAGTGCCGGCCACAACCATCTGATCGCGCTGCACGCCCTGACCGGTACGGTCTACGTGCCCGAGGATGTCAGGCGCGCGAGCTTCGAGGCCCGCATCCCGGTGGCGGAGCTCACGGTCGATGAGGCGGCGCTGCGCACGCAGGAGCACAGCCCGGATTTCCCGCCCGATGTGCCGGACGCCGCCCGTGAGGGCACACGGCGCAACATGCTGGGCGAGGCGCTGCTCGCCGGCGAGCGCAATCCGCAGATCGTGTTGCGCGCGCTGCGGCTCGAGCCTGCGCCGTCCGCGGCCGGA
>VBMV01000077.1:0-28810 GCA_005878835.1 Gammaproteobacteria bacterium | reverse complement strand
GCCTGGTACACCTTGCGCAGCGCCTCGAACATGATGGCCGGATCCACCGCCACCGCGCGGTTCAACGCGGGGTCGAACCAGAAACTGCCCGCGATCGAATGGATGTTGCCGTCGAACATCAGTCCCACCAGCCGCCCGCCGGTATCGATCAGCGGGCTGCCGGAGTTGCCGCCCACGATGTCGTTGCTGGTGGAGAGGTCGAAGCGGGTCTGCGGATCGAGCGCGCTGCGCACCCGCAGCCAGCTGTCGGGAATCCTGAACGGCTCCTCGCCGGTGGCGCGCTCGAACAGGCGCGCCAGGTGCGTGAACGGCTCGACTTCGTGCCCGTCCTCCTTCCAGCCCTGCACCGTGCCGACGTTCAGGCGCAAGGTGAAGGTGGCATCCGGTGGCACGCTGGTGCCGTACACGCGAAAGCGGGCGCGGGCGATCTTCTCGGCGGCGGCGTCGACCGGGGCTTCAACCTCGTCCTCGTAGCTCTTGCGCACCGCACGGGCCGGCGCATCCACGCGGCGCGCGAATTCGATCATCGGGTCGTGCGCGGCATCGAGCGCCGCCGCGCCACCCTCCCACAGGCGCTGGCGCAGCTTCGGATCGGCGAGCTGCGAGCCGTCCACCAGCCGCGCCGCCAGCGCGTCGGGTGAATCCTTCGCCAGCAATGCCCGCACGGTCGCGTCGTCCGGCCCCAGCCATTCGCGCATGCGCTCCAGCGCAAAGGACAGCGTGAGCCTGTCGAGCGCCGGATACACGGGTACCGGGGCGGTGAGCCGCTGCGCGATGCGTGCCAGCGCCGCGTCGCGGTATTCACGCAGGCGCTCGGTGTTGGGTTTGGGGCGCTCGGCAGCGCCGCGCAGCAGGGTGCGCGCATAGTTGAACAGGCGGCTGTTGAGGCCGGCCCCCGCCTCGAGGAACGTGTAGGGCAGGTAGAGCTCGCGCTCGCGCAGCTGCGCCTTCGCGATGTCCGTCCAGGGATCGCCGCTCGCGGCGGCGAGCTGCGGGTCGGCGGCGACCCGGGCGCGCAGCGCCGCCTCCTCGTCGCGCTTGGCTTGCAGCAGCCGCTCATCGAGCAGCGCGTCGAGCTGCTTGCGGCGCACCTTGATGGAGTTCTCCAGGCCGTTGAGCGGATCCTCCACGATGCGGTCGGCTTCCGCGCCCGTCTTGGCGAACTGGATGAAACGACCGCGCAACTCCGAGGCGCGCAGCAGCCAGCGCGGCAGTTCCACGTCGCGCAGGGTCTCGAGCTGCGCCACCGTCAGCAGCCGGTCGGTGGTGCCGGGATGTCCCGACACGAACACCAGCTCCCCGGCCTGCGGCCCCTCCGGCCGCAGCGCCAGGAAGCTCGGCGTGGCGGCGGGCTTGCCGTTCGGGCCGTAGGCGCGCAGCAGCGCCATGTCCAGGCACCAGCGCGGGAACTGGAAGTTGTCCGGGTCACCGCCGAAGGCGGCAATGCCGCGCTCGGGGGCGAATACCAGGCGCACGTCGTCGTAGCGATGGTACTTGTAGAGCCAGTACTGCCCGCCCTGGTAGAGGTCGACGGATTCGCACTTCAGCGGCCCGGATTTCGCGTGCTCACTTTCCTGCTCGCAGGCCTGCTCGAGTCGCGTCAGGGTCTTCTTGCGGGTGTCGTTCGCGGCGCGGTCATCGAGTCCGCGGATCGCCGCCGCGACCCGCTCGGTGACGTTCTCCACGCTCATGAGCACGTCCGCGATCTGCGTGCCGCACTTCAGTTCCTGCTCCCGCGAGCGCGCGAGGAAGCCGCCGCGCAGCAGGTTGCGCTCGCTGCTCGAGTGCTCATCCAGGCAGGCTTGCGCGCAGTGGTGGTTGGTGAGGATCAGTCCGTCGGGCGATACGAAGGATGCCGTGCAGTTCGACAGGCGGATGGTGGCGGTGCGCACCCGATCGAGCCACGCGGAGCTGACGTCGGCGCCGTACTGACGCTTCACCAGATCCTGCGGGAAATCGTGGAAGGTCCACATGCCGGCGTCGCTGAACGCCGGCGGTGACCCCAGGAGCAACACCGGGAGCACGAGGCGAGCGGGCCGACCGCTGCGGCGCATGAGGATCCTCAGCCTTCTGCTTCGAGCAGCATCAGCGGGATGCCGTCCGGGCTCTCCAGCAGGGCGTTGCCGAGGGGCTCGGCGCCGCCGGGTACGGTGGCGGACAGCGGCAGGCCCAGCTCGCGCAGCCGCGCAATGCGCGTGCGCATGTCAGGATCGCGGAACACGAGCATCGGCCGCTCGCACACCCCGGGCGGGTGAAACGAGACGTCCAGGTAATCGCTGGTGAGCGGCAGGTGCGGATAGGGCGCGGACACCTCGCCGGCGGCGACGAAGCCCAGAGGCTCCCAGAAACCCTGCGCGGCGCCGAAGTCGGTGACCGGCAGACTCACCTCGGCGAAGTCCCCGCACAGCGAGGCCTCCGCGCGCGCCACCGGTGAGTAGGTGCGCGCCTCCAGGACCGAGACCGCGTGGCCGAACGGGTCCAGCAGACCGATCTCGTTGAACACCTCCTCGCCGGTGCGGCACAGCGTCAGCTCGATGCCGGCCGCGGCAAACTCGCGCACGCACGCGGCGATGCCGGGACGCACGAAGGTGAGAACCGGTGAGGCGCCGCCGCGTTGATGCAGGCCTATGAACAGCCGGCCGTCGGTCAGCACTCCGTACGGGTGCGTGAGCGTATCGGAGGTCGGGGCCTGGCTGAACCCTAAGCGTTCGTAGAACTCGATCGAGGCGCGTATATCATCGACCGCGATGCTGGTCTCGTGAAAGGTCCCCAGCAGGGGGAGCGGCGCGCTGGACATCACGCGGAGGCACCGCGCGCGGCGCTGGGCAGGCGCCCATGCCCGGCGTGCGTCCAGCCCTGGCAGTGCTGCTCGATCAGGTCCGCGAGGCATTGCGCGTGGCTGGCGCGGGCGTTGAGCGCCGGCACGTACTGGTAGCGCTGGCCACCGGCGCGGATGAAGGCGTCGCGATTCTCGATATCGATCTCCTCGAGCGTCTCCAGGCAGTCCACGGCAAAGCCCGGACACACCACGGTCACTTCGCGCACGCCGCGGGCGGGCATCCCGGTGAGCACCGTGCGCGTGTAGGGCTTCAGCCAGTCCGTCGGACCAAAGCGCGACTGGAAGCTCACGCTCCACTGCCCGTCGCGCAACAGCAGCTCATCCGCGAGCAGGCGCGCCGTGGTCTGGCAGCGGCAGAAGTACGGGTCGCCGTGCTGGACGTAGCGTTCGGGGATGCCGTGAAAGGAAATCAGCAGGTGGGCCGTGCGGCCGTGAGCCAGCCAGTGCTCGGTGACGCTGGCGCGCAGCGCTTCGATGTAGCCCGGATGCTCGTGATAGTCGGCGATGAAGCGCAGCTCGGGCACGGCGCGCCAGCGGCGCAACTCCGCACTGACCTGGTCGTAGACGGCAGCGGTGGTGGCACCGCAATACTGCGGGAACAGCGGCAGCACGAGGATCCGCTGGGCGCCGCAGTCGCGCAATCGAGCGAGCGCGCCGCGCAGCTCGGGAGCGCTGTAGAGCATGCCGAGCTCCACCGACAGCGGCGCCAGCATGCGTTGCGCGAGCGAGCCGGCGAGCTCGGCACGCAAGCGCTCCGACAGATCGCGCAGCGGCGAGCCCGAGGCCGTCCAGATGAGGCGGTACTTGCGCGCCACGCGCCGCGGACGCCAGGGCAGGATCACCCCGTAGAGCAGCGGCAGCCACAGCGCGCGCGGCAGCTCCACCACGCGCGGGTCGGCGAGGAAGCGCGCCAGGAAGGCGCGCACGGCGCCCGCTTGCGCGGCCTGCGGCGTGCCGGAGTTGACCAGCAGGATGCCGATGCGTTCGGGGTTCGCGTGGGGCATGGCGCAGCCTATCCCGCCACCCTCAGCCGATGCCGACACACAGGTACTTGAGCTCGGTGTAGTCGAGGATCCCGTACTTCGAGCCCTCGCGGCCGGTGCCCGACTCCTTGACCCCGCCGAAGGGGGCAACTTCGGTGGAGATGATCCCGGTATTCAGGCCCACGATGCCGTACTCCAGCGCCTCCGCCACGCGCCATGAGCGCGCCAGGTCGCGGGTGTAGAAGTAGGCCGCCAGGCCGAACTCGGTGTCGTTCGCCATGCGGATGGCCTCGGCCTCGGTCTCGAATCGGAACAGCGGCGCGACCGGACCGAAGGTCTCCTCGCGCGCCACCAGCATGGCGGCGGTCACGCCGGTGAGCACGGTCGGCTCGAAGAACGTGCCGCCGAGCGCATGGCGCTTGCCGCCCTGCACGATACGCGCCCCCTTGGCTGTCGCGTCCGCGAGGTGCTCTTCCACCTTGGCGAGCGCTTTGCTATCGATCAGCGGACCCTGGTCGGTGGGCCCCTTCAGCCCGTCGCCCACGCGCAGCTGAGCCACGGCGTGCACCAGCTTGGCTGTGAACGCCTCGTACACCGGCGCCTGCACCAGCAGGCGATTGGCGCACACGCACGTCTGCCCGGTGTTGCGGTACTTGCTGGCGATGGCCCCGGCCACCGCGGCATCCAGGTCCGCGTCCTCGAACACGATGAACGGAGCATTGCCGCCCAGCTCGAGCGACAGCTTCTTCACCGTGCCGGCGCATTGCGCCATGAGCTTCTTGCCCACGGCGGTGGAGCCGGTGAACGTGACCTTGCGGACGCTGGTGTTGGAAGTCATTTCGCCGCCGATCGCGGCCGCGTCCCCGGTGATGACGTTGAGCACGCCGGCCGGCACCCCGGCGCGCGCCGCGAGCGCCGCGGCGGCGAGCGCCGAGTAGGGCGTCTGGCTCGCGGGCTTGCAGACGAAGGTACAGCCGGCCGCGAGCGCCGGTCCCGCCTTGCGCGTGATCATCGCCAGCGGGAAATTCCACGGCGTGATCGCCGCGACCACCCCCACGGGCTGGCGCAGCACCAGGATGCGCTTGTCGGTCTGGTGCCCCGGGATCACGTCCCCGTACAGGCGCTTGCCTTCCTCCGCGAACCATTCGATGAAGGAGGCGGCGTAGGCGATCTCGCCCTTGGACTCCGCGAGCGGCTTGCCCTGCTCGGCGGTCATCAGCGTCGCCAAATCCTCCAGGTTCGCCATCAGCAGCTCGTACCAGCGACGCAGCACCGCCGCGCGCTCCCGGGCGGTGTGCGCGGCCCATGCCGGGAATGCCTGAGCCGCTGCCTCGATGGCGCGCCGTGTCTCGGCGGCGCCCATCTCGGGCACCGCGCCGATCGGTTCGCGCGTCGCCGGATTCAGCACTTGGCGCGTGGCGCCGCTCATGGCGTCCACCCACTTGCCGCCGATGAAGGCACGGCTACGCAGCAGATCCGGATCGCGCAATTTCATGATACGGCCGTCCTCATGCAAGCCTTCAGCCCTTGAGCGGCTCGCCGCCGGCCACATGGCGGCCGAGGAAATCCAGAGTGCGTGTGCGCGCCAGCGCGGCGACCTGCGGGTTGTAGGCCTCGCGCTGCTCGCAGTTGAAGCCGTGGCCCGCCCCCTCATAGACAAAGAGCGGCGCCTGCGGGTTCGCCGCCTTGATGCGCTCGATGTCGGCGAGCGGGATGCTGCGGTCCTCCCGGCCGTAGTGATACATGACCGGGCACCTGGGTTTCTGCTCGAGGTAGCTCGCGATCTTGCCGTAATAGACCACCGCGCAGGCGAGGGGCAGCTGGCAGGCCGCCACATAGGACAGGGTTCCGCCCCAGCAGTAGCCGACGGTCGCCGCCCGGCCGGAGTGTCTCACCACGGCGATCGCGGCCGCGAGGTCGCGCAGCGTGTCTTCCGGCGTGAGCTGCTTGGTGTAGCCGCTGCCTTCCTGCATGTCGGCGGCGGTGTAGCCGAGCTCGATACCGCGGCGCACCCGGTCGAACAGGCAGGGGGCGATGGTCGTGTAGCCGTCGGCGGCGAAGCCGTCGCTCACTTTGCGGATGTGGCTGTTGACCCCGAAGATCTCCTGGATCACCACCACTGCGCCGCGCGGGCGGCCGGGGGCGGCGGCGAGCCACGCCTGAAACTCGTGGCCGTCGCGGGCCATGATGGTGGAGTACTCGCCCATGGACTTGGTATTCTAACCCGTTGCGCTGTGGGGAGGAGTCATGCTGGTCGGATCCGCGGTCCGGCGCGTGGCCATCGTCGGTGGCCTGCGCATCCCCTTCGCCCGCTCGTATGGGGCTTACGCCACCGCCAGCAACCAGGACATGCTCACGGCTGCGTTCCGCGCCGTGGTCGAGCGCTTCAAGCTCCAGGGCGAGCGGCTGGGCGACGTGGCCGCCGGCGCGGTGCTCAAGCACTCCCGGGACTACAACCTGGTGCGCGAGAGCGTGCTCTCCAGCGGGCTCGATCCGCACACCCCCGGGCTGGACATGCAGCGTGCCTGCGGCACGAGCCTGGAGGCGACGATTGACATCGGCAACAAGATCGCGCTCGGACAGATCGAGGCCGGTCTCGCCGGCGGCACCGACTCCATCAGCGATGCGCCGCTCGCCTACCCGCGCGCGTACCAGCAACTGCTGCTCGCGAGCTACCGCGGGCGCAACGCCTGGCAGCGGCTGTCGCCGTGGCTCGGGCTGCGACCCAGGCACTTCAAACCGGTGCTGCCCGCGGTCGTGGAGCCGCGCACCGGATTGTCCATGGGGCAGAGCACCGAGATCATGGCCAAGCGCTGGCAGATCGGGCGCGCCGAGCAGGACCAGCTGGCCCAGCACAGTCACCTGAACGCCGCGGCCGCCTGGCGCTCCGGGTTCTACGACGACCTGGTGGTGGAGTACCTGGGACTGAAGAGCGACAACAATGTCCGCGCCGACAGCAGCGCCGAGAAGCTCGCCAGGCTGCGCCCGAGCTTCGCCGCCGACGGCACGCTCACCGCCGGCAACAGCACACCGCTCACCGATGGGGCGAGCGCGGTGCTGCTGGCGACGCCGGAGTGGGCCGCGAAGCGCAAGCTGCCGGTGCTGGCGTACCTGCGCTACGGCAAGGCATGGGCGGTCGACTTCGCCGGCGGCAAGGAGGGGTTGCTGATGGCGCCCACCTACGCCGTACCCGCGATGCTGCGCGATGCGGGCCTGACACTGCAGGATTTCGATTACTACGAGATTCACGAGGCGTTCGCGGCGCAGGTGTTGTGCACGCTCAAAGCGTGGCAGTCACCGGAGTACTGCCGCGATGTGCTGGGATTGCCCGCGCCGCTCGGCAGTATCGACCTGGGCAGGCTCAACGTGAAGGGCGGGAGCGTGGCCATCGGGCACCCGTTCGCCGCCACCGGCGCGCGTATCGTGGGCACGCTCGCCAAGATCCTCGCGGGCGATGCGAGCGCCAAGCGCGGACTGATCTCGGTGTGCGCCGCCGGCGGGATGGGCGTGACGGCCATCGTGGAGCGCTGAGCTGGCGGACCCGGTGCTGGTCGTGTTCTGCCGCCGGCCGCGTCTGGGCGCGGGCAAGAGCAGACTCGCGCGCGCGCTGGGCGCAGCACAGGCGCTGGCGATCGCGCAGGCGCTGCTCGAGTGCGCGCTGGAGGATGCGCGCGCCTGGCCGGGCGCGCTGGTCATTGCGCCGGAGAATCCGGCCGAGGCGGGCTGGGCGCAAGGCCTGCTCGAGCGGGCGGCGACGGTGCAACCCCAGCCGCGCGGCAACCTGGGCGAGCGCCTGAACGCAGTGGACGCCGCGGTGCGCGCGGCGGGTCACGAGCGCGTCCTGTTCATCGGCAGCGACGCCCCCTCGCTCGCGGTGTCCGATCTCCTGGCGGCGCACACGGCACTGGACGCTGCCGATGTGGTGCTCGCTCCGGCCCGCGACGGAGGTGTGACGCTCATGGGATCGCGGCTGCCGTGGCCGGATCTGGCGCCCCTGCCCTGGAGCGAGCCGACTCTCGGTGCGGCACTGGAGCAGTGCTGCCGCAGCCACGCCCGTTCCGTGACGCGGCTGCCCGGTTCGTACGACATCGACGCAGCGTCCGATCTGCCGACGGCACGGCGCGCGCTCGCCGCCGACGATCGTCCGGCGCGCCGCCGGCTGCATGCGCTGCTGGTGAGGAGCGCATGAAGGCGCACAGGGTGTGGCCGATCGCAGCTCTGCTGCTGCTCGCCGCGGCCGGGTGGCTCCTGCCGCTGAAGCCGTGGCTGGGCGCGGCGCTCACCTGGGCCGCCGCGCACCGCGAACCATCCGCGCTCGCGTTCGTCGCGCTGTACGTGCTGGCGAGCGTGTGTCTGGTTCCCGGCCTGATTCTCACGCTCGCGGGCGGCGCGATCTTCGGACTGGCGCGGGGCGTGGTGCTGGTGTCCACGGGGAGCCTGCTCGGGGCCAGCGCGGCGTTCTTCATCGGCCGCACGTTTGCCCGTGAGTGGACGCAGCAGCGCATCGCGGCGTGGCCGCGATTCCGGGCGCTGGACGGCGCGCTCGGGGAGCGCGGCTTGTGGATCGTGCTGCTCACGCGGCTGTCACCCCTGTTCCCCTTCAACCTGCTGAACTACGCGTACGGCGTCACGGCCGTGAGGCCGCGCGACTACATTGCCGGCTCCTGGCTCGGCATGCTGCCCGCCACGGTGCTGTACGTGTACGCCGGATCGGCGGCCGCGAGCCTCGCGCAGACGCTCGCGGGAGGCGTGCATACCGGCAGAGCCGGTACCGTCCTGTTGGTCGTGGGTCTGGCAGCCACCGTCACGGTTGCCGCGCTGGTGACCCGGGTCGCGCGCCGCCGGCTCGAACAGGAGCTCGCGCCATGAGCGAGGATGACGCGCTGTGGCGCCGGCTGGTGTTTCCCCCGGACTATCGCAATCCCACGCCCGCGGCGCGCTACCACCTCACGGTGATCGGCGCCGGCCCCGCGGGCCTGCTGACCGCCATCGCCGCGGCGGGACTGGGCGCGCGCGTGGCGCTGATCGAGCGTCATGCCATGGGCGGTGACTGCCTGAACGTCGGTTGTGTGCCCTCGAAGACGCTGCTCTCGGGCGCCGCCGGCGGCCTGAGCTTTGCAAGCGCCATGCAGCGGGTGCGCGCGGTGCGTGCGGCCCTTGCCCGGCACGATTCGGTCGAGCGCTACTGCTGCGCGGGAGTCGACGTGTTCCTCGGGCAGGGGAGCTTCAGCAGTGCGCATGAGATTTGCGTTGCCGGGGCGACGCTGCGCACGCGCCGCACCGTGATCGCCACGGGCGCGCGCGCCCACGTTCCGCCGCTGCCCGGACTGGCGCAGATCGCGCCCCTGACCAACGAGAGCGTGTTCGATCTCACCGGGCAGCCGCGGCGTCTGGCGGTGCTGGGTGCGGGTCCCGTCGGCTGCGAGCTCGCACAGGCCTTCGCGCGCCTCGGCACGCAGGTCGAGCTGCTCGAGCTCGGGCCACAGATCCTGCCGCAGGACGAACCCGACGCGGCGCAGTGGGTGGCCGACGCTCTGGTGCGGGACGGCGTCAGGCTGCGCCTCGGCGCGCGGGTCCTTGGTGCCGCGCGCACGAGCGCGGGCAAGACGCTGATGCTCGCCGACGGCACCGCGGTCGAGGCCGAGGAGGTGCTGGTCGCCGCCGGCCGCACACGCAACGTCGAGGACCTGGGGCTGGAGCGGGCCGGCGTGCGCTTCGACAGCCAGGCCGGCATAGCCGTCGACGCCCGCCTGCGCACCTCGCACCCGCACATCTACGCGGCCGGGGATGTGTGCGCGGCGCTGCAGTTCACTCACGCGGCCGATGCGCAGGCGCGTATCGCGGTGCGTAACGCGCTGTTCCCGCTGAGCGCGCGCGCCGATGCGCTCATTATCCCGTGGTGCACCTACACCCGGCCGGAGCTTGCGCACGTGGGAGCCACCAGCCGCCAGCTGCAGCAGGCCGGCCGTGCCTTCGATCGCTATCGCGTGGAGTTCGGCGAGCTCGATCGTGGCCGGACCGATGCCGCCGCCGATGGCTTTGCGCAAGTGCTCACCGCGCGCGGGTCGGACCGGATCCTGGGCGCCACCATCGTCGGCCGCGACGCCGGCGAGCAGCTCTCGCCCCTGCTGCTGGCGCTCACCCGCGGGCTGGGCCTCAAGCGCCTCGATTCGCTGGTGCTGCCGTACCCGACGCGCTCGGAGTACCTGCGCCGCATCCTCGACGCCTACAGCCGCACGCGACTGACGCCGTTCACGGCGGGTACACTCAGGTGGTGGCTGAGGCGCACTCTTTAGATTCGGCCGTGGCGAAAGACTCGCCCGGGGCGGATCCGGCCGTGGCGGCCTCGGCCGCCACACGCCTCGCGGTGGTGGTTCCGGTGCTGCACGACGACGCGGCGCTGGCGCGCCTGCTGCCGCTCCTGGGTCGGCTCGCCAGCGCGCCCGAGCAGGTGATCGTGGTCGATGGGGCCGCGAGTGAGGCCACCGCCGCCTTGTGCCGCGGCGCCGGCTGCGCCTGGATGCCGTCCGCGCGCGGACGGGGCCTGCAACTGGCTGCGGGTATCGCTGCAGCGCGAGCCGCGGGCGCGGGTGCGCTGTGGATGGTGCATGCGGATTGCGAGCCCCATGCCTCGAGCGCGCACGCCATTCGCGAGGCTCTCGCTGCGGGCGCGGCAGGCGGCTACTTCAGGTTCCGTTTCGGCGGCGCGCGCAGCGCTCTGAAGCGCTTCCTCGAGGCGTGCATCGCGTGGCGCTGCCGGCTGTCGATGGTGTACGGGGATCAGGGCATTTTCGTGAGCCGCGCGGCTTACGACGCGAGTCCCGGAATCGGCCCGCAGCCGCTGTTCGAGGAAGTGGCGCTGGTGCGCGCCCTGCGGCGCACCCGGCGCTTCGTTGCCCTGCCCCTGCCGATGACGGTCTCGGAGCGCCGCTGGCAGCGCGATGGGCTGCTGCGGCGCACACTGCGCAACCGCACCCTGGCGCTCGCGTATCTACTGGGCATCGATCCGGCCACGCTCGAGCGCTGGTATCGCGCCTCGCGGGCGCGGGAAGCGCGGCAATGAGCGCGGGCGATGCGCCCGGCGCGAGCCTGCCCCGCGACGAGTGGCTGTTCACCCCGCTGGGGGATGCGCGCGGCTACATCCAGCCTCACACGCTCTCGGAGCTGTGGTTTCACACCGGCACGGCGTGCAATCTCGCCTGCCCGTTCTGTCTGGAAGGCTCGCGACCCGGTGATCGGCGCCTCGGGCGCGTGAGCTTCGAGGACCTGCAGCCCTTCATCGACGAGGCGGTGCAGCTTGGCGTGCGCCAGTTCTCCTTCACCGGCGGGGAGCCGTTCCTCATCAAGGATCTGGTGCGCATTCTTTCCTATGCGCTGGAGCGCGCGCCGTGCCTGGTGCTGACCAACGGGGTCGACGCGGTGCCGAAGCGCCTGGCGAAGCTCGCGGAACTGCGCGCGCGGCCGCACGCGCTGGCGCTGCGCGTGAGCATCGACTACCCGGAGCGCGCGCGGCACGACGCGGGGCGCGGCGCGGGGAATTTCCTCAAGGCCTGGGCTGCACTCGCGCTGCTGCACGGCGCCGGCTTGCGTGTCTCGATCGCGCGGCAGATGGAGCCGGGCGAGAGCCGCACCGAGGTCGAGGACGCCTACCGGCGGCTGATGTGCGCGCACCAGCTGCCGCAGGATCTGAACATCGTGGCGTTCCCGGACTTCGGCGCGCCCGGCACGCACCCGTCCGTGCCGCCGGTGACGGAGGACTGCATGAGGCGCTATCACACCGAAGCCACGCGGCGCGAGTTCATGTGCGCGTACAGCAAGATGGTGGTCAAGCAGAATGGGCGCATGCGGGTCTACGCCTGCACGCTGGTGGACGATGATCCGGCCTACGATCAGGGCGGCACTCTCGGCGAGAGTCTCGGCCGGCGCGTCATGCTGCGGCATCATCGTTGCTTCAGCTGCTTCAAGTACGGCGCGTCCTGCAGCGAGACCCGGGGGCACTGACTGCCGCCGGCGTGCCCGATCAGCTCTGCAGGAACTCGACCAGCGCGCGCTGTGCGGCGCTCATCTGTTCGCGCGGCGTGACGAGCGCCCCGCGCAGCGCCTGGCGGCAGGGCCGCGACTCGTCCTCCTGGTGCTCGGCCACCGCCGCGGCGAGCAGCTGCTGCACGCGCTCGAGATTGGCGTGGAACAGCTGCAGTATCCGCTCCGCGGACGCATGTTGTGCAGGATCCTCGAGCCAGGAGTCGTAATCGGTCGCTACCGCGATGGTGCAGTAGCCCAGCTGCGCCTCCAGGGCGAGGAATGCCTCCGGCACGTTGGTCATGCCGACGACATCCGCACCCGCGGCGCGCAGGAACAGGCTCTCCGCGCGGGTGCCGAGGCGCGGACCCTCGACGCAGGCGTAGGTCTTGTCCTCGTGCAGCGCCACGCCGCCCGCGCGCGCCACGCGCGCGATCAAGGCGGCGGTGGCGCGGCAGGCGGGCTGTGCGCTCGAGATATGCGCGACCAGCCCGCCGCCGAAGAAGCTCGCGGCACGCATTCCGCGGGTGAAGTCCAGGTACTGCGACGGCAGCGCGAGCTCGCCGGGGTGGATCTCTGCGCGCAGGCTTCCCACCGCCGACACGCCGATCACCGTGCGCACGCCGAGGTTCTTCAGCGCCCAGATGTTGGCGCGGAAGTTGATCTCGCCGGGCAGCAGCTGGTGCTCGAGGCCGTGGCGCGCGAGAAATACGACCTCGCGACCGCGCAGCATCCCGGTCATGAGGGGCGCGGACGGCGCCCCGAACGGTGTCGACACCGTGTGCGCGCGCGGCGTCTGCAACTCCTGCATGGCGTACAAACCGGTGCCACCGATGATGCCGATCATGGCTCGCTGCGCTCCCTTGAGACGCTCATTTGCGCGGATGGCCCGCGACACGGCAAGATGCCTGAAAGCACCGCGCAACAACAACTCCAACGGGCATCCCCATGAGCACACCGTTTCCATTGCTCGGACCGCCGGTCAGCCGCGGCACCGATCTCGCCGATTCGGCCGGCGTTCGTGGCGGTTGCGGCGTTGCGGCGCGACGCTCATGCTGTGAACCCCTCCGAATGCGTGTCCCGGCTGAGCGGCCCGGGCGGCAGGATCATTGACGTGCCGGAATTGCACAGGCCAACGGGAGCGCCGCCGCGCTTCGCGAGCTTTCGCGAGTTCTACCCCTATTACCTCGCCGAACACCGCAACCGCACTTCGCGCCGGCTGCACGTCATCGGCACGCTGCTCGCGGTCGCGATCGCCGCCGGCGCGCTGGTCACCTCGCGCTGGGCGTGGTTGCTGGCGGTGCCGCTCGCCGGCTACCTGCCCGCGTGGGTGGGGCATTTCTTCTTCGAGGGCAACTCGCCGGCCAGTTTCCGCTATCCGCTCTACAGCCTGCGCGGGGACTTCTCCATGCTGGCCGAGGTCATCACGGGCCGCATGCGCTGGTAGCGCGGACCGCAAATCCCCATGAGCAGACCCGGCATCGACCGCGTCTTCGAGCGACACCTCTCCGCCCTGGTCAACGGCGGGGAGCCGCAGATCCTGCAGGGCGGCCGCAAGGGCGTCGAGAAGGAATCGCTGCGGGTGCTGCCGCACGGGCGCCTGGCGGCTACGGCGCACCCGCCGCTGCTCGGCTCCGCGCTCACCAGCGAGCACATCACCACGGACTACTCCGAGGCGCTGATCGAGCTGGTGACGCCCGCGTTCACGCACAGCTGGGAGCTGCTGCAGTACCTGCTCGACCTGCACCAGTTCGTCTACCGCCACCTGGGCGATGAGCTGCTGTGGGCCACCAGCATGCCGTGCGCCATCGAGCGCGACGAGGACATCCCGCTGGCGCAGTACGGCAGCTCGCATGTCGGGCGCATGAAGACCGTGTATCGCAACGGGCTCGGCCTGCGCTACGGCCGCATGATGCAGGCGATCTCCGGGGTGCATTTCAACTACTCGTTCCCGCTGCCGTTCTGGGAGGCTTACGCCGCGACGCGCGGCGCGCGCGAGCATGGCGCGCAGTTCATCTCGGCGTGCTACTTCGACCTGTTGCGCAACTACCGCCGTCACGGCTGGCTGGTGCTGTACCTGTTCGGCGTGTCGCCGGTGGTGTGCAAGTCGTTCCTGCGCGGCCGGGAGCTGCAGCTGGCGGACTTCGGCCCCGGCACGGCCTACCAGCCCTACGCCACCAGCCTGCGCATGAGCGATGTCGGTTATCGCAACCGCAACCAGGCGGGACTGGCGGTGTCGGTGAACAGCCTCGAGGAGTACGTGCGCGACCTGCAGCGTGCGATCAGCACGCCCCATCCGCCCTACGAGGCGCTCGGCGTCAAGGTGAACGGCGAGTACCGCCAGCTCAACGCCAACATCCTGCAGATCGAGAACGAGTACTACAGCTTCATCCGGCCCAAGCGCGTGGCGCGCTCCGGCGAGCGGCCCACCAAGGCGCTGCGCCGCGCCGGGGTCGAATACGTGGAGGTGCGCGCGCTCGACGTGAGCGCCTTCGATCCCGTGGGCGTGAACCAGAACAAGCTGCGCTTCCTCGAGGCGTTTCTCGCCCTGTGCCTGCTGAAGGACAGTGCGCCGATCGCCGACTCCGAGCAGGCGGCGCTGGATGAGAATCATCTCAGCGTGGCGCGGCGCGGCCGCGAGCCGGGGCTCATTCTGTGGCGCGCGGGATACGGCGTGCCGCTGCGCGAGTGGGCGCGCGAGCTGCTCGACTCGATGACCGGCATCTGCGAGATCCTCGATCGCGGCGATGCGGCGCGCCCTTATTCCCACGCGCTCGCCGTCCAGGTGGCGAAGGTCGAAGACGTCGCGCTCACCCCCTCCGCGCGGCTCATGGCGGAGCTCGCCGGCGGCGAATCGTTCTTCGATCTCGCACTGCGCACCTCCGCGGCGCACAAGGCCTATTTCCTCGACCTGTATCCGCCCAACGACGAGCGCTTGCGTGAATTCGCGCAGGAGGCCCGCGAGTCGGTCGCGGCGCAGCGCGCGATCGAGGCCAGCGACCGGGGAACTTTCGAGGACTACCTGAGCCGCTATTTCGCGGACTGAAAATCCCGCGGCGGTGCGCCCAAGCTACCGCTCAACATTGCACAATCGATCGATTCGTCGTGCACTATCAGGCACTTGTCAGTCGCTGTCGGCTCCAGGACTACATCAATTTCATTTCCTCGGTCGCAGTATGGACGGGCGGCGAAGCATGGAGGGTGATCCTCGTGCGGGAACCCCGAGAACCGAAGCAGGAGCACAGGATGAAACGAAAAGCAGCAGGGGGATCTGCCGCGGCACGCCGGACTTCATTGGCGGCCAACGAGGAATTCACCGCGACGGATGGTGGGGACAGCGCGGAGCGCCCGGCGTCGGGCTGGAATCCGTACGAGGTATGGCGGACCCGCGTCAAGGATTCCGCCAGCGAGACGCCGGAGCACGAACCCGACCCGTTCCATTAGCGGCGCATAGCGGCGCACAATCCACAGGCGCGCAATCGCGTTGCGGGGGCTCCTGAGCTACCGCACGGCCGCCCGGCCGTGGATCCGCATGCCTGGTCGTGGCGCTGTCCATGGTGCTGGGCTGAAGAGCGCCGCCCGCGCGTCAATACCCCGCCCGGGGCATGTTCCCCGGGAACTGCAGCCGCAACACTTACCGTGGGGCCGTGCACGCATGCGGCCGGGCGCGCTACGCGCCGCGCTCACTTGCGCTCGCACGCCGGAGCCCCGATCCTTTCCCCATGAATGCACTTTCAGTACGCGGACTGACCAAGACCTACAGAAACGGCGTGCAGGCGCTCAAGGGCGTCGACCTCGAGGTCGAGCGGGGCGACTTCTTCGCGCTGCTCGGACCCAACGGCGCCGGCAAGACCACGCTCATCGGGATCATCACCTCGCTCGTCAACAAGACCGCCGGCGAGGCGCGCGTCTTCGGCTACGACATCGACCACGAGCTGGAGGCGGCCAAGGCCTGCATCGGCATCGTGCCGCAGGAACTGAACTTCAACATGTTCGAGACCCCGTACACGATCGTGGTCAACCAGGCGGGCTTCTACGGCATCCCGCGCGCGATAGCGCGCCAGCGCGCCGAGAAGTACCTCAAGCAGCTGCAGCTGTGGGAGCGGCGCCGGGGCATCTCGCGCAGCTTGTCCGGCGGCATGAAGCGCCGCCTGATGATCGCGCGCGCGCTGGTGCACGAGCCGCGGCTGCTGATTCTCGATGAGCCCACCGCCGGGGTCGACATCGAGATCCGCCGCTCGATGTGGGAGTTCCTGCGCGAGATCAACGATCGCGGCACCACCATCATTCTCACCACGCACTATCTGGAGGAAGCCGAGTCCCTGTGCCGCAACATCGCCATCATCAACGGCGGGCGCATCGTGGAGCGTGATCGCATGAGCAGCCTGCTGCGCCGGCTGCACGTCCAGACCTTCGTGCTGAACGTGCGCGAGCCGCTCGCCGCCGCGCCGCGCCTGGAGGGTTACGCCGCCACGGCACTCGACGATCACACCCTCGAGATCGAGGTGTCGAAGGAGGAGAACCTCAACGGCATCTTCGCGCGCCTGTCGGCGCTCGGTATCGAAGTGCTGAGCATGCGCAACAAGGTGAACCGCCTGGAGGAGATCTTCATGCAGCTGGTCGAGGGGCGCGGGCCCGCGGGCGAGGGCGGACGGGGAGCCGCCGCCGCGGCGCCCCCCGGCGCCGCCGGCGCGACACCCCTGCGGGCGGGTGCGCCGCGATGAGCAGCGTGGCGCTTCCCGGCGCGCCGCCGGTCAATCTCAACGTGGTGCGCTGGATCGGCTTCCAGACCATCGTCATCCGCGAGTACGGGCGCATCATCCGCATCTGGGGCCAGACCATCGTGCCGTCGGTGGTGACGGCCACGCTGTATTTCGTGATCTTCGGCAGCCTCATCGGGCGGCGCGTCGGCGCCATGGGCGGCTTCGACTACAAGCAGTACATCGCACCCGGGCTGATCATGATGTCGGTGATCACCAACTCCTACGGCAACGTGGTCGCCTCGTTCTTCGGAGCGAAGTTCGGCAAGCACGTGGAGGAGATGCTGGTCTCCCCGCTGCCTAACTGGGTGATCGTCGCAGGCTACGCGACCGGCGGCGTGGTGCGGGGCCTCCTGGTGGGGACGGCGGTGACCGTCGTGTCGCTGCTGTTCACGCACCTGCAGGTGCAGCACCTGGCGGTGATCCTGGCGGCCGGCTTGCTGACCTCGCTCATCTTCGCGCTCGGCGGATTCCTCAATGCGCTGTTCGCCAAGAACTTCGACCAGGTCAACTGGATCCCGACCTTCATACTGACACCGCTCACCTATTTCGGCGGCGTGTTCTACTCCATCACGCTGCTGCCGCCGTGGGCGCAGCAGGTGTCCTACATCAACCCCATCCTGCACATGGTGAACGCGTTCCGCTTCGGCTTCCTGGGCGTGTCCGACGTCAGTATCGGCCTCGCCTTCGCGCTGATGGCGCTCGCCGCCGCGGCGCTGTTCGCGGTCGCGGTCGCACTGATGAACCGCGGCGCGGGAATCAGGGAGTGAGGGTAGCGGTCGCCCTGGTGAGCGCGCGCGCCGCGCGCGGTCTCGACGCGGACATGCCCCCGCTGCTGGCGGCGTTCAGCGCCGCAGGCGTCCACGCCGAGATCGTCGACTGGGACGAGCCCAAGGCCGATTGGGCGCGCTTCGATGCGGCGCTGCTGCGCTCCGCCTGGGACTACACCGAGCGCCTGGGCGAATTTCTCGCCTGGATCGAGCGGGTTGCCTCCCTCACCATGCTGCTGAATCCGCCGCCCGTGGTGCGCTGGAACGCTGACAAGCACTACCTGCTCGAGCTCGCGCGTTCCGGCCTGCCGGTGGTGGCCAGCAGCTTCGCGGAGGCCGGGGCGGACCCCGCGGCTGCGCTCGAGGAGTTTCTCGCGCGCCAGACTTGCGCGCAGCTGGTGGTGAAGCCGGCCGTGGGCGCCGGCGCGCGCGACACGCGCCGCCACGCGCGCACCGCCCTCGCGGAGACGCTCGCGCACATGCGCCGGCTCCTCGACGCCGGGCGCAGCGTGTTGCTGCAGCCCTACCTCGAGGACGTGGACGCCCAAGGCGAGACCGCCGTGATCCACATCGGCGGGGACTTCAGCCACGCCGTTCGCAAGGGTCCGCTGCTGCCCCTCGGGGCACCCTCGACCGGGGCGCTGTTCGCACCCGAGGAGATCACCGTGCGCGCGCCGGGCACGGACGAGCTCATCATCGCGCAGCGGGTGCTGGCGGCGCTGCCTTTCGGCGCATTGCTGTATGCGCGCGTGGATCTGATCCGCGACGCCGCGGGGACCCCGTGCCTGCTGGAGCTGGAGCTCACCGAGCCGTCCCTGTATTTCGGGCATGCCCCGGGCTCGGCGCAGCGCCTGGTGGCGGCGACGCTCGCCCGGCTGGCCTGAAGCCGCGGGCACGCGCGACCCGCCGGTGTCACCTGGCTGACACGTTGGCGCAACAGGACTTTCACAATCCCGTAGTTTGAATGACGCGCGCTTGTTACGCGGCCGCGGATGTGTTCGTGTTTGCATCGGGCGGTCGTCTTCGCGGCACGACAGCGTTCAACGCCGGCTGTTCTGAGCTACACTTTCTCGAAGATACCGCGCGCGGCGCTGGGAGCGGAGCATGGGCGCAAAACGGGCGTTGATCGTGGACGATTCGAAGTCCGCGCGCGTGGTGCTCGCCCGGGCCCTGGAGAAGTACGACATCGACGTCGATGCCGCGGAGAGCGCCGAGGCGGCCATCGAGTACCTGAGCAGCAACCGCCCGGACGTGATCTTCATGGATCACCTCATGCCGGGCATGGACGGGTTTCAGGCCGTGCAGGCCATCAAGAACGACCCGCGCACCGCCACCATCCCCATCATGATGTACACCTCCCAGGAGGGCGAGCTGTATCTGGGTCAGGCGCGCGCGCTCGGCGCGGTGGGCGTGCTGCCGAAGCAGATCAGGCCGACCGACGTATCCAAGGTGCTGTCCGAGTTGCACCTGGTTAGCGAGCGCCGCACCGCCGAGCAGCCGCGTTTCACGCCACCGACCGCGCGCGTCGGAGGGGTGCCGGCGGAAGCGGGCGCCGCCTTGGCCTCCAAGCCCCTCACCGACAGCGCGCTGCGCGAGCATTTCGCGGAGCTGCGCCGCGCGCTGGTCGCCGGGATCGACACCCAGACCGAGCGCATCACCGGGGAGGTGCGCGCGCTGCTGCGCGAAGCCCTGCCGCGGGCGCCCGAAGGGGGCGCGCCGCCGCCACCGCGCGCCGCCACGGCCCCGTGGGTGTGGTGGGTCGCGTGCGCGGCGCTCGCCCTGGCGCTCGTGAGCGCCGCGCTGTGGTGGCGCACCGTGAAGCTGCTCGACGGCCTCACGGTGCAACTGACGCAGCTCGCGCAGCGGGACGCGGCGGCGCTCGCGGCGCTGGCGCCGGCCGGCGCAGCGCTGGCGACCCCCGGGGCGACAACGCCCGCTTCGGCATCGCCCGCTGCCACGACGCCTACGGCAGCGGCGCGCACGGCCCCCACCGCGGCGATGCTCATCCCGAGCGAGGGCAAGCCGGTGGTGGTGTCGGTGCCGTACGGGGCTGATGCGCTCGGCGGCGCCCGATTCGAGCTCATCGGCAAGCTCCTCTACCGGCTGGCGCGCCAGAAGGTGGCGGGCGTGGTGGATATCAGGGCATTCCCCGGGCGCTTCTGCCTCGTCGGTAACGCGCTCGAGGGGTACTCGCTCGCGCCGGAGGAGACGCTGTTTTCCAGGTGTGACGTGCTCGGCAACCCCTCGGACGAGGCATTCCCGGGTACCCAGCGCACGCCACTCGCTCTGGCCAACCTCATCGGCGACATCCGCGGCTCCACCCACGGCTCGCTCCAGGTGCAGGTGGCCGCGGGCGACGCCGCGAACGTGCTCGTGCCGTATCCGCCGATAGGGAGCGAGCTCACCGCGGGGGAGTGGAACCGCGCCGCCGGTGCCAACAACCGCGTCGAGATCCGCGTGCACTGACGCGCACTCAGGCTGCACGATATCGGCCGTGCAGTACGTCGAGGACGACTTCCGGCCGCCGCGCTGGTTACGCAACCGTCACCTGCAGTCGATGCTGGCGAGCACCGCCTGGCGGCGCGGCCGCATCCTGCGCGGTGCCGCGGCGCTGCTGGCCTCGCAGCGCGAGCTGCTGCTCGATTGCGGCGCGGGCGTGCGGCTGCAGTGCTTCGTGTCGAGTCCGGCGCCCGGCGGCGGCCCGGTGGTGCTGCTGCACGGCTGGGAGGGGAGCGCGGACTCGCTCTACGTGCTGTCGCTGGCGCAGCTGCTGTTCGCGCAGCGCTTCGCGGTGGTGCGGCTCAACCTGCGCGATCACGGCGACACGCATCACCTCAATCGCGAGCTGTTCCATTCCTGCCGCCTGCCGGAAGTGATCGGCGCGGTCCGCGCCCTGCAACAGCACTTCGCGGGCACGGCGCTGCGGCTGGTGGGTTTCTCGCTGGGCGGTAATTTCATGCTGCGGGTGGCGGCGCAGGCGCGCGAGGCGGGGCTCGATCTTGCGCACGTGATTGCGGTGTCGCCGGTACTCGATCCCGCTCAGACGCTGACCGCGCTGGAGCGTGGCCTGCCGGGCTACGAGCGCTACTTCGTGCGCAAGTGGCTGCGCTCGCTGCGCCGCAAACAAGCGGCCTGGCCCGAGAGCTACGATTTCCGGCGGCTGGCGCGGCTGCGCGGTCTGCGCAGCATGACCGCGGAGCTGGTGCGCAGCTACAGCGAGTTCGCGACGCTCGAGGACTACCTGAACGGCTACGCCCTCACGGGGGCTCGCCTGGCACGGCTGGAAGTGCCGGCGCTCATCCTGACATCCCGCGACGACCCCATCATTCCCGCCGCGGGCCTCGCGCGCCTCGCGCGACCCGCGGCGCTGTCGATCATCGTCACGCGCTACGGCGGTCACTGCGGGTTCTTCCAGCAGCTCACCGGTCCGACGTGGCTCGAGCGGCGCATCCTGGCCGCGCTCGGTGCCGGCGGCGCTGGCCTGGAGGCGCGCTAGCCGCGGCGTGCGGCGCGCTTCTCCTCGAACCGCACCACCGGCTCACCGCTGGTGACCGTCACGGCGCCGTCGATGATGGCGCCCTTGGCGACCGCGATGCTGCGCGCGACGATGTCGGCGTGAATCACCGCCGTGGCGCCGACCTCGAGCTTGTTCTCCACCACGAGCTTGCCGGAGATCCTGCCCGCGATCACGCCTGCGAGCGCGTGGATCTCCCCGTGCCATTGCGCCGTCACGGACATGCGCAGCGTGCCGCCGACGCGGCCATCGCCGCGAACGACGCCGCACATCACCAGGGGGCCAGGAGTCTCCAGGTCCCCGGTCAGAACGGAGCCTTCGGCGACAAAGGTCGGCGAATCCCCGATCTGGTCGATCAGTCTGCGCTTGATGGTCTCGCTCATCGGTGCTCCCTGGAGTGCGCCGGGGTCATAATACGTAAGGTCCGTCGCCAGGGGATGCCGATCATGCTCACATTCGGTGCGGGAAGAGTCGCCCTGATCGCGGTTGTGGCGCTGCTGGCGGCGGGGTGCGGCCGCGAGCAGCAGGACTGGCGCTCCGCGGAAGCCGCCGATACCAGCGAGGCCTACGCACGCTTCGTCGAACAGCATCCCGACAGCGAGCTCGCCGTGCAGGCGCGCGCCCGGCTCGTGCAGCTCGCCGAAGAGCGCGACTGGGCGCAGGCGGGGACGCTCGCAACCGCGGACGCCTACCGGGCGTTCCTGGCCGCGCACCCGAGCGGCAGATGGTCCGAGGAGGCGCGCATCCGCATCGAGGCCTTCTCGCTGGGATCCATGCCGCGCCTCGCACCCTCGAGACCGGCACAGCCGGGGGGTGCGCCTCAGGGGCCCTCCGGCGTGCGCGCGTTGCAGGTCGCGACGGCGCCGCCCGCCGTGCACCACAGCGCCGCGCCCCCTGCGGTCGTACGGCTGACCCGCGCCGAGCCCACTGAGGCGCGCGCGCGCAGCGCCGCCCGCACCGGGGGCAATTCGTACGGTGTGCAGCTGGGCGCGTTCGGCAGTGAGGCAAGCGCGGACCGCGAGTGGCGTCGGCTGCAGGGGCGCTTTGGTGCGCAGCTCGGCGGCCTGTCGCCGCGGATCATCACGGGCGGCAACACCGCCGGACCGCTCTATCGGCTGCAGGCTCCCACCTCCGGTGAGGCGCAGGCGCGCGCCCTGTGCGATTCGCTCAGGGAAAAGTCACAGCCCTGCGTGCCGGTCCTGCCGCACTGAGCGTACGCCCCTCTCGCCGAAGCGCCCGCAGCTCAGGCGCGTGCGCGGCAAGGGTGGCTCCGGCTCGCTCCAAAGTGACCATTCGCGTCACCCCGTACCCGGGAGCGATTTATCAGTAATCTGCTGTTTCATATAGGTTAATTCATCTGGCATGGCCCTTGCTCATCCTGGTACAGGTTGCGAACAAATCCCCGTGTTCGCCACTCCCGCGCCGCGATGCGATTTTCCCCCGCCTCGCGGCGCCTTTTTTTGACCCCCGTTTGACCCCATGGACAAGGAACACCCACGCGGGTACTGCGCCGGCGCCCAGCGGGTGAGCGCCTTCAGCCGCATTAGAATCGACGCACATGGAATTCCGTGACTACTACAAGGTCCTGGGCGTGGAGCGTGCGGCCAGCGCGGATCGGATCAAGGCCGCCTACCGGCGGCTGGCGCGCAAGTACCACCCCGATGTGAGCAAGGAGCCGAACGCGGAGGCGCGTTTCAAGGAAATGCAGGAGGCGTACGAGGTGTTGAAGGACCCCGAGAAGCGCGCGGCATACGATGAGCTCGGCGCCAACTGGAAAGCCGGCGAGCAGTTCCGGCCGCCCCCGGACTGGGGCAGCGGCTTCGAGTTCTCGGGCGGCGCGGGCCGTGCCGGCGGCGCGGGCCATGCCGGGGGCGCGAGGCGGGGAGCGGGCCGCTCGGGATGGAGCGGTGCGGGCGCCGAGGACGGCGGGTTTGCCGAACAGGACTTCAGCGAGTTCTTCTCCTCGTTGTTCGGTGGCGGCTCGCCCTTCGCCAGGGGTGGTGGCGGCGCCGCGCGCGATCATCACGCGCGGGTCGGCCTCGAGCTCGAGGAGACCTACCGCGGCACCACGCGCACGCTCGAGCTCAGGCGCCCCGAAGTGAAGCCCGATGGCTCGGTGGAATTACGCACCCACACGGTGCGCGTCACCATTCCGCCGGGCGTCACCGAGGGGCAGCTGATCCGGCTCGCCGGCCAGGGTGCACCGGCCGCGGGCCGCGGCCAGGCGGGCGATCTGTATCTGGAGGTGCACGTGCAGCCGCACCGGCTGTTTGCACTCGAGGGGCGCGACGTGACGCTCACCTTTCCGGTCGCCCCCTGGGAAGCAGCCCTCGGCGCCTCGGTCACGGTGCCCACGCTCGGCGGCTCGGTCGAGATGCACATTCCCGCCGGCGCCCAGTCCGGCCAGAGGCTGCGCCTGCGCGGCCGCGGCCTGCCGGGACAACCCCCGGGGGATCAGTACGTGCAGCTGAAGGTGGTGCTGCCGCCCGCGAGCTCACCGCAGGCGAAGGCGTTGTATGAGGAGATGCGCGGCAAGCTCGACTTCGATCCGCGCGCGAACCTGTCGAGGTGATGCATGGCAGGGGTGACTCATCGGCTCGAAGCTCATGTGCTCGGCGAAGGTGACTGGATCGGCGCGACCGAAATCTGCCGGCTGTGCTGGCTCGATCTCGGCGCGGTCATGGAGCTCGCCGAGCTCGGTGTCGTGGCGCCGCGCGCAACACCGCCGGGCGAATGGCAGATTCCGGCGACGGCGCTGCCGCGCCTGCGCGTCATCGGCAGGCTGATGCGCGATCTGGGCGTGAATGTGAGCGGCGCGGCCCTGGCGCTGGAGCTGCTCGAAGCCCGGCGTCAGCTCGAGCGGCGTATCCGCGCCCTCGAGCTCCTCGTGAGCGATCACTGACCGAACTTCTCGCCCCCGTTGCGCAGCCACTCTTCTTCCGCGGGCGTGTTCTCGCGCCCGAGCACCCGGTTACGATGAGGAAAGCGGCCGAAGCGCTCGATGATCGCACGGTGATTCTCGGCCGAGCGCGACGCCGCGGCGAAGGGTCCGCACAGCGGCTGCGGCGCCTCGGCGAGCAGTCGCCGGTAGGCGGCGAGCGATTCATCCTGTACTTCGCGGCTCTCGGCGTGCTGCAAGGGCATGTAGAAGAACATCCGCTCCACCGGATCGAGCGCGGCGTCAGCGCCTGACTGCATGCCCGAGAGCGCCAGTGCGAGCGCCCTGGCGTCGTAGGCGAAGGCGCGTGCGGTGGCGCGGAACATGTTGCGCGGGAATTGATCGAGCAGCAGGATGAGGCTCAGGCGTCGCCGCGGACCGTCCTCCCAGCTCGCCAGAGCCCCGTTCGCGGCGAGCTCGAGCAGCTCGCCGAAGCGCTCGCGGATGTGCTCGTCGCGCAGTCGGCCGAGCTCCGAAGGCGGGCCTGCGAACCAGAAGGGCAGGCGGCGATTCAAGGCGTCCGCGGACAGCGGCAGCCTGCCGAACCAGAACTCCCGGACGCTGCGCGCCTCGTCCATGGGCTACCCCGAGCCGCTGCGGTCGGCCTCGAACAGCTTCTCCAGCTGCTGTGCGGCCTCGCGCGAGGTGGCGAGGAACTTGCTCTCATCGTCCTTGACCTGGTATTGCGCGGCGAGGGTCGCCTCATCGTGCTGGCGGAACCGGCGCACCGCCTCGCGCGCCGCCGCCGGGGTCTCTCCGAGCGCCTCCAGGACCGAGGCCGCCATCTCCAGGCTCGAGCCGTAGGTGTCGCGGATCACCTCCCGCACACCCGCGTCCATGAGCGCAAACGCGTGCTGGCGGTTACGCGCGCGGGCGAAGACCTTCAGGCCCGGGAACTGCTCGCGCGCCAGCACCGCAGTGCGCGTCGAGGCCTCGACGTCGTCGATCGCCAGCACCAGGATGCGCGCGCTCGCGGCGCCCGCGGCGCGCAGCAGATCCAGCCTCGAGGCATCCCCGTAGTAGACCTTGTTGCCGAAGCGGCGCACGAAATCCACGTGCGTCTGACTGCTGTCGAGCGCGGTGAACGGCAGTCCCTTCACGCGCAGGATGCGCGCCACGATCTGGCCGAAGCGCCCGAAGCCGGCGATGATCACCGGGACCTCGTGCTCCTCGATGGCGTCGTAGGGTTGCTGCGGCGGGGCGAGCCAGCGTCGGGTGAGGGACTCGTGCGCGATCAGCAGCAGGGGACCCAGCATCATCGACAGCGTCACGGCCAGAACGAGCAGATCCGCGGTCGCGGCGTCCAGGATGCGCTGGCGCGCCGCGAGCGTGAACAGCACGAAGGCAAACTCCCCGCCCGCCGGCAGCGCGAACCCGAGCCGCCGGGCCGAGTCACCGCGCTGGCGGGCGAGCCTCCCCAAGGCGCTCACCGCGACGATCTTGATGAAGAGAAATGCGGCGCTCAGCTCCAGCACCGTCAGGGGCTCGGACCTGAGCAGTCCCAGATTCGCCGACATGCCCACGGCGACGAAGAACAGCCCGAGCAGCAGGCCCTTGAAGGGCTCGAGGTCGGCCTCGAGCTCGTGCCGGAACTCGCTGTCGGCGAGCAGCACGCCGGCCAGAAACGCGCCCAGCGCCATCGACAGGCCCGCGAGACTCGCCAGGAGCGCGGTGGCGATGACGGTGAGCAGCGCCGCGGCGGTGAACACCTCACCCACCCGCACGCGCGCCACGATGCGCAGCGCCGGCCGCAACAGCAGCCGCCCGCCGCCGATGACCACCGCGATCACCGCCAGCAGCTTCAGCAGTCCCATCCACCAGGGGCCGCCGGCCTGGTGAGTCCCCGGGAGCGGCGCGAGCAGCGGCAGCAGCGCAAGCGCCGGCAGCACGGCGAGATCCTGGAACAGCAGGATCCCGAATGCCGCACGCCCGTACTGCGTCTTGAGCTGGCCGCGCTCGGCCAGCACCTGCAGCACCAGCGGCGTGGACGACAGCGACAGGCCGAAGCCGATGACGGCCGCCGCGACCGGCGGCTCACCGAGCGCCCAGGCCCCCGCACCGAGCAGCACGGCGCACAGCGCCACCTGCGCGGCCCCGAGCCCGAACACCACGCGCCGCATGACCCACAGCCGCGTCGGCTGCAGCTCGAGTCCGATGATGAACAGCAGCAGCACGATGCCGAACTCCGACACCTGCATGATGCGGTCGATGTCACCGATGAGGTTGAGACCCCAGGGCCCGATCGCCAGCCCCGCGGCGAGGTAGCCGAGGATCGAGCTGAGTCTCGCGAAGCGGAACAGCGACACCGCGACGACGGCGGCGGCCAGCAGGATGGCGGTTTCGGCGAGCGAGATCATGGCCGGAAGGGATTCTGGCAGGAATCCTCGGTGCCGGCCTCAAGGCGCTCGCCCGCCGCCTGCAGCCACCCCTTGTTTTTGTCCGGCCGGTCCCCATGCCTGCGCGATGCTCGATGCCGTGCCGCCGGAGCCCTCGTCCCCGACCGACCCCCTGGATGCGTATTCCGCCGCCGTGGTGGGTGCGGTCGATGAGGTGGGTCCGGCGGTGGTCAGCGTGTACGTCGGGGGCGCCGCGGAAGCCGAGCGGGCGCGCGGTGGCGCGGGCTCGGGGGTGGTCGTGACGCCCGACGGCTATCTGCTCACCAACGAGCACGTCGTGCAGCGCGTGACGCAGGCGCGCGTCACGTTCGTCGACGGTCGCACCGTGCCGGCCGTCGTCGCCGGCCGCGATCCGGCCACCGATCTGGCGGTGCTGCGCGCGCAGGCCGGGGCGCTGCCGTACGCGCGCCTCGCCAGCACCCAGCGTCTGCGCGCCGGCCAACTCGTGGTCGCGGTCGGCAACCCGTTCGGGTTCGAGTCGACCGTGTCCGCCGGCGTGGTGAGCGCGCTCGGGCGCTCGCTGCGCAGCCGCCACGGCCGCCTGATCGAAGGCGTCGTGCAGCACAGCGCGGCGCTCAATCCCGGAAACTCCGGCGGGCCGCTCACTGACGCGCACGGCCGCGTGGCCGGCATCAACACCGCGATCATCGCCATGGCGCAGGGCATCGGCTTTGCCATTCCCGCCTCGACTGCGCAATGGGTGCTGACGGAGATCCTCACCCAGGGACGCGTGCGCCGCGCCTGGCTCGGGGTGGGGGCGCGCGACCGGCCGCTCGATCTGCGGCTGGTGCGGGCGCTCGGCCTCACCGCGACGCGCGCGGTCGAGGTGCTCTCGCGCGAGAGTGAGGGACCGGCGGCTGAGTCGGACCTGCAGCCCGGGGACCTGATCGTGGCCGTGGACGACAGCTACGTGGACGGCGTGGACGCGCTGCACCGGCGCTTGAGCCGCGTGCCGCCCGGCAGCACGCTCACGCTGCAGGTGGTGCGCCGCACGCAGCTGGTGAACGTCGCGCTCACGGTGCGCGAGCCGCCCTGAGGGATTGCCGCCCCTAAGCCTTGCTCTTTGCGAGCCGAGCGCTCTCGCGCTTCAGCGGCCGCGACACCGGACAGACCTCCTGC
This sequence comes from Gammaproteobacteria bacterium, assembly GCA_005878835.1. GTDB lineage: Bacteria > Pseudomonadota > Gammaproteobacteria > Steroidobacterales > Steroidobacteraceae > 13-2-20CM-66-19. The sequence continues at coordinate 1,472 of VBMV01000077.1, read as the reverse complement.
AGGTAGCCGTTGAGGGTGTTGAGGAGGTTGTCGTGCACCAGGCGGTAGTGGATGAACTGTCCGCGTCGCTCACTGGCGATGAGGCCGGCGTTCTCCAGGATGGAGAGGTGCTTGGAAATGGAGGGCTTGGAGATCGCGAAGCGCTCGGCGATCTCCCCCGCGGTCAGCTCGGTGGCCGACAGATAGGCCAGGATCTTGCGCCGCACGGTGGAGGAGAGGGCTTCGAATACCTTGTCGAGGGACATGGGGGCATCGCATAATTAGCCTATTGACTAATTAGCTAAGTACTCCTAGTATATTTAGCGAATGAACTAACTATATAACAAAAGGAGCGCGCACATGATGCTGTGGACGTATCTGGCGTACGTGGCGGTGAGTCTGGCGGTGACGATCTGGGTAGGCAGGAGCCTGCACTCCAACGGCCGCGTCTTTCTGGTGGAGAATTTCCACGGCCGGGAAAAGCTGGCCGATTCGGTGAATCATCTGCTCCTGGTCGGGTTCTATCTGATAAACATCGGCTTCGTCTGCCTGGCGCTGCGTTATGGGGACAAGCCGACCAATGCGGTGACTGCAGTGGAATTCCTCAGCACCAAGATAGGTCTGGTGATCGTGCTGCTCGGCTTCATGCATTTCTTCAACATGCGCATGCTGGTGCGCTTCCGCGGCTCGGCGCTGTTTGCTCCGCCGGCGCCGCAGTTCAAGGCCGCATGAGGCCGCGCGAGGTCCTGCTGGTCTACGACCGGGAGTGCCCGGTGTGCGATGCCTACTGCCGCGCTGCCGATGGGCGCGCATCGGTGCCCGGACTGCGGCTGGTGAATGCGCGCGAGGACACGGCAGTCATGGACGAGATCACCCGGCAGGGACTCGACATCGACCAGGGCATGGTGCTCAAGGTGGACGGCGCTCTGTACTACGGCGCGGACGCGATCCATGCCCTGGCCGCTCGGGGCGGCGCCGCCGGCGCCTTCAATCGCATCAACCGCTCGCTCTTCGGATCCCGGGGCCGGGCGAGACTCCTGTACCCGCTGCTGCGCTCCGGCCGCAACCTTCTCCTGAAGGCGCTCGGACGGACCCGGATCAACAACCTGCAGGTGCCAGGCCGGGAGCGGTTCTGAAGGCCGCCCTCACTCGCACAGGCTCTCGAGATAGCCCTGCGCGGCCGCGCACAGCCGCGTGCGCGCGAGCGCCCGAGCCCGGGGCGCATCGAGGATGTACTCGAGGGGTCCCGAGACCAGCATCTGGCGCATGCGGGGGTTGCGCGCCGCAGCGCGCGCCATCCGGTTCAGCACCGCAAAGCCGCGGCTGATGAGCCGTCCCGAGGCGTGGTTCTGCTCGATGGTGCGGGCGAGGTACTGCCCGAAGCGGGCGTACAGGAAGTAATCGTCGTCCCCGACCTGGAAGCGGGCCTCGGCGAAGAAATCGGGGAAATTTCTCTCCAGGTACTCGTTCAGACGTTGAAGGCGGGGAAGGTC
>VBMV01000031.1 GCA_005878835.1 Gammaproteobacteria bacterium | reverse complement strand
TGTCGTGCTGAGCGCATCGATTGCGGATGCGTACTTTGGCTCCAAGATGTCGGTTGGAGTGGTGTAGAGATTACCGTACGCGTGCTGGTAGCTCGATGCCAGCATGACGAAGTTCACGGTCGAACCGTCGTCGACCTGGCCCATGAAGACGGCGTCTCCGAAGGCGGACATAGCATAGGGACCCGACATCGGCGCCGAGGCCGTGACCGCGATACCCGCCGCCTGCAACGCGCGGTGAGTGGCCATGGCCACGTGGCCTCCCTGCGAGTAGCCGGTCACGAATAGTTTGTGATTGTCCGCAACGTTCAAGGCCGACAACGCACCGTGTGCGGCAGTCAACGCATCCATCATGTCCTTGGACTGTTGATCCGCGTCGAGATACGGATGGTAGTCCAGGCTGGAGGTGTCATAACCGGCGTAGTTCGGAGCGACGACGATGTAGCCTCGAGCCGGACCGACAATTGCGAGCGCCAGGCCTTCCTCGTTGCTCTGGCTTGTCAGGTCGGCAATGTTGAACGACTTGAGGGTCCGCTTCCCATGGGCGTACAGCGCAATCGGTCGCGGGCCTTGACATCTCGGATGGGAGCCCGTGGGTATCATCAGTGCTGCGGAGGCGGTGGTGGCCTCACCACGGGCGCCGACGGTGTCGTACTCGAGATGGTAGGTATCGACGGAGCAGGTCGGCGAGAAGACGAGCTTTATCAGCTCCCGGCCCAGCTGGCCGCCGCTCAGCCTGGAGAGCAGATCTGAGACCGAAAACGAGCCGAGCTTGGTCGGTGGGCTGTTGAGGAGTTGCCCGCGGGCGGCGGGGAGCGGCTGGAGTGGCGACACGCCTTCGGTGCTGCCGCCGCAGCCTGGGGCGAGCAGCGACACGCAAAGGACCAGTGGCACAAAACGTTGTTCCCGAAACATCGCGTTCTCCCTCCGTGCGGATTGGCCGAACGCAATCCTGCCAAAGAACCCGCCGCGAAGTCTCACTGTCAACAGAAGGAGACAGGTGTGTCGATGACCTGCTCGAACTTGGCAACTCAACCGCTTTCTGCCACTCCGCCAGATTGCCCGGTTGGACGAACTCGTAGAGCACCCACGCCGTTTTCGATGAGGCCAAGTTCCAGATCGCGGCGAAGAGCCCGCCCCCGTAAGGTTGCCCTGTCTTTCGCGCGAGCCAGCGAACATAAGCGTCGGCGTCCGCGGGGTTGACGCCTACCACCGGGTGCTTGTCTTGCTGGCGAAACTCTGCCGGCTTTTTGCGTTGACCCTCCAAGGCCCACTTAGTACGCTACACAAACAAAGAGTCACAGGAGGGGGCGGCTGAGCCGCGCCCAGGGCGATCTCGGAGGACAGTGATATGGCCACCGTGCACCCGATTGTCGAGCACACCGATTCCTTCGTTCAGCGCGACTACTCCCCCGCCGCCAAACGGGCCCTGGAGCGCAGGCCCGCGCTCTTTATAAACAATGAGTGGGTGTCATCGAGCCACCGCGCGACACTCATCGTCGAGGACCCCTCCACGGGCCGGGAAGTTGGCCGCATCGTGGATGCTTCCGACGCCGACGTGGACCGCGCCGTTGCCACAGCTCGCGGCGCGTTTGACGATGGACGCTGGTCGAACCTGCCGCCCAAGGTGCGCGAGCGCACCATCAACAAGCTTGCGGACCTGATCGAGGCGCACGCGGCGGAGTTCGCCGAACTCGAGGCCATCGACAACGGTAAGCCTGTCGGCTTTGCGACGATGGTGGATATCCCCGGGGCCGTGGATCACCTTCGTTATATGGCGGGCTGGGCCTCCAAGCTCGGCGGCGAAGTCATGGATCCCCTGGCATTGCCGCGCGGCACGGTCTTCAGCTACGTCGCGCGCGAACCCGTCGGGGTGGCGGCCCAGATCATCCCGTGGAACTTCCCGCTCTTGATGGCGACGCTCAAAATTTCGCCGGCGCTCGCCGCCGGGTGCACGCTGATCCTGAAGCCCGCGGAGCAGACTTCGTTAACAGCACTGCGCCTCGCAGACTTCGTGGCTGAGGCCGGCTTTCCGCCGGGCGTGATCAACGTCATCACCGGCAACGGGCACACGGCGGGCGCTCGGCTGGTGAAGCACCCGGGCGTCGACAAGGTCGCGTTCACGGGTTCCACCGAGGTGGGCAAGATCATCAGCCGCAACGCGACCGATTCGCTGAAGCGCGTCACGCTGGAACTCGGCGGCAAGTCGCCGGTGATCGTGCTGCCCGATGTGAATGTCGAGGAGGTCGCACCCGCCGCGGCCGGTGGCATCTTCTTCAACTCCGGGCAGATCTGCGTCGCCGGCTCGCGGCTGTTCGCGCACCGTTCGATTTTCGACCGCATGGTCGAGGGTGTGACAGCGGCGACCGCGTTCTGGAAGCCACGCCCCTCGCTCGATCCCCAGGCGCACATGGGCCCGCTGGTCTCCAAGGAACAGATGGATCGCGTCATGGGGTACATCGAGGCGGGCAAGCGCGATGGCGCAACCGTCGTCGTGGGCGGCGACGCTCCGGCAGCAAACGGCTACTACGTGAACCCGACGGTGCTCGTCAACGTGAAGCCGTCCATGAGCGTCGTGCGCGAGGAGATCTTCGGCCCCGTGCTCGTCGCGCAGCGCTTTGACACGCTCGACGAAGTCGCAAAGGCCGCCAATGACACCTCCTACGGTCTCGCCGCGAGCATCTGGACCAAAGACGTGTCATCGATGCTCCGGCTCGCCGCCAAGATCAAGGCAGGCACCGTGTGGGGCAACTGTCAGGCCGTGATCGACCCGGCGCTGCCTTTTGGTGGATTCAAACAGTCGGGCATAGGGCGGGAGCAAGGCCGCGAGGGCATCGAGGCTTACACCGAGCTGAAGACGGTCATCATCCAGCTCTGAGTTTTAGAACCTGTGGCTCACCGTCAGGTACCACTCTCGCGGCCGGCCCGGCTGTCCCTCCACCGTGTTCTGACCGAACGGCGTGAGGTCGAACTTGTTGAGGAAGTACTCCTTGTTGCTCACGTTGGTGCCGCCCAACGCTGCCGTCCAGCGGCCCTTCGCAGCCGTCCACTGCAGCCGCAGATTCAGCAGCTGATAGCCGTCCGTGCAGGAGAGCTGGGAGATGACGCTCGAGCAGATCTCGCTCTGCCCGTAGAGGTCGGCACGCGGTGTGAGTCTCGCTCCGCCGGGGAGCGCGATGTCGTAGGCTGCCGAGACATTCCAGTTGTACTTCGGAACGTACACCGGCTCGTTGAAGCAGGTCACGCCCGGATCGGGCCTGCCGTCCTGGTTGAAGTCGCAGTTGTCGATCTCGGGGGAGTTCCACTTCGTATACCCGAATGACCCGTCGATCGCCAGCTCTGCGACGGGCCGCCACGAGACCTCGAGCTCCGCACCCTTGATCTTCGCGCCCTTGAGCTGCTGGTAAGAGGTGAGCGAGGTCACCGCGAGACAGGTTTGGCCGCTCGAGTCCTGGATGGCGCCCGGTGTGTTCGGCGGCACAAACGTCCCGGCGATGCACTCAGTGCCACCGATCGGCACGATGCGCTTGTTGTAATCGCTGTAGAAGACGGCGACATTGGTGCGCAGCGTCCGGTTGAACAGATCCGCCTTCACGCCGAGCTCGTACGACGTCATTTCCTCACCGCCGACGACCACGGCCTGTGCCGCGGTGAATGGACGCGGGTTGTACGCCGGCGGTCGATAGCCCGTGGACGCCGAGCCATAGATCAGCACGTTGTCGGCGATCTTGTAATCCAGCCCCGCCGTCCAGTCGAAGTGATGCTGGTCGGAGTTGATCGGCCCCATGAAGAAGGAGTTGTCGAAATTGACGTCCTTCTTGTCGTGCGAATAGCGGGCGCCGAGGGTCAGGTGCGACTTGGGGCTAAGGGCGAACACCACGTGAGCGTAGGCCGCCTGCGCCGCGTTGTCGGCCAGATTGCTGGTGTTGACCGAGTACTTGCCCTGCTCGCTGTCGATGATAGCCGCGGCGACATCCGGCGGCAGGCCGACG
>VBMV01000135.1 GCA_005878835.1 Gammaproteobacteria bacterium | reverse complement strand
AGGCGCGCTGTCCGAGGCTCCCCATATCCACGGCGTCCGCGGCATAGGTCATGAAAGACTCGAAGCCGTCCTTCGTCGCCCGCGATAGTCCGTGGCGCACCACCACGCTCTCAACGGCGGTCGTGCGTCGCAGGTCGGAGAGCGCCTGATAGATCAGCACCAGCGCGATCGGTGCGATGATGATCACGAACTGCGCAAAGATGCGCAGCTTCAATTGTTTTACTTTGATCATCGGGACGGTGCCCCCCGGGCGCCGAGCAAACGCCTGCCATCCCCACCGAACTACCAGTTTCTACGCGGTGCGCAGCGGGCCGTCAATCACGCACGGCGGCCGCCGCCGCCAGGGGCCAGGGGTGGCTCCGGTCGAAGGTGGGATTTACCCTCACGCGCGGGACTGCCGCGGCGAATCCCGGCGTCGCCTGCCCGCCGTGCTGTGTCGATCGCGTTCGCTACCGCCGGAGGAGCGTAAGCTGCCAGATGTCTTTGCCGGTCGCCATCATCAGCGGACGCCGCGCGAGCATGCCGGCTTTGCCCATGGCGTGCTCGAGCTACGTAAGCTCTGCGAGCTTGTCGCGCGCCTCGGTCCGAACGTCCTGTCACCCGCGGGCGATGCATCCAAGAACTTACGCTTACGCGGTTGGTGATCACTGGTAGATCCAGCGTCAGGTTCTCTTCGAAAAGGGAGACGACATGAATCTGATTTCGAACATGCTATCCATATTCAAGTGGTTGTTCGTACGACTGCCGCTTGGGTTTTCCCTCCCATTCACGGCGGCATCTCTTTGGTGGGTACTGGCGGGTTTTAAGCGATTGAACGACGTTGTGGCTAATTTGGCGACGGCGACAGCAGTCGATCGCTTGCAATTGGAGTTGCCAGGTGGCATTGCGCAGGTGCTGATCGCCAACCTTGGCGCTTTTTTTCACGGCGCGATCGTAATCGCGCTCTTCACGCTTGGATTTCTCGTCGCATACAACGCATCTGCACTGATTAACTGGATTCTGCTATGGGCTGACTTAAAGCCGATTCGGTTCGCGACGGGTTCACCTTGGACTCCGGCGCCGGTTGCCTCTCCGAGCCACGATCCGTTTGCGAATGTCCAGAAGATTGGAATCGTGCTAGCGGGAGGAGGGGCAAAGGGCGCATTCCAGGCGGGTTCGATGAAAGCTATCTACCAGTTCCTGGCCGACCATGATGCTCTTCGAAAGGTCAAGGTCATTTCCTGCACCTCGATAGGCTCTTGGAACGCGCTTTTTTGGTTGGCGGACCTGATTCTTAGTGGCCAAGGGAACGCAAGTGTCCATAGGCTTTGGTGGAAGTCCATCAGCGTCAAGGCATTGGCCGCTCCCATTTGGTACATCCCCTTTGCTCGCAATGCGTTCCTCTCGTCCGAACCGTGGCGTCGGGTCTTCGATCACATTTTTCTACAGCCCGACGTGCGAAAGCGAATTCTAGAATCTGACATTCACTTCTACATGACGCGCTCCAATGTTCAATCCGGTCAACTGACTTGCGCGACCAACAACCGCCGGCCGCCGCCGATTTCAAAAATTACCTACGACATCCTCAATGTTGAAGATGGTAGCGAGAGATTTTTGAGCGCTCTGAAGCTGAGCGTTTTTGCGTCGATGGATTTGCCGCCGTTTTTCCCATACGTTCGAGACAAGGGCGGACTGTTCGAGGACGGTGGCGTTATCGACAACGTTCCGATTACTTTTCCAGCGAACGACGGATGCGACTTGATCTTTATCCTGCCTCTGAACGCAGATTTCGAGCAGGCGCCAAACAACACCTCGATTGTCGCGCGGCTGTTTCGGGTCATGGAGGTTCGACAGGGTGTCCTGGAGCGCAACGGTTTCAAGATGATCTACCTGTACAACGAACTTGCCGCGTTGCGCGAGTATGTAGATGGCTTGCAGGCGCTTGCGGCGGCTGCGCGGGTGCCGGAATCTGCATCGCTCGCCTTTGCGCTCGCGCGACGGAACAAGCCGATTGCCGTTTTTGCGGTGTGCCCCCAAAAGTCCTTTGTTCAGGGGACTCTCGATACGCAGGAACTGTGGAAGAACAAGCAGGCGGAAACGGCCTTCGAAGTGATGGAAGAGGCAACCAAATCCATCCTGAGTGATTTCAACTTCGACCGCCCACAAGAGGCGATCAGAGTCGCGCTAGTGAGCAAAGGGGGCGGGGTTGTATGGGACGAGAATTTTTAGGATCGCGCGGTGGCGTGTGCGGTGGTGCCGCCACGAGTGAATTCGAACCGCAACAGCCAGCCTCGAGAGCCGGACTCGTCTGCTGGAGCGAACCTCCATTTTCTGGCGGCTTCTCTTGCCTGGCGGGCGAAATACCAGCTTGGCCCTGGGTTTTCCAGCAGCGCGTCGATGACATTGCCCGAGTGGTCGACGATCACGAGCACCGCGACCTTGATGCGGCCGTGAATGGTGTGACGTGCGCTGCGCGGAACGTTGGGAAGCTGTGCATGCACTACGGAGGGTTCCGCCAACGGTTGTGCGGGTTGAACCGACTTACGAGAAACAGAGTGCGGGGGCGCTGGTTTGGACTGTGCGCGCTTCACGCTGGCCGACACAGCGGCGACCTCGGCAGGGGCTGGCAAAGGCGTCGCGGGATTCTGCGCCGCAGCTGCCGGCGCGGCAGCAGCTTGTTGCGAAGACGTCTGAAGAGTAGTTGACGCCGATTGCCGGGTGTTGGGATGGCTCTTGAGCAGGCGCGAGCCAGCCCAAACTGCGCCCAATAGTACGAGGACCGCCACCGCTACGATGGTCGGCACGAGCCAGCGCTCTTTGGGCGACTCTTGCGCAGGAGCGACTGGTGCCGGCGCTTCATGAACCACTGCCTCAGGAACCGAAACCACCGGCGCTTGTCGCGTACCTTTGAACTGGGCTTGCAGGTCGGTGGCCGTCGGACGGCTGTCGGGGTCGTGACTCAAGCATCCCAGTACGGTGTCCACGAACTCCGGAGGAAGGGTCGTGGGCAGGCAGGCGGTTTCGGATCGTTCCTCAGGCCACGCAGGAAGGCACTGGGTGAGGGCCTCGACCACGGTTATGCCGAGACCCCAGATATCGCCGGTCGGGTACCGCCTGCCGTTTTTTGCTTCTGGAGGATCGTACAGGGAAGATTTAGCGATGCTCGCCCTGGGTTCGCCGGTGGGACGGACGGTATCACTTGCCAGTTTCAGTTGATCATTGACGACCAGAAAGTTTGTCGGCTTCAGTGCGCCCTGCACCAGGTTCTTGCCATGAAGGAAAGCCAGGGCGTCCAGGGCGGGAAGGAGCATTTCCCGCGCTTCGTCGGCAGTAAGGGCCCGGTGGGGAAGAACCTGAGCGAGAGTCTGCTCGGCATATTCCATTACGACGAACAGAAATGGGCGACCTCCGAGCTGACAACGACCTGCGTCGAAAAGCCGAATCAGGTGAGGATGGGAGAGGCCGGCAGCCGTTATCCAGTGCGAGAGCTGTGCTTCGGGCAATGCCCGCTCGGCGGGGACGATCTTGATCGCGGCGGTGGGAAGGTCTTGTGCCTTGCATTCGGTAAGGAATACCGCGCTGTGGTCTGAGCCGCTCAGATAGCGCCGCAGGGGATAGATGCCGTTAATGACCTCGCTCTGCCACTTCGGCGAGGCCTCGGTCATCGTTTCTCTTCTCGCCTCCACATTCACGACGGACGACACGCTCCCGGGATGTCTGGTGAGAAGATACCACCACGAGGGAGGCTGCTGGAGAACCAGATATGGAGATCTGGGTCACACTTTGGTGTCGCAGGGATGTTCGGCGCTCTCGACTCGACCGTCTGCCGGCGCGGCGGTCAGCCCAGACCGCGGGCTGCGGTCGCTAGCGGGCGGTTCGCGCCCGGGGTTGCCCCGCGAACTGCAGCGGATCGTTACCGTGCGCAAAATGCTTGGCGAGGAAAGCCTCGCCACGCTCGAGGACGAAGTAGCGGAACGCTTCAGCCGCCGGGGAGAGCGTCTTGGCGTGCGTGTTGACGACATGCCATCGACGCATGACCGGCAACCCTTCCGTTTCCGGCGCAGCGATCAGTTGGTGATCGAGCTCGAGGCCCACGGTGTGCAGCGACAGCAGCGCGACGCCCATTCCGGCCATGACGGCCTGCTTGATGGCCTCGTTGCTCGACATCTGCATGACCACCCGCGGGGTCATCTGATACGCCTCCATGAACTCGTCGAGCGCGGCGCGCGTGCCCGAGCCCGGCTCGCGCACGATGAATCCTTCGCCGAGCAGCGCCCGCGCCGGCACCCGCTCGGCGCGCGCGAAGGGATGCTCGACGCAGGTGACCAGCCCGTGCGGGTGCATCGCGAAAGGCTCGGCCCGCGAGGGCCAGTTCTTGGGCGGCCGGCCCATGATGGCGAGCTCAACCGCGCCCTCGCGCATGAGTGCCACCACTTCCTCGCGATTGCTGGCGGCCCGCAGGCGGACTTCGACACCCGGGTGCTCGTCCCGGAATTGCGCCAACAGCCGCGGCAGAAAGTATTTCGCGGTGCTGACCATGGCGACATCCAGCACCCCGGTCTTGAGGCCGCGAAACCGGGCGACCATGTCCTCGGCGTCGCGCATCGCGGCCAGGACCCGCTGCGCGTAGGCGAGCACGTACTCGCCGACCATGGTGAGGGACACCTTGCGGCTCGAGCGATCAAACAGCGGCAGCCCGACCTCGGTCTCCAGCTCCTTGATTTGCATCGAGACCGCAGGAGCCGTGAGCTTCAGCTCCTGCGCCGCGCGCGCGAAGCTCAGGTGCCGCGCGACCGCCGAAAAGACCCGCAGTTGCCGGAGCGTGGCGTTCTTCATTAAGGGATTCTTAATTCATCCGTAACTTAAAGTGACTTTACCTGAATAATAGTCCCCCTCTACAGTCGCCTCAAGCAATCGGCAACGAGGCGGGACGATGGCAATCGCAACCGGGGCGAGCAATGGGGCAACCGCGATCACGGACGCCAAGCGGCGCTACCAGGCCGGCGTTCTGAAGTACGGGCAGATGGGCTACTGGGAGCCGGACTATGTTCCCAAGGATACGGACACCGTCTGCCTGTTCCGCATCACGCCGCAGGAGGGGGTCGACCCGGTCGAGGCCGCCGCGGCGGTCGCCGGGGAGTCGAGCACGGCGACCTGGACGGTCGTGTGGACCGATCGGCTGACCGCCTGCGACAGCTACCGCGCCAAGGCGTTCAGGCTCGAGCCGGTGCCGAACGGCCCGGGACAGTTTTTCGCCTGGGTCGCCTACGACATCATCCTTTTCGAAGAGGGCTCGATCGCCAACATGACGGCGAGCCTGATCGGGAATGTGTTCAGCTTCAAGCCGCTCAAGGCCGCGAGACTTGAAGACATCCGCATTCCGGCGGCCTACGTCAAGACCTTCAAGGGTCCCCCGACCGGCCTGATCGTCGAGCGCGAACGTCTCGACAAGTTCGGCCGCCCGCTGCTCGGCGCCACGACCAAACCCAAGCTCGGACTCTCGGGCCGCAACTACGGCCGCGTGATCTACGAGGGGCTCAAGGGCGGTCTCGATTTCATGAAGGACGACGAGAACATCAACTCGCAGCCCTTCATGCACTGGCGCGACCGCTTCCTGTACGTGATGGATGCGGTCAACAAGGCGAGCGCCGCCACCGGTGAGGTCAAAGGCTCTTATCTGAACGTCACGGCCGCAACCATGGAGGACATGTACGAGCGGGCCGAGTTTGCCCGGCAGCTCGGCTCGGTCGTGGTCATGATCGATCTGGTGATCGGCTGGACCGCGATCCAGAGCATGTCCAACTGGGCGCGGCGCAACGACATGATCCTGCACATGCACCGCGCCGGTCACGGTACCTACACGCGCCAGAAGAACCACGGTGTCAGTTTCCGTGTCATCGCCAAGTGGCTGCGACTCGCCGGCGTCGACCACCTGCATGCCGGGACCGCGGTCGGCAAGCTCGAGGGCGACCCGCTGACCGTGCAGGGCTACTACAACGTGTGCCGCGACAGCTACACCCGCCGGGATCTGCCGCGGGGCATCTTCTTCGATCAGGACTGGTGCGATATCCGCAAGGTGATGCCGGTCGCCTCCGGTGGGATCCACGCCGGGCAGATGCACCAGCTGCTGGATCTTTTCGGGGACGACGTGGTGCTGCAGTTCGGTGGCGGAACCATCGGCCACCCCGCCGGCATTCAGGCCGGCGCCGTCGCCAACCGGGTGGCGCTCGAGGCGATGGTCAAGGCACGCAACGAGGGCCACAACATCCGCATCGAGGGAGCGGAGATCCTGCGCAAGGCCGCCCGTTTCTGCGGCCCGCTGCAGCAGGCGCTCGATACCTGGGGCGACATCACTTTCAACTACACCCCGACGGATGCGTCCGATTTCACCCCCACGGCCGCGGTGGCGCGCTGAATCGTTCAAGGAGGGCACGCTGCATGATGACCAACCCCGTAAGCAAGATCACCCAGGGGCAGTTCAGCTTCCTGCCGGAACTGACGGACGCGGAGATCGCGCTGCAGATCGAATATGGCTTGAGCCGCGGTTACGCCTGGAGCATCGAGTACACCGACGATCCGCACCCGCGCAATACCTTCTGGGAAATGTTCGGCATGCCGATGTTCGACCTCAAGGACGCCGCCGGGGTGCTGACGGAAGTGCGGAACTGCAGGAAGGGCTTCCCGCAGCACTACATCCGCCTGATTGCCTTCGACGGCACGCGCGGCGTGGAGAGCATCGCCATGAGCTTCATCGTCAACCGGCCTGCGAGCGAGCCGGGTTTCGGGCTCATACGCCAGGAGGCGGCGGGCCGCACGATCCGCTACACGGTGCACGGCTACGCAACCGACCGGCCCGAAGGCGAGCGCGGGATTGAAACCTCATGAATGCGTCGGGGGTTGCTCCATGTACCTGATCGCCCCATCGCCGGCGTGCAAGGTGGCCTGACATGGGCTCACCGCTGTACTCGATCCCCGGCACCGCTCCGGCCACGACGCCCGTCGCCGAGCCCACGGCGGACGCCGCGGCGGCCCAGGCGTCGCCGTCAACCGAGGCACGCACCGTGAGCGAAGTGCTGGCGCAGAGCCAGGCCGGCGCGGTGATGGACGAGCTCGACCGCGACCTGGTGGGCCTTACACCGATCAAAGCGCGCATCCGTGACATCGCAGCGCTGCTCGTGATCGACAAGCTGCGCATGAACCTGGGGCTGCAGGCGCAGGCGCCCAGCCTGCACATGAGCTTCACCGGCAACCCCGGGACCGGTAAGACCACGGTGGCGCTGCGCATGGCCGAGATCCTGTTTCGCCTCGGTTACGTGCGCAAAGGCCACCTGGTCGCGGTGACCCGCGATGATCTGGTCGGGCAGTACATCGGCCACACGGCGCCCAAGACCCGGGAAGTGCTGAAGCGGGCGATGGGCGGCGTGCTGTTCATCGACGAGGCGTACTACCTCTACCGGCCCGAGAACGAGCGCGACTATGGACAGGAGGCGATCGAGATCCTGCTGCAGGTCATGGAGAACCAGCGCGACGATCTGGTCGTGATCCTGGCGGGCTACAAGGATCGCATGGACACCTTCTTCCGCTCCAACCCCGGGATGAGCTCGCGCATCGCGCACCATCTGGATTTCCCGGACTATGCGCCCGGCGAGCTGCTGCGCATCGCCGACAAGCTCCTCGAGCAACACAACTACCGGTTCGCTCCCGGCGCGCGCGCGACGTTTGAGGAGTACCTGACCGCTCGCATCCGCCAGCCGAACTTCGCCAACGCGCGCAGTGTGCGCAACGCGCTCGACCGCGCCCGGCTGCGCCAGGCCAGCCGTCTGTTTGCCGACCAGGATCGGCGCTTCACGGCCGAAGAGCTGACGGCGATCGCCGCTTGCGACATTCGCGCCAGCCGCGTTTTCCAGGCCGCCGCCACCCAGGGCCCATCATGATCATCGAGGAGTCGCGACCATGTATCTCGGGCGCACCACGCTCTCAAAATTCCTGATCCAGCAGCTCACCGATATCCCCGGCGCCAGCGACCTGGGGGCGCTGCTGGTGGACGTGGCCGCCGCCGTCAAGGCGATCTCGGCGATGACCGCCAAGGGGGCCCTCGGTGGGTATCTCGGCGAGCACGGCGGCAAGAACGTGCAGGGCGAGGCGCAGCACAAGCTCGACGTGCTGGCGCACGAGCTCATCCTACGCAGCTGCGAGTGGGGCGGGCTGCTCGCCGGCATGGTTTCCGAGGAACTGGAGCATCCCTACGCGGTACCGGTCGAATATACGCGCGGTCGTCATCTTCTGGTGTTCGATCCGCTCGACGGCTCTTCAAACACCGACGTGAACGTATCGGTCGGCACGATCTTCTCGGTGTTGAGACACGATAGGCCCGAGCCCCCTGGCGTCGCCGACTATCTGCAGCCGGGGGAGCAGCAGGTCGCCGCCGGCTACGCCATCTACGGTCCCGCGACCATGCTGGTCATCAGCGTGGGCAAGGGCACGCATGGCTTCACGCTCGATCGGGAGATCGGCAACTTCATCCTGACCCACCCGGACCTGCAGATTCCGGCTGACACCAGCGAGTTTGCCATCAACACCAGCAACGCGCGCTTCTGGGAGCCGCCGGTGCACCGTTATGTGAGCGAGTGTCAGGCGGGGAAATCGGGCATTCGCACTCGCGATTTCAACATGCGCTGGATCGCCTCGCTGGTCGCGGAGGTGCACCGCATCCTCATGCGCGGTGGGGTGTTCATGTATCCCAAGGACAGCAAGGACAAGAGCAAGCCGGGCCGGCTCCGCCTGCTGTACGAAGCGAATCCGGTCAGTCTGCTCGTGGAGCAGGCGGGGGGCCGCGCGACGACCGGCAACCAGCGCCTCATGGAGGTGAGGCCGGAGTCGCTCCATCAGCGCATTGCGCTGATCCTCGGCTCGCGCAACGAGGTCGAACGCATCGAGCGCTACCACGCCGAATACGAAAGCGGCGCGGACCGGCCGTTCACCTCACCGCTCTTCAACGAACGCTCGCTGTTCAGGCCGGAGGCACTGCGGTGAACGCTGCGTACGCCGGTGTATCAGTTCCGGGGAGCACTGCGTGTCCATCAAGCATCCCATAATCGCGGTGACCGGATCCTCTGGCGCGGGAACCACCACCGTCATGAGGAGCTTCGCGCACATCTTCCGGCGTGAAGGCGTCAGGGCTCAGGTGATCGAGGGCGATTCCTTCCACCGCTACAACCGCGTCGAGATGCGCGAGCGCGTGCAGGCTGCCGACCGTGGCAGCGGTCCGCAAATCAGCCATTTCGGGCCGGAAGCAAATCTGCTCAGGGAGCTGGCCGACACCTTCGCCGCGTACGGCGCGGCCGGTCACGGCAAGGTTCGTCGCTACGTTCACGACGCGGGCGAGTCCAAGGAACTCGGCTGCGACGCCGGAACCTTCACCGACTGGCAGCCGATGACGCCCGACAGCGACCTGTTGTTCTACGAGGGCCTGCATGGCGCTTACGTGGGCGATGACATCGATGTCGCACGCCACGTCGATCTGCTCGTCGGCGTCGTGCCGATCGTCAATCTCGAGTGGATCCAGAAGCTGCATCGCGACCGGCATCATCGTGGCTACACCCAGGAGGCCGTGGTCGACACGATCCTGCGGCGCATGCCGGACTACGTGAACCACATCTGTCCGCAGTTCAGCCGCACTCATGTCAACTTCCAGCGTGTGCCGACGGTGGACACCAGTAACCCGTTCATCGCCCGGGACATACCCAGCGCCGACGAGTCGATGGTGGTGATCCGCTTCGCCAACCCCAAGGGCATCGACTTTCCCTATCTCGTTTCCATGCTGCACAACTCGTGGATGAGCCGGCCGAACAACATCGTGGTGCCCGGGGGCCAGATGGGGCTCGCGATGCAGTTCATCTTCACGCCCATGATCCTGCGCCTGATCGATCTCAAGAGACGCGCGTAGCAGGGAGACTCGCCGCATGAATGCCCAGGTCAGACCCAAGCCCGTCGAGCGTCAGGAACTGTGCAACGCGCTGCGCTTTCTCGCGATCGACGCGGTGCAGGCCGCCAACAGCGGTCATCCCGGCATGCCCCTGGGGATGGCGGACATCGCCGAGGTGCTCTGGCGGGGGCACCTGAAGCACAATCCCGCCGATCCGCTCTGGCCCGACCGCGACCGCTTCGTGCTTTCCAATGGTCACGGCTCGATGCTGCTGTATGCTTTGCTGCACCTCACCGGTTATGCCCTGCCGCTGGAAGAACTGAAGCGCTTTCGTCAGCTGCACAGCAAGACTCCCGGACATCCGGAGGTCGGAGTCACGCCCGGGGTGGAAACCACCACCGGCCCACTCGGGCAGGGGCTGGCCAATGCGGTCGGCATGGCGCTCGCCGAGCAGCTCCTGGCCGCGGAATTCAATCGGCCGGGCCACACGATCGTCGACCACCGAACGTGGGTATTCGTGGGTGACGGTTGTCTGATGGAAGGCATCAGCCACGAAGCGTGCTCGCTCGCCGGAACACTGGGGCTGTCGAAACTGGTGGCGATCTACGACGACAACGGCATCAGCATCGACGGCCGCGTCGAGCACTGGTTCGCCGATGACACCCCGAGGCGCTTTGAGGCCTACGGCTGGCGTGTCATACGCGAGGTCCCCGGCCACGACACCGCGGCCATCGAGGCGGCCCTCGCGCAGGCGCGCGAGGACTGTGGCAGGCCGACGCTCGTGTGCTGCAAGACCGTGATCGGTCACGGCAGCCCCAACAAGGCCGGCACTCACGAGGTACACGGCGCCGCCCTCGGGGCGGCAGAGGTCGCCGCGACCCGCGCGAACCTGGGCTGGACGGCCGAGCCTTTCGAGATCGCCGCGGAGATCCGCGCCGCCTGGAGCGCCCGCGAGGCGGGCGCGGCGCGCCAGTGCGACTGGCAGCGCCGCTTTGCCGCCTACGCAGAGGCTCATCCGCAGCTTGCGGCTGAATTCGAGCGGCGCGCACGCCGGCGTGCGCTGCCGGCGCATTGGTCCGACGCCAGCCGGCGGCTGCTGGCCGCTACAGTGGCGCAGGCAGCCAGCATCGCCTCGCGCAAGGCCTCGCAGAATGCGATCGAAGCCTTGCAGGCGCTGCTGCCGGAGCTTCTCGGTGGCTCGGCCGATCTGACCGCTTCGAACCTCACTGCGACCCGCGGCAGCATCGCCGTGCGCCGCGGTGGCTGGGGCAACCACATCAACTATGGCGTGCGCGAGTTCGGCATGAGCGCGGTGATGAACGGCATCGCGCTGCACGGCGGCTACCTACCCTACGGGGGCACCTTTCTCACGTTCTCGGACTACAGCCGCAATGCGGTGCGCATGGCGGCGCTCATGCGTCAGCGCGTGATCCACGTGTTCACGCACGACAGCGTCAGCCTCGGCGAAGACGGTCCGACGCACCAGCCGGTGGAACACGCGAGCAGCCTGCGTCTGATTCCCAACAATGAAGTCTGGCGCCCGTGCGATGCCGTCGAGACCCTGGTGGCCTGGCAGGCCGCGATCGAGCGGCATGACGGGCCGACATGCCTGCTGCTGTCGCGCCAGAGTCTGCCGCACTTTGCACGCAGCCCACGGCAGCTCGATGACGTGCGCAGGGGCGGCTACGTCCTCGCCGACAGCGACGGACCCGCCACCATCACGCTGCTCGCGACCGGCTCGGAAGTCGCCCTCGCCATGCGTGCGCGCGAGATGCTCGGCGCGGGGGGCATCGCCGCCCGCGTGGTTTCAATGCCCAACTGCGCTGAGTTCGATCGGCAGAGTGCCGACTATCGCGCGACGGTGCTGCCGCGTGCGCTGCCGGTTCTGGCGATCGAGGCGGGCGTGAGCAACTTCTGGCGGGCCTATACCGGCTTTGACGGTGACGTGCTCGGCATCGATCGATTCGGCGAGTCCGCGCCGGCGGCGCAGGTGACGGCAGAGCTCGGCCTGACGCCGCAGGCGATTTGCGCGCGCGCGTGCGCGCTGGTGCAGCGCAAGTGGACATGAGCGTCGCCCCGGATCATCCGTGTGCGCGGTCCCTGCAGGCGGTGCTGTTCGACCTGGACGGCACACTCCTTGATACCGCCGCCGACATCAGCGTCGCATTGAACCGCGCGCTCGCCGAGCAGAGGCTCACGAGCCTCCCTGCGGCCGAGGTCCGCGTGCTCATCGGACGAGGTGTGCCCACTCTGATAGAGCGCGCCGTTGCGCGGCTTGGAGCTGCCGGACAATCCTCCGACGCCGCGCTCCTGCTCCAGCGATTCCACTTTCATTACGAGCGGATTCACGAGCTCGGTGAAATGCAGACGCGCGTGTACCCGGGAGTGACCGCGGGGCTTACGGGGCTGCACGCGCTGGGCCTGAGGCTTGCCGTGGTGACCAATAAGCCGAAGAAAGCGGCCATTGGCCTGCTGACTCGCCTGGGTCTGAGTCAATGGATTGACGTCGTGGTGGGTGGGGATACCGGCATGCATCGAAAGCCGCATCCGCAACCCCTGCTGAGCGCCTGTGAGGAACTCGAGGTTCGGCCGGCTCAGGCGCTGATGGTAGGCGACTCGTTGACCGACGTGCTCGCCGCGCGCGCCGCGGGGCTGGCGGTGGTGTGCGTGCCCTATGGTTACAACGAGGGAGCTGACCCGCGTGCGCTGCCGTGCGATGCGTTCGTGGAGAGCGTGGACGGCCTGCCGGCGCTTCTGACTGACCGCCTCAGACCGTCTCAGCGGCGCAACCTCACCGCTTGAGTGACTCCCCGGCAACGTGCGGTTCTCTCATGCGCCGGGCTTCAGGTAAGCATTGAACCAGTTGACCAGGCGCGAGGCGACGTCGACCTGATCGGCGCGCCTGAAGAAAAAATGTCCCTCGTCGGGGTAAACGACGAACTCCGTCCTTACGCCGAGACGCCGCAGAGCGTTCCAGTATTCGTACGACTGCGTGATCGGCACCTCCGCGTCGCGATCGCCGCCTACGATCAGAGTCGGCGCGTGCACGTTCTTGATGAACGTTATCGGGGAACTGCGTGCGTACACCTTCGGGTCGTCGTAGACCGAGGCGCCGAAGTAGGGGATCATCCACGTGTCGATGTTGTTCGTGCCGTAGTAACTGAGCCAATCTGAAAGTCCTGCGCCCGCGACCGCCGCTTTGAAGCGGTCCGTTTGGGTCAGGGCCCACATGGTCATGTAGCCGCCGTAGCTCCAGCCGGTGATCCCGACCCGCTCAGGATCGATCGGTGCTGTCGCCTGCACGGCGTCGACACCGCGCAGAATGTCGCGCAGGTCGCCGTAGCCGAAATCCTTGACGTTGGCCTGCGTGAATGCCTCGCCCTGACCGTAGCTGCCGCGCGGATTGGGCTTGAACACGAAGTAGCCCTGGCTCGCAAGGACCGCATCGAAGGAATCCGGGCTCGCCGGGAAGAGTGGATAGTGCGCATACGCCGGGCCGCCATGCACCTCGACGACAAGAGGGTACCGCCTTGCCTGCGCGACCGCCGGCGGTTCGATGAGCATTCCTTGAACGCTGAAGCCATCGCTCTTCCAGAACACGCTGGTAGCCTTGCCGGTGATCGGCTTCACGCCGGCGTTGGCCCTGGTGATGGGCTTCCACTTGCCGGGCGGCCCGGTCTCCACTTCGGGCGGCGATGTATACGATTGACGAATGACGGCCGAGACGGCTGCGTTCTTTGAAAGCGATATGCCCGCGTCCCCTGGCGTGAAGCCCAGCAGACAATTCGCCCAGATCATCTGCGGAGCGCGCCACAACTCGCGCTGCGACTTCGAATCGACGTCGATCGTGGCGAGCACCTCGTCGCCCGCGGCAAACTCGGTGGCCACTATGCGCGTGGCAGAGGCATTCCAGGTGATCGTCTGTACGGAGCCCGCCAGGCCCGGAGTCACGTCAGCGGGCGCTCCGCCGGCGGCGGGCACCACGTAGATGTCGCCCCCGCTGATGCCCTCGTCGCTCATGAGGCCGCCGATGTACGCGATGCGCGTGCCGTCCCCGGACCAGCGCGGCGAGGCGACCTGCAGATGCGGTCTCAAGAGAGTGGTCAACGCGCCGCTTTGCGCATCGAGCAAGTCGAGCTCGGCGATCCACCAGTTGTCGTCGCCGGATCCGCGCGCGGCCGTGACCACGAAACGCCTGCCGTCGGGCGACCAATCGTATTCGTAGATGTTCAGATCGGCCGGGCCGAGCAGTGTTGCGTCCCCGCCGCGCGCGGAAATCAACGCCAGCCGCTGCTCGTACACGGTCGAGGAGAGCACGCCGGCGTCGCGCGCGAGCGGATTGAGGGGCCCTGGCGTCCTGGGTGCACCCTCGGAGTACAGAAAAGCAATGCGACTGCCGTCGGAAGACCAGCGGGGCGTGTCGAGCGGGCCGTGGGCGCTGGTGATGATCCTCACGTCGCGATTGCCGACCGTGGCAATTGCGACCTGCGTTTGCTCCTTCGCATCGGTCGTGACGAATGCGACCTGCGTCCCGTCGGGCGACCAGGCGGCGCCATGCTCGTCGCACACCGACCCTGGGCAAGCCGTCAGGCGAGCCGCGCCGGTTCCGTCGTTCGCATTGGCTATCCAGAGCGCCGACACGTCGACCTCCGCCCCGCCACGCTTGCCGGTAACCACGCTGCCGTAGATAACGTGTCTTGCGTCTGGCGAGATTGCGACCTCGCCAAAGGGGTGTACGGAACTGAGCGCATCCAGCACCGCCGTAACAGGCGCCGGCTGCGCTGCGACAGGTTTCGCGAGCATGCCGCACAGGAGCACGGTTGCCACGCCGCAACTCAGGGCAGCCGCGTGCTTATTCATCGACCAAGCGCAACATGCGAATGTGAACATCCCGGCTCCCGTCAAATTGCGATCTCCCGCCCCAGCTCCACCACCGAGTCCGCCGGCAACCGGAAATAATCGCTCACGTGCATGGAATTGCGTTGCAGATAGGCAAACAGGGTCTCCACCACGCGCGGCAGGCCCTTGCCGTCGTCGCGGCGGATCACGGTTTCATGCCCCACATAGTAGGTGACATCATCCAGCTTCAGCTTGCACCCGAGTGCGTTGGCCTGCCGCAGCAGAGCGGGGATGTCGGGCCGTTCCATGAAGCCGAAGCGGGCCGTGGCGCGCCACATTCCCGGCGCGACTTCCTCCACCTGCAGCCGAGTGCCGCGCCATATCCGCGGGACCGATTCGACGACGGCGGTGAGGATGAACACGCGCTCGTGCAGGGCGCGATTGTGCTTGACGTGCCAGACGAGCACCGGTGGGGCGTCCTTTTGCGCACGCGTGAGAAAGACCGCGGTACCCGGCACGCGCGGGACATGCCGCTCGTTGAGTTGCCTCAACAGCTCACCGACAGGCATCAGGCGCTCCTGGATGCGCGCCGACACGGACTGCGAACCCAGATGCCACACCCACATCACGCCGTAGACCAGAGCCGCCAGCACCAGCGGCACATATCCGCCGTTGGCGATCTTCATGAGATTCGCCGTCACGAAGCCTGCATCCACCACGACAAAAACCCCGGCCACCGCGCCGGCCGCGGCAATACTCCAGCGCCAGATCTCGCGCATGGCGATGAACAGTAGCGCCGAGCTCATCAGCATCGTGGCCGACACGGCGATGCCGTAGGCTGCGGCGAGATTGTCGGATCTGCCGAAGCCCACCGTCAGAGCGAGCGTGACCAGCATCAGCAACCAGTTCACCGGACCCACGTAGATCTGGCCGTAACCCTCTTCGGAAGTCTGCTTGATCGGCAGGCGCGGCATCCAGCCCAGCTGGATGGCCTGACGCGTCAGCGAGAATGCGCCGGTGATAATGGACTGGCTGGCGATGATGGTGGCGACGGTGGCCAGAACCACCATAGGCAGGAGCGTCGCGGGCGGGCACAGGCGGAAGAAGATGTTGTCCGCCGTCGGCGCACCCCCGAGCACCAGCGCCCCCTGTCCCGCATAGTTCAGCACCAGGCACGGAAAGACCAGGGCGCTCCAGGTGAGACGGATGCGCGTTGCGCCGAAATGGCCCATGTCCGCGTACAGCGCCTCGGCTCCGGTAACGCACAGGAATACGCCGCCGAGCACCAGGAAGCTGCTGGCGCCGCCGGCGAACAGGAACTCGATGCCGTGCCGGGGATCCAGCGCCCACAGTACGGATGGGTGCTGGGCGATCCCCCACACCCCGAGCGCGCCCATCACCACGAACCAGAGCGCCATGATCGGCCCGAGCGCCTTGCCGATCTTCGCGCTGCCCTGGGGCTGAAGTGCGAACAACCCGATGAGCACTGCCACGGCGGCAGGCAGTACGTAGGGATTGAACGCCGGCGCGACCATCTGCAGGCCCTCGAGCGCGGAGAGCACCGAGATCGCCGGCGTGATGGCACCGTCGCCGTAGATCAGGGCGGCGCCGAACAGGCCGACCGCAATGATGGTGGGACGATGGCCGCGTTTCACACTCAACAGGGACATCAGGGCCAGAATGCCGCCTTCGCCGTCGTTGTCGATGCGCATCGCGAAGCTCACGTACTTGACCCAGGTGATAATGATCAGCGTCCAGATCACCAGCGACAGCGACCCGAGCACGGTGAATGCATCGGGCTTGTCGCCCGCGAGGCTCAACACCGTCTTCAGGGTGTACAGCGGGCTGGTACCGATATCCCCGAACACCACGCCGAGCGCGGCCAGGCTCAGCGACGGCAGGCTTGTGGCAATCCGGGGCCGGGCCTCGTTCGCGGCGACGGCCGATGGCCGCGAATCGTGTGGTGCGGACGGTGCGCTCTGTCGACCAGAGGCCATGCGATCACCTCATCCCGAGCATGACAGACCATGGCGGCAGCGCCCAGGGTGGCGGCATACTCGCTGCGCGGGGGGCGACCGGCGCCAGCGTCGGTTCTGGGGATGACGCATCGGAGTCTTGAAGCATGACTCACATACTCGTTACCGGGGCCTCGGGCGGCATTGGCGCAGCGATCTGCAAGGCGTTGGCAGTGCGTGGCGTCACGGTCGTGCTGCATTACCACTCCGACCGGGCGGCAGCGGAAGCGACCAGGCAAGCCATGAAGGGCGGCGGCCACGCCATCATCCAGGGCGACCTCGGCAACCCGACCGCGATCGAGCGTCTCTGGCAGGAGGCTGCGGCGCTGCAGCGCATTGATGCCGTCGTGAACAACGCCGGCATCTTTCCGGACCATCCGCCGCTGGCGACGGATTACGCAGACTGGACGGTGGCGTGGCAGCGCACGCTGGCGATCAATCTGACCGGTCCGGCACACCTTTCTTATTGCGCCGCGCGGGCGATGGTAGCGCAGGGTGGCGGCAGGATCGTCAACGTCTCGTCCCGTGGCGCTTTTCGGGGTGAACCGGGGGCGCCCGCGTATGCCGCCAGCAAGGCCGGTTTGAATGCGCTCAGCCAATCGCTGGCCAAAGCACTCGCGCCGCAGGGCATCTACGTCTTCGTCGTCGCCCCCGGCTGGGTGTCGACACACAGAGTCGCTCATCGGGTGCAGGACAAGGCAGTCCTGGCCGACCAGCCACTGGGACGGGTCGCAACCCCTGACGAGGTCGCGCAGGTCGTCACGTATTGCACGCTCGACGCGCCGGCAAGCATGACCGGCGCGGTTCTGGACGTGAACGGCGCCTCTTATTTACGGACCTAGAAGTTAGCCGGCCGGCCGATCCCCCCGGCGTGAAGACTCTATTTGCGCTTCGACTTCGGTGGCTTGATCGTCTGGTTATAGGGATCGTAACCGCCGCCAGCGCTCGGGTCCGGCATGACCCGCAACCGCTCGTCCCTGGTGTCTTCCACCTTGAGGTCCGGCGCCTCGAGTTTGCGCAGCAGCCGCGAAGTGCTTTCGATGGCGATGCGGCTGGTCTGCTTGACCCACTGCCACACGGCGTGGCCGCGGTCATCGTGAACGACCTTCCCGCTGCTGCCGGCAGCGGAGGGCCGAGCGCTCGGTCCGACGGCACCGGCGCGGGCAGCCGGACCCTGCGCGCCAGGCTTGGCAGCGACGCTACCGGGCGGGCGAATGCCGGGCTTGGGGTGGCTTGGGTCGCTCATGGCTGTCGGATAGGATTCCTCAGGTCTTATAACGGCGCGCACGCACGCTCAGTATCGGGACTTTCCGGAAGTGTGGAAGTTGTCACAGTCGTGGGGAGAATTACCTGGCAAAGACCCGGCGCCGAACGCCCGCGCAGCCGGCCTCAGCCCCGGCGGGCAACGCCCGCCGGGCGGCGCGGACTCGCCTGAGTTCCTGCGCCCTCTACGAGGCGGGCGCGGCGCCGCCTTCCCGACGACGGCGCTCGACGAACTCCGTCAGCGCCTCGTGCACGGCCGGATCGAGGGCGGGCGGCTGGAAGGACGCGAGAGACTCGCGCCAGAGCGAGCTCGCGCGCTCGGTCGCGGTTTTCGCGCCGTCGTCCGACCAGGCGCCGTAGTTGCGCCAGTCCGACACCAGGGGCGTGTAGAAGGCGTCACGGTAGCGCTGCATGGTGTGGGCCACCGAGAAGAAGTGGCCCCCGGGTCCCACCTCCGCAACGGCCTCGATGCCGATCTCCTCGGCAGAGGCGAGCACCGGCTGAAAGAGCTCCGCGAACATCTGCAGCATTTCAACATCCAGGATGAACTTCTCGAATGAGGCGGTCAGCCCGCCTTCGAGCCAGCCGGCCGCGTGCAGGATGAAATGGCAACCGCCGAGCAGCGCTCC
>VBMV01000134.1:14175-15732 GCA_005878835.1 Gammaproteobacteria bacterium | reverse complement strand
GGGTGCTCCCGCTTCTTTTTCCATATGCGCGCGCGTATAGAAAATCACGGCAGTGGTCTCACCAACCCTCACCCTACTTGCCTTGGCAACCATTTAGCGGTCGCTCCAGTGTGGTTCGTCTGCCACCGCGGCGAGTTCAATTCCGAAGTACATGCCGCCCGCCTTGGTGACCTTCCACTGGAAGCCACGCCGCTGCATCTCGTGCGGCAGGTCCTTGGCTGGCATCCACCGCTCACCGCAGCGCTCGGCGTAGGACTGGTAGCGCTGGAAGAACGCGCCCGACTTCACCTGCGCGAGGGGACGCACCTCGCAGTCCTCCTCGATGAAGCGGCCGAGGGTGTCGGACTCTTTGCGGTAGGCGCGTACGGCGTCCGTGATGAGGGAGGGCGCACTCAAGCCCTGGCGCTGCCAGGCGAGGCAGCCTTGGACGGCCCATTGCAGGATGCCGGGGAGCTCCGCAGCGAGCTTTCTCAACAGGTCGCGGTCCTGCTCGTCCTTCGGGATGGTCACCGTGAAGGGCACCAGGTGCAGGCGGCGCCAGATTCCCTCGTCGGTGCCGTTGATGGCGGGCTTGTGATTGCCCCTGATCACAATGCGGTGGGTGGGTCTGAAGTCGAAGAACTCGGCGTGAAGGAACCGCGCGCTCAAGACATCCCCGCCCGTCAAGTCCTTGAGCTTCGCCTCATCAAAGCGCGCGCCCTGGGAGGTTTCGTTCATGAGCGCCGCCCGTGCGCCGCGAAGGCGGGCCACATCGTTCGGGATGCCAGAGTGCCGGCGCACCATGATGAGATCCGGGGACACCGCGACGGCGTAGTCCCCGAGAATGCGCATCAGCACATCGCAGAACACGGTCTTGCCGTTCGCGCCGAGGCCATAGATGAAGTGCAGCGACTGCTCGGTGGTGTCGCCCGTGAGGAGGTAGCCGACGAAGCGCTGCAGATACGCGACGAGCGGCTCGAAGGGCACGTCGACCAGGTTGCTGATCAGATCCTCGCGCCGGTGCGTCCGCAATTCACCGGTGCGCAGGTCCACGGTGCCGTTGCGGACGTTGAAGAGGTAGCCGTCGGTGTCGAAGTCGACGATGCGCGCGGGGACGCCGGGCTCGCTACGGGCGAGCCAGATCATCGCCTCGATGGCGCCTTTCTGCTGCGAGCGCTTGGCGTGCCTGAAGAGCGCATCCCGATCGGCGCTGCCCTTCACCTCATCGAAGATCGCGAGCGCCGTCGCCTTCGCGCGGGCCTGCACAGCCACGGCCTTCTCATCCGCCGCCCAGCGCCGGCCATCCCACACGAGCCACCCCCGCTCGGGTGTGAAGCGCAGGTCCGCGCCGTGCTGTTCTGCCAGGCGCTTCGCGTTGGCGATGTCGGTATCGGTGAAGGCCTGGGCGCGCGGATCATCGTCCTCATAGTTCTCGACTGGCGGGACTTCCAACTCGGCCCGTGCGTGCAGGCTGACGACGTGCTGACCCACATTCATGCCGCGCGCTCCGGCTTCATGCCGAGCGCTTGGGCCGCAGCGCGGACCTCGGCGCGGTAGTCGCCTGCGTGGTCGAGCACC
>VBMV01000134.1:12129-14113 GCA_005878835.1 Gammaproteobacteria bacterium | reverse complement strand
TCTTGCCGCTCTCCAACTGCACGACGCCCCCGCCGCCGTGGCCGTTCGGGGATTTCCAGCGTTGTCTGCCGGCGCGCTGATACCCGTGCGCTTCCAGGATCGCGACCGGATCGTGCGCCGCATTGAACGTGGCGATCACACTCACGGTACCGGGCGCGCGGGGAACGCGGCGAGGTTCTGGCCGGCGCGCTGGTTCGGGCTCCGGCGAGGCCCAAGGGCAGCGGTTGCGCGCGCGATGTTTGAATGCGTCGAAGTCGAGCCAGAGCTCGTGGAGCTCCTCGGGGAGCGGCGGAAAGCCGTCCTTCGGCGGCGTGTGCCAGGTGTAGGGTTGGTGTGTGTCCGGATGGATTGAGGGCGGCAGCACGTCCTGCACACGCCCGGCGCGCAGCTCGATGACCGTTACCGGCTTCTCACCTCCCGCCCGGGGCGGCCACACAACACTCTTGCGGCCGAGCGCTGCAGCGGGTGCCTTGAACTCGAGCAGTGGCGCCCGCCCGATGATGGTTGATGTTGAGGCCATGAGTGCATCAAGGTCGATCCCCTCGGCAGCGAGCACAGCGCGCGCGCCTTCGGGATAGTCGACGTCAAGACTCACAAGCCTGCTCGGCGAGAGGCAGACGCCCATCCCGTCATGGGGATGCGCCAGCCAGTGCTGCCAAGCGCGCGCGGCGGTCTTGATCAAGTTCTCATCGCGGTTCCACCCTTCGTGCGCCGGAGCCTTTGTGGCATGCGGTAGTGGCACCAGGGCGAAGTCGAATCGCTCGATGTAGCGCACAGCCCAATCGCACAGTGCGGCGCTCACGCGTGTCTCGCGGCGCTCAGGATTGCCAGCCGTTGCAAACAGGCGAACGCCTCGTTCTTTCGAGCGCGGGAACAGCCCTTACAAACACGTAACGTGAATTCATGCTTGATGCTGCCGAATATCACGAAGTCATAGGGCGGCTCTTTTGGGATGCGTCGGCTACACACCCCGCAGCGCTCTGCAAGCGAGATTACGCACGCGCTCACGCGCATCCCTCCTGGCGCTCGCGCCTTTCGGCGAGGATCCTGCGAATCTGCTCAACGCTGAGTCTCGTGGCGGCGGCAATCGTGTTCTCGCTCATGCCGCTCGCCGCCAGGCGCCTGATAGCCTGCGCCTGCTGCTCGCGATCGAGGAGCTGGAAGTGATGCAGCTCGCGTCTCACAGCGCCATGGTCCTGACCGTGGCGTGCCCCTTGCGGCGAGGAGAAGCGCGGGGCTTCGCGCGACCTGAGAGCCCGAGAAACCAACGCAGAAAGGTTGGTTCGTGTATCAGCAGCTCGCCCGCCTTGGACTCGTACACGGCTTCCGCCAGGCCATTCTTGACCCGGTTGCGCAATGCCCAAAACATGCGCGACTCGCTCAGCAAGTTAGGGTGACGATCNAATAGCTCACTCGTGGAGGGGACAGCGCGAGTAATCACGCGGCTCTCCTGCCGTCACGCAGCTTGAGGTAGGCGCGAACCTTGTCGAGGTCCGCGGCCGAAATCAGCCGGCGGCCCGCAGCGTCTCGCTGGAAGGGTCCAACGATGCTGCGTTTCTCAAGGCCTATGAGTGTCGAGAGCGGGATGCCGAGCTTGCGCGCGGCCGAGGAGGAAGTGTCCGGTACCAGCATTTGAGGCGGCCCCTCTCGTGTCTGGTACCTCTATATACGCACCTCGAGCGACGGATTCAAAGAAAAGTTACAAGCTACATCAGAGCCCGCGCTCCTTCGCCATCTGCTCGATCGCCGCCACCTTGTGCGTCTGCGTGAGGTGGCTGTACCGCATCGTCATCGCCATGGTGCGATGGCCCAGGACGTTGCCGATCTCGAGTAGGCTCGCCCCTTGGCTCGCGAGATAACTCGCACAGGTGTGGCGCAGGTCGTGGAACCGAAAGTCTTCGATCCCGGCCGCCTCGAGTGCCGCGTACCAGTGCGAGTCGAATCCTTCGTACGCCCCTGGGAAACCCGAGGGCTGCTGGAATAC
>VBMV01000134.1:0-12015 GCA_005878835.1 Gammaproteobacteria bacterium | reverse complement strand
GCCCACTTCAGGCCGATGAGCTCGCCGCGCCTGGCGCCCGTGCTGATTGCGAGTAGCACCAACGTGTGCAGTGCCGGCCAGTCGGATTGCGCGCAGGCCTTGAGCAGTGCATCGCGCTCGGCGTCTGACAGGAAGCGGATGCGCCCGCGCGTTTCCCTCTTTTTCGAGATGTCGCTCACGGGGTTTCGATCGAGAAGCCTCCACTCCTTAACCGCTACCGAGAAGACATGGCCCAGGGCTGAGAGATAGCGGTTGATCGTGGCGCCCGAGCGCGGGTACGCGTTCGGCTGCACCCACTGAGCTTTGACCTTCCTGGGTTTGCCGCGCGTGAACTTCTCCACGGCCAGGGCGTCGCGTGCTTCGGCCACTCGATCCGGCGTGACCTCGGCAAGCGTCAGGCCCTTGAAGCGCTCCTTCCACCAATCAAGCTGCGGCCGGCGCGTGGCGTCTTTGAGCACGTGCTCGCAGTAGCGATCGATGAGCTCGGCGAGAGTGGTGCGCTTGGCGCGTCGACTCGGGAAGTGCCGGCCGTCGACGATCGCGGCCTCGAGCGAGGTGGCGTACTCCTTCGCGTCCTTGCGATTCGTGAACGTCTGGCTCTCCTTGGGACGTCCTCTAACTCGTACCTGCACTCGGTAGGTGACAGACCCGGTGAGAGGGGAAACGATGCGCTGAATGGAGGCCATTTTTGACCCGCTTGCGTGGTGCGTCGCGGTGAGTTAGTTGGTGCACTGAGTCTGCACGGAATGGAGTGAGAAGAAAAGCCGCGCGCCTCCGTTTGCACGGAACTCCTTGTATTTGCGGCTTATTTGGCTCCCCGGGTTGGAATCGAACCAACGACCAACGGATTAACAGTCCGATGCTCTACCGCTGAGCTACCGGGGAACGGGTGGGACTCGCGAAGGGCGCGAATTCTCAGGCAACGGTGTCGGCGGAGTCAAGGAAACCGCTCTCACCGCGATCGGCTGCGCGCCAGCAGCCGGCCGTAGGCGAGGGCGTTGACCGCGAGGAGCAGGCCGGCCAGGACCCACTGTACGCGCCACGTCAATGCGGGCGGGTAGAGCACCGCGACCAGGTAGTGGGCCAGGAATCCGCCCCCGTATCCGGCCTCACCCCCGAGGTAGCGCAGGTGGTTTTCCAGCGGGGTGAGTGGACAGATCGCACCGGAGACCTCCACCCAGCATCCCCACGCGAGCGCGGGCAGGTGTACGAGCGCCATCCAGCGCCAGCGCCAGGTGAGAAAGCCGCCGAAAATGACGAACGTCGTGAACGTGAAGTGGGCGACGACCACAGCATCGGCGAGCAGCGACCAGATCATTGGCCGCGCCGAGTGAGCGCTTCAGGCAGCGTCGACGCGCGCAATCAGAAGGCGCGCGATACGGTCCAGCGCCTGCTCGAGCGTCGGCATGCCGCAGGCAAACGACAGGCGCACGTGGCCGGGCGCGCCGAACCCTGAGCCGGGCACCACCGCGACGCCGGCCTCGTTCAGCAGCAGCTCCGCGAACTCCCCGTCGTCGCGGCAGCCCAGCGCGCCGATGGCGCGCGAGACGTCCGCAAAGGCGTAGAACGTGCCCGAGCCGGGCAGGCAGCTCACGCCAGGCAGTGAATTCAGGGCCCGCACCACGTAGTCACGGCGCTTCTTGAACTCCTCGGTCATCCGCGTGACGCAGGTCTGATCTGCGTTGAGCGCGGTGGTGGCGGCCTTCTGCGAGATGCTGGAGGCATTCGAGGTCGACTGCCCCTGGATGGTGCTCATGGCGGTGATGATTTCCCTCGGCCCCCCGCAGTAACCAAGCCGCCAGCCGGTCATGGCGTAGGCCTTGGAGACGCCGTTGATCGTCACCGTGCGGTGGTAGAGCTCCGGGACCGCCGTCACGAGACTGCAGAACGGCTCGGGCTCCCAGTAGATCTTCTCGTACATGTCGTCGGTGCCGATGAGGATGCGCGGATGCTCGAGCAGCACTTCTCCGAGCCCGCGCAGCTCGGCGTGCGTGTACGCAGCGCCGGTGGGGTTGCAGGGGCTGTTGAGCAGCAGCAGCCGGGCCTGCGGGGTGATGGCCGCGGCCAGCTGGCGCGGCGTGATCTTGTACCCCTGTGCCATCCCGGCAAACGGCATGACCGGCAGTCCGTCCGCCAGCAGCACGATGTCCGGATACGACACCCAGTAAGGCGCGGGAATGATCACCTCGTCGCCCGGGTCGATCACCGCCATCGCCAGGTTGTAGAGGATCTGCTTGGCACCGGCGGAGACCAGGATCTGCGAGCGCTCGTAGGTGAGCGCGTTGTCGCGCCCGAATTTGGCGATGATCGCGTCCTTGAGCTCATCGATCCCCTCGACGTGGGTATAGCGGGTGAAGCCGCCCTGGATCGCATCCTTGCCCGCTTGCGCGATGTGGGCGGGCGTGTCGAAGTCGGGCTCGCCCGCGCCCAGGCTGATCACGTCCTTGCCCTGCTCCCGCAGGCGCGCGGCCCGGGCGGTTACGGCGAGCGTTGGCGAGGGTTTGACGCGCTGGACGCGTCGCGCGACAGGCAAGGGCACTGAATTTCCTGCATTTCGCTTGAGATCGGACAGTCCCGCTATATTAAGAGATTGTGTCCGCCCCGGCCATCGACAATACATCCGTCGTGGAACAGCAGCCCTTCAAGCTGAAAGCCGATTACGCCCCCGCGGGCGATCAGCCCGAGGCCATCGAGAAGCTCGTCGAAGGGCTCACCGAGGGGCTGGCGCACCAGACGCTGCTCGGAGTCACGGGAAGCGGCAAGACCTTCGCGGCGGCCTGTGTGATCCAGCGCATGCAGCGCCCCACCATGGTGCTGGCGCATAACAAGACCCTCGCGGCGCAGCTGTACGGGGAGTTCCGCGAGTTCTTTCCGCACAACGCGGTCGAGTACTTCGTTTCCTACTACGACTACTATCAGCCCGAGGCCTACGTGCCCTCCTCGGACACCTACATCGAGAAGGACTCCTCGGTGAATGAGCACATCGAGCAGATGCGCCTCTCGGCGACCAAGGCGCTGCTCGAACGCTCGGATTCGATCATCGTCGCGACCGTGTCCTCGATCTACGGCCTGGGCGATCCGCAGGCCTACCTCGCCATGGTGCTGCACCTGAAGCGCGGCGACCGCCTCGAGCAGCGCGGGCTGCTGCGGCGCCTCGCCGACATGCAGTACACGCGTAACGAGCTGGATCTCACCCAGGGCACCTATCGCGTGCGCGGGGACGTCATCGACATCTTTCCGGCCGAGTCCGAGCGCGAGGCGGTGCGGGTCGAGTTGTTCGATGACAGCATCGATTCGATCACGCTGTTCGATCCGCTCACCGGGGCGATCGCCCGCAAGGTGCCGCGGTTCACCGTCTACCCCGGCACCCATTACGTGACGCCGCGCGAGCGGCTGGTGGGCGCGGTGGATCAGATTCGCGAGGACCTGCGCGTGCGCCTCAAGGACCTGCGCGATGCGGGGCGGCTGCTGGAAGCGCAGCGGCTCGAGCAGCGCACCCGCTTCGACATGGAAATGATCCAGGAGGTCGGCTACTGCGCGGGCATCGAGAATTACTCGCGCTATCTGTCGGGGCGCGCGCCCGGGGAGCCCCCGCCGTGCCTGTTCGACTACCTGCCGCGCAACGCGCTGCTGTTCGTCGATGAGAGCCATCAGACCATCCCGCAGCTCGGGGCGATGTACCGCGGGGATCGTTCGCGCAAGGAGGTGCTGGTCGAGTACGGCTTCCGGCTGCCCTCGGCGCTGGACAACCGGCCGCTGAAGTTCGAGGAGTGGGAGCAGCTCGCGCCGCAGATGATTTTCGTCTCCGCAACGCCCGGGGGCTACGAGGCCAAGCGCTCCTCGCAGGTGGTCGAGCAGCTGGTGCGTCCCACCGGTCTGGTCGATCCGCAGGTCGAAGTGCGGCCCGTCGCCACGCAGGTGGACGACGTGTTGTCGGAAATCAGGCGCTGCGCCGCACGCGCCGAGCGGGTGCTGATCACCACGCTCACCAAGCGCATGGCGGAGGACCTCACCGATTACCTGAATGAGCACGACGTGCGCGTGCGCTACCTGCACGCCGACATCGAGACCGTCGAGCGCACCGAGATCATCCGCGATCTGCGCCTGGGCAAGTTCGACGTGCTGGTGGGCATCAACCTGTTGCGCGAGGGACTGGACATGCCGGAGGTGGCGCTGGTGGCGATCCTGGATGCGGACAAGGAGGGGTTCCTGCGCTCGGACAACTCACTCATCCAGACCATCGGGCGCGCCGCCCGCCACATCAACGGCCGCGCCATTCTCTACGCGGACCGCATCACCGGCTCGATGCAGCGCGCGATCGATGAGACCAACCGCCGCCGCCGCAAGCAGCTCGAGTACAACGCGACCCATGGCATTACCCCGCGTGGCATCCACAAGGGCGTCACCGACATCATGGAAGGGGCACGTTGGGAAGCGCCGGCGCCGGGGCGCAAGCGCGGCACCCGCCCCGTGCCTGCGGACCTGCGCCCCGAAGTGCTGGTGAAGGAGATCAAGAAGCTCGAGGCCGAGATGTTCAGGAAGGCGCGTAACCTCGAGTTCGAGGAGGCGGCCTCGCTGCGCGATGAGATCGAGCGCCTCAAGCAGCTGGAGCTCGGATTGCCGGTGCCCTTGATGCAAGCGTAAGTGCTTGGAATGTCACGTATTAGCTTGCTTCGATCCCCTCTCTCTTGTATCGTTCGCGCCCCTCAACGCAGCAAGGGCCTTCAGGCGCGTAGCTCAGTGGTAGAGCATCACCTTGACATGGTGGTGGTCGGTGGTTCGATCCCACTCGCGCCTACCAGATGAGTGAAGAGGGCGTTCCCGACAGTGCAAGCGGGAGCGCCCTCTTAATTTGGCGCGAGCCCCAAGCGGCATGAGTCCCGAGCACGACTGAAATTTCCGCTATGCCCGTTGTCACCTTGCCCGATGGCAGTCAGCGCCGCTTCGACCACCCGGTGACGGTGGATGAGGTCGCGGGCGGCATTGGCGCGGGACTGCGCAAGGCGGCGCTCGCCGCGCGCGTGAACGGCAAGCTGGTCGACACCTCCTACGTCATTGCCGAGGACGCGCATCTCGCCATCGTGACCGACAAGGACCCGGAGGGGCTCGAGGTCATCCGCCACTCCACGGCGCACCTGCTGGCGCAGGCGGTGAAGGAGCTGTTCCCGGAGGCGCAGGTGACCATCGGCCCGGTCATCGAGGACGGCTTCTATTACGACTTTGCCTACCAGCGTCCCTTCACCCCGGAGGATCTCGCCGCCATCGAAGCGAAGATGACCGAGCTCGCCCAGGCGGACCAGAAAGTCACCCGCCGCGTCCTGGCGCGCGATGAGGCGGTGAGGTTCTTCAAGAGTCTGGGTGAGATCTACAAGGCCGAGATCATCGCCGGCATTGCGGACAAGGACGAGATCAGCCTGTACGGGCAGGGCAATTGGGTCGACCTGTGCCGCGGACCGCACGTCCCCTCCACGGGAAAGCTCAAGGCGTTCAAGCTTACCAAGGTCGCGGGGGCTTACTGGCGCGGCGATTCGCGCAACCAGATGCTGCAACGCATTTACGGCACCGCCTGGCCCGACAAGAAGCAGCTCGATGGGTATCTGCACCGGCTCGAGGAGGCCGAGAAGCGCGATCATCGGCGCATCGGCAAGGATCTCGACCTGTTTCACCTGCAGGAAGAGGCGCCGGGGGCGGTCTTCTGGCACCCCCGGGGCTGGAGCGTGTTCCAGTCGCTCATCAGCTACATGCGCGAGCGCCAGAACGCGGCCGGGTACGAGGAAGTGAGCGCGCCGGAGCTCATGGATGTGACCCTGTGGGCTCAGTCCGGGCACCTGGAGAAATTCGGCGAGAACATGTTTCTCACCCAGACCCCCGATCAGCGGCGCTACGCGATCAAGCCCATGAACTGCCCGGGGCACGTGCAGATCTTCAAGCACGGCCTGCGCAGCTACCGTGAGCTGCCCGTGCGGCTCGCCGAGTTCGGCAAGGTGCACCGTTACGAGCCCTCGGGTGCCCTGCACGGATTGATGCGCGTAAGGGCTTTCACCCAGGACGACGGCCACGTGTTCATCACCGAGGATCAGATCACCTCCGAGTCGGTGGCCATCACGAGACTCATCCTGGACATTTACCGCGACTTCGGTTTCGAGGACGTGGGCATCAAGTACGCCGATCGCCCGCCCAAGCGGGTCGGGAGCGACGACATCTGGGACCGCGCGGAGGCGGCGCTCAAGGCGGCTTCCGCCGCAGCGGGCATCGAGTACACCCTGAACCGGGGGGAGGGTGCCTTCTACGGGCCGAAGCTCGAGTTCGTGCTCCGGGATGCCATCGGGCGCGACTGGCAGTGCGGCACGCTGCAGGTGGACCTGAACATGCCCGAGCGGCTCGGGGCGTACTACATCGATGAGCACAGCGCCAAGCGCACGCCGGTGATGCTGCACCGGGCGATTTTCGGCTCCCTGGAGCGCTTCTTCGCGATCCTGCTCGAGCATCACGCCGGGAAGCTGCCCGCGTGGCTGTCGCCCGTCCAGGCGGTCGTGCTCAGCATTACCGACCGGCAGGATGAATATGTTCGTCGCGTCACGGAAACCCTGAAAAATCAGGGTTTTCGGGTAGAGTCCGACTTGCGCAACGAGAAGGTCGGCTTTAAGATTCGCGAGCACACGTTGAGGCGTGTTCCGTATCTTCTGGTGGCGGGCGACAAGGAAGTAGCCGCTAATCTGTTGTCAGTGCGCTCACGAAGCGGCAAGGACCTGGGCACGATGGTCCCGGAGACGTTCGCCGAACGGCTCCGTGTCGAGCTCAAAAGCCGCGGGCGCGAGGCAGTGGAGGGTTGACGAATCGCTAGTGCAATAAAGCGGGTGCGGCGCAATGAAGAGATCAACGCGCCGCAACTGCGTGTGATCGCGGCCGATGGGTCGCAAGCCGGGGTGATGTCCCGCTACGACGCCCTGCAGATGGCGTCCGCCGCTGAGCTTGATCTGGTCGAGGTGTCGCCGACCGCCGAACCGCCGGTGGTGCGCATCATGGATTACGGGAAATTCCTGTTCGAGCAGAACAAGAAAGCCCACTCCGCCAAGCGCAAGCAGAAGCAGATCCAGGTCAAGGAAGTGAAATTCCGGCCCGGCACGGGGGAGGCGGATTACCAGATCAAGCTGCGTAATCTGACGCGCTTCCTGACCGAGGGCGACAAGGCCAAGGTGACCCTGAGGTTCCGTGGCCGTGAGATGGTGCACCAGGACATCGGGCGCAAGCTCCTTGATCGGGTCTCGGGCGACCTGGCCCCGCATGCGGTGGTCGAGCAGAACCCGCTCATGGAAGGCAAGCAGATGGTCATGGTGTTTGCACCGAAAAAGAAGTAACGCTCACGCGGGTCGCAAGGCCCGTGGAGCGTTCGCCCGCAGCGGCTGCGCGAGCAGCCAGCGAACGGGGCTACACAACCAGGAGTGCTACGATGCCCAAGTTGAAAACCAACCGGGCCGCGGCCAAGCGCTTTCGCAAGACGGCGAAGGGCTTCAAGGGCTACGCGGCCAACCGTCGCCACAATCTCGGCCACAAGGACCGCAAGGTCAAACGCCAGGCGCGCTCCGGCGGCTCGAGTCTCGTGCACGACAGCGATGTCGGCCGTCTCGAGCAGCTCCTCCCCAATCACAAGTAAGCGGGCACTACCATGGCACGAGTGAAGCGTGGCGTGACGGCCGGCCGGCGTCACAAGAAAGTTCTCGGCAAGGCGAAGGGCTACTACAACGCCCGGCGCAAGGTCTATCGCGCGGCCAAGCAGGCCGTCATCAAGGCAGGGCAGTACGCCTACCGCGACCGGCGGCAGAACAAGCGTGAGTTCCGCGCCCTGTGGATCACGCGCATCAACGCCGCGGCGCGCCTGTACGGGCTCTCCTACAGCCGCATCATCAACGGCCTGAGCAAGGCCGGAGTCGAGATCGACCGCAAGGTGCTCGCGGACATTGCGGTGCACGACACTGCGGCATTCGGCGCGATCGCGCAGCAGGCAAAGAGCGCCCTCGGCATAGGCTGACCGCAAGGGGGGCGCTCTTGGCAGACCTGACGGTCATCACCCGGCAGGCGCTCGACGAGGTGGCCGCCTGCGGCGATCTCGCATCGCTCGAGGACGCGCGTGTGCGCTGGCTGGGCAAGAAGGGGCGCATCACCGAGCTTCTGAAATCGGCGGGCAAGCTCGTTGCGAGCGCAGGCCCCGAGGCTGTGGCACGGGTGCAAAAGGCGCGCGCTGACCTGGAAGTGGCAATCGTGGCGCGGCGCGCCGAGATCGGCCGCGCCGACATCGAAAGAAAGCTGGTCGCCGAGCGCATGGACGTGACGCTGCCCGGCCGGGGCGAGGAGCCGGGCGGGCTGCATCCGGTGACCAAGGCGCGCCTGCGCATCGAGACCCTGTTCCGCCGCGCCGGCTTCGATGTCGCCTCGGGACCTGAGATCGAGGACGACTTCCACAACTTCGGTGCGCTCAACATCCCGCCCGATCATCCGGCGCGGGCGATGCACGACACGTTCTACTTTGCCGACGGGCGGCTGCTGCGCACCCACACCTCCCCGGTGCAGATCCGCGCGCTGCTCGAGCACGGGGCGCCGCTCGCCGTGATCGCGCCGGGCCGCGTCTATCGGTGCGACTCGGACATGACCCACTCGCCGATGTTTCATCAGCTCGAGGGTCTGGCGGTGGGCGAGAACGTCAGCTTCGCCAACATGAAGGCGGTGCTGCACGGGTTTCTGCAGGCCTTCTTCGAGCGCGACCTCGCCATGCGGCTACGCCCCTCGTACTTCCCGTTCACCGAGCCGTCCGCGGAAGTGGATATGTCGTGCGTGTTCTGTGACGGCAAGGGTTGCCGTACCTGCAAGCACAGCGGCTGGCTGGAGATCTCCGGCTGCGGCATGGTGCACCCGAACGTGCTGCGCGCGAGCGGTGTCGACCCCGAGCGCTACACCGGCTACGCCTTCGGCGCCGGCATCGACCGCCTCGCGATGCTGCGCTATGGCGTGAACGACCTGCGGCTGTTCTTCGAGAACGATCTGCGTTTCTTGCGGCAGTTCCGGACCCTCGGCGCATGAAGATCCCGTACTCCTGGCTCGCCGAGTGGGTGAAGGTGCCGTGGCCGGCACCCGAGCTCGGCTCACGCCTCACCATGGCCGGGATCGAGCTCGAGGCGCTCGGTGCGGCGGCGCCGCCCTTCACAGGGGTGCTGGTCGCGCAGATCGTGAGCGCTGAGCCGCACCCGCAGGCGGACAAGCTGCAGGTGTGCCGCGTGTCGACCGGGAGCGGCGCACCGCTGCAAATCGTGTGCGGTGCCGGCAATGCGCGCGCCGGCCTGAAGAGTGCGCTCGCGCTGGTGGGTGCGCAGTTGCCGGGCGACCTCACCATCAAGGCGGCGAAGCTGCGTGGGGTGGAGTCCCAGGGCATGCTGGCCTCCGCGAAGGAGCTCGGCCTGGCGGACGCCTCGACCGGAATCCTGGAGCTGCCGCAGGATGCCCCGCTCGGCCGAGCCTTGCGCGAGTACCTGGCGCTCGACGAGCCCGTGCTCGATCTGAATGTCACCCCCAATCGCGGCGACGCCATGTCGGTCATCGGCATCGCCCGCGAGGTGGCAGCCCTTGCCGACACCGAAGTCTCGGGCCCCGCGATCGGCCGCGCGCCCGCCGGACATGCGCAGCGGCTGGCGGTGCACCTCGAAGCGCCGGCAGCATGCCCACGGTTCGCCGGCTGCATCCTGCGCGGCGTCAACAATCGCGCCGAGGCGCCGCTGTGGATGCGTGAGCGGTTGCGGCGCGCCGGTGTGCGCGCCATCAGCCCGGTGGTGGATGTCACCAACTACGTGATGCTCGAGCTGGGACAGCCCATGCACGCCTACGATCTGAAGAAGCTCCGGGGCGACATCCGGGTGCGTCTGGCGCGCGCCGCTGAGCCGGTCACGCTCCTCGATGGCAATACCGTCAGCGCGCCAGCCGAGGTCCTGCTGATCACCGACGGCGAGGGCGCGGTGGGACTGGCGGGCATCATGGGGGGATTGCGCACCGCGGTGAGCGAGGCGACCACGGACGTGTTCCTGGAGTCCGCGTACTTCGCGCCCGATGCGCTCCTGGGGCGCGCGCGCCGCCTGGGCCTGCAGACCGACGCCAGCCAGCGCTTTGAGCGTGGCGTCGATCCGACCCAGCAGGGGCGCGCCATCGAGCGCGCGATTGCGTTGCTCACCCCGGTGGCCGGTGGCACCGCCGGCCCCGTCGAGGTGACGCAATCCGCCCCGCACCTGCCGCAGCGTCCCGCTGTGCCGTTGCGCGCCCAGCAACTGACGCGTCTGCTGGGGGTGGAGCTGCCCGCGCAGCGCATCGAGGCGACGCTCGCTGGCCTGCAAATGCGGGTGACGCGCAGCGCGACCGGCTGGCAGGTCACGCCCCCCGCGCACCGCTTCGATATCGGGATCGAGGCGGACCTCATCGAGGAGGTCGCCCGCGTGGTGGGCTTCGAGGCCATCCCGGAGACCGATGCTCGGGTGCCACAGCACTTTCGCAGCCTGCCCGAGGAGCACCCGCCGGAAGCGGCGGTGCTCGGCATGCTCGCGGCGCGCGGCTACGAAGAAGCGATCACGCTCGCCTTCGTCGATCCGGTGCTGCAGGAGCGGTTATTCCCCGGGCGAGCGGCCCTGGCCCTTTCAAATCCGATCGCGAGTGACCTGTCCGTCATGCGCGTGTCGTTGTGGCCGGGGCTGCTGCGTGCCGCGCTCGAGAATCAGCGCCGCCAGGCCGATCGCATCCGGCTGTTCGAGCACGGCACGCGCTTCGAGATGAGCGGGGGCACGCGGGAGATCGACACGCTCGCGGGCCTCGCGTGCGGCGCGCGCTTGCCCGAGCAGTGGGGCGTGCCGAAGGACATGCGCGCCGGCGCGGACTTCTACGACATGAAGGGTGATCTCGCGGCCCTCTTCGCGGCGACGGGAGCACGGCAGTCGTTCAGGTTCGAGCCGGATTCGCAGCCGGCGCTGCACCCAGGTCGCACGGCGCGGGTGCTGCGGTGCGGTCAGTCCGTGGGTTGGCTCGGGGAATTGCACCCGACGCTGGTACAGACGCTGGAATTCACCTATCCGCCGATTCTGTTCGAGCTGGACTTCGACGCAGCTCTGGCCGTCAAGCGCGCCACTTACGAGGAGATCTCGCGCTTTCCACAGGTGCGGCGCGACCTCGCCGTCGTCGTGGACGAGTCGGTGACTTTAAGTACCCTGGCCGAGCGTGTAACCTTGGCGGCCTCAAGCCTGCTGCGTGATCTCCGCATTTTCGACGTGTATCGGGGCCCTGGCCTCGAAAAAGGTCGAAAAAGTGTCGCCTTAGGCTTGATTTTTCAGGCTATTTCTCGCACTCTTACAGATGATGATGTGGAGCGCCTCATGGGCTCCGTGATAGCGGATCTGCGCGAGAACTTGAACGCAAGAATTCGAGAATAAAGAAATGGCCCTGACAAAAGCGGAGATGGCCGAGGCGTTGTTCAACCAGCTCGGGCTCAACAAGCGTGAAGCACGTGAGCTGGTGGATCTGTTCTTCGAGGAAGTCCGTGCCGCGCTGTCCGGCGGGGAACAGGTGAAGCTCTCCGGCTTCGGCAACTTTGACCTGCGTGACAAGAACCAGCGTCCCGGTCGCAATCCCAAGACCGGCCAGGAGATTCCGATCAGCGCGCGCCGCGTGGTGACTTTCCGCCCGGGGCAGAAACTCAAGGCACGGGTCGAAGCCTATGTTGGAGCCAAAGAATAACGCCCAGCTACCGGCGATTCCCGGCAAGCGCTACTTCACCATCGGAGAGGTGAGTGAGCTGTGCGGCGTGAAGCCGCACGTGCTGCGCTACTGGGAGCAGGAATTCCCGCAGCTGAAGCCCGTCAAACGACGCGGCAACCGGCGCTATTACCAGCGCCAGGACGTGATCGTCATCCGCCAGATCCGCAGCCTGCTCTACGACCAGGGCTTCACCATAGGCGGGGCGCGCAACAAGCTCACCGGCGAGGAAGCGCG
>VBMV01000030.1:4171-4615 GCA_005878835.1 Gammaproteobacteria bacterium | reverse complement strand
GGTCTTCGGGATTCTATTTGTATTCCTTTTGTGGGCTTCCCCCGTCGGAGCGGCCCAGTCCACATCGGTCGCAACGCAAGTTACCTCATTTCAAAATGGACAAGAGGTAGGCGTCTTGCAGTTTAGTCCCGACGGCCAATACCTGGCTGTCGAACCGACGCAGGATCTGGAGCTCCACATTTGGTCATGGCAGAGGCGGCCGCACATTGTGCGGAAGCTGATCTATTCTCGTCCGGCTAACATTCTATTCTGTCGGGAAGGATTGAAATTTAGCCCAGATGGAAGGGTACTGGCGTTTGGGCACAGAGTGTCCAGCGATGCTGTCATCGTGGAATTCTACGACGTTGCCACGGGGGCAGCCATGCACCGGATAGCGGAGCCAGACTTGGGCGGGGCCAACAGCAACATGGCGTTCACATCCGACGGGAAATACATGTTGCGCAC
>VBMV01000030.1:0-4110 GCA_005878835.1 Gammaproteobacteria bacterium | reverse complement strand
TAAGGGGCAGATCGTGATGCATCGAACGGACACCTGGGAGGTGCTCTGGAGTCTCAATGTGTTACCTCTGTTTCCGCAGACCTTGTCCATTTCAAAGGATGGGAAGTTGGCCGCCGTCGGCGGATTGACGAACGGCCGTGGAGTCGAACGAAAGAGTCGGATATTGATCATTCGCCTTTCAACACACGAAATCATTCGCACTCTCGACAATGTATTCCCGCCCAAAGCGCCGGTGACCCGCGTGAGTTGGCATCCGGATGGGATTCATCTCGCCGCGGGTACGACCGGCAGCAGCATCGATGGGCTGCCGCCGCCTCCGGAGCCCGTGGAGATCCTTGATGCCACAACGGGTCGTGTCGTGGTGTCCGAGTCCGCGCCTCCGACGGAGATCGACGGGTTGAACTATTCGCCCGATGGTCGATATCTCGTCGAGAATGGCGATTTTTGGAAGACCGTGCGAATCTGGGACGGGGAGCACCGCAACTTGCTCCAGGAAATCCCGGTGCACCCGCCAGAGTCTTTCGCTGTCACGGTCTCTAGTGACAGTCGCTACCTGGCCGTGAGTGATCGTGATCGAGTTACGGTGTGGCAGCTTCAATAACACGCCGTGCGCTGGGGTAGGAGGGTGGGGTATTGTCTAACTGAGGCCGGTGGCTTATCCCGTGATATCAACGGCATCTGCTCGATCTTCGATTCCGACCCTAGCCTCCAGAATCCTGTCAGACGCCGTCCCACCGTGTCCCGTGTTGTACCGGAATGCCACATCCGAATGGAAGTCAGGGGTAACAACTTCATGGTTGTCCTTCACGAAGGCGGTCAACGCGGACGGATCGGGCGGTCTGTCGTTCCGTTTGGCACCATCACGAGCAAAGGACTGTCGCTCGGACCGCGGGCAACGGTTCTTCCGGATCCAGGATGCCGCACCGGGCGCGATCACCCTCACTGCGCTCGCCGGCGAGGTGGGGATGGATGGGGATGAGAGCGTCGATGTGCCGGCGCCCTGAGCTGAGCTCGCTAACAGCGTAGAATCCGAAGCTCAGAGCGGGGGAGGGTGGAATGAGAAAGTGGGCCGTGGCTCTTGCGGCGTTATGGATGGTGATGGGCAGCCCGCCGGTGAGTCTCGGCGCCGAGGGCCTGACGCTTCCCAAGGACCTGCCCCTGCCGACCGACGCGTCGGTTGCAATCTACCTTCCGAAGCACATCCGGGAGTTCCGTAACCCATTCCGCTCGGGGGGTGGCTTCCAGACGACGAATGCATTGCAACTGGGTACCAGCTTCGAGGAGCTGACGCTCGGCGCCGCTCAGCACTTCTTCAAAACGAGCTTCATGTATGAGCCGACCGGGACGCCTGCATTCGGGCTGCTGGTGGCAATCCATCCCTCGCTGAAGAGGGAGGATCAGCAGGTGATCGCCACGGCCCACTACCAGGTCTACGACGGGGGCGGTGCTTCGCTGATGCAGGGTGACACCCTCATCCGCTGGGCCCCTGGGTCCCCGGCGCGGGGTCCAGAT
This sequence comes from Gammaproteobacteria bacterium, assembly GCA_005878835.1. Lineage (GTDB taxonomy): Bacteria > Pseudomonadota > Gammaproteobacteria > Steroidobacterales > Steroidobacteraceae > 13-2-20CM-66-19. The sequence continues at coordinate 2,598 of VBMV01000030.1, read as the reverse complement.
TACCTGGGAAATCTCTCCGAGCAGGCCATCACTCGCGCCCTGACAGAAATCGTGGCGCAACTGCGCCCGACCGCGACCAAGTATCCCAGCCAGGGCGAGGCCGCCGTGAAGATCGAGAAGCTCATCGACCGTGAACACCCGGTGGTGAGCGGCACCGGATTCTTCCTCAACAGATCAGGGCAGATCCTGACGGCGGCGCACGTGGTGCACGACTGCGCAAGCGTGGACGTGCACTACGGCAAGGATTCTGTCGCCGCTACCACGACCGCCAACAGTGCCCTGCTGGACCTGGCGGTGCTGGAAACCCATGCGAACAGCGAGCACTTCCTGCGCCTTCGCGACCATGCGGAGCTCGCCGAGAGCGTCATCAACGTCGGCTTCCCGCTGCAGACCCTCATGACGGACGCGCCGACCGTCACGCGGGGAACCCTCAGCTCCCGGGCGGGCCTCAGTGGTTCAGTGGGGCAGTTCCAGTTCTCGGCACCCATTCAGCCGGGTGCGAGTGGCGGGCCGGTGGTTGATGTCCGGGGAAATGTCCTGGGGGTGGCCGTGGGCACGCTGAACGCCAGCGAGCTGCTGAAAAGTGGCGTACTGCCTCAGAATGTCAACTTCGCGCTCGAGTCCCGCTACGTCGAAAAGTTCCTCCAGCAGCATTCCGTACCCTTCACCGAGGGCTCTGCAGACGCGCAGGCTCCCGGTGAGGTCTCCATCGACGAAGTCCTGCCCGCGGTGGTGAGTATCAAATGCTATCAATAGCTTCACATGCCCTCGCGCGGGCCGGGCGCGCGACCTGGACCTGGACCGGGGGCCTGGTGGCCTTGCTGGCGCTGATAGCCGCCGTGTCCCGAGCTGACGTCATTCCGCCGCCCGCGGGACTCGCCGCGGAGCCCAGTGCGCTCGTCCTGCCGACGGTCGCCTTGCGGGGCGACGGCGCAGGCACCGAACTCTACGATGCCTTGCACGCCAGTCCTCTGCTGGCGCACCTGTCCAAGGAGGCACCCGGCTCACCCATCCAGCTGCTCATCTATCACACCGTGCGTCCGGCTCACGTGGACGCCAAGAACTTCTTCAGCGGACTGGCGGCGGTGGGCACGCTGGGGCTATCGCCCGTAGTCATGTCCGGCGAGCACTCGATGCACTATGAGCTCTATGTCAACGGCCAGCAGGTGCTGCGGCGCGAGTACACGGCGAATCTGTCCCGCAAGGAGTACCTGAACAGCAAGGCCGCCGATGCCACGCACGGCCTGGGACCGGATGGTGAGGTGTGGGCGAAATCCACGGTCGACCTGTTCCTCAAAGATCTGGCGCACGACCCCGCCGTGCGCGCGATGAATGACGAATACCAGCTGTATTTCGGGAACGCGGTTTCCGGTGCAGCACCACCAGCAGTCCCCGCACAGCACTAAGAATCTCATCGGGGAGTAGAGTGAGGGCCGCCTGTGGACGCAGGTCGCGCGCCAGCGTCGCCGCAAACCCTGATATAGACAAGGCTGAAGAGTTCTTCAAAAAGCACCCGTGGAAGTGGTAACCCGCCGCTGGTCAATACGGCCTAGGCCGGACGCTTACGGTGGGCTTTCGGTGACTGAGTTTGCAAAGCGACTGGGCGTTTCCCGCGTGACGCTCTCGCGTGTGGTGAACGGTCGTGCGGCCGTGAGCGCCGAGCTCGCCATTCGTTTAGCCGCACCACTCAGTGGTTCGGCGCAGTCCTGGCTGCAAATGCAGGTGTCCTACGATCTTTGGCAGGCCCAGAAGAAACGCCGCCCGAAAATCGAACCCCTCCCTGGGTTCAAAGCATCTAGCCGAGCCCCGGAGGGAACTACGGTGATCAAGTACCAAGACGTCTCGATTGATGAGCGCCTCATACCCGCGGGTCGAAGGAAAACGATACAGGCGCGCCGATCTTCAACTGGCCGAAATCCGCATGCCGGGGATTCAGAATGTAGTTGAACTCCCCATCGACCACGAGGCTGGGTACCTGCAACACGGGCGAGCGTGCTTGCATCACCCACCGAGTACCGAACTCACGCGTCGAAGGTGGAGCGGGCAGCTGGCGCCAATCCTCGGGTAGATGCTTCGCGTTCTCGATGAGCTGCTCATCGATACTCACCGGAATCATCACCCACTGCACGGCCGCGAGTAGCCGCGTGTCCTCGGTGTGCACGAGTACCTCGAGCGAGGCAAGCGAACGGCTCTCGGCTGTGTAGACGACGGCGACTCCTGGGCTATTCCAGCGTCCTGGGTGCTCGGCAGCGCCCCGCCCGTCAAAGGCAGCGGCCGTATGTGCCTTCTTGCAGATAACGCCAGGCCGTGATCAGGCAAAGATTCCGTGCTCGATGCGGCCCAGGACCCGCTCGACCTCCCTCGATCCCGGCTCCGTTGCCGCGAGTTGCAACGGGGTTTGACCCCCGAGCTCTCGGAGTGGACGCTGCAGCCACTGGCGTGCGTTGTCCTCGCTTTCGAGAGCCGAGACAGCGAGCGAGATGATTCTCATGAGACGCGCCAGGCGCTCCGATTCGTCTGGCTTGAGGCGCGCACCGCTCTTTAGCCGGCGATCGAGAGTCTTCTCGCTGATCTTGACGATTGAACCGACTTTTGTGG
>VBMV01000052.1 GCA_005878835.1 Gammaproteobacteria bacterium | reverse complement strand
ACGGCCAATCGTTTGAAGCCCGTTATCGACCGCCGTTTCCTGCTGCAGGAAATCGTCGCTGCCTTCAAGTATTACGAATCCCAAAAGCACTTTGGCAAGGTTTGCCTCGAACTTTAAGGGACAGTTGCCGTCGTGATCGGACCGCCACGCGCGTCCCGCGCGGTGTCCAGGCCGGCTCGCAGACTCGCAGGTGGTGCGTCGCGGGCACGATCCGTGATTTCGCGCGCCCGGAGAGATTGCTCGCGGGCTGCGCCCGCTCGTCCCTCGCTCACCGCTCGGGACCGCCCGCGCGGAAGCCGCGCGTGCGTCCAACTTGGCTCGGGGACTCGCCAAGTTGTCGAACTCCCGCGCCGCCTGCGGCGGCGGTCGGGAGTTCGAACCCGTCTGACCGCAGGTGATGCGTCGCGGGCACGATCCGAGCTGTGATTTCGCGCGCCCGGAGAGATTCGAACTCCCGACCCTCAGGTTCGAAGCCTGATGCTCTATCCAACTGAGCTACGGGCGCGGCGCGCGGATTCTACTGCGAACCCCGGACTCGAGTAACGGCGGGGCATTCGCCAAGCGCCGGTGCTGCGGGCAGAATGCGCGGCAAATCTGCCGGCGAGGGCGCTGCACATGAGCATGTTCGACCTGTCGGGCAAGGTGGCCCTCATTACCGGCTCGAGCCGCGGTATCGGCAGGGCGATCGCGATGCAGATGGCGCTGCACGGCGCGCGCGTCGTCATCTCGAGCCGCAAGCCCGAGAGCTGCGAGGCGACCGCGGCGGAGATCGCCGCCGCCGGCGGCACGGCGCTCGCGCACGCCTGTCACGTGGGGCACAAGGCCGAGCTGCAGGCACTCGTCGATGCCAGCATCGCGAAATGGGGTCGGATCGACATCGTCGTGTGCAATGCGGCCGCCAACCCGCACTTCGGGCCTTCCGCCAAGACTCCCGACGAGGTGTTCGACAAGATCATCCAGACCAACCTGCACAGCAACCTGTGGTTGTGCAACCTGACGCTGCCGGCGATGGCGCAACGCAAGGACGGAGCGGTGATCATCATCTCCTCGGTGGGCGGCTTCGTGGGCAGCGCGTTGCTCGGTGCCTACTGCATCTCCAAGGCGGCCGACATGCAGCTGGCGCGCAATCTGGCGGTCGAATGGGGTCCGCACAACATCCGCGTCAACTGCATCGCGCCCGGCATCATCCGCACCCATTTCTCCAAGGCGCTGTGGGCGGATCCGGGGCGCGCCGCTGCCTTCGCGCGCGCCAATCCGTTGCGCCGCCTCGGGGAGCCGGATGATGTCGCCGGCACGGCGGTGCTGCTCGCCTCGCGCGCCGGCAGCTTCATCACCGGACAGACTGTGGTGGTGGACGGCGGCGGTCTCATCGGTGGCGGCGAGCCGCTGACGTAGTGCGGCGGCGTCTTCGCTGCGGCAGCACTGCCGTACCCCTGCCGCGTCCGCGAGCCTCAATTGCGCCTGGAGCGGAGGTAACCGATCCCGAGGACCGCGAACCACACCGGAGCCACGTACAGCGCCACCCGGGTGTCCGGATCGAGCGCGAGCAGGCCGCTGACCACGACCAGAAACCCCAGCACCGCCCAGTTCGCGAACGGCGCGCCGGGCATGCGAAACGGCGCCGCCGCCGCCCGTCCGGCCTGCACGGCGCGCCGGTAATTGCGATGCGACAGCATGATGATGCCCCAGGTCCACAGCGTTCCGATGAGCGTGATGCTCGTGACCCAGGTGAACACCTCCTTGGGCACCAGGTAATTGAGGATCACCGTCAGCAGCATGAACGCGGCGGATACATGGATGCCGGCGGCCGGCACGTGTCGCGCATTGAGCGCGTTGAAGGCGCGCGGCGCCTGGCCGCGCTGCGCCAGCGACCACAGCATCCGCCCGGTGCTGAACAGGCCGCTGTTGCAGGAGGAGGAGGCCGCGGTGATGACGACCACGGTGATGATGCTGGCCGCGGCGGGCACGCCGAGCTTGTCGAACACGAACACGAACGGGCTCACGCTGGGGCTCAGCTGGTTCCACGGCACCACCGCCATGATGACCAGCAGCGCCCCGAGATAGAAAATGAGAATCCGCGCGATGATGCCGTTGGTCGCCCGGGGCAGCGCCACGGCCGGATCCTGTGCCTCCCCGGCGGTGACCCCGATCAGCTCGACGCCCGCGTAGGCGAACATGACGATCTGCAGCGTCAGCAGCACGCCGGTGATGCCGAAGGGCAGGAAACCGCCGTGCGCCCACAGGTTGGTGAAGCTGGCCGTGGCACCGAGGTTGCCGGCGTGCAGCACGATCACGGCCAAGCCGGCGATGATCAGCGCCACGATGGTTACGACTTTGATAAGGGCGAACCAGAACTCCAGCTCCCCGAACACGCGCACTGCCAGCAGGTTCGAGCCGTACAGCGCCAGCAGCGCGATCAACGGCGGCAACCACTGCGGCACGTTCGGAAACCAGTAGCGCACGTAGATTCCGATCGCCGTCAGCTCCGCCATGGCCATGACGACCCACATGAACCAGTAGGACCAGCCGGTGACGAACCCGGCGAACGGCCCGCAGAACTCGCCGGCGTAAGTGGCGAACGAGCCGGCCACGGGGCGATAGGTCAGCAGCTCTCCGAGCGCGCGCATGATGAAGAAGATCGCCACGCCACCCAGGGCGTAAGCGAGCAGCAGCCCGGGCCCGGCGTTGTGGATCGCCCGGGCGGAGCCGAGGAACAAGCCGACGCCGATCGTGCCGCCGATGGCGATGAGCTGGATGTGCCGGTTGCGCAGGTTGCGCGAGAGGTCAGAGCCGGGTTGGGACATGAGTGCTCCGATGCGTTCGTGACGATTGTTTGCCGGCTTGCCGCCTCACGGCACCGCCGGAGGTCCGAGCAAAGCGTAACGCCGTCCCTGCGGCAGCTCGTAGCGCCGCAGGAGCGTGGCGGTTCCGGATGCCGCAAGAGTTCCCGCGACGCCGTCGCCGCCGGGCTCGTGCGCGTGCCAGCGCTCGAGCCAGCGCGTGAGCGGGCCGGGCGCGTGACCGGGCATGAGGATGAGCACCCGCGCTTCGCGACCGTGAGCGCGGAACCAGCCGCTCACGGCGCCGCGTGGCGCCTGCGCGTTGCTGGTGAGGATGCTGAAGCCTGCGTCGAAGCCGTGGTCGAGCATCGCGATGGTCGTCTCGTCCGGATCGAGGAGCGCGAGCGACTGGCGCGCGCAGTCGGCGTGGATACGCCGCGCGAGCCCCGGCAGGTCCTGCCACCGATCGATGATCGGCAGCACCGCAAGCGCGGTGAAACACAGCGCGGCGGCGTAGCCGGTGTAGGTCCAGGCGAGGCTGCGCTGCAGATCCCCGCGGCGCTGTGATTGCGTGCCAAGTGCCAGCCCCGCGAGCGTCGAGGTCGCGGCGGCGAGCGCCGCCGCCAGGCATGCGAACGGCGCACCTGCGCCCGAGGCGAACAGCAGGCCGAGCGCCGCAACCAGCACGCCGCCGAGCGTGCCGGCGAGGACACGCGTTGCGGCCACGGCCAGCTGGTCCAGCCGGGTCGGCGCGCGCTGCCCCTCGCACGCCCACAGCCCGGTGAGAACGGCGAGCCCGAGGAGCGCGGGCGCAGCGTAAATGTCGCGCGCCGTGGCCGCCACCGACAGCAGCGCGAGGAACGGCAGGCTCGCTGCGATCGCGAACCGCCACGCCGTAGCCGAAGGCGCCGCCTCGCGCACCCGGTTCCAGGCCCGGCACAACGCCGCCGCCACCGCGAACGTCCACGGCAGCAGGTACAGCGGCAACTCGAGGAGGTACTTGCCGGCAGTGTTACGGTGTCCGCTGGTGTAGTCGAGGGCGGCGGGAGCGGCCACCTGGGTGAAGCGTCCCACGACGTTGTTCCAGAACAGCGCGCGCAGCGCCTCCGCACCATGCCCGGTACGCGCGACCGCCAGCACCCACGGGCCGATGATGAGTCCCTGCAGCGCCAGTCCCGCGTACAGCTCCCAGCGGCGCAGTTCCGACCAGCGCCGTTCCCACACCACGAGCGTGCCGAGCGCCAGTGCCGGCACCAGCCATCCAGGTGCGCTCTTGGCCATGAAGCCGATCGCCGCACCGAGGTGCATCAGCGTGTAGCCCGCCGCTTTGTGCCGGCCGGCGCTGGCGCGGTAGCCGCGCCACGCGCCCAGCAGTGCGAGCGCGCTGCCGGCCAGCAGGCAGGCGTCGGGCGCGAGCCAGCTGCTCGCGCGAAACACCGTCAGTGCGCTCGCGGCGATGAGCGCCGCCAGCAGCGCGGAAGGTGCATCGGTCTGCATCGCCAGCGCCAGCGCGCCCACCGCCAGCGCGGTGATCGCCGCGTACAGCAGGTTGGGGACGCGTGCGGCGGCGGCCGAATCACCGAACAGCGAAATGGCGACCGCCGACATCCAGTAGGACAACGGCGGTTTCTCGAGGAACGGCGTGCCGGCGAGCTGCGGCAAGGTGCGGTCAGTCTGCTGGCTCATGCGCCAGGCGATGTCGGCCTCGCGCGGCTCATCGGGCGTCCACAGGCCGCGCCCGAACATGCCCCACAGCCACAGCGGCGCCAGCGCCAGCACGATGAGCACGGCCAACGAACGCGCGGATAGAGACGGACGCGGCGCAGAGATCAACAGCCCCCCTCCGAGGGTCGACCCTCGCGAGCGGGCAATTATGCGGACGTCGGGCTAGAGAGAGTAGCGCACGATCATGCGCACCAGACGGGCGTGATCGGCGGACCAGTGCGTAAAGCCCTGGCAGACCTGTTGCGTGCCGGCCTCGGGAGCGCTTTGCGTGTACTTCTCCGCGAAGCGCGCCTGTCCCGATTCCTGACCGGGGACTAATCGGTTCGCGCTCCAGGGCGCATCGCTGTCGGCGGGGCGGCTGAAGACCTCGACCTCCGTGACCTTGGCGCTGCCCGGAATGGTGGCGCACAGCGTCACCGGGCTCGCCTCGGCTTCGGTGCAGGCGCGGACGGCCGGCGTCGCCGCTTCCGCCGACACCCCGAGCGGTGAGGACATGCCGGGCGCACTGACCACCAATGCCGGCCGGCACGCCGCCACGGTGGCCGTGACCACCACCCCGTCGGTGCCGATCTGGCGCAGGACTCCGGCCTCGATCTCGGCGCGTGCCCCGGCGCGGGTGAGCTCGAGCTGGCTGGCGGTGCGGCTGATCTCCGCGACGCGCGCCTGCAGCTCGCGTTGCAGCGTGTTCTGCGCCAGGCGCTCGCCGGAGGTGAGCCATTGCGAGAGGGCGAAGCCGGCAATGGCGGCTCCGCCGACCACGACGAGCAGGATGATCAGCTGGATCCGGCCCTTGCGGCGGGTGGCCGACTGGCCGCGCGTCGCCTCCCTGAGCAGGGCGGATCGAAGCTGCAGCAACGACGCCGACAGCGTCGCGGTGCCCGCGATGATGGCGGCAAGCACTGAATCGGGCATCGTCAACAAGGGGCGACCTCAACGCTCGGTGCGCCACGCTAGCACGGTGCGTCCCCGAAAATCGCGATGCTGGTCACAGGAGCACCCTGTCGCCCGAGCGCGACGCGTCTAGGCCGCGCCGCCGCCGGCCTCGAGCCAGCGCTCGAGGGGACCTGCGTCCACGTTCAGCAGGTGCAGGCCGAGCTTGGTGCGCCGCCACAGAATGTCCTGCGCGGTGCGCGCAAATTCCTCGCGGCACAGGTACTCGACCTCGCGCTCGTACAGCTGCGGCAACAGCTCGCTTCCCAAGTCCGCGAGCGTGCCGGCGGTCCCGAGCAGGCGCTCGAGGCGCGTGCCGTACGCATGGGCGTAGCGCCGGCGCATGCGCGCGGGCAGCCACGGATAGCGCCGCTCGAGCGTGCGCAGAAACACCGCCAGGCTCCCCTGCGGCAGGTCACCGCCGGGGAGCTTCGCGCCCGCGGTCCAGGGGCGGGCGCGCACGCCGAGCGCCGCAGTCAGACGGTTCACCGCATCCTCCGCCAGCCGGCGGTAGGTGGTGATCTTGCCCCCGAACACCGACAGCAGGGGGAGGGGCTGCCGATCGAGCTCCAGGGCGTAGTCGCGCGTGACCCGCATGGGGTCGGTCGATTCATCGGCGAGCAGCGGCCGCACGCCCGAGTAGCTCCACACGACATCGGCCGGCGAGAGCTGCTGCCTGAAGTAGCGGTTGGCGAGCGTGCACAGGTAGGACACTTCCCCGGCGTCGATCCTTACCGCCCCCGGATCGGTGTGGTAATCCACATCCGTGGTACCGAGCAGAGTGAAGTCGTGCTCGTAGGGGATCGCGAACACGATGCGCCGGTCCTCGTTCTGGAAGATGTAGGCGAAGCGATGCGCGAACAGCCGCGGTACCACGATGTGGCTGCCCTTCACGAGGCGCACCTGGCGCGAGGCGCGCACCGGGGTGGCCTCGGCAAGGAAACGACCCACCCAGGGGCCGGTGGCGTTCACCACTGCGCGCGCCTCGATGACCCGCGGCTCGCGGCCGCCGCCGAGCGTTGCGCTCCAGAGGGCGCCGCGCGGCGAGAGCCGCTCACAGCGGGTGCGAGTGAGGATGGTGGCGCCGCGCGAGCGCGCATCGAGTGCGTTCAGCACCACGAGTCGCGCATCGTCGGTTTGTCCGTCGGAGTACAGGAAGCCGCGCCGATAGCCCGCCTTGAGCGGCTCGCCGGCGATGTGCGTGCGCAGGTCGACGGAGGCGGAGCCGGCCAGGCGCGCGCGCGCGGCCAGGTGATCGTAGAGCAACAGCCCGGCGCGGATCATCCACGCCGGGCGCAGGTGCGCGGCGTGCGGCATGATGAATTGCAGCGGCCGCATGATGTGCGGCGCGGCACCGAGCAGCACCTCGCGCTCCTGCAACGCCTTGCGCACCAGCGAGAAGTGGAACTCCTCCAGATAACGCAGGCCACCGTGGATGAGCTTGGTGCTGGCCGAGGAGGTGTGTGAGGCCAGATCGTCCTGCTCGCACAGCAGTACCTTCAGCCCGCGTCCGGCCGCGTCGCGGGCGACTCCGGTGCCGTTGATCCCCCCACCGACGATCAGCAGGTCGTAGCTTGCCGCCCTCGGGTCGCTCACGCGCGACGCTGCGCCCGCTGGCCGTAATAGTCCGGATAGTCCTGGGAGAGCCCCTTGAAGCGGCGGTGAATCCACAGGTACTGCTCGGGGGCCGCACGCACCTGCGCCTCGATCATGCGGTTGAAGCGCTCGGTGTCGGCCGCCGGGCAGTCGCTCGGGAAGTTCTCGAGGGGCGGATGGATGATCGCGCGGTAGCCCTGCGTTCCCGGCAGGCGCTGCAGGAAGTACGGCAACACCGCGGCCCCGGTTATACCCGCCAGGCGCGAAGTGAGCGTGTTGGTGGCCGCCGGGATGCCGAACATCGGCACCATCTCCGCGCCCTTCTTGCGATAGCTCTGATCGGGCGCATACCAGACGCACTCGTTGTTCTTCAGCGCCGTGATGAAGGCGCGGATGTCGTCCCTGGGGATGCCCTGGGAGCCATAGTTGTTGCGGAAGCGCTTCAGCGCGTACGCCAGCACCTCATTGCGCGTCGGCCGGTAGAGAAAACTGACCGGCGTCACGCTGGCGAGCGCACGGCCTGCCATCTCCATGGGCGTGAAGTGGGCGGTGAGCAGGATCACGCCGCGGCCGCGCGCCACGGCGGCCCGCAGATGCTCGGCGCCCTCGATGCGCACCATCTGCGCAAGCCGCGCCGGGGAGAGCCACCAGGCGAGCGGAATTTCCAGCAGCGCGATCCCGAGGCTCTCGAAGTGCCGATCGAGCAGTCGCTCGCGCGCCTGAGGGGACAGTTCGGGGAAGCACAACTCGAGGTTGCGTCGCGCGGTTCTGACGAAACCGATCGGCAGGCGGCGCAGCACCGCGCCCAGCGCGCGGCCGACCGCCACCATCAGCGGGAACGGCAGCAACGCCGCTACACGTAACAACCCCAAGCCCGCCCAGGTGAGCCAGTACCGGGGCGCCAACAGCCGCGCTCGCATCGGACCCCAAGAATAACCCATCCGCCGCGCGCGGCTGTGATCCAATGCGCCCGATGAGCAGCGCCGGCACGCGGTACCTCGAAGTGCGCCTCGTGCGCCTCAGCCTGCACCGCGGCGGGCGCACCGTCCTGAAAGGCATCAGCTGGACCATACGGCCAGGGGAGCGCTGGGTGCTGGCCGGAGCCAACGGCGCCGGCAAGACGCAGCTGTTGAAACTCGTCGCCGGGATCGTGTGGCCGAAGGCGGCGGCGCGCGCGACGCGCCAGTACCTCCTCGGCCGGCAGCTCAGCAGCACCCCCTTTGGCATCAAGGACGAGATCGCCTACCTCGGGGCCGAGCGGCAGGACAAGTATCAGCGCTACGGCTGGAACATGCCGGTCGAGCGCATCGTCGGCACGGGTCTGTATCGCACCGACATTCCCCTCGATGCGCTCACCGGGGCCGACCGCCGGCGCATTCGCCGCGCGCTCGAGCGTCTGGCGGTGGCGCACCTGGCGCCGCGCCCGTTGCTGTCCGTGTCGTACGGGGAGCGGCGGGTGATCCTGCTGGCGCGCGCTGTGGTATCGCGGCCGCGGCTGCTGTTGCTCGACGAGGTGCTGAACGGACTGGATGAGATCAACCGCGCGCGCGTGCTGCGCTGGCTCTCCCGCCGCACTGGCCGCCTGCCGTGGGTGCTCGCCACGCACCGCTTGGAGGATGTGCCGCCGGGGGCCACCCACGCGCTGCTGCTCCGCCGCGGACGCATCGTGTACCGCGGGAGGCTCAGTCGCGCGCCGCTCAAGCGCTGGCTCGCTGCGCCACCGCGCGAGTCGCCGGCGCCGGGTGCGCGCCATGAGGCACGCTCCGGGGGGCGCAGCCTCGTGCGGCTCAACGAGGCGCGCGTGTATCTGGAGGGACGCCGCGTGCTCGACGGGGTCTCCCTCACGGTGCGCGCCGGTGAGTTCTGGGTCATCCACGGACCCAACGGCTCCGGCAAGACGACGCTGCTGCGCACTCTGTACGGCGACCACGGTGTCGCCGCGGGCGGGGCGATCGAGCGCGCCGGCACGGGTGCGGGCGTGGCGCTGGATGTGTTCAGGAGACGGGTGGGCCTCATCGCTCCGCATCTGCAGGCCGATCATCCGGCGCAGCTCAGCGTCGCCGAGGTGGTGCAATCCGGGCGCCATGCGAGCGTCGGTCTGAACGATGCGCCGAGCGCCGCCGATCGGTCCGCGGCGCGGCGCACGCTGGCGCTGTTCGCTCTGACGAGCCTCTCGACACGCACCCTGGGCGAGCTCTCCTACGGACAGTCGCGGCGGGTGCTGTTTGCACGCGCCTGGGTGCGCGAGCCGCAGCTGCTGCTGCTGGATGAGCCCTTTGCGGGCGTCGATGGTCCTACGCGCCGCGCCCTGACGGGGCGCGTGCTGGCTCTGGCGGCGGGCGGGACGGCCGTGGTGCTGAGCGCTCATCGCCCGGGCGATTGGCTCGGCTGTGCCAGCCATGAGCTCGAGCTGGCGCGGGGTCGCGCGGTGTACTGCGGTCCGGTCCGCCGGCCCCTCGGGCGGCGCCGGCGCCTCGCCGGAGGCGCACGGTGAGGCCGCGCGGCGTGCGGCTCCTGGCGTGGGTGGCGCCGCTCGTCCTGATCGGCGCAATCGCCGTCGCGCTGTTGCTATGGCGGGGAGACGCCGGCGCGCCGCCGCCGCGCGAGCTGCTCGCCGGCGGTAACGAGCCGCCCGCCCCGCGCGTGGCGCCCGAGCTCGAGTCGCTCGATCGAGGGGCCCTGGAAGCCGCCGCCGCCTACGCCGGCGAGCACGGTTCCCGGGCGCTGATCGTCAGCCGCCATGATCACATCGTCTTCGAGCGCTACTGGCAGGGCAGCGGCTTCGACACCCTGGCAGACGCCCAGTCCTTCACGCCGCTGCTCGCGGCGCTCGCCGTCGGGGTAGCGATCTCGCACCGCCAGATCGGCTGGCCGGATGAGCCGATCGGCGCCCTCATCAGCGAGTGGCGCCAGGACCCCCGTGGCGCCATCACCGTGCGCAACCTGCTGCAGAGCTCCAGCGGCCTGGCGCCTGAGACGGCTGCGCGCGAGCGCGGCACGGGCCTGACCGCCGCCGCGCTGAGTGAGCCGCTCGCCGGCGCGCCGGGCAGCGCGCGCCTGGAGCAGCCCGCGGACGCACAGCTGCTGGCGCTGCTTCTCGAGCGCGTCACCCATCAGCGCTACGCGGTGTACCTGTCGCAGGTCCTGTGGCGGCGGATCGGAGCCGCCGACGCGTGGTTGCGGCTCGATCATCCCGGAGGCGCGGTGCACGCGGACTGCTGCCTGCTGGCGCGCCAGGGTGACTGGATCCGCATCGGGCAGCTGCTGCTGCGCGATGGCAACTACCGCGGCGATGAGGTCATTCGTCCCGGCTGGGTCACGCTCATGCGCACGCCCTCGCGGGCCGACCCGCGCTACGGCGCCTACCTGCGGCTCGGATCCCCGGCCGCGCCCGGGCGCGAGCCGTACGCCGCGCGCGACCTGTTCGCGGTGCAGGGCGAGGAGGGTAATCGCCTGTGGCTGGTGCCCTCGCTGCAGATCGCGATACTGCGCACCGCACCCGCGGGGCGCGATGCCGGCTGGGACGACAGCCGCGTCCCCAACCTGATCATTCGCGGAGCGCGCGACTACACCCCGCCCGCCCCTCCGAGCCCGGACGTGTCGGCGCTCGTCCCCGCCCACAAACCTTGAGAGAGCCAGCAGGTGCGCCACCAGCTCGGAGCGCTGTTTCTCTTCTGCATCATCGATACGCTCGGCTTCGGCATTCTGGTTCCGCTGGTGCCGTACATGGCCGACCGCTTCGGCGCGGCGCCCGCTTTCATCACGCCGATCCTCGGCAGCTACTCGCTGTGCCAGCTGCTGGCGGCGCCTCTGTGGGGGCGCCTCAGCGATCGCTACGGGCGCCGACCGATCCTGATGAGCAGTCTCGCGGGTGCCTGCGTGTCGTACGTGTTGCTCGGCTGCGCGCCCAACGTCTGGTGGTTGCTCGTCTCGCGCATGCTCGCCGGTTTCATGGCCGGCAACATCGCCGCGGCCTTCGCCTACGCCTCGGACGTGAGCGCGGCGCCGCAGCGCGCGGCCACGCTCGGCCTGGTCGGCGCGGCCATCGGCATCGGCTTCACGCTCGGCCCGCCCCTGGGGGGTCTGCTCTCGGGCCGGGATGCCGCGCGCGCTGATTTCGTGGCGCCGGCGGTGGTGTCGGCGTGCCTGAGCGTGCTCGCGATCGCTCTGGTGAAATGGGTGCTGCCGGAGAGTCGCACCGGCGCGCAGCGGCGCGAGCACGCCCAGGAGCCACGGCGCGGTTCATGGCGGCTGCTGCGCGAGCGCCCGGCGCTCGCTCTGCTCGGCGCCGCGACGCTCGCCGTGACCTACTCGCAGTCGATCCTCGAATCGATTTTCGCCATCTGGGCGCTGCACAAGTACGGCTTCGGGCCGCGCACCGTCGGGTTTCTGTTGTTCGGCGTCGCCCTGCCGGCGCTGCTGATGCAGGGCGGGGCGGTGCGCATCCTCGCGCCCTGGCTCGGGGAGGCGCGCCTGGCGATGTTCGGCGTACTCGCCTACGTGGCCGGACTCATCACCCTCGCCCGGGCGCCCACGCTCGCCGTCACCGTCATCGGGCTGATGTTGTGCGGCACCGGGCTCGGCGCCTACAACCCGAGCGCGTCCGCGCTCGCCTCGAAGCAATCGCGCGGTCACGACCGCGGGGCGGTGCTGGGTGCGTACGTGGCGAGCGCGAGTCTGGCGCGCGTGCTCGGACCCTTCACTTCCGGGCCGATCTATGCGCTGTTGGGAGCGGCGGCGCCGTTTCTCATCGGCGCGTGCGTGACGCTCCCGGCCGCGTGGCTGGTGCGACGGGTGCGCAGCACCGTCTAGGGCGGGACCGGAGCGAGCGCCACTTCGATGACCTCGCCGACGAGGCGCACCGCGTGCGTCGGCAGCGGCAGTTCCGCGGGCGGGCCGAGCACCCGGCCGTCGCGGATGTCGAACGAGGCGCCGTGCAAGGGGCACACCAGGCGCGTGGCGCGCAGGCGCCCTTCACACAGGCGCGCATGCGCGTGGGTGCAGATGTTGTCCAGCGCGAACATGCCTTCACGCGTGTGGCAGATCAGGATCTCGCGGCCGCCGATGAGGCAGGCGCGCATGCTTCCCGGCGGAACCTCGGCGAGCCGCAGTGCGGCTTCGAACTGCGGCATGACGTTCCCTAGAACACGATCTCGGTCTCGAATATCGACACCGCCTGGCCGATGATCCAGACGCCGGCGAGGGTCTCGCCGCTGAATTCGAGCTCGACCTCGACCCGTCCGGGCCGGTGCAGCGAGTGTCCCTGGATGCCGGTGAAGCGCGCGCCCTCGCCGCTGCGCGTGAGCAGCCGCAGCTGCGCCAGATAGGCCCCGAGCAGCCCGTGGGCGTTGCCGCTGACCGGATCCTCCGGGATGCCGAGCGCCGGGCAGAACATGCGCGACTCGGTCAGGTGGTCCGCGGCGCCCGGCGTGAGGGTGAACACGAAGTAGCCGGCCGCGCCGATCTGCGCCGACAGCGTGGTGAGCCGTGTGACGTCGGGTTTCAGATGCTTGAGGGGCTCGGGCCCGCGCACCCCGATCATCAGCCGCGTACCGGCCGCACCGACGATACGCAGCGGTATGCGCGGGTCGAGGCTCTCGGAGGCGAGCGCCAGCGCATCGAGCACCGCGAGCCGCTCGCGGTCGTTGAGCTCGCGCCCCACGGGCGGGGGTTTGCGGCGAATCGCGATGCGCCGATCCGGCTCGGTGCCCTGTACCTCGATGTCGACGATCCCGGCCTTGGACTTCTGGCGCTGCCGGCGCGGCGCCTCGTGCCGGCGCGATAACACGTACTGGGCGGCCACGGTGGCGTGGCCCACGAACCCGGCCTCGCTGCGCGGCGTGAAGAAGCGCGCCCGCACCGTGTGATCGGCGCCGTCCGGGGAGAGTATGAAGGCGGTCTCGGCGTTGTTGAGCTCGCGCGCGATGGCGAGCATCTGCGCCTCGGAGAGCGCATCGGCGTTCAGCACCACACCGGTCGGGTTGCCGGTGAAGGGTTCGCGGGTGAACGCGTCAACCTGATGAACCTGGATCTTGCGCGTCATCGTTCCTCACCCGCCGTTTCCGCCCGGGCAGGCAATTCTAGTCCCGGCAGCGATCATAGCCGCAGCGGCCTTGCGGCGGTGCGTGCGATACTGACGACAACCTGCGGAGGGGACACGCATGGACATCGGGGTCGAGATCAGCCTGTATCCGCTCAACAGCGACTTCGTTGCGCCGATCCGCGCGTTCATCGCTCGCTTGAACGATGACCCGCGCCTCAAGGTCGTGACGAACAGCCTGAGCACGCAGCTGTTCGGAGCGTACGAGGACGTCATGGAGGCACTGCGACGGGAGCTGCGCGCGACATTCCAGAGTCTGGAGACAGGATCCGACAAGGCCGTATTCGTGATGAAGGTGCTCGGGCCGCTGCCGCCGGCCTGACAGGTACCTGCGCCCGCACCCGGGCTGGCGGGCTGCAGAACGAACCGGCAAACTAGCAGATTCGGGGCACATCCGCCTCAAGCAAATCCCCGAGGTCTCGAGGCACCTGCATGGCACTGATGCGAGTCGTGGACCGCGACGGAGTCGAGCACGAAGTGGAGGGCAAGACCGGGTTGAAGGTGATGGAGAACCTGCGCGAGCTCGACTACGGCGTGGCGGCCATCTGCGGCGGCATGTGCTCCTGCGCCACCTGTCACGTGTACGTGGATCCGGAGTGGCAGACGCGGCTGCCGGCGATGATGTCGGATGAGCGCGAGCTGCTGTCGGAACTGGCGCACTACCGGGAGAATTCGCGTCTCTCCTGCCAGGTCGAATTCACCGCCGAGCTTGCCGGGCTGCGCGTGCGGATCGCGCCCGACGAGTAGCCAGCGATGGCTGCCGCGAGTGTCGAGGTCGAGACCCGCGGTGCGGTGGCGCTGGTCACCCTGAACCGCCCGGAGAGCGCCAACACGCTCAACCTGCAGATGGCGATGGATCTGCTGGCCGCCGCCATGACCTGTGCGCGCAACGCCGCGGTGCGCGCGGTGGTTCTGACGGGCGCCGGCCGTCATTTCTGCTTCGGCGGCGACCTGCGCGGGGTGGCCGCGCGCAGCGGCGCCGGCAGCGATTACGTGCGCGAGCTCACCACCTATCTGCACGCGGCCATTTCGCACTTTGTGCGCATGGACGCACCGGTCATCGCCGCGGTCAACGGCACCGCCGCGGGAGCGGGTGTCGGACTGGTGGCGATGGCGGATCTCGCGCTGTGCGGCAGCAGCTCGGGGTTCAAGCTCGCCTACACCAGCGTCGGCCTCACGCCCGATGCCGGCACCTCGTTCCTGCTGCCGCGGATCGTGGGCGTGAAGCGCGCCATGGAGTTGCTGTTGCTCAACCGCGCCCTGCCGGCCGCCGAGGCGCTCACCTGGGGCCTGGTGAACGAGGTGGTGCGCGACGAGCAGCTGCCGGGGCGCGCGCTGGAGATCGCCGAGCAGCTGGCGCGCGGCGCCCGCGGCGCGTTCGGGGCCACCAAGCGGCTGCTGGCGCATTCCCTCGGCGCCTTCGAGTCGCACATGGTTCTCGAGAGCGAGACCATTGCCGCCCACGCCGTGAGCGCCGAGGCGACGGAGGGCATCAGCGCGTTCCTGGAAAAGCGCCAGCCGCAGTTCCCCCACAAAGGCCCCGACTGAGCCTCACGCGCGAGCGGCAGTCGTGGCGTGGTTCTACATCGTTCTGCTGCTCGGCGCACTCGGCCTGGTCGTGCTGCGCATCTCTTTCAAGCTGCGCGCGGCGCAGACCTCGCGCGCCGAGTCCTGGGACGAGCAGATGATCGGCCGGCTGCGTTCGCAGGGTTATGCGCCCTTCAACGACTACCCGGTGGATTTCTTCCTCGCGCTGCCGGATGAGGCCGCCTGCCAGGCGGCGCGCGCGCGGCTCGAGCCGGAGTTCCAGGTCGACGCGAAGCCTGTCGAGAACGACCGCGAGCTCGCCTTCAGCCTGCACGCCAGCAAGACCATGCGCCTGGTCGTGCCGGACATGCAGGACGTCAGCCGCCGTCTGGGGGCGCTCGCCACCGAGTACCACGGGCGCTACGACGGCTGGGCGGCGGGCAAAGCGCGCACCGAGCGGGCTGGGGCAGGCACGGCGGGCCCGGCCGGGGCCGGCGCGGGCCACGCGGAGGTGCGAGCGATCCTCAAGAGCTTTGAGGCTCCGGACGAAACGCGCGCTCTCGAGCACGGCAAGTTCGAGCTGGTGCACCTGGGGGGAATGACACTCGGTCGCGCCACCTACCAGCCTGGGTGGAAGTGGTCGACGCACGTAGGCCCTGGCCTGGGACTGTCGCGCTGTTCGGTGGAGCACGTGGGGCTCGTTCTCGCGGGAGTCGCGACCGCAGCGTTTGATGATGGCACCATCATCGAGCTGCGCGCGGGGCAGCTTTTCTACATTCCGCCTGTGCCCCATGACAGCTGGGTGGTGGGCGACGAGCCGTACGTGTCGCTGCACTTTCTCGGAGCGGACAAGTACGCGCAGGCCTGAGCGGGCGATGGCGGGAGCCGCGCATCCTGACGGGGCGGGCGGCCGACGCTTCAGCGCTTTTCGGTCTGGCGCCTGACGGCCTCGGCGGCGGCGGCGATCGCCTGCGGGTCGCCGAGGTAGCGACTGCCGCGGGGCCGCAGCTCGCTGTCGAGCTCGTACAGCAGCGGCACGCCGGTCGGAATGTTGAGCTCGACGATCTCGCTCTCGGGGATCCGGTCGAGCATCTTGACCATGGCGCGCAGGCTGTTGCCGTGCGCCACGACCAGCACATGGCGGCCCGAGCGCAGCTCGGGCGCAATGCGCGCGTGCCACAAGGGCAGCACGCGCGCCAGCGTGTCCTGCAACGACTCGGTGGCCGGCAGCGCGGCCGCCTCCACGCCGGCGTAGCGCGGGTCGAAGCGCGGGTGCCGCGGATCGTCGCTGCTGAGCGGCGGGGGCGCAATGTCGTAACTGCGGCGCCAGACCTTCACCTGGGCTTCGCCGTGCTGCGCGACCGTCTGCGCCTTGTTGAGCCCCTGCAGCGCACCGTAATGGCGCTCGTTCAGCCGCCAGGAGCGTTCCACCGGGACCCACATCCGATCCAGCTCATCGAGCATGATCCACAGGGTGCGGATGGCGCGCTTCAGCACCGAGGTGAACGCCACCTCGACAGCCACATCCTGCGCGAGCAGCTCCCGTGCCGCCTGCGCCGCCTCGGCGCGGCCGGAATCCGCCAGATCGACGTCGGTCCAGCCGGTGAACAGGTTCTCGACGTTCCAGGTGCTCTGGCCGTGGCGCACCAGGATGAGCTTGCCAGGCATTTCAGCCGGCCAGCTTGCGCACCGACTCCACGCCGACCGTCAGCGTGGCGAAGTCGCCCGCGCCCGCCGCGCGCATGTCGGCGAGCGTGTGCTGCCAGTGCGCCAGGTCCTTGCCGGCCGCTTCCACCCAGGCGGTGACGCGCGCCTCGGCGCTGCCGCGGTTCTTGCGTGCCAGCACCCGCTCGGTGAGGCGGCGCTGCACCCGCAGCGCCGCATCGCGCAGCCCGGTGCGGGCGATCGCCTGCCACGGGCCCTCGACGGTGAGCTTCTCGATGCGCGCGCGCAGCCAGTCAAAGCCGATGCGTGTACCGACCTCGAAGTACACGCGGGCGGTCTCGGCGACTCTGACGCGATGCGCGGCGGCGATTTCCACGATGTCGAGCGCGGCGTTGAGCGCTTCGAGGCTGGCGACGCGCGCCGCGAGCGGCGGCGGGAGCCCCGCCTGGCTGTAGTGCGTGCGGCTCTCGTCAAAGCGCGCGAGCTCCGCCCCGGTGAGCACCTGGGCAATTTCCGCGTCCAGCTCGTGCACGCCGTCGCGGAACTCCCCGACTGCGGCATCGACCTGCAGTCCGCTGCTGCGCGAGCTGAGCAGCCAGTAGGTCGCGTGCCGCAGCAGGCGGCTGGTCTGAAAGGCGGCCTCGTACTGCAGCTTGGCGGGCACCTTGTTGTCCAGCGCCTCGATGTGCTCCCACACGGCGCGCATCGCGAAGATCTCGCGCGCCGCCGTGTAGGCGCGCGCAATCTGCGCCGGCTCCGCGCCGGTGTCCTCCTGCGCCCGCGGCACGAACGTCGGCCCCATGCGATTGACCAGACTGTTGGTGGTGGCGGTGGCGATGATCTCGCGCCGCAGCCGGTGATGGGCGATGGCGCGCGGGAAGCGCTCCCGTACCGCAGCGGGGAAGTAGCGCTCCAGCTCCGCGGACAGGTAGGGATCTTCCGGTACGTTCGAGGCGAGCAGGTGCTTGTTGAGCCAGATCTTGCTGTAGGCGAGCAGGATCGCGAGCTCCGGCCGGGTGAGCCCGACGCCGCTCTTGCGCCGCTCGGTGAGCTCATCGTCGCTGGGCAGAAACTCCAGTGCGCGGTTGAGCTCACCGCTGCGCTCCAGCGCGCGGATGAGATGCTGGAATTCCTGCAGGCGCGCCGCGGACTGCAGCTCGAGCGTGCTCAAGGCCTGGCTCTGCAGATAGTTGTTGCGCAGCACCAGGGCTGCGACCTCGGAGGTCTGCCGCGCCAGCAGGCGGTTGCGATCGCCGCGCGACAGCTTGCCCTCCGCTACCTGCGGGTTGAGCAGGATCTTGATGTTCACCTCGACGTCGGAAGTGTTGACGCCGGCGGAGTTGTCGATGAAGTCGGTATTGAGGCGGCCCCCGGCGAGCGCGTACTCGACGCGCCCGCGCTGCGTGAGGCCCAGGTTGCCCCCTTCGCCGACCATCCTGGCGCGCAGCTCGCGGCCGTTGATGCGCACCGCGTCGTTGGCGCGGTCGCCGACCTCGGCATTGCGCTCGTCACTCGCCTTCACGTAAGTGCCGATGCCGCCGTTCCACAGCAGGTCGACCGGCAGGCGCAGGATGGCGCGGATGACTTCATTCGGCGGGGCGCTCGCGCTCTCCAGGCCCAGCAGCGCGCGCGCTTCCGGCGCCAGCGGGATCGATTTCGCCGCCCGCGGGAAGACGCCGCCGCCGCGGGAGAGTTTCTTGCGATCGTAGTCGTCCCAGCTCGAGCGCGGCAGCGCGAACAGGCGGGCGCGTTCGGCGAAACCCACCGCGGGATGCGGGTCCGGGTCGATGAAGATATGGCGGTGGTCGAAGGCGGCCTGCAGGCGGATGTGCCGCGATAGCAGCATGCCGTTGCCGAACACGTCCCCGGACATGTCGCCGATGCCGGCGACGCTGAAGTCCTGCTTCTGCGTATCGATGTCCATGTCGCGGAAATGCCGCTTGACGCACTCCCAGGCGCCGCGCGCGGTGATGGCCATTTTCTTGTGGTCATAGCCCGCGGAGCCGCCGGAGGCGAACGCGTCTCCGAGCCAGAAGCCGTATTCGGCCGCGATGGCGTTGGCGATGTCGGAGAACGTGGCGGTGCCCTTGTCGGCCGCGACCACGAGGTAAGCGTCATCGCCGTCACGGCGCACGAGCTGCGCCGGCGGCACGATGCGCCCGGCGACGATGTTGTCGGTGAGATCGAGGAGCCCCCGGATGAAGGTCTGGTAACAGGCGACGACCTCCGCCTGCACCTCCTCGCGCGTGCCGGCCGGCAGGCGCTTGGGGACGAAGCCGCCCTTGGCGCCGACGGGAACGATGAGCGTGTTCTTGACGTTCTGCGCCTTCATGAGGCCGAGAACCTCGGTGCGGAAGTCCTCGCGCCGGTCCGACCAGCGCAGGCCGCCGCGCGCGACATCGCCCATGCGCAGGTGCACGCCCTCGACGCGCGGGCTGTAGACGAAGATCTCGAACTTCGGACGCGGCAGCGGCAGGTCCGGGATCCGGGCCGGGTCGAACTTGAAGGACACGTAGCCCTTGGGCTCACCGTCCGCGCCCGGCTGATAGAAGTTGGTGCGCAGCGTCGCCTCCACCAGGGTCAGGTAGGCGCGCAGGATGCGGTCGTCATCGAGGCTCGAGACCGCGTCGAGCCCGGAGCGGATCTGCGCGACCAGATGCGTGGCGTTGCGCTCGCCGCCGCGGTGGTTGCGGGAGGCCGCGGGGTCGAAGCGCGTCTGGAACAGGCGCGCCAGGTCGCGGGCGATGCCGGCGTTGGCCCCGAGCGCACGCTCCATGTACGCCTGGCTGAAGGGCACGCCGGCCTGCAGCAGGTAGCGGCAGTAGGCGCGCAGCATCACGATCTGGCGTGCGCTCAGCTCGGCGCCGAGCAGCAGACGATTGAAGCCGTCGTTCTCCACCGCGCCGCTCCAGGCGGCCGCGAAGCCTTCGCGGAAGTTAGCCTCGACGCGCGCGATGTCGACGATCAGCCCGTCGCGCTGCTCGAGCTCGAAGTCCTGGATCCAGGCCGCGCCGCCTTCCGGCCAGGCGAGCTCGTAGGGACGCTCGGAGATCACGCGCAGCCCGAAGTTCTCCAGCATCGGCAGCACATCCGAGATCGGCACCGGATCGGCGAGCTTGACGATCTTCAGATGCACCCGTTGCGGCGTCTGGCCCGCGGGGCGATGCAGGTTCAGCTGCAGCGCCTGCGGCTGCCCGCGCAGCGCCTCGAGATCGGCGAGATCCGCGAGCACCTCCCCGGGGGCCACGGCCTCCTGGTAGGCGAGCGGGAACGCGTGGCCGTAGCGGCTCGCGAGCGCCAGTCCCTCGGCCTCGCCGCGCCGCTCGGTGAGCAGCTCCCGCAGCCGGTCGGCCCACGTCAGGGCCGCTTCAGCGATGTGGCGCTCGATCGCGGGAAAGTCCGGGTGATGGCGCCGGCCCGGGTCGGTGCGCACCACGACGTGCAGCCGCGCGTGGCTCGAGCCGGAGATCTGCGCGTTGCTCTCCACGCTGGTGCCGGCGAAGCCGCCGCGCGCGATCTGCTCGATGCGCTGGCGCACCTCGGTGTTGTAGCGGTCGCGCGGCACGTACACCAGGCAGGAGTAGAAGCGGTGATACGGGTCGCGCCGCACCAGCAGGCGCACCGTGCGCCGCTCGTACAGGTTTACCACCCCGCGCACGATGTGGATGAGGTCCGCGACCCCGGCCTGAAAGAGCTCATCGCGCGGATAGGTCTCCAGCACGTTCAGCACCGCCTTGCCGTCGTGGCCGCCCGGGTCGAGGCCGAAGTGCTCGATGACGCGCTCGACCTTGCGGCGCAGCACCGGGATGTCGCGCGGGCTGCCGTGATACGCGGTCGAGGTCCACAGTCCCAGGAAGCGGTGCTCGCCGTCGACCCGTCCACGACGATCGAAGGTCTTGAGGCCGACGTAATCGAGCCGCTCGCCGCGATGCACGGTGGCGATCGAGTTCGCCTTGGTCACGATCAGCAGCTCCGGCTCGCGCGCCCGCGCGCGCACCTCCCCGCGCAGCGTGGTGACGCTCGGGTGCCGCCCCTGCCGGCGCGCGCTGCTGAGGATGCCGAGCCCCGAGCGCGGCTCGGGCACCAGACGATCCTCGGAGCGGCCGCGCTCGAGCCGGTAGCGACGGTAGCCGAGGAACACGAAGTGCCGGCCTTCCATCCAGTCGAGCAGGTGACTCGCCTCGCTCACGTCGGCCGCCGGCAGCGGCGGGGGGTCGCTTTCCAGGCCGCTGATGATCTCGCGCACCCGCTCGCGCATCGCCGTCCAGTCGCTGACCGCGAAGCGCACGTCGGCGAGTGTCGCCTCCAGATCGCGCTGCAGCCGCTCGATCTGCGCCGGGTCACTGATGCGGTCGATTTCGTACAGTTGCCAGGACTCGGGGTGCGCGGCCTGGGCCCCGTTGGCGCCGATATCAACGAGATGACCGCGGCGATCGCGGCGCGCCTGCAGCACCGGATGCACGATCAGGTGCACGGCGAGCTGCGCGCGGCTGAAGGCCATACCGAGCGAGTCCACCAGGAACGGCATGTCGTCGGTGACCGTCATCACCAGGGTGTGAGCGGACTCGAAGCCCTCGCGCTGCGCTTCGGGGTTGAACACCCGCACCAGCGAACGCCCCGGGGCGCGCCGCGCCCCGAACGCGAGGTGCGCGAGCGCCGCCTTGGCGAGGTGCTTTGGTGCGCGCTCGGCGAGGTCCTCTTCCGCCACGCCGTGGAAGTAGGCGCGCAGGAAGCGCTGCGGCAGCTCGTTGCGGCCGCCGCCGCCGCAGGCGCGCGCGATGCGCTCGATCAGCGCGACGCGCGCGGCGGGGATGCTGCGAAGCAGCCGGCTTTCATCGACAGCAACTGGCGCGTGCATGCCCAATCATCCTGGTGGGGAAAGCGGCGGTGCCGTGTGCGCGTGGCCGATTTCATGGCCGCAAGGGCCGGCCGCAGGTCCCGCAGTGTTGCGGCGCGCGATTATACATTGTCGCGGCTGGCGCACGCGGAAGGGCGGGCTCGTCAGACCCCGCGGCGCGGGCGCTGGCGCAAGCCGCGTGCCGCACGGTGGCGGATCAGGTGCGGCCCCGTGCCCAGTGCGGCCCCGCAGCGCGGGTGGCAGCCGCCGCGCAGTCAGAAAACCGCACCGATCCTACTGGATCGCGATGCCGTGCGGACGCGCGGGTCCGGTTGCGAACGCGTTGTTGAAATCGAGCTCGAAGCGCGTGTCGAGAGTCAGGTCGTCGTGAGTCACGCGAGCGACGTGGACTTTGTGATCACCCTCGGCGTGCACCTTGCCGAAGCCGTCCTCATTCAGAAAGTAGTCGCTGATGACCAGGCGCCGCTCGTCGCTGGTGAGCGCAATGTAGTGCGGCCCGGCTCCGGGTCCGAGATCGAGTACCTTCAGCAGGCGCGGCCTTTGCGGATCGGAAACGTCGAGCATCGCCACCTTGCCCGCCTGATTCATCGAGATGAACAGCCGACTGCCGTCGCGCGTTACACGCATGAGTTGCGGCCAGCCGCCCCTGGCGATGGAAGCGAAGTCGAAGACCGCTTGCGCGGTGCCGTGCCTGGTGTCCAACAGATACAGCTGGTCATCGAGCATTCCCGCGGTGAGGCCACGCTCGGCGGCGTCACCGGGAATCAGCTTGACGTCGATGGTGCCGCCGGCGTTTGGGATCACGATGGTGCGCAGGATTTGGCGGCGCTTGAGGTCCCACACCCGCACGCTGCCGCGCAGGTCGGGGTTACCGGGGACCGCGTTGAGGGTGGTGGCCGGACAGATGAAATCACTGGTCAGCATCAGGTTGACTTCCGGGCGCACCGCGATGCCGTGCGGATTGAAGCCGTCATCCGGCGGGTTCGCGGGATGCTCGGCCACCAGGTCGAGGTGACGGTCGAACTCGGCCACGCGGCCCGGGGCATGACCGGTGGCGCTGCCCATCATGGTCACCAGGAAGCCGCCGTCCGGCAGGGCCTGGAATTCATCGGTGATCGAGGAGAGCGGTGGGTCGGCGGCGGCGATGAGCTCGGGCTTGGTTGGGTCGGAGACGTTCCAAAAGAAAATCTCTTTTTGCCCTTTGAGTACGCTCAGCAGTCCGCCGCACGCGACCACCCTGCCGTCGGCGGACAGGCCGATATGATGCATCTCGTTGCCTGTCGCGCCGGGTTCCGGCAGCGGAGCACGCGCAATCACTTTGCCGTAGTCGGCCGAAGTCGCGTCGAAATTCACGACGGCGAGAAAATCGGGGTTCTGGCGCGCCTGATCACCGGCGCAGATGAACAGATGCCTGCCCGCGCCTCGCAGCCGCGGCTCGGGTTGCGCGCCCTGCGCATGCACGGCGGATGCGCCGGCAATCATCAGCAGCACGCCGACACCAGGAAGTCGCATCGGGAGAGTTGCGCCGCGCGCGCGCCTGGGTTTGGTCATGTTCGTGGCCTCCGTCCGTGCGGGGCACAATACGCAGGCGCGTACTTGGAAGTCCTGTGCGAAAGCTGATATTTTTCTCACGGATTTCCTTGTGAGTTCGCGCGATGGCTGCCGGTGGTCGCTACGAATTTGGGCACTACCGCTTGGATGTGCGGGCGCATCTGCTGTTACGCAACGGACGGCGCGTCGTTTTGACGCCCAAAGCCGTCGACCTGTTGGCCGCTCTGGTGGAGGCGCAAGGCGAGCCTGTTGGCAAACAGGAATTGCTTCACAGGGTATGGCCGGACGCGGTGGTGGAAGAGGGCAGTCTTACCTCACACATTTCTCTGCTGCGCAGAGTCCTCGCCGAAGGCGCTGGTGGGCGGCAGTTCATCGAGACGCTCCCGAAGCGCGGTTACCGGTTCGTTGGACCCTGTGCCGCGATGGCGCAACCTGCCGCCGCGACCGGTGCCGGCAGGCGGATGCTGGTAGTGCTGCCGTTCGAGAACCTCAGCGGCGGCGGCAGGCATGACTACTTCAGCGAGGGTCTGACGGAGGAAATGATCAGTCAGTTGGCTCGGCTCAGCCCCGAACAGCTCGGGGTGATCGCGCGAACTTCTGCCATGCAGTACAAGTCCACCACCAAGACCGCTCAGCAGATCGGGCAGGAGCTGGGTGTGTCGCACCTCCTGGAAGGCAGCGTGCGTCGCTCGGGGGAGCGGGTGCGCATCACGGCGCAGCTGATCCGCGTCAGCGATGCGACCCATCTGTGGGCGGAGGGCTACGAGCGCAGCCTGCATGACATCCTGGCGCTGCAGGCCGAGGTGGCGCGGGCCATCGCACGGGAAATTCAGATCAAGCTCACGGTTGGAGTACAGCATCGATTGGATCGCGTGGCGGCAATTGATCCCGAAGCGCACGAGGCCTACTTGCGGGGACGGCATTTGTGGAACCGGCGCACGGAAGAAGGTATGCGCAACAGCATTGCGCAGTACGAGGAGGCCATCCGCCGTCATCCCGACTACGCCATGGCCTATGCCGGCGTGGCGGATTCGTACGTGATGCTCGCGTGCCGCGGCATGGTGTCGGCCAAGGAAACCTTCCGCAAAGCACGGGCCGCCGCGCGCAAAGCGCTGGAGCTGGATGCCGAGCTGGGCGAGGCACACGGGTCACTGGCGCACGTTCGTCTGCACGACTGGGACTGGGAGGGTCTGGACCGGGACTTTCTACGGGCCATTGAGCTGCATCCGGCCCAGCCGATCGTCTATTACTGGTATGGGGAATTCCTGATGTCCATGGGCAGGCCCGAGGAAGCCATCGCGATGACCCGCCGGGCGCAGCAGGCTGACCCGCTCTCGCCGGTGATCGCAGCCTCGCTGGCGATGATCCTGTACCTGGCGCGCCAATACGATGAAGCGGTGAAAGTGTTGCAGCGCGCGCAGGAGATCGATCCGAGTCACTTTCTGCCGCATCTGCGCATGGGCCTGGTACGCCTGCAGCAGAAAGGCTACCCGGAGGCCATCCGGGAGCTGCAGACTGCCGCACGGCTCGCCAATCACAGCACCGAGACGCTCGCGGCACTCGGCACCGGTTATGCGATGGCAGGCATGAGCGGCGAGGCGCACAGGATCGTCGCACAATTGCAGGCGTCGCAGGCGGAGCACTATGTCTTGCCGTACAACATTGCCAAGATCTACGCCGCGGCTTGCGACAAGGAGCGGACCCTCGAATGGCTCGAGCGGGCGTACCAGGAGGGTAATCCGGATCTGATCGAGCTCAATTCCGAGCCGGTCTTTGACGGACTGCGCGGCGAGCCGATGTTTTCCGAGCTGATGCGGCGGATCGGATTCCGCGTGCCCGCCAGCCGCGGCGACCGCGAGGTGAACTGATGGGCGAGCTGCACGACAACCCGATGGGCACGGATGGCTTCGAATTCGTCGAGTACACGGCCCCGGATCCGCAGCTGCTGCGCACGCTGTTCGAGCGGCTGGGGTTCCCGGTGGTCGCGCGCCATCGCGCCAAGAACGTCACCCTGCACCGCCAGGGTGAGATCAACTTCATCATCAACGCGGAAGCTGAGTCCTTCGCACAGGCGTTCGCGCGCGCGCATGGTCCCTCGGCGTGCGCCATGGCGTTCCGGGTGCGCGACGCGGCCGCAGCGTTCCGCCGGGCGCTGCAACTGGGCGCCAGGCCCGGACCGCAGAGCGCCGGTCCCATGGAGCTCAACATCCCCTGCATCGAGGGCATCGGCGGCTCGCTCATCTACCTGGTCGACCTGTACGGCGAGCGCTCGATCTATGACGTGGATTTTCGCCCGGTGGCGGGCGCGGCGGCCGAGCGCGCGCCGGCCGAAGGAGCAGGCCTCACCCTGATCGACCATCTGACGCACAACGTCGGCCGCGGGCGCATGGATGTCTGGGCCGGCTTCTACGAGAAGCTGTTCAGCTTCCGCGAGATCCGCTACTTCGACATCGAGGGCGAGCGCACCGGGCTCCTGTCGCGCGCCATGACCAGTCCGTGCGGCAAGATCCGCATCCCGATCAACGAGTCGCAGGACGACAAGAGCCAGATCGAGGAGTACCTGCGCGAGTATCACGGCGAGGGCATCCAGCACATCGCCCTCGCGACCGAGGACATCTACCGCACGGTGGACGTGCTGCGAGGGCACGGGGTCGCGTTCCAGGACACGCCCGACACCTATTATGAGAACCTCGCCGCCCGCGTGCCCGGCCATCGGGAGTCGCTCACCGAGCTGCGCAGCCGCCGCATCCTGATCGATGGCAATCCGCAGAAGGGCGAGGGAGTGCTGCTGCAGATCTTCACGCGCAATGTCATCGGTCCGATCTTCTTCGAGATCATCCAGAGAAAAGGCAACGAGGGGTTCGGCGAGGGCAACTTCCGCGCCCTGTTCGAATCGATCGAGCAGGACCAGATCCGGCGCGGCGTGATTTAGGGCTTGCAGCACGCCCGGGGCCGCCGCGGCAGCGGCGGCGGACGCGGCGGCGGTCGCGCTCGCAGCGGCGTCGCTCACGCGCTTCAGGACCCGAGCTCGCGCAGATCGCGGAAATGCGCCAGCGCCTCCGGATTGGCGAGTGCATCCAGGTTCTTGACCGGCAGGCCGTGGATCACGTTGCGCACCGCGAGCTCGGTGACCTTGCCGGAGAGCGTCCGCGGGATGTCCGCCACGGCGATGATCTTCGCCGGCACGTGCCTGGGGGTGGTGTGCGTGCGGATGGTCGAGCGGATCTGCTGCTGCAGGGCTTCGTCGAGCTCGGCCCCGTTCTGCAGGCGCACGAACAGCACGATACGCACATCGCCCTGCCAGTCCTGGGCTACCGCCAGCGCCTCGAGAATCTGCGGCAGGCTCTCGACCGCGGCATAGATCTCCGCGGTGCCGATGCGCACACCGCCCGGATTCAGCACCGCATCCGAGCGCCCGTAGATCACCACTCCGTCATGCTCGGTGAGCGCCGCGTAGTCGCCGTGGCACCAGACACCCGGGAAGCGCTCGAAGTAGGCGGCGCGGTACTTCGCTCCCGTGGGGTCGTTCCAGAACCCGACCGGCATCGACGGGAATGGCGCCGTGCACACCAGCTCGCCGCGCTCCCCGCGCACCGGCCGGCCGGCGTCGTCGAAGATGTCGACCGCCATGCCGAGTCCGCGGCACTGGATCTCGCCCCGATACACCGGCCGCGTCGGACATCCGAGTGCGAAGCACGACACGATGTCGGTGCCACCGGAGATCGAAGCGAGTTGCAGGTCGGCCTTGACGGCGCTGTAGACGTAGTCGAAGCTCTCCGGCAGCAGCGGCGAGCCGGTGGACAGCACGGTGCGCAGCGCCGTGAGATCCACCGCCTGCGCCGGAACGAAGCCGTCCTTCTGCAGCGCCGAGAGGTACTTGGCGCTGGTGCCGAAGATCGTGATGCGCTCATGCTGCGCCATGTCCCACAGCACGCCGGGGTGCGGATGGAAGGGACTGCCGTCGTAGAGCACCAGCGTCGCACCTGAGGCGAGCCCGCTGATGAGCCAGTTCCACATCATCCAGCCACAGGTCGTGAAGTAGAACAGCCGGTCGCTGCGCTTCAGGTCGGTGTGCAGCAGGTGCTCCTTGTGATGCTGCAGCAGCGTGCCGCCGGCGCCATGCACGATGCACTTCGGTCTGCCGGTCGTGCCGGACGAATACAGGATGTACAGCGGGTGGTCGAAGGGGAGCGGGGCGAACGATGCGGCGCCCCCGCTGACGCCGAACTCCTGCCAGAGGCTGGCGCGGCCGGCCGCGGGCCCCAGCGCCGCCAGGTTGGGCCGCGGATCGACATACGGGATCACCACCACGCGCTCGACCGCGGTGAGCTGAGCCAGCGCCTCTGACATGGGCTGCAGCGAATCGAGCTGCTTGCCGGCGTAGAAGTAGCCGTCGGCGCTGAACAGCACCTTGGGTTGAATCTGCCCGAAGCGCTCGAGCACGCCGCGCACGCCGAAGTCCGGCGAGCACGACGACCAGGTAGCGCCGACACTGGCCGCCGCCAGCATCGCGATGGCCGCTTCCGGCAGGTTCGGCAGGAAGCCGGCGACGCGGTCACCGGCCACCACCCCGGCGCAGCGCAGTCCATCGGCCACGCGCGCCACCTGCGCCCGCAGCTCCCGGTACGAGAGTGTGCGGCGCGTGCCGCGCTCGTTGCGGAACACCAGTGCCGGCTGATCGTCGCCGAATCTCAGGAGATTCTCGGCGAAGTTCAGCCGCGCGCCCGGAAAGAAGCGCGCCCCCGGCATGCGCCCGGGGTGCTCGATGGCAGGTCCCGCGCCCCAGTCCGCGCGCACATCCGCGAAGCGCGCCAGCTCGCTCCAGAAATCTGCGGGCTCGGCGAGTGACCAGGCGTACAGCTCGGCGTACTCACGCAGCTGCGTGCCGCGGCGCGCGTTCACGCAGCTCGTGAAGCGTGTCAGGGTCGCATCCGCGATGCGCGCGGGGGAGGGTCGCCACAGTTCAGACATCGAGAGCTCCGCGGTGCGCGATTCATCCGCTCGGTCGCGGCAATGCTACAGCGACTGGTAGTTCGGCCCCGAGCCCCCTTCGGGCGTGGTCCAGGTGATGATCTGGTACGGGTCCTTGATGTCGCAGGCCTTGCAGTGGACGCAGTTGGCGGCGTTGATCTGCAGCCGCCGCCCGCCGTGGCCGTCGTCCACCATCTCGTAGACGCCCGCCGGGCAGAAGCGCTCGCACGGATTGCCGAATTCCCGGGTGCAGCGCTGTGCGCAGATGCCGGTGTCGGCCACTTTCAGGTGCACCGGCTGGTTCTCCTGGTGTACGTTGCCGGCGAAGAACACGAACGACACCCGATCACGCGGCGGCAGCGTGCGCTCGACCCAGTGCCGCTGCGGCGAGGCGTATTCGTCGAGCTTGTGCAGCGCCGACCAGTCGGCGCTGTTCCTGAGCGTCCAGGGCGATTTGCCGCCGGTGAGCGTCTCCCAGGCGGAGTTCACGAGCCCGAGCCACAGGCCGCGCTTGAACGCGGGCTTGAAGTTGCGCACCCGCTCGAGCTCGCGCCCGCCCTCGGAGGCGCGCCACCGGGCGTCGAAGCCGCTGCCGCCACCGGTTTGCGCGATGTGCTCCCCGGCGAGCGCGCCGCAGCGGATCGCCTGATGCACGCCCTTGATCTTGGCGAAGTTCAGCGTCCCGCCCGCATCGCCGATGAGGATCGCGCCCGGCATCTCCAGTGTCGGGGTCGACTGCCAGCCGCCGGCCGCAATGGTGCGCGCCCCCGCCGAGACGATCTCCCCGCCCGCGAGCAGCCGCTTCACGCGCGGGTGATTCTTGTACTGCTGGAAGGCCTCGAAGGGCTGCAGGCGCGGATCCTGGTAGTCGAGGCCGACGATGTAACCGACGTACACGCGGTCGTTATCCAGGTGATAGAGGAAGCTGCCGGCGTAGGTGTGCGGGTCGGCCGGCCAGCCCAGCGCATGCTCGATGCGCCCGGGGCGCACGCGCCCGGCGGGCAGCTGCCACAGCTCCTTGAACCCCAGGGCGAAGGTCTGCGGGCAGTGCCCGCGGCTGAGGTCGAATTTCGCGATCAGCTGCCTGGAGACCGAGCCGCGGGCGCCTTCCGCGAGCACCGTGAGGCCGGCGTGGATCTCCACCCCGGCGGTGAAGTTGGGGCCGGGCTTGCCGTCGCGGTCCAGCCCCATGTCGCCGACGCGAACGCCCTTGACGGCACCGCGCTCGTCGAACACGGCCTGCGCGGCGGCAAAACCCGCGAACACCTCCACGCCGGCGCCCTCGGCCTTGGCGGCGAGCCACGGCGTGAGCTGCCCGAGCGAGATGATGTAGTTGCCGTGGTTGTCGAACGGCGTCGAGTAGGTCATCGAGCGCGGCAGCAGCTTCAGCAGCGAAGCGGGAACCGGCCTGAAGGAGCCGCTGCGGGTGAGGATGCGGAAGTCGTCCTCCGCCGCCGGCACCTTCATGCCGGGGTACTCGCGGCGCCACTCCGGCAGCAGCCGCTCGAGCGGCGCGGGCTCGAGCACCGCGCCCGAGAGCGAGTGGGCACCGACCGCCGAGGCTTTCTCCAGAACGCACACGCTGGCGGCGGGCTTGAGCTGCTTCAGGCGGATCGCACACGCCAGGCCCGCAGGACCCGCGCCCACGATGACGACGTCATATCGCATGACCTCGCGCTCGATCGCGCTCGCTGCGCTGCCTGCGTCGGTCACTGCCTGCCCCTGCGCCGCTGCCGCCGAAAGGCGGCGATTACTTCGGCTGCATGCGGATCGCGCCATCCAGGCGGATCGTTGCACCATTCAACATCGGGATCTCGAACACACTCGCCACCAGCTGCGCGAACTCCTCCGGTTTGCCGAGCCGCGCCGGGAACGGCACCTGCGCCGCGAGCGAGTCCTGCACTTCCTTGGACATGCCGTCCATCATGGGCGTATGAAAGATGCCGGGCGCGATCGATACGCAGCGGATGCCAAGGCGCGCCAGCTCGCGCGCAATGGGCAGCGTCATGCCGGCGACCGCCGCCTTGGTGGCGGAGTAGGCCGCCTGGCCGATCTGGCCTTCGAACGCGGCGACTGACGAGGTGTGAATCAGCAGGCCCCGCTCGCCGTCGGGCCCGGGGGTGTTGTTCTGCATGAGGGCGGCGGCGGCCTTGTCGCACAGGAAGGTGCCGATCAGGTTGATGTGGATCACCTTGGTGAAGAACTCGCCCGCCATGGGTCCGTTCTTGCCGAGCACCCGCCCGGCGCCGATCACACCGGCGCAGTTCACCAGCAGGTTGAGGCCTGCCAGGCGCGAGTGCGCGCCCTCCATGGCCGCGTTGACCTCGGCCTCGGAGGTTACATCGCAACGCATGAAACTCGCATTCGCGCCCAGCGCCGCGGCCGCAGCCCGGCCGGGCCCTTCCTGCACGTCGAGGATGACGGCCCTGCCGCCCTGGGCGGCGATGTGGCGCGCCACCGCGTGGCCGAGGCCCGAGGCGCCGCCGGTGATGACGGCGCGTGCGTCTTGGATCTTCACGTAACCCCCTTGCAGGTGAGCGGCTAGAGGAGCTCTACGGCCAGGGCCACCGCCTCGCCTCCGCCGATGCACAGGGAGGCGATGCCGCGCTTGGCGCCGCGGCGGCGCAGCGCGTGCACCAGCGTGGTCAGGATACGCGCCCCGGTCGCCCCGATCGGATGACCGAGCGCGCAGGCCCCGCCGTTGACGTTCACCCGCGCATGATCGATGTCGATGTCGCGCATGGCGGCCATGGTGACCACCGCGAAAGCCTCGTTGATCTCGTACAGATCGGCATCGTGCGGCTTCCAGCCGAGTTGCGTGAGGACCTTGCGGATCGCGCCGACGGGCGCGGTGGTGAACCACTCCGGTTCCTGGGCGTGGCTGGCGTAGGCCAGCACCCGGGCGAGGGGCTTGGCGCCGCGCTCGCGCGCCGCCGCGGCGCTCATCAGCACCAGCGCCGCGGCACCGTCGGAGATGGAGGAGGAGCTGGCGGCCGTGACGGTCCCGTCCTTGTTGAACGCGGGCTTCATCGTGGCAATTTTGCTCACGTCACAGGTGCCGGGCGTCTCATCGCGTGCGATGACCGTCTCGCCCTTGCGGCCCTTCACCGTCAGGGGCGTGACCTCGAGGTCGAACTCGCCGCCCTGCAGGGCCTGCGTGGCGCGCCGCACCGACTCGGTGGCGAAGGCATCCTGCTGTGCGCGCGTGAAGTTGTATTTGCTGGCGGTGGAGTCGGCAAAGCACCCCATGGCCTTGCCGTCGAAGGGGCTCTGCAGGCCGTCGTAGAACATGTGATCGAGGATCTCGCCGTGGCCCATGCGGTAGCCGCTGCGCGCCTTCGGCAGCAGATACGGCGCGTTGCTCATGGACTCGAGCCCGCCGGCGAGCACCACCTGGGCGGAAGCGGCGCGAATCTGGTCCGCGGCGAGCATCACGGCCTTCAGCCCCGAGCCACACATCTTGTTGACCGTGGTGCATGGCACGCCGACCGGCACGCCGGCGCCGAGCGCCGCCTGGCGCGCAGGCGCCTGGCCGAGGCCGGCCGGCAGCACGCATCCCATGATCACCTCGTGAAGCTCGGCCGCGTCGATGCCGGCGGCGGCGATGGCGGCCTTCGCGGCCGCGGCGCCCAGCTGTACCGCCGTGAGGGGCGTGAGCGCACCCTGGAACGCGCCGATCGGAGT
This sequence comes from Gammaproteobacteria bacterium, assembly GCA_005878835.1. Classification (GTDB taxonomy): domain Bacteria; phylum Pseudomonadota; class Gammaproteobacteria; order Steroidobacterales; family Steroidobacteraceae; genus 13-2-20CM-66-19. The sequence goes on along the minus strand of VBMV01000052.1, from coordinate 110,348 downwards.
GCGCTTGGCGGAGACGATGACTACATCCTGATTGGACATGTTGGAGCCTCCAGGTTTGCGGGGGTCGTTCAGCGGGCCACGGCTTGCGCGGGGCGGCGTGCGCGGCGGCGCGTGCCGCGGCGCACGGCGAGCGGGGCGCTGCCGGCGCGCGGCCGCAGCCCGCCTTCGAACACCGCGACGAACGCCGCGGCGATCTGCGCACCGGTGAGGCTGTGGTCCTCGCGATACCAGTGTGCAATCCAGTTGAGCGCGCCGGCGAGCGCGAACGCGGTCATCTTCGGGTCGCACGGCTGAATGGAGCCGTCCTGCACACCCTCGCGGATGAGGCGCCGGATGCCGTGATCGATCTCGGATTTGAGGGCCTTGATGTGGCGACTCATCGCCGGGGACAGGTCCTGGTCCTCGGCGCGCACCATGCACCAGCCGAATTCGGATGCCACCGCCTCGCCGTAATGCCGCAGCACGGCGTTGAGGCGCTCGCGCGCCGGCACCTCGAGGTGGCGCACGTCGCGAAACGCCGCCCGGATCTGCTCCACTCCCGCCACGAAGCACTGGAACAGCAGCTGCTCCTTGCTGGTGACGTAGTAGTAGACCGTGGGCTTGGTGACTTCGAGCCGGGCCGCGATGTCATCGAGGGAGGTGTTGTGGTAGCCCTTGCGGTTGAACTCGCGGGCGGCGGCGCGAATCACCGCCTCGCGCTTCACCGCCCGGTCGCGCAGCCGCTCGCGGCTCGCCCGCCAGGGGGAGGCGGCGGTTTCAGGTTGTTTGCCCGCGGCGGGCGGGCTGGCACGGCGGCTGTTCATCGCTGCGGGAGTATTATAGCGGCGCGGCGGCCGCAGCGTGACTGCGGCGGCGGGCGGCGGCGGGCCCCTGGTGCGCGTTGACCGCTCGCCCGGGCCTCGACCATACTGATTGGTAGCTATCCTACTATCGGGTAAAGAGACACCTCCAGCCATCACTACAGGTCAAGCCTTGGATGCAATTGCTCCCCTGACTGAAGTCAGGGGTTTCCTTACGGAGGCTCTATGAGTGCCGGTCTCAAGGGTGGCGCGGCCGCGCCCAGCAGCGAGCAGGCCCTCTCCCGGGCACCCCTGCGGTTCGTGTCCGCGGCCTCGCTGTTCGACGGCCACGATGCCGCCATCAACATGATCCGGCGCCTGTTGCAGGCGCGCGGCGCGGAGGTGGTGCACCTCGGCCACAATCGCAGCGTCGCCGACATCGTGCGCGCCGCCATCGACGAGGACGCGGATGCGGTCGCCGTGAGCTCCTACCAGGGCGGCCACAACGAGTATTTCGCCTACATGGTGGACATGCTGCGCGAACGCGGCTGCGAGCACATCCGCGTGGTGGTCGGCGGTGGCGGCACCATCGCGCCGCAGGAGATCGAGGCGCTCGAGCGCCACGGCGTGGAGAAGATCTACACGCCCGAGGACGGGCGGCGCATGGGACTCGCGGGCATGATCGAGGATGTCCTGCGGCGCATCGCCGCGGTGCGCAAGCCGGCGTACGAGTTGCGCCCGCTCAATGCCCGTGACCACGCGCTCATCGCCCGCAGCATTTCGGTGCTGGAAGGAGCCGCCGGTGTGGGGGGCGCCGATGCCGAGCAGATCCGGCGGGCGGTGGCCCGCTCGCGCCGCAAGGCGCCGGTGATCGGCATCACCGGCACCGGAGGCGCGGGCAAGTCGAGCCTCACGGACGAGCTGCTCACGCGCCTGGCGCGGCAGTTCCCGCAGGCCCAGATCGCGGTGGTGGCGATGGACCCGACGCGCCGGCGCAGCGGCGGCGCGCTGCTCGGGGATCGCATCCGCATGAACAGCCTGTCGGCGGACAACATCTACATGCGCTCGCTGGCGACGCGGCGGGCGCATCTGGCGACCGCCGCCGTGCTCAAGGACGTGATCGAGCTGTACCAGGCCGCCGGGTTCGACCTGGCGATCGTCGAAACCGCCGGTATCGGTCAATCGGACTCCGAGATCGTGGAGCTGGTCGACCTGTCCTTGTACGTGATGACGAGCGAATACGGCGCCGCGAGCCAGCTCGAGAAGATCGAGATGCTCGACTACGCCGACCTCATCGTGCTCAACAAGAGCGAGAAGCGCGGCGCCGAGGACAGCCTGCGCGACGTGCGCAAGCAATGGCGGCGCAACCATCCCGGGCAGGGGCAGTTGCCGGATGCGCAGCTGCCGGTGTTCCCCACCGTCGCCAGCCGCTTCAACGACCCGGGTGTCAACCGGCTGTTCGCCGCGGTGTGCGCCGCGCTCAGCTCCCGGCAAATCGGCGCCGCTTCCTGGACGCTCGCGGACGCGGGCCCCACCGAGCTCGCGCCGCGCACGCCGCTGGTGCCGGGGGCGCGCACGCGCTACCTGGCGGAAATCGCCCAGGCGGGCCGTGCCACGCGCGCGCGCATCGAGGCGCAGGCACAAGCCGCGCGCCGCGCCTGCGGTCTGTACGCGTCCCTCGAGGCGCTGCACGAGGCCTCCCTGCCCGCGCCGCTCGAGCCCTTTGCGCCCGCAGCGCTCACCGATGCGGGCGCGGATGCCACGCGCCGCGAGCTGCGCGCCGCCTACAACGGCGCGCTCGCCGAGATCGGCGCCGAGGGCGTGGCGGAGCTCAAGGCCTGGCCGGCGCGCGTGCGCTCGGCCACCGACGCCACCTATTCATACAAGGTGCGCGAGCGCATGGTGAAGGGGGAGAACTATACCGAGAGCCTGTCGGGCTCGGCGGTGCCGAAGCTCGCCGTGCCGAGCTTTCGCGACTGGGGCGAGGTGCTGCGCTTCATCCTCACGGAGAATCTGCCGGGCTGCTATCCCTATACCGGCGGAGTGTATCCCTACCGGCGCGAAGAAGAGGACCCGACGCGCATGTTCGCCGGTGAAGGCGCACCGGAGCGCACCAACCGGCGCTTCCACTACCTTGCCGCAGGCCACGGCGCCGCGCGCCTGTCGACCGCGTTCGATTCCACCACGCTGTACGGCGAGGACCCCGATACCCGCCCGGATGTCTACGGGCGCACCGGCAACTCCGGCGTCTCGATCGCAACGCTCGATGACATGAAGAAGCTCTACTCGGGCTTCGATCTGTGCTCGCCCTCGACCTCGGTCTCCATGACCATCAATGGGCCGGCGCCGATGATCCTGGCGATGTTCATGAATACCGCGGTCGACCAGCAGGTCGAGCGCTATCTGAAGGCCGCCGGCAAATGGAGCGAGGCCGAGCGGCAGATCGCAGCCCTGCACGCCGAGAACGGCGCGCGCGGCGTGGCGCCGCCGCGCTACCAGGGCGTGCTGCCGCGCGACCACGACGGCTCGGGGCTGGCGCTGCTGGGCGTCAGCGGGGATCAGCTGCTGGAACGCGAGCAGTACGAGCGCATCCGCGCGCACGCCCTGCAGGCGGTGCGCGGCACCGTGCAGGCGGACATCCTCAAGGAGGACCAGGCGCAGAACACCTGCATTTTCTCCACCGAGTTCGCGCTGCGCATGATGGGCGACGTGCAGCAGTACTTCATCGATCAGCGGGTGCGCAACTTCTACTCGGTATCCATCTCCGGCTACCACATCGCCGAGGCCGGCGCGAACCCCATCTCGCAGCTGGCCTTCACGCTCGCCAACGGCTTTACCATCGCCGAGTACTATCTCGCGCGCGGCATGAGCATCGATGACTTCGCGCCCAACCTGTCGTTCTTCTTCTCCAACGGCATGGACCCGGAGTACGCGGTCATCGGGCGCGTCGCGCGCCGCATCTGGGCGCGCGCCATGCGCGAGCTCTACCAGGCGGGTCCGCGCAGCCAGATGCTCAAGTACCACGTGCAGACCTCCGGACGCAGCCTGCACGCGCGCGAGATCTCCTTCAACGACATCCGCACCACCCTGCAGGCGCTGTATGCGCTGTTCGACAACTGCAACAGCCTGCACACCAACGCCTACGACGAGGCCCTCACCACGCCGACCGAGGAGAGCGTGCGCCGTGCGGTCGCGATCCAGCTGATCATCAATCGCGAGCTCGGCCTCAACAAGATCCAGAACCCCTGGCAGGGCTCGTTCGCCATCGAGTACCTGACGGACCTGGTGGAGGAGGCGGTCTACAAGGAGTTCGACGCGCTGTCGGAGCGCGGCGGCGTGCTCGGGGCGATGGAGACCATGTACCAGCGCGGCAAGATCCAGGAGGAGTCGCTGTACTACGAGACCAGGAAACACGACGGGTCGCTGCCGCTCGTCGGTGTCAATACCTTCCTGTCGGGGGCCGATGGCTCGGAGGAGCACAAGGGGGCGGAGCTGATCCGCTCCACCGAGGCAGAGAAGCAGGATCAGGTTGCGGCGGTGCGCACCTTCCAGGCACGCAATGCGCCGCGCTGCGCGGCGGCCTTGAGCGCGCTGCAGCAGGTGGCCGCCGGCGGGGGCAATGTGTTCGCGGAGCTGATGGAGTGCGTCAAGGTCAGCTCGCTCGGGCAGATCTCGCGCGCGCTGTACCAGGTGGGCGGGCAGTATCGCCGCAACATGTGAGATCGGGCTCACCGAGTGCCTCGAGGATCGCAGCGCGGGCCCGGTCGCGCAGCTCCGCAGCCGTATCCGGGAGCCGGGCGAGGGGCGCGAGGAACTGCAGCTCCAGCGGTCCCGGCAGTGGCAGGCCGCGGTTCGGCGGCAGCGCCCGGCGGGTGCCGCGCACCACTGCCGGCACCACCGGGCAGCCGGCGCGCAGCGCGGTGGCGAACGCGCCGGTGTGAAACTTCAACAGGCCCGGGGTGCGCGTGAAAGTGCCCTCCGGGAAGAACACCAGCGAATGCCCGTTACTGGCGTTGCGCAGCACGCGGCGCGCATCCGCGGCGCCGCGCTGGCGATTGAAGCGCTCCACGAACTCCGAGCCCAGACGCCTGAGCACCACACCCGCCAGCGGCACGGTGGCCATCTCGCGCTTGATGACGAAGCCGAAGCGCGGCGGCAGCGCCGCCGTGAGGACGATGCCGTCGAGGTAGCTGGCGTGATTGCACACCACCACGCACTGGCCCGGCGGGATGCGCTCGGGGAACCTCACCGTGAGCGGCATGCCGACCAGGCGCAGGAAAGCGCGCGCCGCGGCGCGTGCCGCCGCCCGGCGCCGTGCGAGGGCCGTCAGCACCGCGAGCAGCAGCAGCGCGGTGAGGCCCACGCCCAGGAACGCCAGCGCGCTCCACAGGCCGTACGCGAGGCGTGCCGGCGCGAGTGCCAGCGCCCGCAAGGTGGCGGGCGGATTCATGACCTTGCGCTCATTACAGGACAGCCGTTGCCGCTAAAGTATGTGAACTGGTTCTCTTTATGTTAATGCGGGATTGCAGATGTGAAGGTCATCACGTCGATAGCCGGGCCGCGCTCACCATACTGCGGTCACCACATCATCGGGAAGCTTAGGCCTCGCCCACCGCACGCGGCGCAGACCTCAAGGTTCCCAGCGAGACTTAAGGCTTGCCCAATCCGTCTGCCGCGATCGCCATCACCCCCAACGCCGAGTCTGCCGACCCGGCGGTGTCCCGCTTCCTGGACGCGGTGTGGATGGAACGGGGCCTGTCGCCGAACACCCTCGCCGCCTACCGTGCCGACCTCACGGCCCTCGCCCGCTGGCTCGCCGGGCGCAGCGTGCCGATCATGCGTACCTCGCGCGCTGACCTGCAGGACTTCATCGCCTGGCGCGTGCACGCCGGTGCCCGGCCGCGCTCCACGGCGCGTCAGCTGTCCAGTTTCCGGCGCTTCTTCCGCTACTTCATGCGCGAGGGCGCGATTCGCGAGGACCCCACCGCGCAGATCGCCATGCCGAAGATCGGCCGCTCGCTGCCCCGCTCGCTCACCGAGGAGGAGGTCGAATCGCTGCTGTCGGCGCCGCTGGTGAGCGACCCGCTCGGTAACCGCGACCGCACCATGCTCGAGGTGCTGTACGCGACCGGCCTGCGCGTCTCGGAGCTCGTGAACCTGCGCCAGGGGCAGATCAACCTGAACCAGGGCGTCATCCGCATTCTCGGCAAGGGCGATCGCGAGCGGCTCATTCCGCTCGGCGAGGAGGCGATGCGCGCGCTCAAGGACTTCGACCGCGGCGCCCGCGGCGAGATCCTGCTCGAGCGCCAGACCGACTACCTGTTTCCCACCCGCCGCGGTGATCGCATGACGCGCCAGGCTTTCTGGCACATCATCAAGCGCTATGCACGCAAGGCCGGCATCGCCAAGGAGCTCTCCCCGCACACCCTGCGCCACGCCTTTGCGACCCACCTGCTCAATCACGGCGCCGACCTGCGCGTGGTGCAGATGCTGCTCGGCCACAGCGACCTGTCGACCACACAGATCTACACGCACGTCGCGCGCGAGCGCCTGAAAGAGCTGCACGCACAGCACCATCCGCGCGGCTGAGGCTGCGCCGGCGGAGCGGCCGCGTGTCGTCACCCGGTCGCCGACCCGGAACTGCTAGACTGCCCCCGGCACGGCCTGCGAGCGAACCTTCGCCGCCCGCACAGGTCGAATTGCAAAACAGCGGCGAAGCGGCGGAAATTCCCATGATTGCCAAGAAGTCCGTGCTGTGGCTGGCGCTGTGTGGCGCGGCGGCCTGCAATGCAGCGCCCGCGCAGGAGCCCCAGTCCGAGCCCAGAGTGGACGCGCGCGCGGAAGTGGCCAGCCACATCCCCGGCACGCGCCCCGAGCAGCTGCGCGCCTCACCCATCCCGGGCATCTACGAGCTCACCCGCGGCGCGGAAATTGCCTATGTGACCTCGGACGGCAAGTACGCCATCACCGGGGACCTGTACGATCTCGCCGCCAACGACGACCTCACCGAGGCGCGCCGGCGCGAAGCGCGGCTGCGCCTGATGGCGACCGTGCCCGAGAGTGACATGGTGATCTTCGCTCCCCGGGATCCGAAGTACACCGTCACGGTATTCACCGACGTGGACTGCGGCTACTGCCGCAAGCTTCACAGTGAGATCGCCGAGTACAACCGCCTCGGAGTGCGGGTGCGCTATCTGGCCTACCCGCGCACCGGACCCAACACCTCGTCCTGGACCAAGGCGGAGCAGGTCTGGTGCTCTGCCAACCGCAACGAGGCGTTGACCCGCGCGAAGCTCGGGCAGGAGCTGCCCGCCAAGCCCTGCCCCAACAACCCGGTGGCGCGCTCCTGGGCGCTGGGACGGGATTTTGCCCTGGACGGAACCCCCGCCATTGTCATGGCGGACGGGGAATTGCTGCCCGGTTATGTCCCGCCGGATGTGCTCGCGAAGCACCTGCAGGATGCGGGGCGCAAGTAGCCGCCCGATCAGCGCTCCAGCAGCGCGAGCTTGTCGGGCTTGCCCTCCCATTCCTTGGCGTCCTCAGGCGGGTCCTTCTTCTCCGTAATCACCGGCCACTGCTTGGCGAGCTCGGCGTTGAGCTGCTTGAAGTGCTCCTGTCCGGTGGGCAGCTCCTCCTCGGAGAAGATCGCCTCGACCGGGCATTCGGGCTCGCACAGCGTGCAGTCGATGCACTCCTCCGGATCGATGGTGAGGAAGTTCGGTCCCTCGTGGAAGCAGTCGACCGGGCAAACCTCGACACAATCCATGTATTTGCACTTGATGCAGTTTTCGGTGACGACAAAAGTCATGCGGTTTCCTCGAGGGAGCCGGCGCGCGCGCCCATGGCGCGAGGCGCGCTGGCGCAGGCATTGTGCCACGCCCGCGCTGCGCGGGTGAATCAGCCCTCGGCAGGTACCCGCAGGCGCCGGTCGATGGTCGTGAAGTGATGCAGCTCGCGGCCGTCGGCCCGGTCCTCGAGGTAGCGCCGTAGCGTGAAGTCGGTGCTGGGGAAGGCGATGTCGGCCCAGGGAATCCGGGCCGGCTCCACCAGCTCGACCTCCAGGCTCTCCGCCCCGGCTCCGAAGCGCGCCGCCGGCAGGCTGGCGCGGAAGAACACGTGAACCTGCTCCGCGTGCAGCACGTGCACCACTGACAGGAGCGATCCGACGGCGACCTGCGCCTGCGCCTCTTCGAGCGATTCACGCGCCGCGCCCTGCTGCAGCGTCTCGCCGTTCTCCAGGAAGCCCGCGGGAACGGTCCAGTAGCCGCGGCGCGGCTCGATCGCACGGCGGCACAGCAGGATGCGGCCCTCATGCTCGGGCACGCACCCGACCACGAGGCGTGGGTTCTGATAGTGGATGGTGCCGCACGCCGCGCACACGTAACGGGGCAGCGTATCGCCCTCGGGGACACGCAGCCGGACCGCAGCGCCGCATTGGTCGCAGAACTTCATGATGCGCGAAGCGAGGATACGGGCGACACCGGAGCTTGTCGACGGTGAGCGCGGGTGCGCAGCGCGCCGGCCGCGCGTCGCCGGCCGCGCTCGGTAAGCCGGGCGCTCAGTGCAGCAGCCCGAACACCGCGACGCCGGTCTGGGTTCCCACGAACACCTTGCCGTCGGCGATGGTGGGCGTGATGAACTTGTTGCCGGCGCCGAATTGATCGCGGCCGTTGGCGGCCTGCGAGCTGTCGTACAGCTCGTGGCCGAGGTTGCCGGCGTCGAATGCGTACAGCACCGCCGGGTTGGTGTTCTGGTGCGCCCAGACGATGCCGTTGCTGGCCCCGTTCGCGGATACCGCGGGGAAGGTTCCCGGATAGGGGAACCGGGCCGAGCTGGCGGAAGAGGGCGAGGCCGCGAGCCGCGCGCCACTCAGCGGGAAGGCGAGGAGGTTGCCGCCGCTCGGGCCGTAGTAGACCGTGCCGTTGAAGTACGCCGGCGTGGACCAGATGCCCCCGCTGCTGCCGTCGCCGAGGACCTGGGTCAACTGCTGCCAGATCTGGCTGTTGTTGCTCTGGGCGTTGAATTTGCCCATCGCCTCGCGATCGACGAGGTAGATATTGCCGTCCTTGCCCGCACCGACCACAAGATGCCGGATTGTGCCGGTGGAGTCGGTCAGGTCCGGAAGCAGCATCGCCCCGCCGGAGCCCAGATCGAGATCGGCTTGCGACTCGCTGACCTCGTTCGACATGGTGAAATAGTCGGCCACGCTCAGTCCGCCGCCCGCCGTCGACAGCTTCAGGAAGGAATTGCCATAGTCCGCGTTGCTCGGAAATCCATTTGCATCCAGAGTCGTCTCGAAGGCGCCGTTGGCGGTCAGCAGGTAAATATTTCCGGCGGCGTCCGCCGCGGGGCCGCCGCCACTCATCCAGATCGCAGGTCCCGCCGTGGCGGCTCCGCTGCCGGTGCCGTTAGGAGCCACATTGAGTACCGCCGTTTGCGCGAGGTTGGTCTGACCGTATGCAATGACCCAGCCGGTGTACGGCGAGATGTCGCAATGCGAAGTCCAGCTCGTGTAGATCACGCCCCGCGACAGCAGCAGTGCCGCACGTTCTGCATACTGCCCGGCGTCGAAAGTCCGCGTGCCGCCGCCCGGTGCGGGATATGTCGCGGTAATGTCCCTGGGTCCTGCGAGCAGTTCGGCACCACTGGTGAGGTCGAGGGCGTGCAGACGCTGGTGATCGGCGCCGCTGTTTGACATGGCAACGACATACAGGGTGCCGTGGGAACCGGCGGCGCGATCGATGACCGGCGTCGAAGTGATGCCGATCAGCGGCGTTATCTGACTGCAGGCGTGCGGGCCACTGGGCGTTTCCCCGACGCCGAGCAGCGACACGCGCCACAGCAACGCGCCGCTGTCCGCGTCGAACGCGTACACCGAGTCGTTCTCGGTGGCCACGAACACCACGTTGTGCGTCGCGCCCTGCACGCTGAGCGCCGCGAGGTACAGCGGCTGGGCGTCCACCTTGCCGTCGGTGGCCAGGAAGCGCAGCTTGCCGAAGCCGCTCGCGTTCACGTTCGCGGGCGTCAGCACCGTCTCCGTCAGGTTCTGGCCGGTGCGGGCCAGGTCGTTCTTGTAGGTCACCACGTCGGTGCCGGAAGTCACGACGGGCGGGCCGGACGGGCCGGGCTGCGACGGCGCCGTGCCGCCGCCGTGACCGCACGCGCCAAGGCCCGCGATGAGTGCCGAGCAGAGAACGCGGGCGCAACTGACGCGCATTGAAATCCTCCCGCCGAGACTGTGTTGTACATCGACGCAACAGCCTTGGCACGACGTCGTTGCCAGGCGACAGGCGCGCGGCGCTTCGTTCAACGCCGCACTGCGGGGCGGGCTCTCGTCTGCGGCGTGCGACAACTTAAGTATAAATCCCGACTCTCGCACACGTGCGTGTGTCGGTTACTGCACAGAATCGGCATGCGAGTCGGAGCATCCTCTCACGGACCGCCCACCCGCATCCGTGTCGAGGATTTCCCATGAACATCGCAGGCCTGCTGATCGTCATCGTGTTCGCGTGGTGGCTGTCGAGCCAGATCATGGACTGAAGACCGACCCTGGCGCCTCGATCGCGCCGGCGGCTGCCACCTTAGAGGATCAGCGAATGAACGTCCCTGCCTTGTTGACCATGGCCGTGCTCGTGGGCTGGCTCGCCACCCTGATCACGCATGCCGAGACCGACGATGTCTCCCTGCCCGATTTCGCCATCGCGGTCTGTGCCGCGGCACTGGCCGGCGGGCTGCTCGCGCCCGTGCTCGGAATATCGGCGACCGGGGAGTTCGGGTTCACCCTGTCGGGGACGTTGTTCTCGTGGGCCTGCGCGACGCTTGTGCTGGGCACGCTCAACCTGCTGCGCTTCGGCTCGCTGCGACGCAACCGCCGCGCGGGCGCCAGTCTCGTGGGCACGCTGGCGGACACCAGTTCCGTGGGCACGCTGGCGGACACCGGGCACAAGGTTTGAGGGCTCTGCTGCTGCTGGCAGTCCTGGTGGGCGGCTGCGCGAACCTTCCGGACCGGCTGGACGGCCTCGCCGATGCCGCGCGACAATTCGCGGTGGTGCATCCCGCCATGACCGGCACGGCGCTCATCGCCGCGCGCGGTGCCCTGCACCGCCCGCAGCACCTGGGACTGGTGTGCAATCCGCGCTGCCGGCTCACCGGCTTCCCATCACCCGCCGCAAGCTCCCTCGCCTACGCGCGTCATTGATGGTGCCCGAGGTCGGAGTCGAACCGACACGCTTTTAAAGGCGGCGGATTTTCCTGCCACTTCGGCTTTCGCCGCCCCGGGCGCAAGCACCCGCTCGGGTTCGTGGTCTGGAGCACGCCTTCACCGTGGCCTTCTAGGCCGTAGGTGCCCGCCGTCTGCTCTCTACACCTTCCTTCGCGCTTGCGAAGGCTTGGCTCGGCATCAGCTCGAGCTGCGAACCGCTAAGGGCCTTCGCCGAGTTTGACGGGCTTCACCTCGGGGATTTCTCGCCCGAGGGCTCAAGTCGTTGGTCTGAGTCCGCTGCGTCTACCAATTCCGCCACTCGGGCGTCGAGTGTTTATTCCCGTTTACAAACCGGGCCGCGCAGCAGTATAGGGCCGCGCGCCCGGGAAGGGTATGCGCCCAGCGCAGATGCCAGCGGCGGCGGCAGGGCGGTGCGTTGCGACCTTTTGCCCCGCTCGCGCATCTAAACAACCCGTGACCCGACTGGTGGAAATCACCGTTCCCGAAGCGGTGCTGGCGCGGGCGCGCGCGGGGGATGGGCAGGCGCAGGGGGCGATTTATGCCGCCGTGGCGCCCGCAACCCTCACCCTGATCCGGCGCATGGTGGGACAGCGAGCGATGTCAGAGGACCTGTTCCAGGACACGATGATGACCTTCTACGAACGCTTGCCGCAGTTTCGCGGGGAGGCCCCACTCGGGGCGTGGCTGCGGCAGATCGCGATTTCCCGCTGCCTGATGTACCTGCGTTCGCCGTGGAGGCGTTTGTGCCTGTCCCTGGACCCGGCTGACTTCCGTGTAGGCGCCGCTGCGGCTGCTCTGGTGACGCAGGACTACCGGGGCGAATCCATCGACCTCGAGCGCGCCCTCGCCACGCTCGCACCCACGGCACGCGCGGTCGTATGGATGTACGAAGTGGAGGGTTACTCCCACCAGGAGATTGCCTGCGCCTTCGGGCGCAGCGTGAGCTTTTCCAAGTCGCAGCTCGCGCGCGCGCACCTGCGACTGCGTGCCTGGCTCGAGCCGCAGGAAAATCACCCGTCATGCACCCTGATCTAGATCGAGAACGCTCGCTCGCCCGCCGCCTGCGCGAGTTGCCCGAGGAGGCGGCACAGCCGTACGGCTGGCACGAATTTCAACGCCGCGCGGGCGCGCGTGCGCGCCCCGCACGGCGGCTCGCCGGCGGCCGCGCGCTCGCCACCGCCAGCGTGCTGGCACTGGGCATCATCGCGGTGTGGGCGCGCCTGGGCGGTTGGTCCGCCCAGCCCGCGCGCCTCGCCCCGGAAGCGGCGGCGCCCCCGGCCGCGCACGCCGCCGCCATGGAGCGCTGGTTGGCGAGCCTGCCCCGCGAGCCGGCCGTGGTGCACGTGGGTACGCGCGCAGCGGTGACCGGGCTCGAGGATCGCATCGCGCAGGTCGATGACCTGCTCAGCGCCGAGCGCCTGGATCAGGCCCATCCGGCGCGGCTGCTGGCCCTGCAGCAGGCGCGCACGCGCCTGGTCGGAGCGCTGGTGCAGGTGCGTTACGCGGAAACCCTGGCCGATGAGTCGCGCTGAAAGCGAGGAGCGAACGTGAAGAGACTCTACCTGACCCCTTGGCTCCTGGTGGCGGTTGCGGCGCTCGCCGCGGCCGCGGCGGCCGGCATCGCCCTGGCAGCGCCCGCATCGCCAACGGCCCCGCTGCCGCCGGTCGCCGTCCGGCCCGACGGGGACGCCGACCTCGATGCGCAGCTCGAGGCGGCCCGCAAGCGACTCGAGCAGGCGGCGGACGAGGTGGCGCGGCTGTCCGCGCAATTGAGCGGGGCGGTCATCGATCGGGTCATGCCCTTTGAGCCCGGCCACGCCATCATCGGTGTGCAGCTGGACGCGGCCACGGGCACGGCGGGCGCGCGCGTGCGCGAGGTGAGTCCCGGGGGCCCGGCCGCGGAAGCCGGCATTCACGTCGGCGACGTGATCGTGGCGGTGAACGGCACCGAGCTGAAGGGCGGCGAGCCGGCGCGCCAGGTGGTGCACATCATGCGCGACGTCAAACCCGATGTCAGGGTGAGCGTGCGGGTGTTGCGCGACGGCAAGACGCTCGACTTCACGGTCACGCCGCGCCCCGGACCGAGTGTGCTGGCGAGCGTTCACGGCCTCACCGACCTCGGCTTCGGACCGTTTCCCGAGTTGCACGGCGCCTTCATGACCCAGCTCATGGACCTGGAGCTGGCGACACTCACGCCGCGTCTCGGCAGTTACTTTGGCAGCGAAAAAGGGGTGCTGGTCGTGCGCGCGCCCGCCGACGGGGCCCTCAAGCTCGAGGACGGGGACGTGATCCTCGCCATCGACGGGCGCCAGCCGACCAGCGGCTCGCATGCCACCCGCATCCTGAGCTCCTATCAGCCCGGAGAGAAACTCACGCTGCGCATCATCCGTCAGCACAAGACCCTCGAGCTCGGCGCGACGCTTCCCGAGAACATGGGGCGAGTCCGCAAGGACATGATGTGGCGCGAGGGCTCGCCGCGCGAGCGCGCCGAGCCGCCACGCAGGGTGTTGATCCTCGGCCGCGACGACGCCTGAAGGACGGGCCGCCGCGGAGGCCGGGGCGCGCGCAGCGTGTAACATGCGCGCGTGCGCCGCCAGGACTTTGCCTACGATCTGCCCGAGGAGCTGATTGCCCAGGCGCCGCTCGCCGAGCGCTCGGCGAGCCGCATGCTGGTGCTCGACGCTCCGAGCGGGGCGCTCGCGGACCGCGCGGTGCGGGATCTGCCCGAGTATCTGCAGCGCGGGGATCTGCTGGTGCTCAACGACACGCGCGTCATCGCCGCGCGCCTCGTGGGCGCGAAACCCACCGGTGGACGCGTGGAGATTCTTCTCGAGCGACCCCTCGCGGGGCGGCAGGCGCTGGCGCAGCTCGCCGCCAGCAAGCCGGTGCGCTCGGGGCTCGAGATCGAGACCGCCGGCGGAACGGTGCGGGTGCTCGGGCGCGAGGAGGAGCTGTGGCGCATCGCGCTGCCGGCGCCGGCGCTGGAATTCTTCCAGCGCTGGGGCGAGGTGCCGCTGCCGCCCTACGTCCGCCGGCGCGCCGATCACACGGACCGCGAGCGCTACCAGAGCATCTTTGCGCGCGAGCCCGGCGCGGTCGCAGCCCCCACCGCCAGCCTGCACTTCGACGAGCCGCTGCTCGCGGCGCTCACCGAGCGCGGCGTGAGCCGTGCGCACATCACCCTGCACGTCGGCGCCGGAACCTTTCAGCCGCTGCGCACCGAGAGCCTCGCGGCGCATACCCTGCATGCCGAGCGCGCCTGGGTGAGCGCGGCCACCTGCGAGGCGATCGCGCGCACGCGCGCGTGCGGCGGCCGCGTGGTCGCCGTCGGCACCACGGTGGTGCGCGCACTCGAGTCCGCGGCCCTGGCCGCGGGCGGCGGCGCGGCGTGCGCGCGCGCCCCGGCCGCCTGGTCGGGGGACACGCGACTGTTCATCACACCGGGCTTTCGCTTTCAGGTGAGCGATGTGCTGCTGACCAACTTCCATCTGCCCGAGTCGACCCTGCTCATGCTGGTGTGCGCCTTCGCCGGGTACCAGCAGGTGCTCGCCGCCTACGCGCACGCGGTGCGGGCGCGTTATCGCTTCCTCAGCTACGGCGACGCGATGCTGGTCACGCGGGAGCGCGCGTGAGGCCCACCTTCACGGTGCAGGCGGGCGATGGCGCCGCACGCGCCGGCACGCTCGTGACCGCTCACGGCGTGGTCGAGACCCCGGCCTTCATGCCGGTAGGCACCTACGGCACGGTCAAGGCGATGACGCCCGAGGAGCTTCAGGGACTGGGCGCGCAGATCATTCTCGGCAACACCTTCCACCTGATGCTGCGCCCGGGTGCAAGGATCGTCGCCGCGCATGGCGGGCTGCACCGTTTCATGCATTGGCAACACCCGCTCCTCACCGATTCCGGCGGCTTCCAGGTGTACAGCCTGAAGAGCCTGCGCCGCATCACCGAGGAGGGGGTGCGCTTTCGTTCGCCCCTCGACGGCGCCGAGGTGCGGTTCAGCCCGGAAGACTCCATGGATGTGCAGCTCGCGCTGCGCTCGGACATCGCCATGGCGCTGGATGACTGCACCGAGCACCCGGCCACCGAGAGCGCGGCGCGCGAGTCGATGGAGCGCTCCATGCGCTGGGCGGCGCGCAGCCACGCGCACTACCACCGCGCCGAGGCGCCCGGGGGGCTGTTCGGGATCGTGCAGGGCGGCATGCACGCGGCGCTGCGGCTCGCCTCGCTCGAAGCGCTGCTGCGGCTCGACTGGCCGGGGCTGGCGGTCGGCGGACTCGCGGTCGGGGAGTCCGAGGAGCAGCGCCTGGGAGTCCTCGAGTCGCTGGTGCCGCACATGCCGGCCGGGCGGCCGCGTTATCTCATGGGGGTCGGCCGGCCCGAGGACATCGTGGCGGCCGTGATGCGCGGCATCGACCTGTTCGACTGCGTCATGCCGACGCGTCACGCCCGCAACGGGCACGTGTTCACCTCGAGCGGGGTCATGAACATCCGCAACAGCCTCTACCAGGACGATCTCTCGCCGCTCGACGCCGCCTGCGACTGTTACACCTGCCGCAACTACACGCGTGCCTACCTGCGCCATCTCGACCGCTGCAACGAGATCCTGGGCTCACGGCTCAACACCATCCACAACCTGCATTTCTACCTGGGGCTCATGCGCGCGCTGCGCGCCGCCATCGTGGCGGGGGAGCTCGCGGCCTGGGCGCGGGGATTCCTCGCCGACCGGCGCGCCGCCGGTGCTGTGGCATAATGCCGCCCTTTTCGCCGCCCGGACTGATACATGAATGCCTTGATCCCTGACGCCTGGGCGCAGGCGACACCCGGCGCGCCCGGCGGCCAGTTCCAGTTCGCGCTGCTCATGGCGGCGTTCATCGCGCTGTTCTATTTCATGCTGATCCGGCCGCAGCAGAAGCGCGCCAAGGAGCACCAGGCGCTGGTGTCGAAGCTCGCCGCCGGGGACGAGGTGGTGACCACCGGCGGCCTGCTCGGGCGGGTCACCGATGTTGGCGACACCTTCGTGACGCTCGAGATCGCCGAGGGCGTGCGCGTCAAGGTGCAGAAGGTCCAGATCGCCCAGCTGATGCCCAAGGGCACCCTGAAGAGCGCCTGAACATGCTCGAATACGCCCGTTGGAAATACCTGCTGGTTGCGGCCGTGCTGCTGCTCGCCATGCTGTTCGCGCTGCCGAACGTGTTCGGCGAGGACCCCGCGCTGCAGGTGGAGCGCAAGGACCACAACCCGGTGACTGTGGAGGCCTCGCGCGCGGTGGAGTCGTTTCTCGCCCAGCGCCACATCCGCGTCGACAGGAGCTACATCGACGGCGGGCGCCTGATGGTGCGTTTCGCCAACGTGCCCGACCAGCTCGCGGCCCGCGACGCCGTCAACGAGCAATACGCCGACGCCTACCGGACCGCGCTGTCGTTCGCACCCCGCACGCCGGAGCTGCTGCGCACGCTCGGGTTGCGCCCGATGCCGCTCGGGCTCGATCTGCGCGGTGGCCTGTATCTGCTCTACCAGGTCGACGTGGGTGCCGCGGTCAGCCAGGCGCTGGAGGGCTACGCGCAGGACGCGCGGCGCGCGCTCGCCGCCGGCAACATTGCGCTGAAGGAGGTGGCCACGGTCGCGGTGGGGAGTGAGCGGCCCAACGCCGTGCGGGTGGTGCTGCCGCCCGAGGCCGACGTCAATGCCGCGCGCAGCGCCCTCACTCAGCCGCTCGCCGGGCTCACCGTCACCACCGAGAGTCTGGCCAGCGGCTCGGCCCTCACCGGGGTACTGACGCCCGCGCAGATCCGCGAGCGCCAGGACTACGCGATCCAGCAGAACATCACCACGCTGCGCAACCGCGTGAACGAGCTCGGCGTGTCCGAGCCGATCGTGCAGCGCCAGGGGATCGACCGCATCAACGTGCAGCTGCCGGGCGTGCAGAACTCGGCCGAAGTGAAGGACATTCTCGGCCGCGTGGCGACCCTGGAGTTCCGTCTCGAGGACATGCAGAACAACGCCTTCGAGGCCCAGCAGCTCGGGCGGGCGCCGCTCGGCTCCAAGCTCTACACCCACACGCGCTTCGGTCGCCCGGTGCTGCTGAAGCGCGAGGTGATCGCCACCGGGGACCAGCTCACCAACGCCACCACCGGGCAGTCGCAGGAAGGTCCGGCGGTGAACATCAAGCTCGACGCGCGCGCCGGCGAGAGCATGCTGAAAACCACGCGGGCGAACCTCAACAAACGCATGGCGGTGGTGCTGATCGAGAAGCGGCGCGAGGTGAGCGAGGTCGGCGGCAAGAAGGTGAACCGCGAGGTGACCGACGAGGAGGTCATCAACGACGCCACCATCCGCGGCATATTCAGCAACAACTTCCAGATCACCGGGCTGGCGGCCGGTGAGGCGCGCGAGCTCGCGCTGCTGCTGCGCTCCGGATCGCTCGCGATCCCTCTCTACCCGATCGAGGAGCGCGCCGTGGGACCGAGCCTCGGCCGCGACAACATCGATAAGGGCGTCACCGCGCTGATCGTGGGCATGGCGGGCGTGTTCCTGTTCATGGCGATCTATTACAAGACCTTCGGCCTGGTGGCCGACCTGGTGCTGCTCGCCAATGTCGTGCTGTTGACGGCGCTGCTGTCGATGATGCGCGCCTCGCTCTCGCTCCCCGGTATCGCCGGCATCATCCTCACCGTCGGCATGGCGGTGGACGCCAACGTGCTGATCTACGAGCGCATCCGCGAGGAGATCCGCAAGGGCGTGTCGCCGCAGGCGGCGATCCGGGCCGGCTTCGAGAAGGCCTTCTCGGCGATCGCGGATTCCAACATCACCACGCTGATCGCAGGCCTGGTGCTGTGGGTGTTCGGCACCGGACCGATCCGCGGCTTCGCCGTCGTGCTCACCCTCGGGATCGCGACCTCGATGTTCACCTCGCTGATGGGCAGCCGGGCGCTGCTCACCCTCATGTACGGCGGGCGGCGCAAGATCGCGCGCCTGTCAATCTGACTGAGCACCTCGGGCACCGCAAGCCGCAAGGACCACAAGTGGAATTTTTCAGCCATCAGACCAGCTATCCCTTCATGGCCACGCGCAAGGTGTGGTACACGCTGTCGGCCGTGCTCATGATCGTGTCGCTGGCGTCGTTCCTCACGCGCGCCGTGAATCTGACCATCGATTTCACCGGCGGCGTCAGCGCCGAGGTCAGGTTCACGCACGCCGCCAACGTCGATCAGGTGCGTACCCGGCTCGCCGCGGCGGGCTTTCACGAGCCGCAGGTACAGAACTTCGGCTCCTCGCGCGACATCGCCATCCGCCTGCCCCCGGACCCGAAGCAGACGGCCACCGAGATTCGCGCCCGCCTGGAGGCGGCGCTCAGCGGCATCGACACGGCTGCCCAGGTGGCGCAGCTGGATGTCGTCGGCCCGCAGGTAGGGAGCGAGCTCAAGGTGAGCGCCATGTGGGCGCTGTTCTTCACGCTGGTGCTGATCTTCGTGTATATCGCGTTCCGCTTTCACACCTGGCGGCTGTCCTCCGGCGCGATCCTCGCAGTTCTGCACGACCCGATCCTGGTGCTGGGGTTCTTCTCGATCACCCAGATGCCGTTCGACCTGGCGGTGGTGGCGGCGATTCTCGCCGTGATCGGTTACTCGCTGAACGACACGGTGGTGGTGTTCGACCGGATCCGCGAGCGCTTCGAGGGCAACCGCCGCTCGCCGCCGGACGTGGTGCTCGACCAGTCGATCAATCAGACCCTGTCGCGCACCATCATGACCAAGGTGGTCACCTCCATCGTGGTGGTGGCGCTGCTGTTCCTGGGCGGTCCGGTGCTCAAGGGCTTCTCCGCGGCGCTGTTGATCGGCATCATCGCCGGCACCTACTCCTCGATCTACATCTCCAGCGCCATCGCGCTCGATTTCGGGCTCACCGCCGAGCACGTGTTCCCGACGGTGAAGAAGGCGGCGTTCGATCAGCTGCCGTAGCGGAGCGCCGGTACGCTGCTCACCGATCCGCACGTCTGGCTGGCGTTCATCACGCTGTCGCTGCTCGAGATCGTCCTCGGCATCGACAACATCATCTTCCTCTCCATCCTGGTACAGCGGCTGCCGGCGCGGCTGCAGCACCGGGCGCGCCTCGGCGGGCTGGCGCTGGCGATGCTGACGCGCATCGCCCTGTTGTTCTCGATCGTGTGGCTCACACATCTGGTGCACCCCTGGCTACAGGTCGCCGGCCGGAGCTTCTCGGGGCGGGATGTGGTGCTGCTGCTCGGCGGCCTGTTCCTGCTCGCCAAGAGCGTGCTCGAGATCCACCAGACGCTCGAGGGGCCGGCCCCGGATGCCGGCGGGACGCAGCTGCGCGGCCAGCTGGTGGCGGTGATCGTGCAGATCGGGCTTGTCGATATCGTGTTCTCGCTCGACTCGGTGTTCACGGCGGTGGGGCTGGTGAGGGAGCTGCCCGTCATGGTGGCCGCCATCGTGGTGGCGATCCTGGTGATGATGTGGGTGTCGGGTTCGATCAGCGCGTTCATCGCGCGCTACCCGACCATCAAGATGCTGGCGCTGGCGTTCCTGCTGCTGATCGGGGTTGCCCTCATTGCCGAAGGCCTGCACTTCGAGATCCCGAAGGGCTATCTGTATTTCGCGATGGCGTTCGCGGTGGCGGTGGAGATGATCAATGTGCGCCTGCGGCGCCGCCTGGATGATCGGCAGCGCTGAGCCTGAGGCGCCCTGCCAGGCCGAGCTGCCGGCGGCCGGCCCTGCGGAGGCAGCGAACGTTGCGCGGCTGGGGGCCGCCGCGCGCGTCAGGCGGGGCGAGGGGTCGCGGCGGCGCCGCTCACGGTCCTGCGCACGCAACTGTGCTGGTAGCCGTACGCGATGTACACGATCACGCCGACCGCGGTCCAAATGCCCAGTCGCCACCACGTCGCCGCGCCCAGCGAATACATCATGTACGCGCACACCAGCGCACCCGCGATGCACGTGAACCACGGCCACGGGGCGCGGAACGGGCGCGGCAGGTCGGGGCGCGTGCGGCGCAGCACCAGTACCCCTAAGCACACCGTGACGAAGGCCGCCAGCGTGCCGATCGCCACCAGTTCGCCCAGGATCCCCACCGGAAACAGCCCGCCGATGACGGCCGCCGACACTCCGGTGATCACCGTGCCGGTCGAGGGTGTACGGAAGCGCGGATGCACCCGACCGAAGAAGGGCGGCAGCAGGCCGTCGCGCGCCATGGCGAAGAAAATACGCGCCTGCGCGATGGTCATGACCAGCATGACCGAGGTCATGCCGGCCACGGCGCCGAGTTTCAGCGGGATACCCAGCCAGTGCAGTCCCGGGTACTTATCGAGTGCCAGAGCGACCGGGGCTGCGACATCGAGCTCCTTGTAGCTCACCATGCCGGTGAGCACCGCCGCGACCAGCACATACAGGACGGTGCAGATGATCAGACTCGCCAGGATGCCGATAGGCATGTCGCGCTGCGGATTCTTGGTCTCCTGGGCCGCGGTCGAGATGGCATCAAAGCCGATGTAGGCAAAGAAAATGACGCCCGAGGCGCCCATGATGCCGCTCCAGCCGAACTGCCCGGTCTTGCCGGTATTGGGTGGTATGAACGGGTGCCAGTTGGCAGCGTCGATGTAACTCACGCCGAACAGGATGAACAGCACGACCACCGTCACCTTGATGGCGACAATCACCGAGTTGAAGACGGCCGACTGCTTGATGCCGATGTAACAGATGGTCGCGATCGCCGCGACGATCGCCATGGCCGGCACGTTGATGATGGCCGCGGTGCGCACGATGTGGAGCTCGTCCGCCCCGGTGCCGAATGGCGCGCTCGAGAGCGCGCTGGGGATGTGGATATGCAGCTGCTCGAGGAGGCTGACGGCGTAACCCGACCAGCCGACCGACACGGTTGCGACCGCAAACAGGTATTCCAGGATCAGGTTCCAGCCGATGAACCAGGCGATGCCCTCGCCGAGGGTGGCGTAGGAATAGGAGTAGGCGCTGCCGGACACCGGGATCATGGCGGCGAACTCCGCGTAGCACAGCCCGGCGAAGGTGCAGCCCAGACCTGCGACGATGAACGCCAGCGGCAGCGCGGGTCCCGCGTGATTGGCGGCCGCGGTGCCGGTGAGCACGAAAATACCGGTGCCGATGATGCCGCCGATGCCGAGCAGCGTCAGCTGCGTGGCGGTGAGCGCGCGCCGCAGCTGGTTGCCGGTGGATTCCTGCTCGTGCAGCTCGGCAATGGACTTGGTCGCAAGAAGTTGTCGCGCCATTGGAACCCCCGATTTTTCGCGAGGACTCTACACAAGGGATCGGGGGAAAGCGAGCCAGCACCCGCGGACGCAGTGCGACCCGCTTCGAGCGCGCGCTCGCTTTCAGGCCGTGCGTTCTACGGCGTGCGCAGCTCCTCGGGCACGTGCGGCGCGAGCAGCTCCACGAGCGCTGCGTATACCTTGGGACTGCCGGCGACGATGTGTCCCTCCTGGCGGTATTCGGCGCCGGCCAGCGTGCCGATATGGCCGCCGGCCTCCTGGATGAGCAGCGTCCCGGCGGCCGTGTCCCAGGGCGCGAGACCGAGTTCCCAGAACGCATCGACGCGCCCGGCCGCGACATAGGCCAGATCGAGCGCCGCCGCTCCGGGGCGGCGCACGCCGGCGACCTGCAGCGTGACCGCTTTCAACATGGCGAGGTACGCATCCAGGTAGCGCGTGTTGGCGCGATAGGGAAAGCCGGTCGCGATGAGCGCGCCCTCGAGCGCTCGCGCCTTGCTCACGCGCATGCGGTGATTGTCCAGGTGAGCGCCGGCGCCGCGGCTGGCGGTGAACAGCTCGCCGCGCATCGGGTCGTAGACCACCGCGTGCTCGAGGCGCCCCCTGATCTGACAGGCGATCGACACGGCAAACACCGGGAAGCCGTGCAGGAAGTTGGTGGTGCCATCCAGAGGATCGATGATCCACAGTGTCTCGTGCTCGCCGCCGCTGCGGCCGCTTTCCTCGGCGAGAAACGCATGCTGCGGGTAGAGCCGGCGGATGCTGCCGATGATCTCCTGCTCGGCGGCGCGGTCGACCTCGGTGACGAAGTCGTTGCGCCCCTTGGAGGAGACGGTGAGCGACTCCAGGCGGTTCAGGCTGCGTACGATGAGCTCGCCGGCGCGGCGCGCGGCCCGCACGGCGATATTGAGAAGCGGCTGCACGGTCCTTAAGCTCGTGTGACAATCGGCGGCCAAGCTAGCGTAACAGATGGACTCTCCCGACATTCGCATCGTGCTGGTCGCGCCCTCGCACCCGGGCAACATCGGCGCCGTGGCGCGCGCCATGAAGAACATGGGCCTGCACGAGCTGCTGCTGGTGCAGCCGAAGGAGTTTCCGCACAGGGAAGCGCGCGCGCGCGCCTCCGGCGCGGACGATGTACTCACGGCCGCGCGCGTCGTGGCATCGCTCGGCGAGGCGCTCGAGGGCTGCGGCTTCGTGGCGGCGAGCACCTCGCGCGATCGCGATCAGTATTTCCGGGTGATCGATGTACGCGATGCGGCCGTGCGTATCCTGGCCGAGTCGCGCCGCGCGCCCGCGGCGCTCGTGTTCGGGCCCGAGCGCACCGGGCTCACCAACGAGGAACTCGAGGCGGCGCATGCGCTGATCCGCATTCCGGCCAGCCCCGCCTACCCGTCACTGAATCTCGCCATGGCGGTGCAGCTGGTGGCGTACGAGCTGTTCCGCGCCGGCGAGCGCGCTGCGGCGGCGAGCGCACCGGCCGGGCCGCCGCTCGCGGGCGCGCAGGAAATGGCGCGCCTGTACGCGCACTTCGCGCAGGTGCTGGAGGAGATCGAGTTTCGCGACCGCACCCAGAGCGGCACGCACCTGATGGGACGCATCCGGCGCTTCCTGCAGCGCGCGGAGCTCGATCAGAACGAGGTCAACATCCTGCGCGGCATCCTCACGGCGGTACAGAGCCGGCGCCGCCACGCCGGGGCGCAGCCACCATGAGCGCCGCAGGGCCGCTGTACCTCGACTACGCGGCCACGACGCCGGTCGATCCGGCCGTGGCCGCGGCCATGAGCGGCTGTCTGACGGCGGGCGGGGACTTCGCCAACCCCTCCTCGGCGCATGCCCTGGGCGCGGTCGCCGCCGCGCGCATCGCCGCCGCGCGCGCGCAGGTCGCCTCGCTCATCGGAGCGGCGGCTGAAGAGATCGTGTTCACGTCCGGGGCCACCGAGTCCGACAACCTGGCGATCCTCGGGGTCGCGCGCGCCAACGCGGATCGCGGCCGCCACGTGCTGACCGCACGCACCGAGCACAAAGCCGTGCTCGACCCCTGCAAGCGCCTCGAGAAGGAAGGCTTCAGCGTCACCTATCTCACGCCCGCACGCTCCGGGCTGATCGAGCCGGCGGCCTTCGCCGCGGCGCTGCGTCCCGACACCGTGCTGGCCTCGATCATGTACGCGAACAACGAGATCGGTGTGCTGCAGGACCTCGCCGCGATCGGCGCACTGTGCCGCGAGCGCGGCGTCGCCTTGCACAGCGATTGCGCCCAGGCCGCGGGCAAGGTGCCGCTCGATATGCACTCGCTCCCGCTCGACTTCGTCTCGATCACGGCGCACAAGATCTACGGCCCCAAAGGCGTCGGTGCGCTCTACGTGCGCCAGGGCGCCCGCGGGTTGCTGCAGCCGTTGATGTACGGTGGGGGACAGGAGCGCTCGTTGCGGCCCGGGACGCTGGCCACTCACCAGATCGTGGGCTTTGGCCTCGCCTGCGAGTTGGCCGCCCGCGAGCTGCCCACGGAAGGCGTGCGGCTCACGGCGCTGCGCGAGCGGCTGTGGGCCGGGCTCGAGGCCCTCGGCGGCACGCATCTGAACGGGGCCGGCGCCCCGCGCCTGCCGGGCATTCTCAACGTGTCGTTCGAGGGTGTGGAGGGGGAAAGCCTGGTGACGGGCCTCACGGGACTGGCGGTGTCCACCGGCGCCGCCTGCAACTCGGTCTCCGCCGATCCTTCCTACGTGCTGCGCGCCCTGGGACGCGACACCCAGCTCGCGCAGAGCTCCCTGCGCTTCAGTCTGGGGCGCTTCAGCGTCGCGGCCGACGTGGACCTCGCGCTCAGCGCCGTGCGCTCCGAGGTGGGGCGGCTGCGCGCGCTGTCCCCGGCGGCGGGCGCCATGGCCGGGCAGGGCTTCGGGCCGGCGCGCGCGAGCGGCAGCGGCGGCGCTACCGTGAGCGGCGAGGCCGGCGGACCGGGGCAGGAGAGCTGGGTGCGGTTTCACCTGCAGGTCGCAGACGACATTGTGAAGGACGCACGTTTTCAGGCCTTCGGCTGCCCCCATACTATGGACGTGGCCGCCTGGCTATGTGGCGAGCTGCGCGGGCGAGGGCGCGGTGCGCTGATCCCGGGCACGCCGGCGACCTGGGCCGCCACCCGCGGGGTTCCGGTCGAGAAACTCGCCCGCCTGCTGGTGGTCGAAGACGCTCTGCGGGCCTGCCTCTCGCGCTGGCCTTGAGGCGCTACAATACGAGGACCGATGGCGATCTCACTGACTGAATCCGCAGCCCTTCGGGTCAAGACCTTCCTCGCGGCCCGCGGGCACGGCATCGGGCTGCGGCTCGGCGTGCGCAAGACCGGCTGCTCCGGCTTCGCCTACGTGATCAACTACGCCGATGGCCCGCAGCCTGGGGACGCGGTGTTCGAAGACCGCGGCGTGCGGGTGTTCGTGGACGGCGCGAGCCTAGGGCTCCTCGACGGCACGATCGTGGACTTCGTCAAGCAGGGCCTGAACGAGGCCTTCCGCTTCAGAAACCCCAACGTCAAGGGGGAATGCGGCTGCGGGGAGAGCTTCTCCGTCTGAAGCGCCCGCGGGCGCGGCGCGCGCCCGCGCGCCTGCACCGGCGCGCCCGCCGTCTCGGTGCGCGCAAAAAGCCTTACCAAACCGGCACTTCCGTCGCACGCCAAATTGCCGCGGGTGCGGAACCCAAGGTAAACTTCCCGGCTAACCCCGCGCACGGCTGCACATTGCCGGCGCGAACACCCGCGCCTTCAAGCGAAGCGTTGTCAGAGGTCCCTAGCGAATGGCGCTCGAGCGCACCTTGTCCATCGTCAAGCCCGACGGCGTGAGAGCCAATCTCATCGGCGAGGTCTATCGGCGTTTCGAGAACGCAGGCCTCGCGATCGTCGCCGCCCGCATGCTGCACCTGTCGCAGCGCGAGGCGGAAGGCTTCTACGCCGTGCATCGCGAGCGTCCGTTCTTCAAGGACCTGGTGCGCTACATGACTTCGGGCCCCGTCATCGTGCAGGTGCTGGAGGGCGAGAGCGCGATCGCCCGCAACCGCGACATCATGGGCGCGACCGATCCGAAGAAGGCGGACCCCGGCACGATCCGCGCCGACCTCGCCACCAGCATCGAGCGCAACGTGGTGCACGGCTCGGACGCGCCCGACACCGCGGCGCGCGAGATCGCCTACTTCTTCAGCACCACGGAGCTGCATCCGCGCGATTAGGAGCGCGCGCCGCACCGCCATGACATCTGCAGCAACACCGCGCACCAACCTGCTGGGGCTGCCGCGTGCGGCACTCGAGAGCTTCGTGGCGCGGCTCGGCGGCCAGCCGTTCCGCGCGCGCCAGCTGATGAACTGGATGTACAAGCGCGGCGTCGGCTCGTTCGAGGACATGACCGATCTCGCCAGGGACTTCCGCACGCTGCTTGCCGCGCAGGCCGAGGTGCGCGCACCGCAGATCCTCTCGCAGCAGCGCTCGGGCGATGGCACCCGCAAGTGGCTGCTGCGCGCCGACGCAACCCAAGCGTTCGAGATGGTGTTCATTCCCGAGCCCGATCGCGGCACGCTGTGCATTTCCTCGCAGGTCGGCTGTGCGCTGGACTGCTCGTTCTGCGCCACGGCCCGGCAGGGCTTCAATCGCAACCTGAGCACCGCCGAGATGGTGGGGCAGGTGTGGCTGGCGGTGCGCGAGCTCGAGCGCGAGGAACCGCAGCGCGCGCTCGCCGCCACGCCGGGCGCGGTGAGCGCACCCGGGGACGAGCGCCGCGTCAGCAACGTCGTGCTGATGGGGATGGGCGAGCCGCTCGCCAACTTCCGCAACGTGGTGCCCGCGCTGCGCATCCTGCTCGATGACTTCGGCTTCGATCTGTCGCGGCGCCGCGTGACGCTGTCGACCTCGGGGCTGGTGCCCCAGATCTACAAGCTCGCGCGAGAGACCAACGTGGCGCTGGCCGTGTCGCTGCACGCGCCCGATGATGCGCTGCGCAACGAGCTGGTGCCGATCAACCGCAAGCATCCGATCGCGGAGCTGCTGCGGGCGTGCTGGCATTACCTCGATGAGCAGAACGGCCGCAGCGTGACCTTCGAATACGTGATGCTCGCGGGCGTGAACGATTCTGCCGCGCAGGCGCGCGCGCTGGCGCGCCTGCTGCAGGGCCATCCGGCCAAGGTCAATCTGATTCCCTTCAACCCCTTTCCCGGCACGCGCTACACTCGCTCGAGCGCGCCCGTCATCCAGCGTTTCCGTGACGAGCTGCTGCAGCGCGGAGTGCTGGCGACCATTCGCCGCACCCGTGGCGAGGACATCGACGCGGCCTGCGGACAGCTGGCCGGGCGCGTCATCGATCGCACCACCGTGCGTCTCGGGAGCAAGCTCATCGGCGTGGCGGTTCAACCATGAGCAACCCAATCAACACCCCGGCTCACGAGCGGCTGCCGCCGCGCCTGGCGGCCGGCGCGCTGACGCTGCTGCTCGCCGCCTGCGCAACCACGGAGCGTCCGAGCAAGGCACGCGATGCGGCCGCCTACAACGTGCAGCTGGGGATCGCCTATCTGCACCAGGGGGACGTCGCGCTGGCGAAGGACAAGCTCGACCGGGCGCTCGCCGAGGACCCGAGCAGCGCCGACGTTCACAGCGCCCGCGCGATGCTGTTCGAGCGCATGCACAACCCCGCCACGGCGGATGCGGAGTTCCGTACCTCGTTGCGGCTGGCGCCGCACGACCCGCAGGTGGTGAACAACTACGCCGTGTACCTGTGCCAGAACGGTCGCACCGAGGAGGGCGTGCGGCGCTTCGAGGAGGCGGCGCACAACGCGCTGTATCGCACCCCCGAGGCGGCCTACACCAACGCCGGGGTGTGCCTGCGCGCGGCCAAGCGCGACGATGAGGCGCGCGCCGACTTCGGCCGCGCCTTGGCGCTCCGGCCGAACTTCGCGGAAGCCGCGTACCAGCTCACCGAGCTGCAATTCCAGCACGGCGAGCTCGCCCCGGCGCGCGCCGGCATCGACGCCTTCATCGGCAACTACGAGGCGACCGCGGATCTGCTGCTGCTCGGGGTGCGCGTCGCGCGCGCCCAGGGCGACAGGATCGGCGCGCAACGCTACGCGCGCCGACTGCAGCTGGACTTCCCCGGGACCGACCAGGCGCACGCCCTGGCGGAACTCGATCGCAACCCCGGCTGAGGCTCATGGCGAGTGAAGTTGGCGGCGAGCAACGCTGCGGCACCGGCGCGCGGCTGCGCGACGCGCGCGAGAAAGCGGGCCTCAGCCTCGCGCAGGCGGCGGAAAGTCTGCACCTCGATCCGAGGACGCTCGAAGCACTGGAAGCGGAGGACTTCGCGGCCCTGGGCGCCGATGTGTACGTGCGCGGGCACCTGCGGCGCTACGCCGAGCTCATCGGCGAGTCGCCCGCGCAGCTGCAGGAGCTGTATGCGCGCAGCGCGCGGGCGGCGCACCCGGATCTCACCCGCATCCCGCACCGTGAACCCGGCCGGGGCGCTGCGCGCCTGGTGAGGGGCTCGCTTCAGGGGCTGGCGGGATTTGCGCTGTTCGCGCTGCTGTGGTGGCTGCTCACCACGCCGGGCGAGAAACCGCAGCCGCTCGCGACCGCTGCGCTGCCAGCCTCCGGCGCCGGCGCGACGCAGGCGAGCGCGGGCGCCGCCGCGACGCAGGCGAGCGCGGGCGCCGCCGCTCTCCCGGCGCCGGGCGCGACGCAGCTGGGGTTGAAGTTCTCGGGACTCAGCTGGGTGGAGGTCTCGGACGCGAGCGGGCGGCGCCTGTTGCAGGGCCTGTACGCGGCGGGCAGTGCGCCGCGCACGGTGAGCGGCGCGCCCCCGCTGCGCGTGGTCCTCGGTAACGCCGCGGCGGTGGGGCTGCGCGTCAACGATCAGCCGCTGGCGCTGGCAGGCCTGGTGCGCCACGACGGCAGCGCACGGCTGCTCATCGAGGGCGACGGGCGCACCATGGCGGCGCCGCCGCGGCTGGCGCACGGAGATTGAGGTGGCGGAGCAGATCCAGCCCATCCGCGGAATGAACGACGTGCTGCCCTCCGAGATCGGCACCTGGCAGCACTTCGAAGCGTGCACGCGCGAGCTGCTCGGCGCGTACGGCTACGAAGAGATTCGCGTGCCGGTGGTGGAGCACACCGAGCTCTTCAAGCGCGCCATCGGCGAGCACACCGACGTGGTCGGCAAGGAGATGTATACCTTCACCGACCGCGGTGGCGACAGCCTCACGCTGCGCCCCGAGGCCACCGCCGGCATCGTGCGCGCGCTGATTTCCAACGGTCTGCTGCGCGGCCAGCGCCACAAGCTGTGGTGTCTGGGGCCGATGTTCCGCCACGAGGCGCCGCAGGCCGGCCGCTACCGGCAGTTCTGGCAGGTGGACGTGGAAGCGGTCGGCTGGCCAGGCCCGGATGTGGATGCGGAGCTCATCGCCCTCAGCGCGCGGCTGTGGCGGGGCCTGGGGATCAGCGGCCTGAAGCTGCAGATCAACTCCCTCGGCACGCCGGAGAGCCGCCGCGCCTATCGCGAGCGGCTGCTGGAGTACCTGCAGGCACGCGCAGCGGAACTCGACGCGGACAGCCAGCGGCGCCTCGCCGGCAACCCGCTGCGGGTCCTGGACAGCAAGCACCCGCAGATGCAGGAGGTGCCGAGCATCTGGATGCGGAGTCGCACGCACACTTCGAGGCGCTGTGCAGCATGCTGCGCGCCGTGGGTGTGAGCTACGAGATCAACCCGCGCCTGGTGCGCGGCCTCGATTACTACAACCGCACGGTGTTCGAGTGGATCACCCCGTCCACCGGCGCACAGAATGCCGTATGCTCCGGCGGCCGCTACGACGGCCTGATCGCGCAGCTCGGGGGTGAGGCGACGCCGGCGATCGGTTTTGCGATGGGCGTCGAGCGCCTGGTGGCGCTGCTGCAGGCGGCGGGGGGCACGGTGTCCGTGCGCCCCCCTGACGTGTACGTCGTGGTGAGCGGTGCGCAGGCTGGCGAGCAGGCGCTGGAGCTCGTTGAGCGCTTGCGCAGCGAGCGGCCGCGAGTGCGTTTCGAGCTCAACCTGGGCGCAGGCAACCTCAAGGCGCAGTTCCGTCGCGCGGACAAGAGCGGCGCGCCGCTGGCGCTGATCATCGGCGACGATGAGCTCGCGCGCGGCGTGGTTGCCATGAAACCTTTGCGCGAGGAGTCCGGTCAGAGCGAGTGCCCGATCGTGGGCCTGGCCGCGGGCGTGGATGCGGCGCTGGCCAGAGGGCGCGGCGGCGGCCCCGCAGCGGCGTGATGTTGGAGGAAGCGTGGAAGACTACCTGTCTGAAAAAGAACAGTGGGAATGGATCAAGACCCAGGTGCGGGAAAACGGCCCGGCCGTGATTGTGGCGGTCGCCGTGGTGGCGGCGGGCGTGTACGGCTGGCGCTGGTGGCAGGGGCGCCTGGATGCCGGGCGGCTCGAGGCCGGCGCGAAGTACACGCAGATGGTGCAGGCTCTGGACGGCGGTGATCGCACACGCGCCCTGGCACTGTTCGGTGAGCTGCAGCACGCATACGCGGCCTCACCCTATACGGACCAGGCGCGGCTGCTGGCGGCGCGCCTGTACGTGCTCGGCGGCGAGCTCGATCGGGCGGCGGGCGAGCTCGCCGCGGTGGCGGAGAATTCCAAGGATCGCGACCTCGCCCTGGTAGCGCGGCTGCGGCTGGCGCGGGTGCAGATCGCCCAAGGCAAAACCGACGGCGCGCTCGCCACTCTCAACGCGGCTCAACCCGGAGCCTTCGCTGCGCAATACCACGAGGTGCGCGGCGATGCCTACTATGCCAAGGGTGACAAGAGCGCGGCGCTGAAGGAGTATCGCAGCGCGCAAACGGCGGCAAGCGACTCGCTCCTCACCCTCAAGATTGCCGATCTCGCGGCCGATGCGCCCGGCGCGGCGCCCGCGGCCAAAGTCACGGCGACCGGGCCCAAAGCGGGCAAATGAGCGGCAAATCGACCCATGTCGTGGCGGGCGCCCTGGTGGGGCTGGCGCTGCTCGCCGCCTGCTCGAAGGACAAGAGCATCGACCAGCCCGCGAAGCTCACTCCCTTGAGCGCCACCCTGCGCGTGCAGCGTGTCTGGAGTGCCTCCGTTGACGACAAGAAGGCCGTGGCCCTGCGCCTCGGCCTCGGCCTGTCGGTCGCCGGCAATCGTGCTTACGCCGCCGGCCACCGCGGCGACATCGTGGCCATCGATGTCTCCTCGGGCCGTATCCTGTGGCGCACGCGCACCCGCGCACCGCTGTCCGGCGGCACCGCCGCGAGCGGGGAGCTGGTGCTGGCGGGCTCGAGCGACGGGCAGCTGTTCGCCCTCAACCCGGCGGACGGTGCGATTCGCTGGAAAGTGCGCCTCAACGGGGAGGTACTGGCGCCGGCGGCCATCTCCGAGCGCCTGATCGCCGTGCGCACGGTCGACGGCAAGTTGCATGCGCTCAGTCCCGCGGACGGGCATGAGCTGTGGTTCCAGGAGCAGCAGGTGCCGCGCCTGTCGCTGCGCGGCACCGCACGCCCGGTCATCGCCGGCGATCTGGTGCTGTGCGGCTTCGACAACGGCAAGGTGCTGGCGGCCAACATGAACGACGGCTCGGTGCAGTGGGAGGCGACCATCACTCCGCCGCACGGCCGCACCGAGCTGGAGCGCCTCGCCGACATCGACTCCCCGGTCCGTGTCTCCGGCCAGGACGTGTTCACGGTCGGCTTCCAGGGACGCGTGGCCATGCTGGCGCTCGAGACCGGGCAGATCTGGTGGTCGCACGAGGCCTCGAGCTTCCGCGGGCTTACCCTCGATGACGATGCACTGTACGTGGCGACGGCCGACGGCGAGCTGCTGGCGCTGAAGGCGCGTACCGGAACGGAGATCTGGCGGCAGAAAGCGCTGCTGCATCGGGGGCTGTCCGCGCCGGCGACCATGGACGATGCGCTCGTCACCGCGGACTTCCAGGGCTATGTGCACTGGCTCGACAAGGCGAGCGGTGCGCTCGCGGCGCGCGTGTCGACCGGCAAGGTGCGCATCAGCACCGCTCCGGTCGTGGTCGGCAACATGGTGCTGGTGATCAACGACCGCGGGCACATCAGCGCGTTTCGCGTGACGCCGCTCGCGGCCCGCGCCGCCAGGAAGTCGGTGCCTCAGACGCCCGTCCCGCAGCCGACGGAAAGCAAGTAGCGTGGGCGCCCGCCGGGTTGCGCCCAAGCCATGTTGCCCGTCATCGCCCTGGTCGGCCGGCCGAACGTCGGCAAGTCGACGCTGTTCAATGTGCTCACGGGCACGCGCGACGCCATCGTCGCGGACGTGCCCGGGCTCACGCGCGACCGCCAGTACGGCTTCGGGCGGCTGGGCCCGGTCGCCTGCGTCGTCATCGACACCGGTGGCCTGATAGAGAACCCGATCGGCATCGAGGCGCAGATGCGCGCCCAGACCGAACGCGCCGTCGCCGAAGCCGACCGCCTCGTATTGCTCGCCGACGCGCGCGCCGGACTCTCGCCGCAGGATCATTTCGTGGCGCGCGAGCTGCGCCGCTCCGGCAAGCCCGTCACGCTGGCCCTCAACAAGACCGACGGGCTCGACGCCGACATCGCCGCTGCAGACTTCCATGCCCTGGGGCTGGGTGAGCCGCTCGCCATCTCCGCGAGCCACGCTCGCGGGTGCGAGGAGCTCATGGAGCGGGTGCTGGCCGGCTTCGAGCCGCACCCGGCTGCCGACGCCGACTCCGACGCCATTCGCATTGCCATCATCGGCCGCCAGAACGTCGGCAAGTCCACGCTGGTGAATCGCCTGCTGGGAGAGGAGCGCGTGATCGCGAGCGAGGAGCCCGGCACCACCCGCGACAGCATCCTGGTGCCCTTCGAGCGCGACGGGCGCGCGTTCATGCTGATTGACACCGCCGGGGTACGCCGTCGCGCCAGGATCGAGGACCTCGTCGAGCGCGCGAGCGTCGCCAAGACGCTGCAGGCGATCGATGAAGCGCAGGTGGTCATTCTGGTGCTCGATGCGCACGACACGGTCGCCGAGCAGGACGCGAGCGTGCTGGGACTGGCGCTCGAGCGCGGGCGCTCGCTCATCATCGCGGTCAACAAGTGGGACGGGATCGCGGCGGAGCAGCGCGAGCAGATCCAGCGCCAGCTGGCCCTGAAGCTGGACTTCGTGCCCTTTGCGCCGCTGCATTTCATCTCCGCGCGCCATGGAAGCGGAGTGGGCGAGCTCATGCAGTCCACCGTGCGCGCCTACGAGGCGGCCATGCGCGCCATGCCGACGCGCGAGCTGACGCGTACGCTCGAGCACGCCCTCGGCGTGCACCAGCCGCCGCTGGTACGCGGCCGGCGCATCAAGCTGCGTTACGCGCACCAGGGCGGCCGCAACCCGCCGCGCATCGTGATCCACGGCAACCAGACCGCCTCGGTTCCGCAGGCCTACACGCGCTATCTCGCCAACGTGTTCCGCAAGACCTACGACCTGTTCGCGACACCGGTGTTCATCGAGTACCGCACCGATGCCAACCCGTACGCGCGCGAGCGGCGCACGCCGGCGCACCCTGGCAGGTCGCGCCGGCGGGCGCGGACCAAGGCGCGGCGCTGAGCGCCGTCAGCGACGCCCGGCCGGAAGCAACGCAACGCCTAAAGGCCGAGAATATAGACCGGGGCCATGGCCGCGAGCGCCGCAAGGATCTGCAGCGCCAACATCGACAGCGCCGCCTGCGGCGCACGCGGCAGCCACTTGATCAGGAAGAACGCCAGTAGCGGAAGCTGCCCGCCCATGAGGATCTGCCACAGATGCGCAACGGCACCCTCGTCGGTCTCGCGGACCACGCCCGAGACGGCGATGCTGGCGAGAACCATCAGCAGGGCAGCGACGGACATGGCGATCGGCACGAAAGCGCTCGGTCGCTTACCCAAGGCGAGCACGGAGCTGAAGTAGGCGGTCATGGCGGCCATGAATGATAGTCATTCACGGTGAGAATGATCCAGCTCGGCCATGCACTCCGCCAGCGACATGACTTCGACCTTTGAGCGTAGCTTGTAGCGCGTCGCACCCGGATAAACCACGAGCAGCCGGTGTAGTTCCAAGTCTTTGAGCGCCGAAACCATCGATGGAGTCATCGTCGGTGCATCTGCCCGTTTGATCTCAATTCCAATACGTCGCCCTCCAAGAAACAGCAGCAGATCGAGCTCCGCCCCGGCCTGCGTTCGCCAGTAGTAAGCATTAGCTTTCGGCAATCCTGCAAGTAATTGCTCGATGACGAACCCCTCCCACGAGCCGCCGATCACAGGATGTCCTTCAAGCTGCGGGCGGTCAGCTATCCCGAGTAACGTATGCAACAGGCCCGAATCCCGAATGTAAACCTTCGGGGACTTGACCAGCCGCTTGCCGACATCAGTCTTGGCGAGTGCAGATTAGTGAGAGTCAGATCGGTTTAACGAATCCGAAAGAAAAGCCACGGGTGGTTGTCGAATGGACGGCGTTGGAGCCAGGATCGTACACAGAATCAGCGCTCACGATCTGCAGCGACTGCAGTTCCGAAGCGCGTAACGCTATCGGTCCGCGAAAGTTCGAGTCCCGGACGCCAAACGCGAACCCTATGGCTTAGTATTGATCCCGATAAGAACCATCAAGGCGCGACGACGCGGTGCCGCCGCAGGGGATCTGCGGCGCACCGGAGCGTTTGCTGCCGACAGACACGGTTCCAGGAACGACACTTGGTGAGCGAACTTTCACGGGCTGTGTTCCTCAGCTACGCATCGCAGGATGCGGATGCGGCCCGGCGTATTTGTGAGGCGCTGCGGGGCGCCGGTATCGAGGTATGGCTCGATCAGAGCGAGCTTCGTGGCGGTGATGTGTGGGACCAGAGGATCCGCCAGCAGATCCGCGATTGTGCGCTGTTCGTGCCGATCATCTCCGCGCACACCGCCTCGCGCGGGGAGGGCTACTTCCGCCTCGAATGGGGGCTCGCCGACCAGCGTACCCACATGATGGCGCGCAATAGGACCTTCATCGTTCCGGTGTGTGTAGACACGACTCCCGATGCCGGCGCGGACGTGCCGGAGTCATTCCTGCGCGTGCAATGGACGCGCCTTCCCGGAGACACGACGCCGCGCGCCTTTGTCGAGCGGATTGCGACTCTTCTGGGGACCTCCGTGGTCAATGCCCCGGCGCCCGCAGAGCGCGGCATGCCGGTCAGCCCCGGGCTGCCGTTGCAGCTCGCCACGAAATCACGGCGCACGCGCCTCATGGTCGCCAGCCTGCTGGTGGCGGTGCTGATGGTAGCCCTGGTCGCATGGCAGTCGTGGCGGATGATGAGCGACAGACCGAGGGCATCCGGTGGCTCCATGGATAAGTCAGTCGCTGTCCTGCCATTCGCCGACATGAGCGAGAGGCACGATCAGGAGTACTTCTCCGACGGCCTTGCTGAAGAGTTGATCGACGTCCTGACGAGAATTCCCGATCTGCGCGTCCCGGCGCGCACCTCTTCGTTTTCGTTCAAGGGCAAGGCGAACACTGTCGGTGAGATCGCGCGTGCTCTTGGGGTCACACACGTGCTCGAGGGCAGTGTGCGCAAGTCAGGGGAGCACCTGCGGATCGCGGCTCAGCTGGTGCGCGCCGATAACGGGTTTCACCTCTGGTCGCAGACCTACGACCGCGACGTCCGTGACGTTTTCGCCGTGCAGGACGATATCGCCCACGCAGTGGCCGAGCAGCTCAAGATCAGCCTGCTCGGCCACGCGCCGGTAGCGCCGAAACAGACAACCAGTAGCGAGGCGCACAACCTGTACCTGCAGGCACGTTACGTGATGGACCGCGATACGC
Source organism: Gammaproteobacteria bacterium (assembly GCA_005878835.1). Classification (GTDB taxonomy): domain Bacteria; phylum Pseudomonadota; class Gammaproteobacteria; order Steroidobacterales; family Steroidobacteraceae; genus 13-2-20CM-66-19. Next base: position 75,281 of record VBMV01000052.1, on the reverse strand, counting down.
CGGCGGACCTCAATCAGGCGGTACTGCTCTTCCAGCAGGCGCTGCTCATCGACCCAAACTATGCGCCCGCCTGGGCGTGGCTCGCCTACTGCCATACGCGACGGGTCAGCCAGGGGCAGGACACGACCGGCGCGGGCTACGAGAAGGTCACGAGCGCCGCCCAGCGCGCCATCGCCCTTGACCCGAATCTCCCCGAGCCCTACGTCACGCTGGCCGTCGCGCACCTGCAATACGACCACAACTGGGCGGCGTCCTCAGAGGCGCTGGCGCAGGTTGCGAAGCTCGATCCCAACAATGCGCTGGCCCATCAGGTCGGCGGTCATCTGAATGCAGCCGTCGGCCGAATAAGCGATGCCGTAGCTCATTTCAGGCGCGCCGTCGACCTGGATCCGCTGAATCTACTGCACCGCAAGTATCTTGGCAGAGCGCTGCACTACGCGGGCCGGCCGACGGAGTCTCTCGCCGCGTTGCGCCACGCCATGGACCTCAATCCACAGTTCCCCGGCCTGCATTACGAGCAGGGACGCGCGCTGCTGATGCTCAGCGAGCCGGAGGCTGCACGTGCCTCGTTCGAGGCCGAGCCTGATCCGTCCTGGCGTAGTTTCGGACTGCCGCTCGGCAACCTCGTCACGCATCATGACAAGGAGGCACGAGCAGCACTCGCCGCCCTCGTGGCGAATTCACAGGGCTCGGAGTTTCAGGTCGCGGAGACCTACGCATTCTTCGGCGACAAGGACCAGGCTTTCCATTGGCTCGAACAAGCGCGCACCTTGCACGACCCGGGGATCATCTATGTCCGCCGCGACTTCCTGCTCGCGCCACTGATGAGCGATCCACGCTACGCCGCCTTGCTGAAGCGTCTCGGCATGCCACCGGTGTCGAAGAACGACTGACCCGCGATCTGGACCCGGCTACAACCGGCGCCCGCCGGCGGCGGCCGAGCGCGCGCGGCGCTCAGAGTAACCTCAGTGTTACAACAAACAACAGGAATCGGAACAGCCAGACGATGTGGAAAAACGACCACGCAATCGAGGCGGCCAGCAATCCTGCGTACCAGCGGCTCACGCGATAAACCCGCCGCAGCATCAGGAACAGGTAAGGCGCGAACACCGCTTGAATGATGATCGTCGGGACGATGTCCGCGGTCACAATGCCCGGCGGCAGGCCGAACAACGCGTCCAGGCGCACGAGCAGCAGCAGGAGAATCGGGATGAATACACCGATCAGGAGCAGCGCGAAGGACCAGAAGTGCGTTGCGACGATCAGGTGCTCGGTAAAGTATCGCTTCTTCCTGACCAGGAACGCGTAAAACAGCAGCGCGATGACCGGTATCAGAGAAAATACCAGTGTCTTGGACAGGATCGCCGTTTTCTCGTTGTATTTCCGTTCCAGCGCCGGGTACTCCAGCCCCTTGTGGCGCATCGTCTGTTCAACCTGGGCCAGCGCAAGGGTCGGGTAGTAGTTGTTCATGTGGAGCTGTACGGCAAGCGGCGTCGTGAACGCGTTGTACGGAAAGATCGAATTGGACAGGTAGTAGACGACGCTCAGTATGAGAAATAGCCGCAGCGGATTGACGTAGCGGACGCGCCGTCCTGCCAGATAATTGGCGCTCAGCACTCCGGGCCGACTCACGAGCAGCCAACAGGTTCTCAGGATTTTTGAATCGAAATGCGTGAACGTTTCAACGGCTTCCGCCAGGTAGTGTCGCAGCGAAAAATCGTGATCGACGTGCCGCTTCTCGCCACAACTATTGCAGAAGCGCCCCATGCCTGGGGCGCCGCAGGAGGGGCACTGCAGCGTTGGTTCTACTCCCACTCGATCGTCGCCGGCGGCTTGCCCGAGATGTCGTAGACCACGCGTGAGATGCCCGGGACCTCGTTGACGATGCGCCGCGAGACGTGGTCGAGAAACTCGTACGGCAGGCGCGCCCAGTGCGCGGTCATGAAGTCCACCGTCTCCACCGCGCGCAGCGCGATCACGTAGTCGTAGCGGCGCCCATCGCCCATGACGCCCACCGAGCGCACCGGCAGGAAGACCGCGAACGCCTGGCTCACGCGGTCGTAGAGATCGTGCTTGCGCAGTTCCTCGATGTAGATGGCGTCGGCGCGCCGCAGCAGCTCGGCGTATTCGCTGCGCACCTCGCCGAGGATGCGCACGCCCAGGCCGGGGCCGGGGAAGGGATGGCGGTAGACCATCTCGCGCGGCAAGCCCAGCTCGATGCCGAGCCGGCGCACCTCGTCCTTGAACAGCTCGCGCAACGGCTCCACCAGCTGCAGATGCATCTTCGCGGGCAGTCCGCCCACGTTGTGATGTGACTTGATGACCTGCGCCTTGCCGGTGCGGGCGCCGGCGGATTCGATGACGTCGGGGTAGATCGTGCCCTGGGCGAGGAACTGCACGCCGCTCAAGCGCTGCGCCTGCTCGTCGAACACGTCGACGAAGGTGCGGCCGATGATCTTGCGCTTGGCTTCCGGATCGGTCACGCCGGCGAGAGCGGTGAGGAAGCGCGGCTGCGCGTCGACCCGCACGACGCGCACGCCCAGGTGCTGCGCGAAGGTGCTCATCACCTGTTCGGCTTCGCCCAGCCGCAGCAGCCCGTGGTCGACGAACACGCACACCAGCTGCTCGCCGATGGCGCGTTGCAGGAGGGCGGCGACCACGGACGAATCCACGCCGCCGGAGAGTCCGAGCAGCACCTTGCCCCGGCCGACCTGCGCGCGCACTCGGGCGATCGCATCCTCGATGATGTTGCCGACGCTCCACAGCGCATCGGTGGCGCAGATCTCGCGCACGAAGCGCTCCAGCAGCCGCGCGCCCTGCGGGGTGTGAGTCACTTCGGGATGGAACTGCACGCCATAGAAGCGGCGCCGCTCGTCCGCCATGGCGGCGAACGCGATGGTGCCGGTGGACGCGGTCGCCACGAACCCTTGCGGTAACGCGTCCACGCGGTCGCCGTGACTCATCCACACGTCGAGCACCGCGGCGCCCGCCGGGTTGCGGCGGTCCTGCAGGTGATCGAGCAGGCGCGAGGCGCCGGTCACGGTCACTTCCGCGTAGCCGAACTCGCGTTCGACTCCCGGCGTGACCCGCCCGCCCAGCTGCTGCGCCATGGTCTGCATGCCGTAGCAGATTCCCAGCACCGGCACGCCGAGCTCGTAGACTGCGGGCGGCGCCCGGGGCGGGTCAGCGTCGGTCACCGACTCCGGGCCGCCGGAGAGAATCACGCCGCGCGCCCGGAAGCCGCGCACCTCGGCATCGCTCACATCCCAGGGATGGATCTCGCAGTACACGCCCAGCTCGCGTACGCGGCGGGCGATGAGCTGGGTGTATTGCGCACCGAAGTCGAGGATCAGGATGCGGTGCGCGTGGATGTCGGGGTGTGCGCCGCTGGTGTGGGGAGTGCCGGCAGGTCGTGGAACGCTCGCCATGGGAGGAGGGGTTCAGGACACCCGGTAGTTGGGGGCTTCCTTGGTGATGCTGACGTCGTGCACGTGACTCTCGCGGATGCCGGCGGTGGTGATGCGCACGAACACCGGGCGCGTGCGCATGTCGGTGATGTTGCGGCTGCCGGTGTAGCCCATGGCCGCCCGCAGTCCGCCCGACAGCTGGCGCAGGATGGTGACCACGCTGCCCTTGTAGGGAACGCGGCCCTCCACACCCTCCGGTACCAGCTTCTCGAGCTCGGTGGCCGCGTCCTGGAAATAACGATCCGACGAGCCGTGGCGTTCGCCCATCGCCCCGAGCGAGCCCATGCCGCGGTACGACTTGTAGGACGCGCCCTGGTACAGCTCGACTTCGCCGGGGGATTCCTCGGTGCCGGCGAACAGGCCGCCGATCATGACCGCATGCGCCCCGGCCGCGATCGCCTTGGCGATGTCCCCGGAGAAGCGGATGCCGCCATCGGAGATGACCGGCACGTCCGCATCGAGCAGCGCCTGCGCGACGGCGGCGACCGCGGAGATCTGCGGTACGCCGACGCCCGCGACGATGCGCGTGGTGCAGATGGAGCCCGGCCCGATGCCGACCTTGACGGCGTCCGCGCCGGCATCGATGAGCGCCCGCGCAGCCTCGGCGGTCGCGATGTTGCCGGCGATCACCTGGCTGTCCGCCCACTTCGCCTTGATGCGCTTCACCGTGTCGAGCACGCCCCGGGAATGCCCGTGCGCGGTGTCCACGACCACCACGTCGACGCCCGCTTCGGTGAGGGCCGCGACCCGATCGAGGGTGTCAGGGGTGGTGCCGACCGCAGCTCCCACGCGCAGGCGGCCGCCCTCGTCCTTGCAGGCGCGCGGAAACTCGTTGGCCTTCTGGAAGTCCTTCACCGTGATCATGCCGACCAGCTCGTGCTCGCCGTTCACCACCAGGAGCTTCTCGATACGGTGCTTGTGCAGCAGCGCCAGCACCTGGTCCTTGGGCGCGTCCTCGCGCACCGTGACCAGGCGTTCCTTGGGCGTCATGACCGAGGAGACGGGCGCCTCGAACTTGTCCTCGAAGCGCAGATCGCGATGCGTGACGATCCCGACCGCTTTCCTGCCGACCACGACCGGCACGCCCGAGATGCCGCGCGAGCGCGTCAGGTCCAGCACCTCGCGGATCGTCATGGTCGGGGGGACGGTGATCGGGTCCCTGATGACGCCGCTCTCGAACTTCTTCACCCGCCCGACCTCGCGCGCCTGGGCCTCGATGCTCATGCTCTTGTGGATGATGCCGACACCGCCTTCCTGGGCGATGGTGATGGCGAGGCGGGCCTCGGTGACGGTGTCCATGGCCGCCGACATGAGCGGCACATTCAGGCGGATACGGCGCGTGATGCGCGTGGAGAGATCGACCTCGCGTGGCAGAATTTCCGAGTAGGCCGGAACCAGGAGGACGTCGTCGAAGGTCAGAGCTTCTTCGAGAAGGCGCATGCGCAATTATATGCGCCCGGCCCGGGCCGGTAAACCTCGTGCTAAGGTACTTTGATGCCCGTAATCCCCGATGACCGCGCCCGGGCCGCGCCTGCCCGGGAGGTGTACAGCGTCACCCGTGTGAACCGCGAGGTGCGCGCGCTGCTGGAGCGCGGGCTCGGTGTGCTGTGGGTCGAGGGGGAACTGTCGAACCTCTCGCAACCGGCCTCCGGCCACTGGTACTTCTCCCTCAAGGACCGGGAGGCGCAGCTGCGCTGCGCGATGTTCCGGGCGCAGAACTCGCTCGTCGGCTTCACGCCCCGTGCCGGCACGCAGGTGCTGGTTCGCGGCCGCATCAGCGTCTACGAGGCGCGGGGCGAGTACCAGCTCATCGTCGAGCACCTGGAGGAGGCGGGCATCGGCGCGCTCAAGCGCGAGTTCGAGCGCCTGAAAGCGAAGCTGGCGGCCGAAGGTCTGTTTGCGCTCGAGCGCAAACGAAGCCTGCCGCGGTTTCCGCAGCGCATCGGCGTGATCACCTCTCCATCGGGGGCCGCGCTGCGCGATATCCTGCACGTCCTCGCGCGCCGTTTCCCGCCCGCAAGGGTCCTCGTCTATCCGGCGGCGGTGCAGGGCGCGGCCGCAGCTCCGGCGCTGGTCGCGGCGCTGCAGACCGCCTCGGCGCGCGCCGAGTGCCAGGTGCTGATCCTCGCCCGCGGCGGCGGCTCGCTCGAGGATCTGTGGGCGTTCAACGACGAGCGTGTCGCGCGCGCCATACGCGCCTGCCGCCTGCCCGTGGTCTCGGGAGTCGGGCACGAGATCGACTTCACCATCGCGGACCTCGCGGCGGATGCGCGCGCTCCCACCCCCTCGGGTGCCGCGGAGCTGGTGGTGCCCGAGCGCCGCGCGTGCCTCGAGGTGCTGGCGCGCAGCGCGCAACGCCTCACCGCGGGCATGCACCGCGAGCTGCGCGTCAACGGCGCGCGCCTCGAGAACACCGCACGGCGCCTGAAGCTCGCGCATCCGGGGGTGCGGCTGCAGCAGCAGATGCAGCGTCTCGATGAGCTCGCGCAGCGCCTCGGCGGGGCGGCGCACGCCGGCTTGCACCGCGATCAGATGCGCCTCGCGCACGCCATCACGGCGCTGGTGCGCCGCTCGCCGGACCAGCTGGTGCGGGAATATCGCGTGCGCCACCAGGGGGCCGGGGCACGCCTCGAGCACGCCGCCGGCGAATGCCTGTCGCGCGCGCAGCACCGGCTCGCTCTGGCGCAGCGCGCACTGAACGCCGTCAGCCCGCTCGCGACGCTCGCGCGCGGCTTCGCCATCGTGACGCGCGCCACGAGCGGCACGTTGCTCACCGACGCCGCCGCGGTCGCGGCCGGGGAGGAGATCGAGGCGCGTCTCGCCCGCGGGAGCCTGAGCGCGCGGGTCACCGCGCGCCGTCAGGAAGGCTGACGTGCCAGGCGCCGGCACACCGTTGGGGCGGCGTGCGCTGGGCGCGCGGCATGCGCTGGGCGCGCGGCATGCGCTGCGGGGCGCCGCACGCTGCGCGGCGGGGCTGCTGGCGGGGACGGTCGTCAGCCTGGCGGGGGCGCCGGACTCACCCGTCGCAGCGGACTCGCCCGCGGCAGCGCTGCTGCCGCAGCAGGAGCTCGTTCCGGGCGGCGTCGCCCTGCTGAGCCTGGATGCGCCCGCCGCGAGCGCGCCACGGGCGAGCTTCGGCGAGCAGCGGGTGTTGGTGCTGCCGGTGCAGGGCAAATGGCTCGCCGTGGTGGGCATTCCTCTGTCACAGGCCCCCGGCCCCGCGCAGCTGCGGGTGCACGAGGGCGCGTCGCCCGAGACCACGGTGGGCTTTGAAATCGCCGACAAGCAGTACACTGTGCAGCGCCTCACGGTCGCGCCGCGTCAGGTGAATCTGTCGGCGAAGGATCTGGCGCGCGTCGAGCGCGAGCGGCCACGCATTCTGCGGGCCATCGGCACGTTCTCGGAAAGCTCGCCGGCGACTCTCAGGCTCCTGCAGCCGGTTGCCGGCATCCGCTCGAGCTCCTATGGCTCACGCCGCATCTTCAACAACGAGCCGCGCAGTCCCCACACCGGCATGGACATCGCCGCGCCGGCCGGCACGCCGGTCATGGCCACAGCGGACGGCCGCGTGCTCGACACGGGGCGTTATTTCTTCAACGGCAACACGGTGTTTCTCGATCACGGCGGGGGCCTCATCTCCATGTACTGTCACCTGAGCCGCATCGCGGTGAAGCCGGGCGAGCGGGTGAAAGCGGGCGCCATCATCGGCAAGGTGGGATCCACCGGGCGCGCGACCGGGCCGCACCTGCACTTCGGCGTGGCGCTGAATGCCACGTTCGTCGATCCGGCGCTGTTCATGGCGCCGCCCGAGCCGCCCTCGGATGCATCGCATGACGGCTCCGGCTGAGGGCGCTCGCGACGGCGCTTTCATGCGCATCGCGCTCGGCCACGCGCTCGCGGCGGGCGAGGCGGGCGAAGTGCCGGTGGGCGCCGTGCTGGTGTGCGGCGAGGACATCATCGCCGCCGGCGGCAACCGCCCTATCGCGAGCCACGACCCGACCGCGCACGCCGAAATCCAGGCGCTGCGCGCCGGGGGTGAGGCGCTCGCGAGCTACCGGCTCAACGACACCACGCTGTACGTGACGCTCGAGCCGTGCGTCATGTGCGCCGGCGCGATCGTGCACGCGCGCGTTCGCCGGCTGGTGTTCGGCGCGTGGGATGCGCGCGCGGGCGCGGCCGGCAGCATCACCAACGTGTTCACGCTGCCCGGACTCAACCATCGCGTCGATGTCTTCGGCGGGGTGCTCATGCACGAGTGCGCACGCCTCCTGCAGGAGTTTTTCGTGCCACGGCGCGAGTGACTCGAGCCGCGCCGACGCCGCGCCCGCAGCCCACCCCGCGGCGCATGTGCGCCAAGCCTCAGGCGCCGGGAATCGCGCGGCTGAGCGCCTCCGGAGCCGGCCGACCCTGGGGGGCGGGCGCGTGGGTGACCGTCGCGCTGCGCGACACCGCCTGGCCCGGCTGCCATTCCAGCAGCCTGAGATAACGCTGGATGCGATCGACGTATTGCACCGGTTCCCAGCCACGGGCGTAACCGCGCCGGGCGCGTGCGTACCAGCGCTCCTGCGCGAGCAGCGGCAGGCGCGCTCGCACTTCGGCCCAGGAGTCGGGGTTCTTGCCGAACGCCTGGGCGAGGATGCGCGCGTCCTCCAGGTGCCCGAAGCCCACGTTGTAGGCGGCAACCGTGAGCCAGGTGCGGTCCGGCTCCGGAACGCGCTGCGGGATCATGGCGCGCACCTGGGCGAGATAGCGCGCGCCCGCGAAGATGCTCTGCTGGGGGTTGCTGCGGTCCTTGATGCCCATGGCGTGTGCCGTGTCGGCGGTGAGCATCATCACCCCGCGGGCGCCGTCGCCGGATTCGGCGCGCGCATCCCATTTCGACTCCTGGTAACCGATCGCCGCCAGCAGGCGCCAGTCGGTGCCCGAGCGCACGGCCGCCTGCTCGAACCAGGAACGGTAAGCGGGCAGCCGGTCGCCGACGTGGGTCTGGAACTCGCGCGATTCCACGTAGGCAAAGCGGCGCGTGTCGCCGGAGGACTGCTGTACGAGCCGCGCCAGGGCGCCCGACGCCTCAAGGTCGTGAAAGAAGATGTCGACGCTCGCCAGCAGATCCGGCGCGCCGTGCCGCACCAGCCATTGCACCGGGCGCGTCTGCGGCAGCGCAAAGCCCACCCGCACGTTCGGATACAGATGATGGGCGAAGGAGAATTCACGCGCGTCGGAGATGGCGTAATCCACGCCGCCGGAGTCGACGTCCTCCACCGGATCGGCCGAGCTCGGGGCGGTTTCCACCCACTGCAGGGTGGGCGCGACGGTGCTCTTCAGGCGCTGCAGGATGCGCTCCTGCGCACTGCCGGCGCGCACCGCGAGTTTCGCGGCTTCAAGCTGCAGCGTGTCCCGCGGCTGCACCCGGCTGCGGTGGTAGACGACCAGCTGCGGGATGCGCGCGTAGGGTTGCGCCGCGTCAGCGACGCGGCTCCAGTCGGGCGTGTCGGTGAGCGAGGCCGCGGCGATATCGGCGCGGCCAGCGACGAGCTCCGCCTGCATCGCTTCCTCGTTGTCGAGCGCATATATGGTGAGTGTCACGCCCAGGCGCGCCGCATAGGCGCGCGCCAGATCGAACTCCAGCCCTTCGCTGCCCTGCGCGCCCAGGTAGTAACAGGTCGGCAGATTGAGCGTGACGACGCGCAGCTCGCCGCGCGCGCGGATTGCATCGAGGGTGACGGTCGCAATCCTGGCGCAGCCCGCGAGTGAGCCCAGCAGGACGATGACGGCGGTGAGGAATACGCGCACGAACCCTCCCCTGGTCACGCGGGCTTTCCGCTAGAATACCAGCCCCGCAACATGCGTGCGGAGCCGGAGAGGTACCGAAGCGGTCATAACGGCGCCGACTCGAAATCGGATGGTCGGGTAAAACCGGCACGTGGGTTCGAATCCCACCCTCTCCGCCATGCGGTTACCTGCCGCTTCGAGCGAAAGTCGCCAAGTCAAGACATTTTCCGCGCAGTAGCTCGCGGCGAGAGGGTGGGAGACGACCGCGCTCCGCTTCAGGCTGGCGGCTTCTTCAACGCTTCACGGTAGGCCGCGGCGAACGCCTCGACGAACGTGTGCGGCAGATGTTCCGCCGGCATCTCGATGAGGTTGCGATAAAAGCTCGTGAACAGGTCCCAGTACTGCGCCTTGTCGGCGGAGCGGGTCTTGCCACGGCGTGCGGCGCGCTCGAAGCGCGCCTCCAGCTCCGCCGGGTCGAGCCGGCCGAGGAATTCCACGAACGCCGCGCGCGTCGCCTGCGCGGTGGCCGTCTCGTGCAGCTTGGCCTCGAGGACCGCCTCGCGCAGCCACTGCACCGAGTCGAGCCGGCGGCCTTCGTGCTGCAGGAACAGCGCGATCAGCAGCTCCTCCACCACCGAGTCGGCCAGCGCGGGGCGCGGGTCATCGGGCTCCTGCACCGGGGACTCGATGCGATAGCGGTTGCGCGTTTCGCACCTGCTGCGCTCCAGATCCCTCAAGCCGACCAGCGCCTCGCGAAACAGCCGGCCGGCGAGATGCAGCAGCCGCCCCTGGGCCTCCGCCGGCAGTCGCTCCGGCTCGATGCCCGCGCCGCGGCAGAAGGCGTCCAGCCCGCTGCGCATGTCCTCGAGCGCGATCAGGCTGACGCCGTTCCTCGGCTCGCGCCCGACCGCCTCGGCGAGGCGTGCCATGCGCTGCCCGAACGCCTGCGCCTCCGGGCCGTCCGGCGGCAGCAACACGGGCAGCGCCTCCGGGCTCTGCTCGGCCTGCTCGGTGCGGGCGAGCGCGCGCACCCGTCCGGAGTCGACCGACTGGCCGTAGGCATTGACCGGCAGCAGCGGGTCCGGTGCGTCGGCCGGCTGCAGCAGCGCCTGCAGATCGAGCGATGCGCCGATGTCATGGTCGGCCCCGCGCCCGAGGCTGCGCAGCCCGTGAATGCTGGTGGGAACGGCGGCGGCGGCGGCATCCTGCGCCTGGCGCGCCTCGAGCGCTGCGACGATGTGGTAGTCGCCCATGCGCAGCACGTCCCCGTCGGCGAGGCGGTAGCCGCTCGAGCCGCGCTTGGCGAGCGGCTCCATGTCGTCGTTGATGTACACGCCGTTGGTGCTGACGTCCTGCAGATAGAAGTGGCCTTCGCGGAACTGCACGCGCGCGTGGTGCGCAGAGACGTAACGGAGCGGATCCGGGAGCACCCAGTCGTTGTCGGCGGAGCGCCCGATGGTGCCGCCTGCCACGGAAAAGGTCGCACTGCTGCGCTCCGCGAGCGAGCGGCGCTGATCACTGACGATACGGAGCCTCAGCATGGTTCCCCGGCCATATAATGCCAGCGTCAAAACTAGCAGCGACCCGCGCTTAAGCCCATGGCAACCAGTCACATTTTCCGCATTATGTTCGTGAATCAGGGCAAGGTTTACGAGGTCTACGCCCGCAAAGTGAGTCACGGCGAGCTGTTCGGATTCATCGAGGTCGAGGAGCTGTTGTTCGGGGAGCGCGCCTCGGTGGTCCTCGACCCTGCGGAGGAGCGCATCAAGGGCGAATTTTCCGGCGTGAAGCGCACCTTTCTGCCCATGCATTCGATCCTGCGCATCGACGAAGTGAAGAAGCACGGCGCGGCCAAGATCACCGTGCTGGAGGCCGGCGCCAACGTCGCGCAGTTCCCGCTGCCGATGTATTCGACTCCGCCGGGGGAGAAGAAATGAGGGGCGGCGAGTCCATGCTGCAGATTCCCGGTGCGCCGGCGCTGTCCGCGTTCCGCATCGCAAAGCTCCTGGGTCGACTGGGCGCGCTCGAGCCCACCGTCACCGCCCTCGCTGCCCGCTTCATGCACTTCGCCGAGCTCGCGCAACCGCTGTCCGCGCCCGAGCGCGAGGTGCTCGCGCAGCTGCTGACCTACGGGCCGCGCCCGGAGGCGCCGGCGGAGGCGGGCGCGGGCGAGTGCGTGCTGGTGGTGCCGCGCAGCGGCACGATCTCGCCCTGGTCGAGCAAGGCGACCGACATTGCGCGCGTGTGCGGGCTCGCGGGCGTGCGGCGGATCGAGCGCGGCATCGAGTACCGCGTACGCGCCGCCCGGCCCCTGGGGAGCGAGCGCCTCGCGCGCCTCGCGCCGGTGCTCATCGACCGCATGACGGAGATGGCGCTGCTCGATGGCGCGCAGGCGGCACGCCTGTTCGAGCATTCACCGCCGCGGCCGCTCGCGCGCGTGTCGCTCAGCGGCGGCCGCGCGGCCCTCGAGAGCGCCGACCGCGCGCTCGGGCTGGCGCTGTCGAGCGATGAGATCGACTACCTCATGGCGAGCTTCGCGCTCCTCGCGCGCGACCCGAGCGACGTCGAGCTGATGATGTTCGCGCAGGCCAACTCCGAGCACTGCCGCCACAAGATCTTCAACGCGCGCTGGATCATCGACGGGCAGGCGCGCGCGGAGTCGCTGTTCGCGATGATCCGCTACACCCACGAGCGCAATCCCGCGGGCGTGCTGTCCGCCTACCGCGACAACGCCGCGGTCATCGCCGGCACCACCGGGGCGCGCTATTTCCCCGACCCGCACGGCGGTGTCTACCGCGCCAGCACCGAGCCGATCGACATTCTCATGAAGGTGGAGACGCACAATCATCCCACCGCCATCTCGCCCTTCCCCGGCGCCGCCACCGGCGCGGGCGGGGAGATCCGCGACGAGGGCGCCACCGGTCGCGGCGCCAAACCCAAGGCCGGGCTCACCGGCTTCTCGGTGTCGAACCTGCGCATCCCCGGCTACGAGCGCCCCTGGGAGCAGGAATTCGGCGCGCCGGCGCGCATCGCCTCCGCGCTGCAGATCATGCTCGAGGGCCCGATCGGCGCCGCCTCGTTCAACAACGAGTTCGGCCGCCCCGCGGTGTGCGGCTACTTCCGCACCTTCGAGCAGCGCGCCGCCGGCGACCCGCCCGAGCGCCTGCGCGGCTACCACAAGCCGATCATGATCGCCGGCGGCCTGGGCAACGTGCGGCGCGCGCACGTGGACAAGGCCGACGTGCCCGTGGGCGCGAAGCTCGTCGTGCTCGGCGGGCCGGCCATGCTCATCGGGCTGGGGGGCGGTGCCGCCTCCTCGGTCGGCAGCGGCAGCTCGAGTGCCGACCTCGACTTCGCCTCCGTGCAGCGCGGCAATGCCGAGATGCAGCGCCGCGCGCAGGAAGTGATCGATCGCTGCTGGGCGGCGGGCGAGGACAACCCGATCGCGCTCATCCACGACGTCGGCGCGGGCGGCCTTGCCAACGCCGTGCCCGAGGCCGTGGCCCACAGCGGCCGCGGCGCGCGCATCGATCTGCGCGCCGTGCCGAGCGCGGAAAGCGGCCTGTCGCCGCTCGAGCTGTGGTGCAACGAGGCGCAGGAGCGCTACCTGCTCGCCATCGCACCGCAGGGGCTGGCGCGCTTTGCCGCCATCGCCGAGCGCGAGCGCTGCCCGTTCGCGGTGATCGGGGAGATCGAGGCGAGCGGGCAGCTGACGGTGCACGATCCGCTGTTCGGCGATCAGCCGGTCGACATGCCGCTCGAGGTGCTGCTCGGCAAGCCGCCGCGGCTGACGCGTGAGGTGCGCAGCGTAGCCGTGCGGCGCCGGCGCCTCGACACCGCCCGCTTCCAGCTGCGCGAGGCCGCCTACCGCGTGCTGCGCCTGCCGGCAGTCGCCGACAAGACCTTCCTGATCACCATCGCCGATCGCACCGTCGGCGGCCTCATCAGCCGCGACCAGCTGGTGGGGCCCTGGCAGGTGCCGGTGAGCGATGTGGCGGTGAGCCTCGCCGACTACCACGGCACGGCCGGGGAGGCGATGGCGATGGGCGAGCGCACGCCGGTCGCGGTGCTGGATGCGCCGGCCTCCGGGCGCCTCGCGGTCGCCGAGGCGATCACCAACATCCTCGCGGCCGATATCGATTCGCTCTCGCAGGTGCGCCTGTCGGCGAACTGGATGGCCGCCTGCGGTGAGGCCGGCGAGGATGCGGCGCTCTACGAGACCGTGCGCGCGGTGGCCAAGGAGTTGTGCCCGCAGCTCGGTATCGCGATCCCCGTCGGCAAGGACTCGTTGTCGATGAAGACCACCTGGAGCGAGGGCGGCGTCGAGAAGAGCGTGGTGGCGCCGCTGTCGCTGATCGTCTCGGCGTTCGCGCCCGTGAAGGACGTGCGCCGCACGCTCACCCCCACGTTGCAGCTCGATGTGCGCCCGAGCTCACTGTGGCTCATCGACCTGTCCGCTCATCGCAACCGCCTGGGCGCCTCGGCGCTGGCGCAAGTTTACGGGGAGCTCGGCGAGCAGCCGGCGGACCTCGACGAGCCGCAGCGGCTCACACGCTTCGCGGCGGCGCTGGCGGAAGCGCGCGCCGCGGGCATGCTGCGCGCGTATCACGACCGCTCCGACGGCGGACTGCTCGTGACGCTGCTGGAGATGGCGTTCGCGGGACACTGCGGACTGGACATCGCGCTCCCCGAGGCGCGCGGCACGCCGCTGGCGCAGTTGTTCTGCGAGGAGCCCGGCGTGGTGGTGCAGATCGCGGCCGCGGATGAGCCCAGGTTCGCCGAGGTTCTGGCGCGCCATGAGCTCGCCGATGCCGCCCTGTACCTGGGTGCGCCGGTGAGCGCGCTGCGCGTACAGATCAGGATCGGCGAGACGCAGCTCGATGAGTCCTGGGCGGATCTCAAGCGTGCCTGGTCAGAGACCTCGTGGCGCCTGCGGCGGCTGCGCGATGAGCCGCAATGCGCGGACGAGGAGTTCGCCGCGCAGAGCGCGGAAGCGGACCCCGGCCTGTCGGTTTCCCTCAGCTTCGATCCCGAGGAGGACATCGCCGCCCCCTACCTCTCGCGCGGCGCACGCCCGGCGCTCGCCATCCTGCGCGAGCAGGGCGTCAACAGCCACATCGAGACCGCGGCCGTTTGCGAGCGCGCCGGTTTCACCGCGCACGATGTGCACATGAGCGACCTGCTCGGCGGCGGACGCTCGCTCGCCGAATTCAAGGGCCTGGTGGCCTGCGGGGGCTTTTCCTACGGCGATGTGCTGGGCGCGGGCGAGGGCTGGGCCAAATCGATCCTGTTCCACCCGCGGGTGCGCGAGGAGTTCGAGCGCTTCTTCGCACGAGCCGACAGCTTCGCGCTCGGCATCTGCAACGGCTGCCAGATGTTCGCCGCGCTCAAGCGCATCATCCCGGGCACGGCGCACTGGCCGCGCTTCGTGCGCAACCGCAGCGAGCAGTACGAGGCACGCTTCTCGCAGGTCGAGGTGCTGAGCTGCCCGTCGGTGCTGCTCGCCGGGATGGCGGGCTCGATTCTGCCCGTAGCGGTGGCGCACGGCGAAGGGCGGGCGGAGTTCGAATCCCCCGCCGCCGCCGCGGCCTGCGCGGCCAGTGGCCTGGTGGGGTTTCGCTACGTCAACCACGACGGCAGCCTCGCCAGCTCCTATCCCGCCAATCCGAGCGGCACGCCCTTCGGCATCGCGGCGCTCTCGAACCTCGATGGCCGCGTGACCATCACCATGCCGCACCCGGAGCGCTCGTTCCGCTATGTGCAGAATTCCTGGCGGCCGCGGGATGCCGGCGAGTACAGCGGCTGGATGCGCCTGTTCCGCAATGCGCGCCGCTTCGTGGACTGACTGAAGCCGGCGCAGAATCAGCCCGCCGAGAGTTGGGCGCGCTGATCCATGGGTGGGATGTTGGGATTGGTCTCGTCGAGGAAGAAGCGTCGCACCATGATCGCCTGCTGCAGCTTGCCCTTGCGCACGTAGGCCTCGTACAGCAGGTCCTTGGCGACCTCGAGCATGATCCCGGCCTCGTAGCCGTCGAGCAGCGGCAGTGCGGAGCGCGCGTCGAGCTCCGCGCCGAACAGCACGCTCTTCAGCTTGGCGAAGACCTCCGGCGCGATGTCGGCGAGCTCGCGCACCGCGTTGAACTCATCGAACAGGCGCAGCCGGCCGGCCTCACCGAGGTCGGCAAACATCGCCTGGGCCGTGCGGCGGCACATGGAGGCGAACGCGTTGAACGCCCCCTGCCAGAAGCAGGTGAGCGCTTCGCGGAACAGCAGCTCCACGTCTTCCGGGACATAAGCGAAGCTGAACTTCTCCCGCGCCCGCTCGACCTCGGTGAACTGCGGCGACAGCTCGATGCGCGTCGTGCCATACACCCGCACCGTGAAGCGCAGGAAGATCGGCGCGTGACAGGCGTCGCACATGTACACCAGGCCGACCTGGTTCGGGCGGTACAGCTGCAGGTCCTCGAAGCGCGGCACGGCGGTGGGGGTGATGTGCGCCACCGCCTGGCAATGCGGGCAGGTCACCACCAGGTTCTTCTCCTGGTCGTGGTGCAGATGGCTCGCGGAATCGATGTACAAGGACATTGCCGTGCGCCGCGGCTCGTGTTGTTGTGTGTGCCGCGTCGAATCCATGTTACCTCAGCGCGTGCCCGAGTGCTCGTCCCGTGACCTGCATTGTATTACCCATCGCGGGCGAGTTATGTCACAGCTGGGCGCTGCTCGCAAAGGCGCGGCTGCGCGGCTGCAGGCTCATCTGGCGAACAACTCCTTCATGCCCCCGGCGATGAGCACCGACACATCGACCAGCACCCGTGGCAGGGCGATGCCGCCGCGCGCCACCAGGTAGCGCGGTTCCCAGCTCGGCGCGAACTTCGCCTTGTAGCGCCGCAGCCCTTCGAAGTTATAGAAGTGCTCGCCGTGGCGGAAGATGAAGTTGCCGACCCGGTGCCAGGCGGGTGCGAGCGGATGGGCTTCCAGGCCCGACAAGGGCGCCATGCCGAGGTTGAATGAGCGGAAGCCCGCCGCGCGCCCCCACAGCATCAGCTCGACGAACAGGTAATCCATCGCGCTGCGCGGCGCCTCCGGACCGAAGCGCATGAGATCCAACGACAGCTCGGCCCGGGTTCCCGTGGTCCACAGGTTGGTGAATGCGGCCGCAGCTCCACCGCAGCGCACCACCGCCACCGGAAACTGCCGCAGGTACTGCGCCGAGAACGCCCCCATGGAAAAGCGCTTCTCGCCGGTCGATTTGCTCGCGAGCCACGCGCTGGATATGCGCTGCAGCGCCGGCAGCAGTGGCTCGATGCCCGCCGGCGGCACGACCTCGAAGGTGGCGCCGTCGCGCTGCGCGCGGCGGTGCGATTGCCGCAGCTCCGCGCGCGCGGCGCCCTCGAGCGAGAACTCCTCGAGCGGCACGCGCGCCTCCTCGCCGATCTTCAGCGCCGCGAGCCCGAGATCGACATACAGCGCGAGGCGCTCGGGGCCCACCTGGTAGAACACGGTCTGCCCGCCGTGGTGATCGGAGATCTCGCGCAGTCGCCACACCAGCTCCTCGGCGCCCTGCTTCGAGCCCACGGGATCCCCGAGCGCGATCCAGCTGTGGCCGGCGATCTGATACATCACGAAGGCATCGCCGGCGTCGCTGAACAGCAGCCGCTTGTCGCCGATCAGCGCGGCGTTCGCGAGCGTGGCATCCGCGCCGGCGATCAGGGCGCGCGCCCGCGCCAGCTCCTCGGGGCCGGCGACCGCGGGCTCGGGGCGCGCCGGCCGCAGCATGTTCAGCAGCACGTAGGCGCTGCCCAGCACGATCACCGCCAGCGAGGCGCGCAGCATGCGCGGTGCGTTACCGTACAGCGCGAAGGTCCACCACAGCTCATCGGAGTAGCCGACGTGCCGGTGCGAGACGATGCCGATCCACACCACCATGACGATCACGCCGGCGATGCTCACCACCCACACCGGCGTGAAGCGCTCGGCGAGAATGGCGGTAGGGCGGTAGAAGGCGCGGCGCCCGAGCATGAGCACGCCGAGCACCGGGGCGAGCAGGATCGCTTCCTCGAAATCGAGCCCCTTCAGGAGCGAGGCGAACATGCCCGCGAGCAGCAACCACACCGAGATGTGATAGGCCGCCTGCACGCGGCGGAACAGCGCGCGCGACAGCACCAGCAGCCCCAGGCCCACCAGGCTCGCGCCGAGGTGCGACACCTCCAGCACCGCGAGCGGCAGGAACTGGTGCAGGAACGCGAGCCGCTCGTCGATCGCCGGCGTGGCGCCGGAGAACAGCAGCAGCGCCCCGGCGAGGAAGGTGAGGGCGCCGGCGATCTGCGGCACCACCGGTGCGATGTACAGGCCCGCCAGCTCCTGCGCCCGGGCGAGCGCCGAGCGCTGCGCCGACAGCTCCTTGGAGGCGAACAGCAGCGTGCCGAACAGCAGCGGCACCAGGTAGTACACGCCGCGGTAGGCGAGCAGCGAGCCGAGCAGCGCGTCCGCCGGCACGTCCGGCAGGGCGAACAGCATCACCGCCTCGAAAACGCCCACCCCGCCGGGCACGTGGCTCACGATGCCGGCGATCACCGCGGCGGCGTACACGCCGAGGAAGGTGACGAAGCCGATGTGCGTGGGCGGCGGCAGCAGCCACCACAACACCGCCGAGGACAGCGACAGGTCCATGACCGAGAGTGCGATCTGCGTGAGTCCGAGCGCCGCTCCCGGGGCGCGCAGCGCCCAGCCGCGGATCTCGAGCGTGCCGCGCGCGAGGGACGCCCACAGCGCATAGGAGCTCACCGCGGTCAGTAGCAGCGTGCCCACCAGCAGCGACCAGGTGTGATGCAGATGCAGCACCCTGGCGGCGGGCGCGGGCGCGAACAGCAGCGACAGGCCGCCGACCGTGGCCAGCCCGATAGCGAGTGACAGACTGCAGAATGCGGAGATGGTCGCCACCTCGATGGCGGTGATGCCGGCGGTCGCGTACAGCCGGAAGCGGATCGCAGCTCCCGTGAAGGCGGCGAACCCGAGCGTGTGCCCGAAGGAGTAGGCGATGAACGAGGTGAACAGGATGCGTGTGTACGGGAGCGAGCGGCGCAGGTAGCGCAGCGCCAGCACCTCGTAAGTGGTCAGCAGCCAGTAGCTGAGCGCCGTGAAGGCGAGCGCGGCCAGCACCCGCGCGCGCGCGATGGCGTGCAGGTGCTGCAATACGCTGCGGACGTGCAGCCGCGCCAGCTGGTGATGCAGCACCAGCACCACGCCCGCAAACACCAGCAGCGTCGCGAGCGGCCCCACCCAGCGCCACAGCGTCCGCTCCTCGGGAGCTTGCGTCGGCGCTGCGGTCGTGGCAGACAAGGCTCGAGGCGTCCTTCAGCGTGTCAGCGGCTTGTACCTGATGCGATGCGGTTGCACGGCGTCTTCGCCCTTGCGCCGCCGATAATCCTCGACGTACTCCTGGTAATTGCCTTCGAACCACGCGACCTGCGAGTCGCCCTCGAAGGCGAGGACGTGGGTGGCGATGCGGTCGAGGAACCAGCGGTCGTGGGAAATCACCACCGCGCAGCCGGGGAAGCTCAGCAGCGCCTCCTCGAGCGCGCGCAGCGTCTCGACGTCAAGATCATTGGTGGGCTCATCCAGCAGCAGCACGTTGCCGCCGGAGCGCAGCACCTTGGCGAGGTGCACGCGGTTGCGCTCCCCGCCCGAGAGCTCGCCGATCAGCTGCTGCTGCTGCGCGCCCCTGAAGTTGAAGCGCCCCACGTAGGCGCGCGAGGGCGTCTCGTAAGCGCCGACCTTGATCACATCGAGCCCGCCGGAGATCTCCTGCCACACGCTGTTGCGATCATCGAGCGTGTGGCGCGACTGATCGACGTACGCCAGACGCACGCTCGGGCCGAAGCGGATCTCGCCGGCGTCGGGCTGCTCGGCGCCGGTGAGCATGCGGAACAGGGTGGTCTTGCCGGCGCCGTTCGGGCCGATGATGCCGACGATGCCGCCGCGCGGCAGGCTGAAAGAAAGGTCATCGATCAGCAGCCGCTCGCCGTAGCCCTTGCGCAGGCCCTCGACCGCGATCACCAGATCCCCGAGACGCTCCCCGGGCGGAATGTAGATCTCGTTGGTCTCGTTGCGCTCCTGGAATTCGCGCGCGGCGAGCTCCTCGTAGCGCTGCAGCCGCGCCTTGCTCTTCGCCTGGCGCGCCTTGGGGTTCTGCCGTACCCACTCCAGCTCGTGAGCGAGGCTCTTGCGCAGCGCCGCGTGCTCGCGCTCCTCGAGCGCCAGGCGCTGCTCCTTCTGCTCGAGCCACGAGGAGTAGTTGCCGTGCCACGGGAGACCAAAGCCGCGGTCCAGCTCGAGGATCCATTCGGCCACGTTATCGAGGAAGTAGCGATCATGCGTGACCGCGATCACCGTGCTCGGGTACTCCTCGAGGTAGCGCTCGAGCCAGGCGATCGACTCCGCATCCAGGTGATTGGTGGGCTCATCCAGCAGCAGCATGTCCGGGGCCGAGAGCAGCAGCCGGCACAGCGCCACGCGCCGCCGCTCCCCGCCCGAGAGCGTGGCGATGCTCGCCTCCCAGGGCGGCAGGCGCAGCGCGTCCGCGGCGATCTCGAGCTTGCGCTCCAGTTCCCACCCCTGCGCGGCGTCGATCGCGTCCTGCAGCTGCGCCTGGCGCGCCAGCAGCGCGTTCATTTCCTCGTCCGTCATGGGGTGCGCGAACTGCTCGCTGATGTGGTTGAATTCCTCCAGCTGCCGGAAGCTCTCCCCGACTCCCTCCATCACCGTGCTGCGCACGTCGAGGGCCGCATCCAGCTGCGGCTCCT
The DNA here is from genome assembly GCA_005878835.1 of Gammaproteobacteria bacterium. Taxonomy (GTDB): domain Bacteria; phylum Pseudomonadota; class Gammaproteobacteria; order Steroidobacterales; family Steroidobacteraceae; genus 13-2-20CM-66-19. Next base: position 55,240 of record VBMV01000052.1, on the reverse strand, counting down.
GCGGCAGGAAGCCGATGCGGATGCCGCTTTGCGGGCGCGCCTCGCCCTCGAAGTTCGTGTCGATGCCGCCCATGATCTTCAGCAGCGAGGATTTTCCCGAGCCGTTCACGCCGAGCACGCCGATCTTCGCGCCCGGAAAGAACGACAGGCTGATGTCGCGCAGGATGACCCGCTTGGGCGGCACCACCTTCGAGACACGGTTCATGGTGTAGATGTATTGAGCCATGCGATTGATTATGGTCGAGGCCGGCGTCGATGGCGATGCCTTGCAGGCCGCATGAAGCCTTGCAGGCCGCATGAAGCGGCGCTGTGTTAGGCTTGCGGACACACCTCTCGAGGGAGCCTCACGACCGACATGAGCAGCGTGGCTGTGGTCGTCAGCGAACGCCTGGCGCGCTACGGATTCGGCGACGGCCATCCATTCGGCCCGGACCGTCTCGCCGCCTTCGTGCGCGAGTTCGACGCGCGCGGCCTCGATAAACGGGTGCGCGTGCTCGAGCCGCGCGCGGCCTCGGACGATGAGCTGCGCTCCTTCCACAGTCCCGCCTACCTCGAGTTCGTGCGCGAGCGCTCGCAGAGCGGTTGCGGATTTCTCGATGCCGGCGATACGCCGGCCTTCCGCGGCGTGTACGAAGCCGCCGCCGACGTGGTCGGCGCCACCTTGAGCGCCATGGAGGCGATCATGCGGGGCGAAAGCCGGCGCGCCTTCGTGCCCATCGCGGGACTGCACCACGCGGCGCGCGATCGCGCCGCCGGCTTCTGCGTGTTCAACGACTGCGGCGTGGCCATCGAGCTGCTCAAGCGCGCGGGCCTGAAGCGCGTCGGCTACGTCGACATCGACGCGCATCACGGCGACGGCGTGTTCTACGCCTTCGAGGAGGATGCCGCGGTGGTGTTCGCCGACCTGCATGAGGATGGGCGCTACCTGTATCCGGGTAGCGGCGCACTCGAGGAGCGGGGCCGCGGCGTCGCCGCGGGCACCAAGCTCAACGTGCCGCTGCCGCCGGGAGCCGACGACGAGGTGTTCGCCCGCGTCTGGCCGCAGGTCATCGCGCACCTGGAGAAGTTCGCGCCGGAATTCATCATCCTGCAGTGCGGCGCCGACAGTCTCGAGGGCGATCCGATCACCCACCTGCGTTTCTCGCCACGCGTGCACGGACGCGCGGCCAAGGATCTCGGCGCGCTCGCCGACCGTCTCGGTCACGGCCGGGTGCTCGCCTTGGGCGGCGGGGGATACAACCGCGACAACCTCGCCCAGGCCTGGACCGCGGTCGTGGAAAATCTGCTCTAGACAGGCGGCCGCGCATGTTCCGGACGACCATGACCATCGAGGACTTCGATCCCGAGCTGTCGCGCGCCATACAGGGCGAGCGGCGCCGCCAGGAGGAGCACGTCGAGCTCATCGCGTCCGAGAACTACGCCAGTCCGCGGGTGCTGGAGGCGCAGGGCTCGGTGCTCACCAACAAGTACGCGGAAGGCTATCCCGGCAAGCGCTACTACGGCGGTTGCGAGTACGTCGACGTGGTCGAGCAGCTGGCGATCGACCGCGCCAAGCAGCTCTTCGGCGCCGACTACGCCAACGTGCAGCCGCACTCCGGATCGCAGGCGAATGCGGCCGCGTACCTCGCGCTGGTGCAGCCCGGGGATGCCATTCTCGGCATGAGCCTCGACCACGGCGGCCATCTGACGCATGGCGCCAAGGTCAACTTCTCCGGCAAGCTCTTCCGCGCCGCGCAGTACGGCATCCGACCCGACAGCGGCGAGATCGATTACGAGCAGGTGCAGCGCCTCGCCGAGCAGCATCGCCCGAAGATGATCGTCGCAGGCTTCTCGGCGTACTCGCGCGTCATCGACTGGGCGCGCTTCGCGGCCATCGCCAGGAGCGTGGACGCGTACTTCGTGGTGGACATGGCGCACGTCGCGGGGCTGGTGGCGGCGGGCCTGTACCCCAATCCCCTGCCGCACGCCGACGTCGTGACCACCACGACTCACAAGACGCTGCGCGGTCCGCGCGGCGGATTGATCCTGGCGCGGGCCAACGAGCAGATCACCCGCAAGCTCAACTCGCTGGTGTTCCCCGGCACCCAGGGGGGGCCGCTGATGCACGTCATCGCCGCCAAGGCGGTGGCGTTGCTCGAGGCTCTGCGGCCCGAGTTCCGCGACTACCAGCGCCAGGTGCTGATGAACGCACGCGCCCTGGCGGCGCGGCTCACCCAGCGCGGCTACCAGATCGTCTCGGGCGGCACCGACAATCACCTGTTCCTGCTGAGCCTCGCCGACCGTAACATCACCGGCAAGGACGCCGACGCGGCGCTCGGGGCGGCCTACATCACGGTGAACAAGAACGCCGTGCCGAACGATCCGCGCCCGCCGATGGTGGCGAGCGGCTTGCGCATCGGCACGCCCGCGTGCACCACGCGCGGCTTCACGGTGCGCGAGGTGGAGCAGGTGGCGGATCTCATCGCCCAGGTGCTGGACGCGGAAGGATCGGCGGCGGTGATCGAGGGCGTGCGGCCCCAGGTGATCGAGCTGTGCGGGCGCTTCCCGGTCTACGGGCCGTAGCGAGCGCGCGGAAACCGCATGCACTGTCCGTTCTGCGGCCACGTCGAGACCAAGGTGACCGACTCGCGCCTCGCAGGCGAAGGCCGGCAGATCCGCCGCCGCCGCGAATGCCTGAAGTGTGGCGAGCGCTTCACCACCTTCGAAGCGGCGGAACTGCTCATGCCGATGGTGATCAAGGGCGATCGGGGGCGCGAGGCCTTCGATGAGGGGAAGCTCCGCACCGGCATGGAGAAAGCGCTGCAGAAGCGCCCGGTGCCGCGCGCACAGATCGATGAGGCCCTCAGTCGCGTGGTGCACAAGGTGCGCAGCCTCGGCGACCGGGAAGTGTCCTCGCGCGCGATCGGGGAGCTCGTGATGGAAGAGCTGCGCCACCTGGACGAGGTGGCCTACGTGCGCTTCGCTTCCGTGTACCGCCAGTTCGAGGATGTCGAGGCGTTTCACGAGGAGATCCAGCGGCTGCGCAGCGCCCGCTCCGCGCCGCCGACCCAGCCGCGCGGGCGCAAGCGCCACGCGCCGCGCGCCGTGGACCGCGATCAGCTGCCGCTGCTGCCGCCGGAGCCCGCGGCCAACGATGCCACCGGGGGCTCGGGGGAGGAGAAATGACCGCGCACCGCAGCGGAGCGAGCGGGCGGCCGTGAGCGCGTTCTCCGAGCTCGACCGCGAGGCCATGCAGCGCGCCCTCACCCTCGCCGAGCGGGGCCTCGCCAGCACCGACCCGAATCCGCGCGTCGGCTGCGTGATCGCGCAGGGCGAGCGCATCGTCGGCGAGGGCTGGCACGAGCGCGCCGGCCAGGCACACGCCGAGGTCACGGCGCTCGAGGCCGCCGGCGCGCAGGCCGCCGGGGCGACGGTGTACGTGACGCTCGAGCCGTGCAGCCATCACGGCCGCACGCCCCCCTGCGTCGAGGCGCTGCTGCGTGCGCGCGTGGCGCGCGTGGTGTATGCCGCCACCGATCCCAACCCCGAGGTCAACGGACGCGGCGCCGCGGCGCTGCGCGCCGGCGGCGTCGCCGTCGAGGGAGGCCTCCTCGAGCACGAGGCGCTCGAGCTCAACTGCGGATTCGCGAAGCGCATGCGCGAGGGGCGCCCCTGGGTGCGCCTCAAGCTCGGCATGAGCCTCGATGGGCGCACCGCGCTCGCCACCGGCGAGAGCCGCTGGATCACGGGCGAGGCGGCGCGCGAGGACGTGCAGCACTGGCGCGCGCGCAGCTCCGCGATTCTCACCGGCATCGGCACCGTGCTCGCCGACGATCCGCGGCTCGATGTGCGTCTGCCTGCGGAGGCTGCCGGGCAAGCGGGCACGGCTGCGGAATCGTCGCGCCAGCCGCTGCGCGTGGTGCTCGACAGCCACCTGCGCACTCCGCCGGGCGCGCGGTTGCTCACCGGGGGCGGCGAGGTGCTGATCCTGACGGCGCAGAGCTCGCTCAAGGACGTGCAGTCGGGCATGCGGCTCACGGCGAGAGCCGCGCGCATCGAGTCGGCGCCGGAGGTGAACGGCCGGCTCTCGCTCGGGGCGGTGCTCGACCGGCTGGGGGAGCTCGAGATCAACGAGTTGCAGGTCGAGGCGGGGGCCACTCTGGCGGGCGAGCTGGTGCGGCACTGGCTCGTGGACGAGCTGCTGCTCTACGTGGCGCCGCGGCTGCTCGGCGATGACGCGCGGCCGCTGCTGGAGCTTCCGGCGCCGTCTTTCCTGAGCGAGGCGCGCGCGTTTACGCTCATCGAGACCCGCCAGCTCGGCGAGGACCTGCGGCTGCGGCTGCGGCCGCGCGTCGCGCCCGCGCCAACGGGCAGCTGAGGCCCGAGGCAGCGGGAGCGGCGGCCGTGTTCACCGGAATCGTTCAGGACATCGGCGAGGTGCGCTCGCTCGAGACGCGCGGTGGCGATGTGCGCCTCACCATCGCCTGCCGCCACCTCGAGCTCTCGCGCGTGCAGCTCGGCGACAGCATCTGCGTGCAGGGCTGCTGCCTCACCGCTACCGAGGTGCGGCCGCCGGCTTTCGTGGCCGACCTCTCGCGCGAGACGCTCGCGCTCACGACGCTCGGGGAGCTCGTGCCGGGCGCGGCGGTGAATCTCGAGCCGGCGCTGCGGGCCGGGGAGCCGCTCGGCGGGCACCTCCTGTCCGGACATATCGACGGCGTCGCGCAGGTGATCGAGGCGCGCCCGGAGGCGCGTTCCCTGCGCCTGCTCATCGAGGCGCCGGCCGCGCTCGCGCGCTACCTCGCGCCCAAGGGCTCGATCGCCGTGGACGGAGTGAGCCTCACCATCAACGAGGTCGAGGGGGCGCGCTTCGGCGTCAACCTCATTCCCCACACCCGCTCGGCGACCACCCTCGGGAGCCTGCGCGCGGGCTCGCGCGTGAACCTCGAGGTCGACCAGGTAGCGCGCTACCTCGCGCGGCTGCTGGCGCTGCCGGGGAGCTGAGGCCGCGGTTGCCGCGCGCGGGCGCGCCTGAGCGGCATGAGTTGGTGCGCGCGGGGGCGGAGAGCGCTCGGGTATACTGAGCTGCCGTATCACCCGGCGGCGCACCATGTCCAAGATCCTGCCATTGACCGGTAAGGGCGCACCCGCACCGCAGGCGCCGGCGCTCAATTCCATCGCGGAGATTCTCGCCGAGCTGCGCGCCGGCCGCATGGTCGTCATCATGGACGATGAGGATCGCGAGAACGAGGGCGATCTCATCATGGCCGCCGAGCGCGTGACGCCCGCAGCGGTCGCCTTCATGATCCGCCACACGAGCGGCATCATCTGTGTGCCGATGGAGGAGCAGCACCTGGCGCGTCTGGAGCTGCCGCAGATGGTGCCGGTGAACGACGAACAGCAGCGCACCGCCTTCGCCGTGTCGGTGGATGCGCGCGCCGGAACCACCACCGGTGTGTCCTCGGCCGACCGCGCCGCGACCATCCGCGCGCTCGCGGCCGAGGCGTCGGTGGCTGGCGATTTTGCCCGTCCGGGGCACATTTTCCCGCTGCGCTCGCGCCGTGGGGGAGTGCTGGTGCGCGCCGGGCACACCGAGGCCGCGATCGATCTGTGCCGCCTGGCGGGATGTAAGCCGGTGGGCGTGCTGTGCGAGGTCATGAACGAGGACGGCAGCATGGCGCGCCGCCCGCAGCTCGAGGAATTCGCGCGCCGGCACCAGCTCAAGATCGGCACCATCGCCGATCTGATCCGCCACCGCCTGCGCACCGAGCGCTCGGTGGAGCGCATCTGCGAGCACAGCGTGCAGAGCGAGCTCGGCGAGTTCCGTCTGTATGCTTACCGGGACCGCGCCAGCCTCGAGGTGCACCTGGCGCTCGCCCGCGGGCGGCTCGACGGCCCGCAGACTCCGCTGGTGCGCGTGCACCTGGCCGACACCCTGCGCGACCTGTTCGGCATACAGGGGGCGACGCGCGCGTGGACGCTGCGGGCGGCCCTGCGGCGCATCGCGGAGGCGGGCGACGGCGTGGTCATCGTGCTGCGCCAGCAGGAGTCCGCCCGCGAGCTCACCGATTCGCTGCGCACGCTCGCCCCCGCCGCGGCGGCGCCGGAGGCGGCCCAGGCGCGCGCCGAGGGCGCGGTGCTGCGCACCTTCGGCGTCGGGGCGCAGATTCTCAAGGACCTCGGCGTGCAGCGCATGCGGGTGCTGTCGGCGCCGAAACAGATGCACGGCCTGTCCGCCTTCGGCCTGGAGGTCGAGGGTTACGTCGGGGAAGAGGGGTGACGGCCGCGCAACTCATCGAGGGCGAAGTGACTGCCCGCGGGCGCAAGATCGCGATCGTGGCGGCGCGCTTCAACGATGTCATCGTGACGAGTCTGCTCAAGGGCGCCACGGGCGCATGGCTCGAGCGCGGCGGCGCGGCCGCAGATCTTGCGGTGGTGCGCGTGCCGGGCGCGTTCGAGCTGCCGGTGGTGGCGCGCAAGCTGGCCGGCAGCGGCCGTTACGATGCCCTCGTGGCCCTCGGGTGCGTGATCCGCGGCGACACACCGCACTTCGATTATGTCGCCGGTGAATGCGCGCGCGGACTGCAGCTCGCCAGCCTCGAGACCGGCGTGCCGATCGCCTTCGGCGTGCTGACGGTGAACTCGCTCGAACAGGCGCTGGAACGGGCCGCGACCACGGCCGGAAACAAGGGCGGCGAGGCGATGCAGTGCGCGCTCGAGATGGCCGGCCTGATGGCGCGCCTGTGAGGGGCGCACGCCGATGAGCGCACCGCCGGCCCGCGCGCACCATGGCACGCGCACCGTGGCGCGCAAGCTGGCGCTGCAGGCGCTGTATCGCTGGCAGCTCAATGCCTGCCCGTGGCAGGAGCTGCTGCAGGAGTTCGGCGAGGCCGAGGACATGGTGCGCGCCGACCGCGAGTATTTCCGCGCCCTGATCGAGGGCGTCTGGCGCACACGCCTGGAGCTCGACACCCAGCTCGCCTCGCTCGCCGACCGCGAACCGCGGCTCCTCGATCCGATCGAGCACGCCATCCTGCTCATCGGCCTGTACGAGCTCAGCGAGCGCCGGGAGGTGCCGTACCGCGTCGCCATCAACGAGGCGGTGGGACTTGCGAGGCGCTTTGGCGCAACCGACGGACACAAGTTCGTGAACGCGGTGCTGGATCGCGCCGCGCGCGTGTTGCGGCCGGCGGAGCACTGAAGCGGGCTCAGCGCACATGCCGCTGTCGGAATTCGCGCTGATCGAGCGGTACTTCCGCGGCTGCGGAGCGCAGCGCCCCGACGTGCTTGCCGGCATAGGTGACGACGCCGCGCTGCTCTCCGTCGCGCCCGACGCCGAGCTCGTCGCGGCAACCGATACGCTGGTCGCCGGTGTGCACTTCCCGCACCAATCCCCGCCGGCGTCCATCGGCCACCGCGCGCTCGCCGTGAACTTGAGCGACCTGGCGGCGATGGGAGCCCGCCCGGCGTGGGCGCTGCTCGCGCTCACGCTGCCGGATGCCGACGAGGGCTGGCTGGCGCAGTTTGCGGCGGGCTTTGGCGCGCTGGCGCGTGCGCATGAGGTGGCCCTCGTCGGCGGCGACACGACGCGCGGACCTTTGTGCGTGACGGTGCAGTTGCTCGGACACGTGCCGCGGGGTGAGGCGCTGCGCCGCTGCGGCGGCCGCGCCGGGGATGCGCTGTTCGTCTCCGGCACACCGGGGGATGCGGCCGCGGGACTGGCCCTCGAGCAGGGGCGTCTGCACGCGAGCCCCGAGGCGCTCGTCTACCTGCGCGAGCGCTTCCTGCGGCCGACGCCGCGCATCGCTCTCGGGGAGCGGCTGCGCCGCCATGCCAGCGCCTGCATCGACGTGTCCGACGGACTGCTCGGGGACGCCGGCAAGCTCGCGGACGCGAGCCGCGCCGGGGTCGAGATCTGCTTCGGCGCCGTGCCGGTGTCCGAGACGCTGCTGCGCACGCTCGGGGAGGAGCGCGCGCGCGAGCTGGCGCTCACCGGCGGGGACGACTACGAGCTGTGCTTCGCGGTGCACGCGGAGAAGCTGCCGGCACTGCTCAGCGAGCTGCCGCCGCAGACCTGGGGCTACAGCCGCATCGGCGCGCTGCGCTCCGCCCCGGGCGCGGTGGTGGTGCGCGACGGTACTGTGATGGAGTTCTCGCATTCCGGTTATCAGCATTTCCCCTGAAGCGGCCCTGAGCCGACGCGCACGCCGCCGCCGCCGCCGCGCTCGGTCCGTGCGGGAGCGCGTGAGGCTTGCATCACAGTCGCGTGGCGTGGGGAGACCGTATCCTGACGCGCCTCCTCGTACCTGCGCCGCGCCCAATGTCAACCTCGGTACCAAAATCCGTTCCACTCGCACGGCCCGACACACGCATGCCGGACAAGATCGGCAAGTACGTGGTGGTCAGGGAGGTGGGCCGCGGCAGCACCGGCATCGTGTACCTGTCGCATGACGCGTACTACGGCCGCGACGTCGCCATCAAGGTCTACAACATGGACACCGGCGGGGACGAGGAGCGCGCGCGCATTGCGCGCAAGATGTTTCTCTCCGAGGCGCACCTGGTCGGCATGCTGCAGCATCCGCACATCCTGCCCATCTACGATGCCGGCGAGGAAAACGGCCACTGCTACATCGTCACCGAGCACGTGCACGGCGCGCGCACGCTGGCGGCTTACTGCCGTCCGGACAACCTGCTGCGCATCGACGACACCGTCGAGATCATGTTCAAGTGCGCCAAGGCGCTGCACTACGCGCACTCGCGCGGCGTGATCCACCGCGACGTCAAGCCCTCGAACATCATGCTCACGCAGGACAGCGACGTGCGCATCATCGACTTCGGCATCGCGCTGGTGTCGGATTCGGACATCTCGCGCATCGAGGGCATCGCCGGCAGCCCCTCCTACATGTCTCCGGAGCAGGTGCAGAGTCTCGAGCTCACCAACCGCTCCGACCTGTATTCACTCGGCGCGGTGATGTACGAATTGCTCACCGGCGCGCGTCCGTTCCGCGCCGGCAATCTGCACAAACTGCTGCACCAGATCGTGTACGCGACCGCGCCGCCGATCCACACGATGCGCAAGGACGTGCCCGAGGAGCTCGAGACGGTGGTGGCGCTGGCGCTGCAGAAGGATCCGGCCAAGCGCTGCAAGAGCGGCCTGGACTTCGCCGCCGACCTCACCCGCGTACACCAGCGGCTGCGCGAGGCCAACGCGCGCATCGACCGCCAGGAACAGTTCGGCGTCCTGCGGCGCCTGAAGTTCTTCCACGAGTTCTCGCATGCCGAGATCTGGGAAGTGCTGCGCGCCAGCAGCTGGCAGGACTATGCGGCGGGCGAGGAGATCGTCAAGGAAGGCGAGATGGACGATCGCTTCTACATCCTGGTCACCGGCAACTGCGTGGTCGAGCGGCACAGCCAGCGCGTCGGCGCGCTCGATACCGGCGACTGCTTCGGCGAGGCGAGCTACGTGCCCGGCGCCAAGCGCACCGCCACCATTCGCGCGGCCGCGGCGGTGACGGTGCTGAAAGTGAGCTCGACGCTGCTCGAGCAGGTATCGGCGTCCTGCCAGCTGCGATTCAACCGGGTGTTCCTCTCGGCGCTGATCGGCCGACTGCAAAGCGCCGAACGCGCCCGCCCCCCCGCCTCCTGAAGCCCCAAGCGACTCTTGCGCGGCGGCGGCGGCGGCTCCTACCCTGTCGCCCGTGCAGGTACTGCTCATCGAGGACGACGCCGAGGCCGCGCGCTTTCTGGTCAAGGGCCTGCGCGAGAGCGGCTACAGTGTCGATCATGCCGTCGACGGACGTGAAGGGCTCAATCGCGCCACCGCGGGGCAGTTCGACCTCATCGTGACCGACCGCATGCTGCCGCACATCGACGGGCTGGCGATCATCGAGCTGCTGCGGGCCAAGGGTATCCTGACTCCGGTACTGGTGCTGTCGGCGCTCGGCAGCGTCGATGACCGCATCCGCGGGCTCAAGGCCGGCGGCGATGACTATCTCACCAAGCCGTTCGCGTTCGCGGAGCTGCTGGCGCGCATCGAAGCGCTGCTGCGCCGCCGCGCCGGCTCGCCCCACACCACGCGCCTCAAGGTGGAGGACCTGGAGTTCGACCTGCTCACCCGGCGGGTGACGCGCGGCGGACGCGAGGTCGAGCTCACGGCGCGCGAGCTCAAGCTGCTGGAGTTTCTGATGCGCCGCGCCGGCCAGGTGGTGACGCGCACCATGCTGCTCGAGGGCGTATGGGATCTGCACTTCGACCCGCAGAGCAATCTCATCGACGTACACATCAGCCGCCTGCGGCAGGCGATCGATCGCGGCACCGACCACCCGCTGATCCACACCGTACGCGGCTCGGGCTACGTGCTGCGCACCGACGCCTAGCCCGTGCGGCTCGACCTCATCAATACCACGGCCTTCCGCCTGTCGGTGGGCTACACGCTGCTGGTGACGCTCGCGGTCAGCGTGACGCTCGGCAGCGCCTACCTGCTCACCGAGAGCCTGATCACCGACGAGGTGGACCTGATCATCGACACGGAGCTCAGGAGCCTCGAGGAGAAGTTCGCGCGCAGCGGCGTGCCGGGCGTCACCGACGAGATCAACCTGCGCATCGAGAGCTGGGGCCGCCTCGGGGCGGTCTACATGATCGCCGACGCCAACTTCGAGCGCATCGCCGGCAACGTGACCCATTGGCCGTTCGACGGCATGCCCGCGGGACGCTGGCCGGAGTTCGAGATCGCCACCATCGAGCCGGGACGGCGCGCGGTGCACCCGGTACGCGCCGCGGTGCGCACGCTGCCGGGCGGGGACCTGCTGCTGGCGGGAACGGATATCTCACAGGGGCGGCGCTTTGCCGAGAAATTCCGTTTCGCCGCCCTGTGGGGCATCGGCCTGTCGACGCTGGCGGCGGCGCTGGCGGGTTTCTGGTTCAGCTACAAGCTGGCGCGGCGGGTGGGCGAGGTGACCCGCACCTGTCAGCGCATCATGGCGGGTGAGACCGGGCGGCGGCTGCCGGTGGCGGGCGCCAATGACGAGTTCGACGCGCTGGCGGCCTCCGTCAACCGGGTGCTCGATCGTCTCGAGGAGCAGGCCGTCACGCTGCGCGCGACCTTCGACAGCACTGCGCACGACCTGCGCGCGCCGCTGCACCGGCTGCGCACGCGCATGGACGCGCTGTTGCTGCGCTCACCGCCGCCCGAGCCGGCGGTGCGCGAGTCGATCGAATCGGCCTTGCGGGAAGTCGATCACCTGCAGCGCACTCTCGCCACGCTGCTGCAGATCGCACTCGCCGAATCCGGCGCGCCGCTCGCTGCCGCGGCGTCGGTGGATGTGGCCGAGCTCGCCGCCGAGCTGGTCGAGCTGTTCGAGCCGCTCGCCGCAGCGCAGGGCCTCTCGCTCGGCTGCCGGCGCGAGGCCCCGGCCATCGTGCAGGGCAATCGCCAGCTGCTCGCGCAACTGCTCACCAATCTGATCGAGAACGGACTGAAGTACGTGCCCGCGGGCGGGCGCATCGAGGTCGCCGTGCGGCCGCTGAGCGATTGCGTGCAGCTCACCGTCAGCGACAACGGTCCGGGCATCGCCACCCAGGACCGGGTGCGCGCCGTGCAACCGTTCGTGCGCTTCGGGCCGGGCGCCGGGCAGGAAGGCAGCGGCCTGGGCCTGAGTCTGGTCGCGGCCATCGCGCGCCTGCACCGCGGGCGGCTCGAGCTGCAGAGCAACGACCCGGGTCTGAAGGTGCTGGTCGAGCTGCCCGCCTAGGGTCTAAGAGCTCTTGCCGCTGCGGCAGTCCTTGACGAACTGCGCGCGCGCCGGCCCGGCGAGCTTCTTCGCGTCCGCCTGCTTGTTGCAGACCTTGAGCGAGGCATGCTTCACCGGCGTCGCCGACGGCGCCGCGGGCGGATCGGCGGCAACGGCGGCGCCGCAACCCACGATGGCGATGGCGGTGAATGCGGTGATGATGTTCATGCGCGCTTTCCTCAGGTGAACCAGCGTGGAGACCAGCGCAGAAGTTAGAGGGCCGGACCTCGTGCCGCAATGAAGGCCGCATTAAGAAATCTTCATGCGCGCTGACTCGTGCGGCGCACGCGGGCCCGCTCGGGGCCGGGAGGCGGGAGACCCCTGCGCCGTGCCTCAAGGCGCCTGAGCCTTCAGGCGTCCTTGTCGTGCTCGATGAGCGCGTAGGCCGAGTGGTTGTGAATGGACTCGAAATTCTCCGATTCCACCAGGTAGGCGGCCACACGCGCATCGCGGTTCAGCCGGGTGGCCACGTCGCGCACCATGTCCTCGACGAACTTCGGGTTGTCGTAGGCGCGTTCGGTCACGTACTTCTCGTCGGGGCGCTTGAGAATCCCGTACAGCTCGCACGAGGCCTCGCTCTCGGCGATCTCGATGAGCTCCTCGATCCACATGTGGCTGCGCAGCTTCGCGGTGATGGTCACGTGCGAGCGCTGGTTGTGGGCGCCATAGTCGGAGATGTTCTTCGAGCACGGGCACAGGCTGGTGACCGGCACGCACACCCGCACCCACATCTCGGTGTGGCCGTGGCGGTGCTCGCCGATGAGGCTGGCGCGGTAGTCCATCAGGCTCTCGACGCCGGAGACCGGCGCGCGCTTCATGACGAAGAACGGGAAGCTCATCTCGATGTGCCCGGTGTCGGCCTCGAGACGCTCGCTCATGGCACGCAGCATGCCGCGAAACGACTCCACCGAGATCTCGCGCTCGCCGTGCAGGATTTCCACGAAGCGCGACATGTGCGTGCCCTTGAAGTTGTGCGGCAGGCTCACGTACATGTTGAAACTGGCGATGGTGTGCTGCTCGCCCGCGGATCGATCCTTGACCCGCACCGGGTGGCTGATGTCCTTGATACCCACGCGGTGGATGGGCAGCTCGCGCGTGTCGCGCCGCGCCTGCACGTCCTCGACCTCGGTGACGGCGGTGCGCGCGAGCTTGGCGGTGCTGAGCGGTGGAGTCATGAGCGAAAGCCTACAGGAAGCGCCCGGATAATTGCATTGTTAGGGACGCGGCGGGGCCGCGGAATATCTCTTTTTAGGTACGCTGCGATCGGCCCGAGGAGCGCGTGCGCAGCTGCTGTTGGTGACAAGCGGCGGCGGCGTCACGCCCCGCCCGCGGAGCGCAGGCGTTCCGGCGCCTGCAGCGCCCACCAGCGCTCGATGCTCGCGCCGAGGCCGGCGGCATCCAGCCCGGCGGCGCGCAGGCAGCCCTCGCGCGAGCCGTGCTCGATGAAGCGGTCGGGGATGCCGAGCTGCAGCACCGGCAGCTGCAGAGCTTCGGCGGCGAGCACCTCCAGGACCGCGGAGCCGGCCCCGCCGTGCGTGGCGTTCTCCTCGATGGTCACGAGCGCGCGATGGCGCGCGGCGAGCGACACCACCAGATCCTCATCGAGCGGCTTGACGAAGCGCATGTTGACGAGCGTGGCGTCCAGGGCTTCCGCGATCGGCTGCGCCGCGTTCACCAGCGCGCCGAACGCCAGCAGCGCCAGCCCGCTCTTGCCCTCGCGCCGCACCTGCGCCTTGCCGAGGGGCAGCGCGCTGAGGTGCGCGCTCACCGCGGCTCCGGGGCCTGCGCCGCGCGGATAGCGCACGATTGCCGGCGCGTTGAGGGTGCTCGCCGTGTACAGCATCTGCCGGCACTCGTTCTCGTCCGCCGGCGCCATGATCACCGTGTTGGGTATGCAGCGCAGGTAGGACAGATCGTAGCTTCCCTGGTGCGTCGCGCCGTCGCTGCCGACCAGGCCGGCGCGGTCCACCGCAAACACCACCGGCAGGTTCTGCAGGGCGACGTCGTGAATGAGCTGATCGTAGGCGCGCTGCAGGAACGTCGAGTAGATCGCGACCACCGGCTTCAGGCCGTCCGCGGCCATCCCCGCGGCGAAGGTCACCGCATGCTGTTCGGCGATCGCGACGTCGAAATAGCGATCGGGGAAGCGTTTGGAGAACTCCACCAGGCCGGAGCCCTCGCGCATCGCCGGCGTGACGCCGATGATGCGCGGATCGGCCTCCGCCATGTCGCACAGCCATTGGCCGAAGATCTGCGAGTAGCTGGGACCGGCGCTCTTTTCCTTGAAGATCGTGCCGCTCACCGGGTCGAACGGCCCGGGGCCATGCCACTTGATCGGGTCGGCTTCGGCGGGGGCGTAGCCCTTGCCCTTGCGCGTCACGACGTGCAGGAACTGCGGTCCGCGCAGCTTGCGGATGTTGCGCAGCGTGCTGACGAGGGCCTTGACGTCGTGACCGTCCATGGGGCCGATGTAGTTGAACCCCATCTCCTCGAACAACGTGCCGGGCAGCACCATGCCCTTCAGGTGCTCTTCCGAGCGGCGCGCCAGCTCCCACACCGTGGGCATCTGCCGCAGCACCTTCTTGCCGCCCTCGCGCAGGTGCGCGTACACGCGGCCCGAGAGCGCACGCGCGAAGTGATTGGAAAGGGCGCCGACGTTCTCCGAGATCGACATGTCGTTGTCGTTGAGGATCACCAGCAGGTCCGCGGGCAGTGAGCCGGCGTGGTTCAGCGCCTCGAACGCCATGCCCGCCGTCATGGCGCCATCGCCGATGACCGCCACCACGCGCCGCTCCTCGCCGGTGCGCGCCGCCGCCACCGCCATGCCCAGCGCCGCCGAGATCGAGGTGCTCGAGTGGCCGACTCCGAAGGTGTCGTACTCGCTCTCGTGGCGCGCGGGGAAGGGCGCCAGGCCCCCGTCCTGCTTGACGGTGTGCAGCCGATCGCGCCGCCCGGTCAGCACCTTGTGCGGGTATGCCTGATGGCCGACGTCCCACACCAGACGGTCGCGCGGCGTGTCGAACACGTAGTGCAGGGCGATCGTGAGCTCCACCGTGCCCAGACCTGCGGCAAAGTGACCGCCGCGCGTGCTGACGCTGTGGATCAGGAACGCGCGCAGCTCGGAGGCCAGCGCCGGCAGCTTGCCCGCCGGCAGGCGGCGCAGATCCGCCGGCGACTCGATCGCGCACAGCAGCGGGTAGTTGTCGGGCGGTGAGCTCATCGGCGCATCAGTGTACACGTCCGTCACTGCGGGTCGGGCGCAGCGCCGGGAGCCTCGTCGGTGGCCTCCTCGAACGGCTCGATCGAGGCGCCGGGCTGGCCGCTGCGCTTCAGGAGGATCTCGACCTTCTGCTGCGCGGCCTGGAGGGATGCCTGGCAGTGGCGCGTGAGCGCGACGCCGCGCTCGAAGATCTTCAGCGCCTCATCGAGGGGCAGATCGCCGCGCTCGAGACGCTCCACCAGGGCCTCGAGCTCCGCCAGCGCCTGTTCGAAGTCGGGGCCTTTGCTGTTGCGCGTCACGTGGCATCAGTCCTGAAAAGCCTGGCGGGAGGTGAGCCAAGGGCGCGCAACGTTACACAGCGCGCGGTGCGAGGGTCAACGCGGGGTTGACGCCACTTGAGGTGCGGCGATAGAGTCGCGCGCACGGGTTAGACCGAGTCTAAGTCTAAGCGAGGAAGCCATGAATCTCAAAGGCAGCAAGACCGAGAAGAATCTCAAGGATGCGTTCGCCGGGGAATCGCAGGCCAACCGGCGTTATCTGTATTTCGCACAGAAGGCCGACGTCGAAGGGTTCAACGACGTCTCGGCGGTGTTTCGCTCCACCGCGGAAGGCGAGACCGGCCACGCTCACGGGCACCTCGAGTATCTCGAGGCGGTGGGGGACCCGGCCACGGGGCTGCCCATCGGGGAGACGCGGCTCAATCTGAAGGCCGCCATCGCCGGTGAGACCCACGAGTACACCGACATGTACCCCGGCATGGCGAAGGCGGCGCGCGAGGAGGGCTTCGGAGAAATCGCCGATTGGTTCGAGACCCTCGCCAAGGCCGAGCGCTCGCATGCCAATCGCTTCCAGAAAGCCCTGGACAGCATTTGAGCTCGCGCGAGGGGAGCCTGGAGGCCCCCACCCGGCACGCACTCGAGTGGCGCGACCCGAAGTTCTACGACGGCAGCGCGCTCGAGGCGGAGCTCGAGCGCGTGTTCGACATCTGCCACGGCTGCCGCCGCTGCTTCAGCCTGTGCAACGCCTTTCCCACGCTGTTCGACGCGGTGGACGCTTCCGCGCACGGCGAAGTCGCCGGCCTCGAGCGGCGGGTGTTCTGGCAGGTCGTGGACCACTGCTACCTGTGCGACATGTGCTTCATGACCAAGTGCCCGTACGTGCCGCCGCATCCCTGGAACGTCGACTTTCCGCACCTGATGCTGCGGGCGAAGGCGGTGCGCGCGCGCAGCGCGGGCCTGACTGTACGCGAGCGCGCGCTCGCGGCCACCGATACCGTCGGCAGGCTCGCCGGAATTCCGGTGGTGGCGCAGCTGGTGAACGCGGTCAATCGCACGGCTGGCGGCCGCGCGCTGCTGGAGAAGACCCTGGGGGTCGATCGCACGGCGCCGCTGCCGCAGTACCACGCGCGTAGCGCGCGCCGGCGCCTCGCGCATCTTGGCACCACGGCGCGCGCTGCGGCTGCGCCCGAGGCGAGCCCCGCGCAGGCGACGGCGGCGACCAGCGGGCGGGTGGCGCTGTTCACCACCTGTTACGGCAACCGCAACGAGCCCGCGCTCGCCGAGGACCTGGTCGCGGTGTTCGCGCACAACGGCATCGACGTCAGGCTGCTCGCGCAGGAGCGCTGTTGCGGCATGCCGCGGCTCGAGCTCGGCGACCTGCGCTCGGTCGCGAGGCTCAAGCAGTTCAACATCCCGCCGCTGGCGCGGGCGGTGGCGGCCGGCTACGACCTGGTGGCGCCGATCCCCTCGTGCGTGCTCATGTTCAAGCAGGAGCTGCCGCTCATGTATCCCGAGGATGCGCAGGTTCGCCGGGTCGCGGCGCGCATGTTCGATCCGTTCGAATATCTCATGCTGCGCCACGAGGCGGGGCTGCTGCGCACCGACTTCAAGGCGCCGCTCGGCAAGGTGAGCTACCACGTGCCCTGTCACCTGCGGGTGCAGAACCTCGGGCTCAAGACGCGCGATCTCATGCGGCTCGTGCCGGGCACCAGCGTCGACACCATCGAGCGCTGCTCGGGGCACAACGGCACCTACGGCGTGAAGCACGAGTTTCGCGCCGCTTCGGTGCGCATCGGGCGCGCGGTGGTGCAGCGGGTCGAGAGCGCGCAGGCCGATCACTACACGAGCGACTGCCCGATGGCGGCGCAGCAGATCGCGAGCGGCCTCGCGCAGCCGCGCTCGCCCGAGCATCCGCTGCGGCTGCTGCGCATCGCCTACGGGCTCAGCTGACATGGACAAGCTCGCCGCCACCGACCTCATGCCCCTCGAGCAGTACGCGCGCGAGCGGGCGGCGTTTCGCGCGCGGGTGCTGCGTCACAAGGGCGAGCGGCACCTCGCGGTCGGGCCGAACACCACCTGGTGCTTCGAGGATCGGCTGACGGTGCAGTACCAGGTGCAGGAGATGCTGCGCAGCGAGCGGATCTTCGAGCCGCAGGGCATCGCGGATGAGCTCGGCGCCTACAACCCGCTGATCCCGGACGGCAGCAACTGGAAGGTGACGCTGCTGATCGAGTTTGCGGATCCCGCGGAGCGCGCGCGCGCGCTCGCGCGCCTGAAGGGGATCGAGGATGGCTGCTGGGTGCAGGTCGCAGGTCACACGCGCGTGTTCGCCATTGCCGACGAGGATCTGGAGCGGGAGAACGAGGAGAAGACCTCGGCGGTGCATTTTCTGCGCTTCGAGCTGACCGCCGGCATGATCGCCAGCCTGCGCCTTGGGGCGACGCTCGCCGCCGGCGTCGATCACGAGCACTATCGGTACGTGGTGCACCAGGTGCCCGCGGCGACGCGGCTCGCGCTGCTGGCCGACTTCGCCTGACGCAGGCGCCGGCGCGGGGCTTCAGCTAAGATCGCGCCGCGCCCACGCGGCGCCAAAGCCACGGATGAGCCACGCAGCCGGATGACGCAGTCGTACACCGCCTCCGATATCGAGGTCCTCTCCGGCCTCGAGCCCGTCCGGCGACGGCCGGGCATGTACACCCACACGCAACGGCCCAATCACCTCGCGCACGAGGTCATCGACAATTCCGTCGACGAGGCGATCGCCGGTTACTGCAAACAGATCGACGTCACGCTCTTCAAGGACGGGTCGCTGCAGGTGGAGGATGACGGCCGTGGCATGCCGGTCGACATCCATCCCAAGGAGAAGGTGAGTGGAGCCGAGCTCATACTCACGCGGCTGCACGCCGGCGCCAAATTCTCCGACAAGAACTACAAGTTCTCCGGTGGCCTGCACGGCGTCGGCGTCTCGGTGGTGAATGCGCTGTCGAAGCACCTGGAGTGCTGGATCAAGCGCGGCGGCAAGCAGTACAACATCAGCTTCAAGGACGGCAAGATCGCCTCCAGGCTCGAGGAGAGCGGCACCGTGGGTGCGCGCAACACCGGCACCACCATCCGCTTCTGGCCCGATCCGAAGTTCTTCGATTCCGACAAATTCTCCGTGCCGCAGCTCAAGCACACCCTCAAGGCGAAGGCGGTGCTGTGTCCGGGGCTGCGGGTGACTTTCAAGAACGAGGCGAGCGGCGAGCGGGACGAGTGGTTCTACACCGGGGACCTGGGCGCCTATCTGATCGAGGAGCTCGACAAGCTCGAGCGCATTCCCGCGGAAGCCATCACCGGCACGCGCGCGGGCGATGACGACGCGGTCGACTACGCACTGTGCTGGGCGCCGGATGCGCAAAACCCGATCGGTGAGAGTTACGTCAACCTGATCCCGACCATCGAGGGCGGCACGCACGTCAACGGGCTGCGCGCCGGAGTCGCGCAGGCGGTGCGCGAGTTCTGCGAGTTCCGCAATCTCGTACCGCGCGGCATCAAGCTGACCCCCGAGGACGTGTGGGACAAGGCGAACTACGTGCTGTCGGTGAAGATTCACGAGCCGCAGTTCGCCGGGCAGATGAAGGAGCGCTTGGGATCGCGCGATGCCGCTGCGCTGGTCGAGGGCTTCGTGCGCGACTCGCTGGCGCTGTGGCTGAACCGCCACCCCGATGCCGGCGAGCGCATCGCGCAGTTTGCGATCGCCAACGCGCAGGAGCGCGCCAAGGCCGCGCAGCGCGTGGTGCGCAAGCGCCTCACCGGCGGACCCGCCTTGCCCGGCAAGCTCGCCGACTGCACCAGCCAGGAGCCCAAGCGCTCCGAGCTCTTCCTGGTGGAGGGCGACTCCGCCGGCGGCTCCGCCAAGCAGGCGCGCGACAAGGACTTCCAGGCCATCATGCCGCTACGCGGCAAGATCCTGAACACCTGGGAGCTCGATGCGGGCGAGATCGCCGGCAGCCAGGAGGTGCACGACATCTGCGTGGCGCTCGGCATCGAGCCCGGCTCGAGCGACCTCTCCCAGCTGCGCTACCACAAGGTGTGCATCCTCGCGGACGCGGACTCCGACGGGCAGCACATCGCCACGCTCCTGTGCGCGCTGTTCCTGCGGCACTTCCGCCCGCTGGTGGCGCACGGGCACGTGCACGTGGCCATGCCGCCCCTGTACCGCATCGATGCCGGCAAGCAGGTGCTGTACGCGCTCGATGACGCCGAGCGCGACCAGCTCCTGAAGAGGATCGAGAAGGACAGCCCGCGCACCAAGGCAACCGTCACCCGCTTCAAGGGACTGGGGGAGATGAACCCGACGCAGCTGCGCGAGACCACCATCGACCCGCGCACGCGCCGCCTGGTGCAGCTCACCATCGACGGCAAGGACAACACCGATCAGCTCATGGACATGCTGCTCGCCAAGAAGCGCGCCGCCGACCGGCGCGAATGGCTCGAACAGAAGGGCAACCTCGCGCAAGTGCAGGTGTAGGCATGCCGGAGAATCGGGAACTGAACTTCGAAGGCGTCGAGCGCCAACCGCTGCGCACCTTCACCGAGAAGGCCTACCTCGATTACTCGATGTACGTCATTCTCGATCGCGCGCTGCCGGCACTCGGCGACGGGTTGAAGCCGGTACAGCGGCGCATCGTGTACGCCATGAGCGAGCTCGGGCTGTCGGCGGTCTCCAAGCACAAGAAGTCCGCGCGCACCGTCGGGGATGTGCTCGGCAAGTTCCATCCGCACGGCGACACGGCCTGCTACGAGGCCATGGTGCTGATGGCGCAGCCCTTCGCCTATCGCTATCCGCTCGTCGACGGCCAGGGCAACTGGGGCTCGCAGGATGACCCCAAGTCCTTCGCCGCGATGCGCTACACCGAGGCGAAGCTCACCAAGTACGCCGACGTGCTGCTCGGGGAGCTCGCCGACGGCACGGTGGACTGGACGGCCAATTTCGACGGCACGCTGGAAGAGCCGGTGTTCCTGCCGGCGCGGCTGCCGAACCTGCTGTTGAATGGCACCTCGGGCATCGCGGTCGGCATGGCGACCGACATTCCGCCGCATAACCTGCGCGAGGTCGCCGCGGCCGCAGTCCACCTGTTGGAGGACCCGGAAGCCACGCTTGCGGCGCTCATGAAGCACGTCAAGGGCCCGGACCTGCCGACGGGCGCCGAGATCATTTCCCCGCGCGCGGACCTGAAGGAGTTCTACGACAAGGGCGTCGGCACTTTCAAGGCGCGCGCCACCTGGGAGATCGAGGACGGCAACGTCATCATCACCGCGTTTCCGTACCAGGTGTCGCCGACGCGCGTGCAGGAGCAGATCGCCGAGCAGATGCGCACCAAGAAGCTGCCGATGGTGGAGGACCTGCGCGACGAGTCCGATCACGAGAATCCGACGCGGCTGGTCATCGTGCCGCGCTCCAACCGCGTCGATCTCGTGGAGCTCATGAACCACCTGTTCGCCACCACCGACCTGGAGCGCAACTACCGCGTCAATCTCAACATCATCGCGCTCGACGGCCGCCCGCGCGTGATGAGCCTGAAGGAGATCCTGGGCGAGTGGCTCGAGTTCCGCACCGCGACCGTCACGCGCCGCCTGCAGTACCGCCTGGACAAGGTCGGCAAGCGGTTGCACATCCTCGATGGCCTGCTCATCGCCTTCCTCAACCTCGACGAGGTGATCCGCATCATCCGCCGCGAGGACGAGCCGAAGCCCGTCCTCATGAAGCGCTTCAAGCTCTCCGACGAGCAGACCGAGGAGATCCTGAACACGCGCCTGCGCCATCTGGCCAAGCTCGAAGAGCTGAGAATCCGCGAGGAGCAGAAGACGCTCGCGGCCGAGCGCGAGGAGCTCGAGGGCCTCCTCAAGAGCAAGGCGAAGCTGCGCAAGCTCATCGCCGCCGAGATCCGCGCCGATGCGGACACGTACGGCGATGAGCGGCGCACCAAGATCATCGAGCGCGAGGCGGCGCAGGCGATCGATGAGACGAGCCTCATCCCCAACGAGCCGGTGACCGTGGTGCTGTCCACCGGCGGCTGGGTGCGCTCGGCGAAGGGTCACGACATCGAGCCGCGCACGCTCTCCTACAAGAGCGGCGATGCCTTTCAGGCGCTCGCGCGCGGCCGCAGCCTGCAGCCGGTGGTGTTCATCGACAGCACCGGGCGCACCTACACGCTGCCGGCGCATTCGCTCGCCTCCGCGCGCGGGCAGGGTGAGCCGCTGTCGGGGCGCTTCGATCCGCCCGACGGCGCGAAGTTCGCCGGCGTCATGATCGGCGAGCCCGAGGATCTGTGGCTGCTCGCGAGCGATGCGGGCTATGGCTTCACCGCGCGACTGAAGGATCTCATCACCGACCGCCGTGCCGGCAAGACCGTGCTCAACGTGCCCGAGAATGCACACGTGCTCCCGCCCGCGCCGGTACCGTCGGCGGAGTGCCTGGTCGCCGTCGTCAGCAGCGAAGGCAAGCTCCTCACCTTCCCGGTGGGGGAGGTGCCCGAGATGCCGCGCGGCAAGGGCAACAAGCTCTACGACATCCCGGCGAAGAAGGCCGCGGCGCGCGCGGAGCTGATGACCGCGGTGGCCGTCGTGCCGCCGAAGGCGACTCTCGCGCTGTACAGCGGCGAGCAGCGCAAGACCCTCGACTGGCGCGACCTGCAGGACTATCTCGGGCAGCGCGCGCAGCGCGGCGCGGTGCTGCGCCGCGGCTGGCCGCGCCAGATCGAGCGGCTGGAAGCGCTGCTGCCGCCGCCCTGAGCGGCTGGAAGCGGCGCAGCCCGAGCCGCCGCCAGCCCAATCCACGGGGCCCGTACTGAGCAAGGGCACGTATCAGCAGGGCCCGTACTGCAGCGAACGCCCGTCCGTTTGCTAATAGGAATGATTCGCATTAGCATTTGGACTGGAGAAAGCACTGGAAGTGAGGGAGTCATGCCGAACAGCGTCGCCCGAAGAGCCGGCGCCCTGGTGCTCGCAGGCTTCGCTTGCGCCCTGGCGTCGTGCGCCACTGGTATCGCTGCCGCTGCGGAGGATGCGCGGCTCATCGAGCCGCAGGCGCAGATGGCGCGGGTGCAGGCGCAGCTGCGGCAGCTGGGAGAGGAGAATCGCGCATTGCGCGAGCGGCTCGCGCGGATCGAGCGCTCGCTGGCGCAGCTCACCGGCGCGCTCGCGCCGCCGTCTGCGAGCCTATCACCGGGCGTGCCAGCCCCACGGGTCGCAGACTCATCCGCCCTGCCAACACCCCCAACGCCCCCGATGCCCTCGACGGCGGGCGCTGCGCCGCTCACCGGCGGGGTGCGATTGTGGGGTTACGGTGAGATGTACTACGTCGATCCGACGCGCGATGCAAACCAGGCGCGGGCGGATCTGGCGCGCGCGGTGTTCGGCCTCGGGTACTCCTTTGACGAGCGCACGGAATTCAACTCCGAATACGAGCTCGAGCACGCGGTGGCCTCGGGGAGCGACGCGGGGGAGTTCGAGGTCGAGCAGTTCTACGTCGACCGCCGCGTGAGCGAGGCGCTGGGCGCGCGCGCCGGTCTGATCCTGATGCCCTTCGGGTTTCTCAACGAGCATCACGAGCCCACCCGCTTCTACGGCGTGCAGCGCAATTTCGTCGAGACCCTGATCATCCCCAGCACCTGGCGCGAGGGCGGCCTGAGCCTGCACGGCGACAGCCGCGCGGGATTGGGCTGGAGCTTCGGGCTGACCACCGGCTTTGACGTGTCGAAGTGGGACTTCGCCGCGGCGGTGCCGCCGTACACGAGCGCGCTCGGGCTCGAGAACAGCGGCGCGGCGCCACTGCAGGCGACGCACCAGGAGCTCTCGCTCGCCAACGCCCGCCACCTGTCGCAGTACGCCGCGCTCGGCTACTACGGCATTCCCGCACTACTGCTCGGGGGCGCGATCAGCACCGGCGAGTCGAGCGCGCCGGGCGATCCGCGCGTCACGCTGTGGGAGGCGCATGCGCGCTGGACACCCGCGAAGCTCGACCTGTCCGCCCTCTACGCGCGCGGCTCGATCAGCAACACCGGGCCGCTGAACGCGGCCCATCCGAGCTCTGCGAACCCGTTGCCGGCATCGTTTTACGGATGCTTCCTGCAGGGCGCCTGGCGGCTGTGGGAGCAGGGCGAGTATCGGGCCGCGCCGTTCGTTCGCTGGGAGCGCTACAACCTCGGCGCCGGGTACGCCGGCACCCGCGGTCCGGTGATCCCTCCCGGGCTGTCGGCGCTGTGGCCGCGGAGCGAGGATCGGGTGTGGAGCGCCGGCGCCAACCTGTACGTCGGCGCGCACCTGGTGGTGAAGGGCGACTATCAGTGGTTTGAGCTCAACCCGGGCTTCAGGCGCTTCGACCTGGGCCTGGGCGTGAGCTTCTGAAGGCGTACCATCAGCGCTCGGCCATCACCACCTCCTCGGGCTCGTTGATGAAGTAGCCCTGGATGTACTGCACGCCCACCTGCCACAGCACGGCCATGGTGTTGGCGTCCTCGACCCGCTCGCCGATGGTCTGGATGTTGCGCTTGCGTGCGGCTTCGACCAGCGTGCGCACGCGCAGCTGCAGCTGCGGATCCGCGGCCAGCTCCTGGATGATGGTGCCGTCGATTTTCACGAAATCGAGCTGCAGGGCTTCGAGCATGCCGGCGCTGTCGCGTCCGGAGCCGAAACCCTCGAGCGCGAAGCGGAAGCGCCGCGCGCGCAGCACGGCGGTGAGCGCCTTGACCTGCGCCAGGTGGCTCGCCGCGCTCTCCTCGGTGATCTGGAAGCACAGCCGCTGCGGCTCGGCGCGGCTCGAGCGCAGGTGATTGTCGAGCCACTCGAGAAAGCCCGCGTCGCGCACGGTCTCCTTCGACAGGCGCACGAACAGACACTCGGGTTTCCTCTGCGCCGCGAACGACAGCGACGCGCCGACCACCCAGCGGTCGATGCTCTTGAGCAGATCGTTGCGCGCGGCGGCCGCCATGAACTCCGACGGCAGCACTTCCCGGCCCTGGTGGTCGATCATGCGCACCAGCACGTCGAACATGCCCGGAGGCTCGCCCTGAAGACTCGCGATCGGCTGCTGCACCAGCCGGAAGCGGTTCTCCATCAGCGCCGCCTTGATGTGCTTGACCCACACCTTGTCATAGGCCATGACACGGCTGTCGTTGTCCGCGCGCTCGGACATGATGCTCTGATTGCCGCCACGGGCGGCGCCCTTGTGGGCGCACTCGAGCGCATCGGCGATCACCGCGTCGACCTTCACCTGGCCGGGCGGCACGACCGACAGTCCCACGGTGAGGGTCACCGACACCACCTTGTCGCGCACGCGCATCACCTGCTTCTGCATGCGCGCGAGCAGCCGCTCGCCCCAGGCGTTGATATCGTGCTCGTTGCCGCGCTCGAGCAGCACCATGAAGCGCACGCCGCCGAAGCGCCCGGCGACTTCCTTGGGATGCAAGGTATCCTTCAGCAGGCGCGCGAACTCCGTCAGCACCTCCTCGCTCGCCGTGGCGCCGACCATGCGCTCGACATCCGCGAACTTGTCGAGCCTGAGCAGCGCGAGGCAGCGCATGCCGCCGGCGACCGGGGTCGCCAGGCGCCGCGCGAGCGCTGCCAGCAGCTCGGGGCGCGGCAGCAGACCCGCGCCGCTCTCGGCCGAGACCGCGGGGCGCTCGAGGCTGAGGCGCTCCTCGCTCGGCCTGGAGGGCACCATCAGGCTGACACACGGCTCGCCCTCGTGCTGCCCGAGCGCGAGCGTCATCTCGATCGGCAGCACGCTGCCGTCGGCGAGCAGCGCGTTGGCGCGCAAGAGGTGATCGGCCTTCCAGCGTCCCTGCAGGCACGCCGCCAGCGCGCCGCGCAGCGCCGCGTGCGTCGAGTCGTCGAACAGGTCCATGACCGGTTCGCCGGCGACGCCGCCTTCGACGCCGAGCAGCTCGAGCCAGGCGGGATTCGCGTCGACCACGATTCCCTCCTGCACCTGGATGATCGCGTCGTTGGAGCGGTGCAGCACCGTGCCGAGCTGGCTGCGTGCCTCGTGCGCGGATTTCAGCGTGGCATCGAGCGTGCGCCTGGTGCGAAAGACCTCGAGCTCGCGCAGCATCACCGCCCGCAGCCGCTCGGTGTTGGCGAGCGTCACGACGTCGCGTGCGCCGAGTGCCATCGCTTCCGCGATGTCGGCCTCATCGATCTCCGGCGCCAGCAGCAGCAGCGGCACCCCGGGTGCGAGCTTGTCGCGCACCCGGACGGCGGCCTCGAACTCCCCACGGCTCTCGGCGACGTGCACGAGCATCTCGGGATTGAGCTGCGTGAGCGCGTCGGCGAGGTCGCGCAGCGCCGGGATCCAGGTGCAATGGGCCGGTTGGCCCGCGCGCCGCAGGATGCTGTTGACGGCTTCGACCGGCTCGCGCGCGGAGCTCAGCACGATGAGCGGAACGGCGTTCTGCTCGGTCAAGTCAGCCTCCACTGCCGGGCGAGCGCAAATGACGGTGGATTCTAGCACCCGCATAGCGCCGCTCCGTGTGCGCGAAGTGTGCGCCAACTCGCGGAAAGCGCTCACCGGCGGCCTGGTGCGCTGGCGGGGGTGGGGCGATGCCGCTATCATACGCGGCCCTTTTGAGCGGCCGCGCCGGCCGCGGCCTTAAGAGCGCGAGACACATCATGGCCAGTTACACGACCAGCGAGATCCGCGGCGGTCTGAAAGTCCTGCTCGACGGCGATCCCTACACCGTGATCGAGAACGAGTTCGTCAAGCCGGGCAAGGGCCAGGCGTTCAATCGCATCAAGGTGCGCAACCTCAAGACCGGCCGCACGATCGAGCGCACCTTCAGGTCCGGTGAATCGCTGGAGGCCGCGGACGTGGTCGATACCGAGATGCAGTATCTCTACCAGGACGGGGACTTCTGGCATTTCATGGTGCCGGAGAGCTTCGAGCAGTACACCGCCGGCAAGTCGGCGGTGGGCGAGAACGCGCAGTGGCTCAAGGACGGCGTGGTGTGCATCGTGACCCTGTGGAACAACGTGCCACTGGTGGTGACGCCCCCACCGCACATCGAGCTGAAGATCATCGCGACCGACCCGGGTCTGCGCGGCGATACCGCCACCGGTGGCCAGAAGCCCGCCAAGGTCGAGACCGGCGCGGTGGTGCGCGTGCCGTTGTTCATCAACGAGGGCGAAGTGATCCGCATCGATACCCGCACGGGCGAATACATCTCGCGCGCAAAGGGGTAGGGGCCTTCAGGCGCGAGCCGCGCGCGGCGCGCTGCGCGAGCGCCACAGGCCATCGGCCGCGTAGATCAGCAGCGCCACCCAGATGAGCGCGAAGCCCGCCGCCAGCGCCGGCCGGAAGCTCTCGTGATAGAGGAGCACGCCGCACAGCAGCTGCAGGCTCGGCGCGATGTACTGCAGCACTCCGAGCGTCGAGTACGGCAGCGCACGGGCCCCATAGGCGAACAGGAACAGCGGAATCGCCGTGATGAGCCCGCTGCCGATCAGCAGCGCGCCGATGCCGGGGCGCTCGAGGCTGAGCGCGGCACCGCCGGCGGCCTGGCACCAGGCAAGATAGCCCAGCGCGAGCGGCAGCAGCAGCAGCGTCTCGGTCGCCAGCCCCGGCAGGGCATCCACACTGATCACCTTGCGCTGCAGCCCGTACAAGGAGAAGCTCATCGCGAGCGTGCCGGCGATCCACGGCGGACGCCCGGCGAGCACGGCGAGATAGGCGACCGCGGCGCCTGCCAGCGCCACCGCGGTCCACTGTGCGCCGTTCAGCCGCTCGCGCAGCACGAACACTCCCAACACCACGTTCACGAGCGGATTGATGTAGTAGCCGAGGCTGGTATCGACGATGTGCGCGTGGGTCACGCTCCACACGTACACCAGCCAGTTGCCGCTGATGAGCAGCGCGGTGAGCGTGAGTCGCGCCACGAGCCTGCCGTTGGTGAGTGTGGCGGACACTCCTGCGAGCTCACCCCGCAGCAGCAGCCACCCGAAGATGAACACACATGCCCAGGCCACGCGGTGGGCGATCACCTGCAGCGCCGGCACGCCGCTCAAGGGGTGCAGGTAGACCGGGAACAGCCCCCAGATGCCAAACGCCGCGGTCGCGGCCGCGAGCCCCCGGGGCGAGAGCCGCGCCGCCGTCATTCGCGCTGGCTCATGGGCTGCACTCACGCCCGCGCGGTCGGGAACGCCAGGACCTCCTCGATGTGCGTCGCCGCGGTGGCGAGCATCAGCGTGCGGTCGAAGCCGAGCGCCACACCGGCGCAGTCCGGAAAGCCGCCGGCGAGCGCCGCCAGCAGCCGCTCGTCGGGCGGGAAGACCGGCAGACCGAGCCGCCGCCGCTGCGCGTTGTCGCGCTCGAAGCGAGCACGCTGCTCGTTCGGCGCCGCGAGCTCGTGAAAGCCATTGGCGAGCTCGATGCCATCGCAGTACAGCTCGAAGCGCCGCGCCGCGCGCGGCTCGCGCGGATCGAGGCGCGCCAGCGCCGCCTGGGTAGCCGGATAGCCGTGCACGAAAGTCAGCGCCTCGCGGCCGAGCCGCGGGCCGATCAGCGAACCCATGAGCAGCTCGAGCCACACGTCGCGGTCGGCGCCCGCGCCCGCGAAGCCGAGCGGCTGCGCCGCCTGCGCCAGCTCGGCGTCGGAGGCGGTGAACGGATCGAGCGCGAGCTCGCGGGCGAAGACCTCCCGGTAGCTGATGCGCTCGCTGGCGCGCTCTGCGCCCACCCGGCCGAGCAGCTCGCGCACCAGCGCTTCCACCTCCTCCATGAGCGCCTCCAGCGAGAACCCGACACGGTACCACTCGATCAGCGTGAATTCCGGGTTGTGCAGCCGGCTGCTTTCCCGGGCGCGCACCACGTGACAGATCTGGTAGATGTCGCCGCTGCCGGCGGCGAGCAGACGCTTCATGGCGTACTCGGGCGAGGCGTGCAGGAACAGCAGCGCGGCGGGCGCCGGCGGTGCCCCGGCTGCCGGCGCAAGCTGCACCGCGGCGCAGTGTATGTGCACGTCACTCACGGGCGCATTCACCAGCAGCGGCGTGTCGACCTCGAGCACGCCACGGGCGGCGAAGAACTGCCGCGTGCGCGCGAGCAGCGCCGCGCGCTCGATGAGCCGCTCGCGTGAGGCACTCGGCCGCCAGTCCCCGCCGCGGCTCATGTGAGCCGCGCCAGCGCCTGACCCACCCGCACGCTGCTGCCCGGCACGAGCCCGGACAGCCACTCGCTCGCGCCGGGCGGCAGCAGCAGGATGACGGTGGAGCCCATGTTGAAGCGGCCGAGCTCCGCGCCCTTTTTCAGAGTGAGCGGCGCGCGCGCGGCATCCAGGGGCAGATCGGCGCCCCCGCGCAGGGCGCGCGGCGTCACCTCGCCGTGCCACACGGTGGCCATGCTGCCCACCAACAGGGCTCCCACCAGCACCACGGCGAAGCTGAGCGCCTCATGAGCGAACACGCACACCACACGCTCGTTGCGGGCCAGGAGCCCGGGGACGCCGGCGGTGGTGGTGGCGTCGACGCTGAACAGAGCCCCGGGCACGTACCAGGCCGCGCGCAGCACCCCGCTGAGCGGCATGTGCACGCGGTGATAGTTGGACGGCGCAAGATACAGCGTCGCGAAGGCCCCGCCGCGCAACTGCGCCGGCCACGACAGGTCCGCCGCCAGCAGCGACTCGAGCGTGTAGGCGTGGCCCTTGGCCTGCACCAGCCAGGAGCCCTCCAGGCGGCCGATCTGGCTCACGCTGCCATCGACCGGGGAGATGAGCACCGCCGGGTCCGGATCGCAGGGGCGCGCCGGCGCGCGCAGCGCGCGCGTGAAGAAGGCGTTGAAGCTCTCGTACTCGAGCGGATCGGGCTGCTCGGCCTCGCTCATGTCCGGCTGGAAGCGGTTCACGAAGCCCCTGATGAGCGCATTTTTGATGAGCGGCACGCGGCTGCGCGTGATGCGGTACGCGAGGCGCGAGAGCCAGTGCTGCGGCAGCAGGTACTGCAGGACGATGAACAGCCGCGAGCGCACGCCATCGGCACAAGTCGCGTTCATAGATACGGCGCGGCCCGGCGCAGATCAGCCGCCAGCGCCGGCACCTCGAAGGGCGGCGTGAAAATGGCGGCGATGCGCGCGCGCGCATCCAGCAGGAACAGCACCGCGGAGTGGTCCATGGTGTAGTCGCCTCCGGGCAGCGGCACGCGGCTCGCCGCCACGCCGAAGTCGGCGGTGAGCGCCAGGATCGACGCCGCATCGCCGGTGAGCCCGAGGAATGCGGGATCGTACGCGTGCACGTAGGCGCCGAGGAGCGGCGCGCCGTCATGCTGCGGGTCGATGCTGACGAACAGCACCCGCAGGGAGGCGAGCGCGGCGCGCTTCCTGACCTGCGCGAGCTTCGTCAGGGTCGTCGGGCACACGTCGGGGCAGCGGGTGAAGCCGAAGAACATGAGTGTCGGAGCGCCGCCGAGCTCAGCGCGGGTGAAGGGGCGGCCGGTGGCGTCGGTGAGGCGAAAGTCGCCGACCGGTTTCGGCCGCGGCAGCCACGTACCGCTTGCCAGCCGCGGGCTCGCCCTGTCAAGTTGTTGCGCCAGCCAGTAGCCGCCCAGCGCTGCGCACAGCGCGGCGGCGGCCAGCAGCAAACGGGCACGTGCGATGGTCACCAGGGAATTATTCCATACCGCCACGCGCGCCGTACGCGGCCGCGCGCGGCGTACCGGGCGCGCGGTCACGCTGCGCGCATTGATCGCGCGCGCCGCCGGCAGGCTCGCGCGCGCGCGCGTGCACTTCGGACACGGCACCGACAACGCCTGGGACGAGGCCGCGGCGCTGGTGCTGCACGCCGTGCGCCTGCCGCCCGGCGGCGGCGCGCCTGGCCTCGGGCGGCGCGTCGGGCGCACGGCGCAGGCCCGCGCCCGCGCGCTCGTGACCCGGCGCATCAGGGAGCGCATTCCGGCTGCCTACCTCACCGGGGTCGCCTGGTTCGCGGGTGTGCCTCTGCACGTCGACGCGCGCGTGCTGGTGCCGCGCTCGCCCATCGCCGAGCTCATCGAGCGCGGCTTTGGCCCCTGGATCGATGCGCGCCGCGTGCGCCGGGTGCTCGATCTCGGCACCGGCTCTGGCTGCATCGCCATCGCCTGCGCCCGCGCCCTGCCGCGTGCGCGCATCGACGCGGTCGACATATCCGATGCCGCGCTCGAAGTCGCGCGCCGCAACGTGCGCCGTCACCGTCTCGCGCGCCGGGTGCGGCTGAGGAAGTCCGATCACTTCCGCGCGCTCGGGCGCGCAACCTACGATATCATCCTCTCCAATCCGCCTTACGTGGGCGCGCGCGAGCTTGCCGGGCTGCCTCCGGAGTACCGGCACGAGCCGCGCGTGGCGCTCGCGGCCGGCAGCGCCGGGCTCGACTCCGTACGGATCATCCTGCAGGAGGCGCGCCGGCATTTGCGGCCCCGCGGAGTGCTCATCGTCGAGGTGGGCAACACCGAGCGCGCGGTGCGACGGGCATTCCGGCGCCTGCCCTTCGTGTGGCTTGAATTCGCGCGCGGCGGGGGCGGGGTGTTCCTGCTCTCGCGCGAGCAACTGCAAGGGCCGCAGGCCACTCTCAGCCAATAAACATGTCCGGCAACACCATCGGCAGGCTGTTCACGGTGACCACCTTCGGCGAGAGCCACGGGCCGGCCATGGGCTGCATCGTCGACGGCTGCCCGCCGGGCCTGCCGCTGAGCGAGGCGGATCTGCAGCAGGATGTCGACCGCCGCCGCAGCGGCACGTCGCATTTCGTCAGTCAGCGCCGCGAAGCCGACCAGGTGCGCATCCTCTCGGGCGTGTTCGAGGGCCGCACGACCGGCACCCCGATCGGCATCCTCATCGATAACACCGACGCGCGCTCGCGCGACTACGACAAGATCAAGGATCGCTTCCGACCCGGACACGCCGACTACACCTACCAGCAGAAGTACGGCGTGCGCGACTACCGCGGCGGCGGGCGCTCGTCGGCGCGCGAGACGGTGATGCGCACCGCCGCGGGCGCGATTGCGCGCCGCTACCTCGCCGCGCGCCTCGGCGTACGCATCTACGGGTACCTCAGTCAGGTCGGCTCGCTGTCGCTCGAGCCGGTGGAACCCGCCTTCGCCTACCAGAATCCGTTCTTCTGTCCGGACCCGGCGCGCATCGCCGAGCTCGAGGAGCTGATCTGGAAGGTGCGCGGCGCCGGGGATTCGATCGGCGCGCGCGTCACGGTGGTGGCGAGCGGGGTGCCCGCGGGACTGGGTGAGCCGGTGTTCGACCGGCTGGACGCGGACATTGCCCACGCCCTCATGAGCATCAACGCCGTGAAGGCCGTGGAGATCGGCGCCGGCACGCGCGCCGCCGCGCAGCGCGGCAGCGAGCACCGCGACGAGCTCACGCCCACGGGCTTTCGCAGCAACCATGCGGGCGGGGTGCTGGGCGGCATCTCCTCCGGCCAGGACGTGATCGCGCACCTCACGCTCAAGCCCACCTCCAGTATCCAGGTGCCGGGCAGCACCATCGACACTCACGGCAATGCGGTCGAGATCGTGACCACGGGCCGCCACGACCCGTGCGTGGGCCTGCGGGCGACGCCGATCGCGGAGGCCATGCTCGCCATCGTGCTCATGGACCACTACCTGCGCCAGCGCGCGCAGAACGCGGACGTGAAGTCAGCGACACCGGACATCGCCGCGGCCTCGCGCGGCTGATCGGGCGGGCGCCTCACGCGCATGGACAGACAGCTCGCAGTTGCCGTGATCGGCGTCACCGGCCTCATCGGCGAGACCCTGATCACGGTCCTCGAGGAGCGCGGCTTTCCGGTCGCGCAACTGTACGCGCTCGCCAGCAACCGCTCCCTCGGGCGCAGCGTGAGCTTCCGCGGGCGCAGCCATCCGGTGCAGGAGCTCGCGGACTTCGATTTCGCGCACTGCGACCTGGCGCTGTTCTGCGCCGGCGCGCAGGTGTCGCGCGAGTACGCGCCGAAGGCGGTGGCGGCCGGCTGCCTCGTCATCGACAGCAGCTCCGAGTTCCGCTACCAGGAGGACGTGCCGCTGGTGGTGCCGGAGGTGAACCTGCACGCCCTCGCGGGCTTCGGTCAGCGCGGCATCGTGGCGAGCCCCGAGGGCTGCGCCATCCAGACGGTGCTGGTGCTCAAGCCCCTGCAAGACGTGGCCGGCATCGAGCGCATCGACGTGGCGACCTACCAGTCGGTGTCGGGCGAGGGTCGCGCGGCGGTGGAGGAGCTGGCGCGCCAGTCCATCGCCGCGCTCAGCGGCCAGGGGGCCGTGGCCGCGGATGCCCGCAGCGGGCAGATCGCCTTCAACTGCGTGCCCCACATCGGCGCCCTCCAGGACAACGGCTACACGCGCGAGGAGATGCAGCTGGTGTGGCAGACCCGCAAGATCCTCGGGGACGCGGCGCTGCGCATGAATGTCACGGCGGTGCGGGTGCCGGTGTTCTACGGACACGGCGAGGCGGTGCACCTGCAGACGCGCCGCGCACTCGGCGCCGCCCAGGCGCGTGAACTACTGCGCAAAGCGCCCGGCGTCAGCGTCATGGACGAGCGCGTGGCGGGCGGATACCCCGCGGCGGCTACCGAGGCAGCGAAACGCGACACAGTTTATGTCGGGAGAATCCGGGAATATCTCGCCCCTGATCGAGGACTTAACTTATGGATTGTCGCGGATAATGTACGAAAAGGGGCCGCCACGAACAGCGTGCAGATCGCCGAGGCTTGGGCGCAACGCCCGATTTAAGTTATATTGCCGCGGGATTCGCGAGGGGCTCACATCCTGTGCCCCATCCTCTTGTTTTCACAGGACATTTGGTCCAATAATGCCTTTTGGGGTGCCCTGATGGTCGCCAAACGCTCACTCCGGGCGCTGGCATTGCTGCTGGCCTTGCCGTCGGCGGCGCTTGCCTTGGGTCTGGGAGACATCCGTCTCCTCTCGCCCCTCAATGCGCCGCTCGACGCGGAAGTCGAACTCGTCGACGTCGCGCCCGATGAAGCCAATACCGTACAGGCGCAGCTTGCCTCACGCGAGACCTTCGCCCGCTACGGTCTCGACTGGCCCGCCTACCTCGCGGGCGTCCAGGTGCGCACAGTGCGCGCGCCGGACGGCCGCCAGATGCTCAAGCTCAAATCCACGGAGGCGATTTCCGAGCCCTTTATTACGCTGCTGCTGGAAGTGAACTGGTCGCGCGGGCACCTGGTGCGCGAATACACCATGCTGCTCGATCCGCCCGTGTACACCCCCGGCGGCTCGGCCGTGGCGAGCGCACCGGTGAGTGCACCCGCGACCGGCTCCGGCACACGTGAAGGGGCGATCGCCCGTGATGCCGACCCGGCGCCTGCGGCGCCGGCGCCGGAATCGAGCGCAGTGAGCGCCGCGCCCCCGACACGCGCGAGCGCCGCCGGCGGGGAGGGGGGCGGTGAGTCGCTGCACGTGGTGCAGCGCGGCGAGACCCTGTCGGCCATCGCCAGCGACGCGGCAGCCGCCGGCGCCAATACTTCCCGCACCCGCAGCTTCATGGTGGCCATCTACCAGGCGAACCCGCGCGCCTTCGAAAAGAACATGAACGTGCTGCACTCCGGTGCCGTGCTGCGTATCCCCGACGCCGCGCAGGCGGCCGCGGTGTCGCCGAGCGAAGCGGCGGCGGAGATTCGCCGCCAGTACGCGGCGTGGCGCACCAGTACCCCGGCGGCGCCCTCGGGCGAGCGGCCCGGGCGGTTGAAGCTGGTGACCCCTTCGGAGTCGCCTTCCGTAGGCGCCACCCCCGGAGCCGCCCCGAGCGCGGAAGTCGGGCAGCTCCAGAGCCGCGTGCACGACCTGGAGGGGCAGCTCGCCGAATCCAAACGGCTGCTGGAGCTGAAGAACGCGGATCTGGCGCATCTGCAGGCGCAGCTGGCAGCCAAGCAGGCCCCGCCGCCCGCCGCCCCGGTCGCGCCGCCCGCGGCCGAAGCAGCCCCACCCAAGGCCGCGCCGGCCCCTGCCGCGCCGCCCCCTGCCGAGCAGGCTCCGCCACCGCAGGCGGCCCCGCCGCCCGTGGCCGAGGAGAAACCGTCCCCGCCCGCCGAAGCGCCACCGCCGCTGAGCGCGGAGCCCGCGCCGGCGCACGCTCCGACGCCCGCTCTCCCCGCCGCCGGTGGCTCACTCGTTGACACCCTCCTGGGCTACTGGTGGGCGATCGCGCTGCTGCTGGTGGCGCTCGTCGCGTTTGCGGCGTCCAGGATCATCCGTGCGCGCCGCGCGGCGCAGTTCGACGATTCCCTCGGCCGCCTGACGGGCGCGGCCTCGGAGACGGCCTTCGCGGGCGGCCGCGGCTTTGCGTCCGCGGAGGCGCCACTGCAGTCCGCAAGCCCCGAGCCCAATTTCCTGGTGGAGGAAACCGCGGCGCACGAGCGGCCGCGCTTCCCGGCCGGAGCGGCGCCTGCGGCGGCCACGGCGAGGCGCGTTGCGAGCGATGAGACGATCAGCAGCGAGACGGCGATCAACCTCGACCAGGGCGACCCGCTCGCGGAGGCTGACTTCCACATGGCGTACGGCCTGTATGACCAGGCCGCGGATCTGATCCGCATCGCCATCGCCCGCGAACCCGCGCGCCGCGATCTGAGACTGAAGCTGCTCGAAGTATTCTTCGTGTGGGGCAACAAGGATCAGTTCCTGCAGGCGGCGCGCGAGCTGGCGGACACCCGCAGCGAGGCCGCGCCCGGGGAGTGGGAGAAGATCCTCATCATGGGCAAGCAGCTCGCGCCCGAGGATCCGCTGTTCTCGGGTGCCGGGGCGGTGAGCGGTGCGACGGCCGGCGGCGTGGATCTCGACCTGGAAGGCGGACAGAGCCGCGTCGACTTCGACCTGGCGGGCGAGACGACCGCGGGGGATGCGACCGAGAGAGTGGATCTGGACCTCGGCGCTGCCTTCGGTGACCGGTCGGAGTCGCCGACCAACGTCACCGACCGCAACGCCGCGCTGCTCGAGAACGCTTTCCTCAGCACCACCGGCACGACGCGCCAGATGACGGCGCGCATGCGCCAGGACGGCAGCCCCGGCGCGACCGGGGAGCACGAGGGTCCGACCGTGGAGCAGCCCACGATCGCCACCACCCAAGAATTCCCCACCATACGGCAGAAAGTCGAGTCGGCGCTCAAGCAAGGCGGCAGCGACCAGACCGCGGAACTGGCCATCGATGATCTGGGCCTGGACGTGGGCCAGGTCGACACGGTGGATCAGCCCGGCCTCGCGGCGGCTTCCACTCCGGACGCCCCGACGCTGGTCGCGGGCCTCGACGATCACTCGCGCCGCGTCATGGAGGATGCGCAGCAGCGCCGCCGTCAGGGGAGCGGCGCCGAAACATGGCAATTCGATCAGGACGAGCTCGAGGCGGGCCTCACGCAAACCAACCCGTCCATGGCGGACAGCTCGGCGACCTCGCGGCTCGCGGCGCTCGGCGCGCAGGAAGTGGATGTCGACCTGGGGGATGCGAGCGGGACGCACCCGGCGGTGCGCAGCGGGGACGTGGACCTCGACGTCGGCGAGTCCACCGGAACGCATGCCGCCAACGGCGCAGGGCTGGACCTCGACGTGGGCACCGCGTCGCTCCCGGAGAGCGAGTTCGCGGCCACGCAGAGGCTGTCCTCGGAAGACCTGGCGCTGCCGGACCTCGAGCCGGTGACCATGAGCGAAGTCGGCACGAAACTCGATCTGGCCCGTGCCTACATGGACATGGGCGATCCGGACGGTGCGCGCAACATTCTCGAGGAAGTGCTCGCGGAAGGCTCGGCGGCGCAGAAACAGGAAGCGCAGCGTCTGATGGAGTCGCTCCCGGGGTAATTGCTTGGCTGCAGGCGCCTGCGACGCTTGCAGCAGGCCTTTGCCGTTGCGGGTGGATTGCGCGTGAGCCGCATCGCCGTCGGGATCGAGTACGACGGCTCCGCCTACGCAGGCTGGCAGGCGCAGGGGCGCCTGCCGACCATCCAGCACGTCACCCAGATCGCGCTGAGCCGCGTTGCGGGCGAGCCGGTCACCCTGGTGTGCGCCGGGCGCACCGACGCGGGGGTGCACGCGTACGGGCAGGTCGCGCACTTCGACACGCGCGCGATCCGCAGCACGCGCGGCTGGGTTCTTGGCGCCAACAGCGAACTGCCGGCTAACGTGAGTGTGTCCTGGGCGGCGGCGGTGCCGGCGCACTTCCACGCGCGCTACTGCGCCGAGGCGCGCACCTACCGCTATCTGATTCTGAACCGACTGGCCCGCTCGGCTCTGCTGGCGCAACGTGCGGCCTGGGTCCACCGGCCGCTCGATCACGAGCGCATGGCGCAGGCCGCGCGCGCCCTGCTCGGCGAGCATGACTTCAGCGCCTTCCGCTCCTCGGAATGCCAGGCCCGCTCGCCCATCCGCCGCATGGAGCGCCTGAGCGTGGAGCGGCGCGGGGACTGGGTCCTCATCGAGGCGACCGCCAATGCCTTCCTGCACCACATGATGCGCAACATCGCCGGGCTCCTGATCGCCATCGGCAAGGCCGACGCGCCGCCGTCCTGGGCGCGCGAAGTGCTCGAGGGGCGCGATCGCACCCGTAACGCCGCCACCGCCCCGGCCGCGGGGCTGTATCTGGTGTCGGTACGCTATCCGGCGGCGTTCGCCCTGCCGGCGGCGTTCGCCCTGCCGGCGGCGTTCGCCCTGCCGGCGGCATGCCCGCCCGAGGAGCCGGCGCCCGATCGGCTATGATCGGCGCCCCTTGGCCTCACCGCCGCACGCTCACGCCCGAATGTCCTGGTTCGACAAGATCATGCCCTCCCGCATCAAGACCGAGCGGCGCACGCGCTCGGTCCCGGAGGGCCTGTGGATCAAGTGCCCGGCGTGCGATGCGGTCCTGTACCGCGCCGAGCTGGAGCGCAACCTGTATGTCTGTCCCAAGTGCGGCCATCACATGCGCATGGGGGCGCGCGACCGGCTGGAGCGCTTTCTCGATGCGGGCACGAGCGCGGAAATCGGCGCCGCCATCTCGCCGGAGGATCCGCTCAAGTTCCGCGACAGCAAGCGCTACCGCGACCGGCTCACCCAGGCGCAGAAAGCGACCGGCGAGAGTGATGCCCTGGTGGTGCTCGCCGGCACGCTGCACGCGTTGCCGATCGTGGCCTGCGCCTTCGAATTCCAGTTCCTCGGCGGCTCGATGGGCTCGGTGGTCGGCGAGCGCTTCAAGCGGGGCGTGGATTACTGCATCCAGGAGCGGCGGCCGTTCGTGTGCTTCTCCGCCAGCGGCGGGGCGCGCATGCAGGAGGCGCTGTATTCGCTTTTCCAGATGGCGAAGACCGCGGCGGCGCTGTCACGCCTGGCGCAGGCGCACCTGCCGTTCATTTCCGTGCTCACCGACCCGACCACCGGCGGCGTGTCGGCGAGTCTGGCGCTCCTCGGTGACCTCAATCTCGCCGAGCCGCGCGCCCTGATCGGCTTCGCAGGCCCGCGGGTCATCCAGCAGACCGTGCGCGAGACGCTGCCGGAGGGCTTCCAGCGCAGCGAATTCCTGCTCGAGCACGGGGCCATCGACATGATCGTCGACCGCCGCGAGATGCGCGATAAGATCGCGGCGCTGCTGCGGCTGCTGCTGAAGCTGCCGGGCGCCGCTGCCTGAACGGGCGCGCCGCTCACCGCAGCCGCAAGTCCGATGCGCACGCTCGCCGAGTGGCTCACGCTGCAGGAGTCGGTGCATCCGAAGAGCATCGACATGGAGCTCACGCGCGTCGCCGCGGTCGCGCGCGCCCTCGGGATCGCCGAGCCGGCATTCGCGGTGGTGACCGTCGGTGGCACCAACGGCAAGGGCTCCACCGTGGCGCACCTGGCGGCGCTGCTCGCGGCTCTCGGGGCCTCCACCGGCATGTTCACCTCGCCGCACTTCATCCGCTACAACGAGCGCATCCGCGTGAACGGGGCCGAGGTCGCCGACCAGGAGCTCATCGGGGCGTTCGAGCGCATCGAGGCGGCCCGCGGCGCGATCACGCTCACCTTCTTCGAATACAACACGCTGGCGGCGCTGCTGATCTTCGCGCATCGGGCCGTGGACGTCGCGGTCCTGGAAGTGGGGCTCGGCGGGCGCCTCGACGCCACCAATCTCGTGGCGGCCGATGTCGGCGTGCTGGCCTCCGTCGGCTTCGATCATCGCGACTGGCTCGGCGACACGCTCGAGCTCATCGGCGCGGAGAAGGCCGGCATCTTCCGCCCGGGCAAGCCGGCGGTGCTCGGCACGCCGGACATGCCCGCGAGCGTGTTTGCGAGCATCGCCGCGCTCGGTGCGCGCGCGCTCGTGGCGGAGCGGGATTTCACCTGGCGGGTGAGCGGCGAGCGCTGGGATTACGACGGGCTCGGGGTGTCGCTGCACGAGCTGCCGCCGCCCGCCCTCGCTGGCGCCATCCAGTACCGCAACGCGGCGACGGCGATCGCCGCGCTCGAGGCGCTCACAGCCGAGGACGCGCCGCGCGCGGCGGTCCGCCGGCTCACCCAGCGGCTCGCGCGGCCCGATGAGCGCGCCGTGGGCGCAGCGCTGCGCGCGGTGCGCCTCGCCGGGCGCTTCCAGGTGGTGCCGGGCGAAGTGGAGTGGATTCTGGATATCGCGCACAACCAGCCCGCCGCCGAGGTGCTCGCCCGGCAGCTGCGCGAGCGAGCGCTGCCGCGCGCGCGGCACGGCGGGGGCGGGCCGGGACGCACCTTCGCCGTCATCGGCGTGCTGGCGGACAAGGACGCCGCGGCGATCGGGTCGGCGCTCGGCGCCCTCATCGACCACTGGATCGTGTGCGCGCTGCCCGGTGCGCGCGGCGGCAGCGCGGCGCAGCTGGCGCAGCGCCTCGGGAGCCCCGCGGCCGAGACGACACTCGCGGACTCGGTCGCCGCGGGCTGTGAGCGGGCGCGCGCCGCGGCGCGCCCCGGAGATCGGGTGGTGGTGTGCGGTTCCGTGTACACCGTGGGGCCGGCGCTGCAGTGGCTTCGGATATACTAACGACACCCGGCCGCCCTTGGCGAGCGGCCACTGTTGCGCGGCGTCCGCTGCGCTTGGCGTTCGCGGTCCGCGCCCCCATTGTGGGTAACTCAAGGTGAAAGAACGGCTGACGGGCGCAATCATTCTCGTGGCCCTGACGGTGCTGTTGGTGCCCGAGCTGTTGACAGGACCCATCCGCGTCGCGCCGCGGATCGCCGCCGTGGCGCCATCGGCCGAGGAACCGCCATTACGCTCCTACACCATCAATCTCGCGGACGACGCGCATTCGCGCAACGCGGCGCCGACTGGACCGCTGCAACCGACGCCGCTCGAGGCCCCCGCGCCGCTCGGCAGCGCCGCGGCGCAAGCGGCGGCGGTCGAGTCGACGCCGCCGGCCCCGGTGTTGCCGCCGCAGAGCGTGCCGGCGCGCGCCGCCGCGCCGCGCAGCGTAGCGCTCAGCGCGGCGAACGGCGTCGCGGCGGGTTCCTGGATGGTGCAGCTCGGCAGCTTCGCCAGCCGCGCCAACGCCGAGCGCCTCGCGCGGCAGGTGCGGGCCGGGGGCTTCAAGGTGAGCCTCTCGCAGGCCAGCTCCGGCCGCCGCCTGTTTCGGGTGCGGGTCGGCCCGGCGCACGACCGCGAGGCGGCGTCGCAGCTCGCGGCGCAGTTGCGGGCCGCGGGTCACGATGGCGCGATCGTGCCGAAGTAGCGGCGCGCGCCTCGCCTGAGGCGCCGCGTGGGCAACGCCTGCGCTGCTCTTGTACAATCCGCGCCGCGCGGGATGAGCGCGCTCACGATGGGCCGCGATGAACCTGGCCGACTACCTGGTGATTGCCGCGATCGTGGCTTCCGCGATCGTGGGTGCGGTGCGCGGCTTCCTGCGCGAGGCGGTCGCCCTGGCAGCCTGGGTCATCGCGCTGTTCCTCGCCTGGCACTTCGCCGATCTCATCGCGCCGCACCTGGGGGGACTGATGTCGGATTCCGGGGTGCGACCCTGGGCGGCGCGGGTCATCATCGTGCTGCTGGTGCTGCTGCTCGGCGCCGGCGTCGGTGCGGCCCTCAGACACTTCGTGCGGCTGTCGATCTTCAGCGGCATGGATCGGCTGCTCGGCTTCGCCTTCGGCCTGCTGCGCGGCCTGGTGCTGCTCGGCGTGTTCGTCATTCTCGGCCAGCTGCTGCGCCTGCCGGAGGAGCACTGGTGGCAGCACTCGATGCTCATTCCCTATGGTGAGTCGATCGCGAACGGGCTGCGCATGCTGGTGGGCGAGGAGCGCGTGCGGCGCGCCGCCGGCGAGCTGCGGGTCCGCTTCTGAGGAGAGTGGCTAAGAATGTGCGGGATCGTCGGCATCGTCGCGACCAGCGCCGTCAATCAGCGCCTGTATGACGCGCTGACGGTGCTGCAGCACCGCGGCCAGGACGCCGCCGGCATCGCCACCTCCGGCGACGGGGAGCTGTACGTGCGCAAGGGCAGTGGCCTGGTGCGCGACGTGTTCCAGCAGCACCACATGCTCGAGCTCAAAGGCAACGCCGGCATCGGCCACGTGCGCTACCCGACGGCGGGCTGCGACAGCGCCTCCGAAGCGCAGCCGTTCTACGTCAACGCGCCCTACGGCATCTGCCTCGGACACAACGGCAATCTCACCAACGCGGCCGAGCTCGCCGAGATCCTGATCCGCGAGGACCGGCGCCACCTCAACACCACCTCCGACTCGGAGGTGCTGCTGAACGTGTTCGCCTCCGAGCTGCAGCGGGTCGGGACCGCGCGCATCACGCCCGCGGACGTGTTTGCCGCCCTGAGCGCCGTGTACCGCCGTTGCCGCGGCGGCTATGCGGTGGTCGCGATGCTCATCGGCCACGGCATACTCGGCTTTCGGGACCCGAACGGCATCCGTCCGCTGGTGCTCGGTGAGCGGCGCACGCCGCGCGGCACGGAATGGATGCTGGCCTCCGAGAGCGTGGCGCTCGACAGCCTGTCGTTCCGCCTGGTGCGCGACGTGGCGCCGGGGGAGGGGGTATTCATCGACGAGCAGGGCAGGCTGCACACCCAGCAATGCGTCGCGACGCTGCGGCACACGCCGTGCATCTTCGAGTACGTGTATTTCGCGCGGCCCGACTCGAAGATCGACAACATCTCGGTGTATCGGGCGCGCATGCGCATGGGCGACCGGCTGGCGGACAAGATCCTGCGCGAGCATCCCGCACACGACATCGACGTCGTCATTCCGATCCCGGATACCAGCCGCACCAGCGCGCTGCAGCTGGCGCAGCGGCTCGGCGTGAAGTACCGCGAGGGCTTCATCAAGAACCGCTACATCGGCCGCACCTTCATCATGCCCGGGCAGGATGAGCGCGAGCGGTCGGTGCGCCGCAAGCTGAACGCCATCGATCTGGAGTTCCGCGGCAAGACGGTGCTGCTGGTGGATGATTCCATCGTGCGCGGCACGACTTCGGCGCAGATCATCGAGCTGGCGCGCGAGGCGGGCGCCGCCAAGGTGTACTTCGCCTCCGCCGCCCCCCCGGTGCGCTTCCCGAACGTCTACGGCATCGACATGCCGGCGGTGAGCGAGCTGGTGGCGAGCGGCCGCACCGTGGAGGAAGTGGCGCGCCTCATCGGCGCCGACCGGCTCGTCTACCAGGACCTCGAGGACCTGATCGCCGCGTGCAAGCACGAGGATGCGCGCATCCAGGAGTTCGACACCTCGTGTTTCTCGGGCGAATACGTCACCGGCGACGTCACCCCCGAATATCTCGAGCGCCTGCAGCTGGAGCGCTCCGACGCGGCGAAGCACGCGCGCCGCGAGCAGCGCGCCAAGCTCAAAGTGGTGCGCGGGAGCTGAACTGACCGACTCCTCCGACCCGCGCCGCGAGTTGCTGCTTTCCCTGCTGCGCACCGGGCTTGAGCGCGTCGACGGCCGCCGTTGCGTGCGCGCGGCGCTCACCGAACCGGCCACCGTCGCGGCCGCCGCTCCGCCGGGGCACGTGTGGCTGGCCGCGATCGGCAAGGCCGCCGAGTCCATGGCGCACGGCGCGCACGAGGCGCTCGGCGCCGCCATCGAGCGCACGCTCCTGATCACCCGCGATCCGCCCGGCGCGCAGTTCGCCCCCGGCGGCGCGCTCGAGGTCCTGCTCGGCGCTCACCCGCTGCCCGATGAGCGCTCGCTCGCCGCCGGCGAGCGCCTGGTGCAGTGGGTGGACGCATTGCCGCCCGAGGCGCAACCCCTGTTCCTCATCTCCGGCGGCGCGTCCAGCCTGGTGGAAGTGCTCGAGGCGGGCGCCACCC
This sequence comes from Gammaproteobacteria bacterium, assembly GCA_005878835.1. Lineage (GTDB taxonomy): Bacteria > Pseudomonadota > Gammaproteobacteria > Steroidobacterales > Steroidobacteraceae > 13-2-20CM-66-19. Next base: position 12,753 of record VBMV01000052.1, on the reverse strand, counting down.
TGCACGATCTGGAGGAGCTCACGCGCCAGGCGTTTGCGCAGGGGATTGCGATCGGCGAGCTCAACGCGCGCCGCGCGGCGATCTCGCGCATCAAGGGCGGGCGGCTGGCGGCGCGTCTGCGCGGCCGGCCGGCGCGGGCGCTGTTCGTGTCGGACGTGCCGCAGGACGATCCGCGCGTGATCGGCTCGGGGCTCATGGGTCCGGCGGCGAGCGGCGAGGACCGGGTCGAACGCCGCGTGGTGGCCTCGGTCGATGACGCCGTGGCCGCGGTGGCCGCCGCGGCGGCCGCTCTCGGCCTCACCGTACAGGCGCCCGCGCGCCGCTTCGAGGGCGATGCCGCACGGCTGGCGGCGCGCTTCGCGCACGAGCTATGCCTCACGAGCGCGCAGCTGTGCGTCTGGGGCGGCGAATCCACGGTGCAGGTGCCCCCGCACCCCGGTCGCGGCGGGCGCAACCAGCACCTGGCGCTGTCGGCGGCGCGGTTGCTGGCGGGGCACGCTGACCTGATGCTGCTCGCCGCCGGCACCGACGGCATCGACGGCGTCACCGAGGACGCCGGCGCCCTGGTGGACGCCGAGACCTGGGCGCGAATCACGCTCGCGCAGCTCGACGCCGACCGCTGTCTGCAACAGGCGGACTCGGGGCGCGCGCTCGCCGCCAGTGAGGATCTGGTGCATACGGGTCCGACCGGAACCAATGTCGGGGATCTGGTGATTGGACTCAAGCTGTCGGCGGCGGCGGCGCGCGCCGTCGCGCACCGTCATGGCGGGGCGCGCTCGCGCGTGCTGTAATTTCCCCGATGCGAGTGCTGTTGATCGAGGAGGACGCGCGCCGCTGCGCGCACATCCGGCAGCGGCTCACCTCCTGGTGGCCGCAGGCGCAGCTCGTGGTGCACAGCCCGGTATCGCAGGGCGCGCTGGCGCCGGAGTTCCTGGCGCAGGGCTTCGATGCGGTGCTGCTGGCGGAGGTCTGGCCCGGCGGCCGCGGTCTCACCTGGGCACGGGAGCTCGCCAGCCGTACGGGGTTTGCACCACTGGTGCTGCTGTGCGGCGCGGACGCTTCCGCGGCGCGCGATGCCGCGGCGCTGGGCGTCTATGCCCTGAGCCACGAGGACCTCGATCGCGACACCTTCGCGCAGGTGCTGACCGCGGCCGAGGCTCGCCAGGCGCACGCGCGCGCGGTGTGGCGCACCAGCCGTGCGGGGCGCGAGACGCAGCGCTTCGGCGATGCGTTCATCCGCGGCTATCGCTGCATCCGCAGACTGGCGGCGGGCCCCATGACCGACCTGTTCGTCGGCGAGAGCGAGCGCGCCGGCACGCTGGTGGCGCTGAAGGTGGCGCGCGACCGCCAGGACGAGCAGCAGCCGACGTTCGACATGTTCCGCCGTTTCCTGCAGGAGTACGAGATTGGCCAGCGCATCAATGACCCGGCCGTGGTGCGCCCGCACGACCTGGGGGTCAGCGACGAGCACGCCTGGCTGGTGATGGAATACCTCGCGCTCGGGGACCTGCGCCGGCGCATGCAGACCCGTCTCACGCCGCGCGAGGCGCTGCGCCTGGCCGCCGCGATCGCGCGCGCCCTGGCCACGATTCACGCGGCCGGGGTGCTGCACCGCGATCTGAAGCCCGGCAACATCATGCTGCGCGAGGACGGCGGCATCGCGCTCATCGACTTCGGCCTGTCCAAGGATGCCGCGCTGGCGCTGGATGTGACCGACAGCGGCACCATTTTCGGCACCCCGCATTACATGAGCCCCGAGCAGGGCCACGGGGAGCCGGTCGATGCGCGCAGCGACCTGTACAGCCTCGGCGTCATCCTGTTCGAGATGCTCACCGGGGAGAAGCCCTACCGTGCCGAGAACCCCATGGCGATCGTCTACAAACACCGCAAGGAGCCGGTGCCGCAGCTGCCGCCACAGTTCGCGGCCGTGCAACCGCTGCTCGAGGGGCTGCTGGCGAAGGCGCCCGCGGATCGCTTCGCCGGCGCGCCGCAGGCGGCGGAGGCGTTGCAGGGCACGCTCGATCGGTGGCTGGCCCGCGGAGCGCAGCCGTGAGCGCGCGCTCGCCAGGCGCGCTCGGCGCGGCGGCGCTCGCCTCGATCCTGCACGCGCCGACCCCGCCGCGCTGGGTCGAGGATGCCCTCGGCCACCTGCCCGAGCTGCTGCTCGATCATGCGAACTGCGAGAAGAAGGCCGCCTCGAGCGCGCTCGCCCTGATGTTCGCCTACGCCGAGGACACCGCGCTGGCGCTGGCGCTGGCGCGCCTGGCGCGCGAGGAGCTGCGGCATTTCGAGCAGGTGGTCAGAGCCATGAGCGCGCTCGGGGTCCCCTTCGCGCGCCAGCGCCCCGGCCGTTACGCGCAGCAGCTGCGCCGCGCGCTGCGCAGCTGCGATCCCGGGCGCAAGCTCGATCTGCTGCTCGCCGCCGCCCTGATCGAGGCGCGCTCGGCCGAGCGTTTCGGGTTGCTCGCCGCGCGCGTGCCGGCCCCGCTCGCGCGGCTGTACCAGGAGCTGGGAGCCTCCGAGGCGCGACACTTCGAGGTGTACACCGGACTTGCGTGCGGCGTCGCCCCCGCAGAATGGCGCTCGCGGCTCGGGATGCTCGCGGCGCGCGAGGCGGAGCTGGTGACAACCCCCGACCGCATGCTGCGTTTCCACTCCGGGCCGTTGCATGTGCGCCTGACCCCGACCTGACAGTTGGTTACAACCCGAAGCCCCCAGCGAGGCACGATGAGCGAGCGTGCGCACCTGTTGATCGTCGACGACGACCGCGAGATTCGCGGCCTGCTCGCCCAGTATCTCGAGAAGCACGATTTCCGCACCACCGCGGTGGCCGACGGTAAGGAGATGCGGCGCGTCATGGAGCGCTCGCACGTCGACCTGCTGGTGCTCGATCTGATGCTGCCGGGGGAAGACGGCCTGTCACTGTGCCGCGAGCTGCGCGCCCGCTCGCAGGTGCCAATCATCATGCTCACGGCGCGCGGCGAGGACGTCGATCGCATCGTCGGGCTCGAGCTCGGGGCGGACGACTACCTGGGCAAGCCCTTCAACCCGCGCGAGCTCCTCGGCCGCATCAAGGCGATCCTGCGCCGCGCGGCGCACGCGCCGCGCGACCCGAGCCCCGAGAGCGTGCGCGGCTTCCGCTTCGGCGGCTGGCGGCTGGATACCGTCACCCGCACCCTCACCGACGCCGCCGGGCGGGACGTCGCCCTCAGCGGCGCGGAGTACCGGCTGCTGGCGGTGCTGCTCGGATCGGGCAACCGCGTGCTCAGCCGCACGCAGCTGACCGAGTTGCTGCGCGGCCGCGACGCCGATCCCTTCGACCGCAGCATCGACGTGCGCGTCAGCCGCCTGCGGCAGCTCCTGGGCGATGACGCGCGCGCGCCGCACATCATCAAGACCGTCTACGGCGAGGGTTACGTGGTCGGCGTCACTGTCGTGAGCGACTGAGCGTGCGGGCTCAAGCGATGCGCCTGTCCGCGTGGCCACAATCGCTGTTCGGGAGGCTCCTCGCGGCATCGGTGGCGGCGGTGCTGGTGGCGCAGGCCGCGGGCCTGTTGCTCATCGCCCAGGAGCGCGAGCGCTTCGTGCTGCAAGGGAGCGTGCGCGAGTGGGCGCGCCGCATCGCCGAGACCACCCTCATGCTGCAGGCGCTGGACGGCGCCGAGCGTGCCGCGGCGCTCGGCCGGCTGTCGGCGCCGCCCGAGCCGTTGCACCTGCCGCACCCGCCCCCGGGGGCTCACGGGCACCCGGGAGGCGCCGGGCAGCGCGGCTTCGTGCGCCTGCCGTTGCTGTCGGATTTCGAGCGCACCCTGAAGGATCAGGTGCACGCCGCGCTCGGCCCGGCGTACGCGGTCGAGGTGAGCGCGACACCGGAGCCCGCGCCGCCGGCGATCGCGGTGCCGGTGCCGTTCTTCGAAGCGCACGAGCTCGCGACCCACCAGGGCAGTGCGCGCCGCTACGACGTGAGCGTGCATCTGGCGGACGGCGCGGCGCTGCTGTTCCGGGTGACGCGCCTGCCGGAAGGGGCGCCGCTCCCGCGGCATCTGTTCGCCAATCTGGTGCTGCTGCTGCTGATCCTGGTGACCGTGCTGTACGTCGCGGCACGCAACATCACCCGGCCGCTGTCGGAGCTGGCGCGCGCCGCACACAGCGTCGGCCGCGATGCGCGCCCGGCGCAGCTGCGCGAGCGCGGTGCGCGCGAGCTGCGCGAGGCGGCACGCGCCTTCAACACCATGCAGGACCGCCTGCGGCGCTACCTCGACAGTCGCACCCGGGTGCTGGCCGCGATGTCGCATGACCTGAAGACCCCGCTGACGCGCCTGCGGCTGCAGGTCGAGACACTCGACAATCCGCCCATGCAGGAGCGCATCGGCCGCGAGCTCGACGAGATGGAGGCCATGGTCCGCGAGGCGCTGGCGCTGTTCCGCGGCATCGAGGACGGCGAGCCGCCGGCCGCCCTCGACCTGAACGCGCTGCTCGACAAGGTGCGCGAGGAGTTCACCGACATGGGGCGGCAGGTGACCCTCGCCGGCCACGTCGTGCAGCCCCTGACGGCCAAGCCGCAGGCACTCAAGCGCTGTCTCACCAATCTGGTGGCCAACGCCACCACCTTCGGCGCGCGCGCCGACATCCTGCTCGAGGATGGGCCGGTGGTCGCGATTCGGGTGCGCGACCGCGGTCCCGGCATTCCCGCGCAGGAGCTGGAACGGGTGTTCGAGCCGTTCTACCGCCTCGAGTCCTCACGCAACCGCGACAGCGGCGGCACGGGCCTGGGGCTGTCCATCGCCCGCGACATCGCGCAGGCGCACGGCGGATCGCTTAGCCTGTCCAACCTGCCCGGCGGTGGGCTGGAAGCCGCGCTGCTGCTGCCGCGGGAGCGATGAGGGGCAATGGCTTGCACCGCATTTGACGCACGGCTCATCGTAAGCGCGGGCTCCCCTTCACACTCCCTAACGATTGCTCACGGCTACCGCGGCCGCCGGCCCGTTACCGTAGCCACCGCCGTGCGATGTTCGCACCGCCGCGCAAGGAGAGACTCATGAAAGCCACCGTACTCGCGCTCACCGCCTTATGGGCCGGCGCACTCATCGCCCAGACCCCGGCCCCGCCGCCGCAACACGCCGCTCACCTGGAGAAGCTCGCCACGCTGCTCGATCTGACGGATGCGCAGAAGACCCAGGTGCAGGCGATCCTGCAGGAGGAGCACGCCAAAATCCGGGCCGCCCACGAGCAGGCCATGATGTCCGGCACCGAGCCCGATGCACAGCAGATGCACGCCCTGCACCAGCAGATCAAGCAGGAGACCCTGCAGAGGCTCACACCGGTGCTCTCGCCCGCGCAGCTGAAGAAGTTCCAGACGCTGCAGGAGATGCACGGCGAGATGAGGCACCACTTCGGGCACGGCGCACCCCCGGGCAGCCCGAGCACGCCGCCCCCCGCACAGAACTGAGCGCGCCGCGCGCGGAATGCGCGGGCGCAAGCCGCTCACCGCCGGCGCAAGCCGCTCACCGCGGGCGCGGCAGCTCGCGCAGCTGGTACCTGCCGCGCTCGCAGCTCAGGTAGCTCCCCTGCTCGTACCAGGCGCCGAGCACGATGCGCTGTGCCGGACCGCCCTCGGTCTGGATGTCATGCACGCCCGGGCGGTGCGTGTGGCCGTGGATCATGCGCCGCACCCGGGCGGCCCGAAACGCCGCGGCCACCGCGGCGGCATTCACGTCCATGATGTAGGGTACCGTGCGCGCGGTGTGCCGCCGGCTGCCGGCGCGCGCCTCATCCGCCAGCAGCTCGCGGTGCGCGCGCGGCAGGGCGAGGAAGCGCTGCTGCCAGTCGCCGCTGCGCACCAGGCTGCGCAACTCCTGATAGGGACGATCGTCGGTGCACAGCGCATCGCCGTGCGTGAGCAACACCTGCTCGCCATCGAACTGCGCCACCACCGGATCGGTGAGCAGGCGGCAGCCACTGCGCTCGCAGAAACCCTCACCGAGCAGGAAGTCGCGGTTGCCGTGCAGCGCGAAGCAGGCGACACCGCGCCGGGTCAGGGCGCGCAGTGCGCGGCACACGCGGTCTTTCTGCGGGTCCGGGTCGTCATCGCCCACCCACGCCTCGAACAGGTCGCCGAGGATGTAGAGCGCCTCGGCGGCGGCGGCCTCGGTGGCGAGAAAGGCGAGGAACTGCTCGGTGGCCTCGGGCGCGCCGGCATCCAGATGCACGTCCGAGACGAACAGGCGCGCCATGTGCGCTACTTCGGCGAGAGGATCGTGTCCTGCCGCGGCGGGAGCACCGGGGTGAGCTCCGGAGCCGCGCGGGTGGCGCCGGCGGCGACGATCTCCATCTTCTCGATGATGACCGGCTTCAGCGGCGCATCCGACTTGAAGGGCCCGGCTGCGCCGGTGGGCGTCTCGCCGATGTGATCGATGACGTCCAGCCCCTGCAGGATGCGGCCGAAGACCGTATAGCCCCAGCGGGTCGGCACCGGGTCCAGATCCGGATTGTCGACCAGGTCGACGTAGAACTGTGCGTTGCCGGAGTGCGGCGCCTCCCCGCGCGCCAGACCGACGGCGCCGCGCTTGTTCTGCAGGCCGTTGCCGGACTCGTTGACGACGTTTTCGTGCGTCGCCTTGAGAGCGTAGCTCGCGGCATCGTGCCCGCCGCCCTGGATGACGAAGTTCGCCACCACGCGGTGGATCAGGGTGCCGGAGTAGAAGCCCTCGCGCACGTAACGCAGGAAGTTCGCCGCGGTGAGGGGGGAGCGGTCCTGGCGCACTTCGATGACGAACTCGCCCATATTGGTCGTGACCTTCACCTGCGGATTCGGCTCCTCGGCGCGCGCCTCGCCGTGCGGCAGCACGACGGTGAGCAGCAGCGTTGCGAGGACGCCGCTGCGGGTGCGGGGCTGAATGGACATCGAATCCTCCGTGGTTGGACACGCGCCGGCCGCGGATTCTATAGCAGGCGCCAGGGGCGCGGCGCTTTGTTGAGATTCCCGCGTTTCCCGTAACATGGGCCAATGAGCGCGAGTGGGCCCATGAGCGCGAGCGCGATGTCACCCCCGGGCGGGGAGCCGCAGCCGGTCACCCGCTTCGCCCCGAGCCCCACCGGCGAGCTGCACCTGGGAAACGCGCGCACCGCGCTGTTCAACCTGCTGCTGGCGCGCCGCGCCGGAGGGCGTTTCCTGCTGCGCATCGAGGACACCGACAGCGAGCGCAGCCTCGAGGCGCACACCACCGCGCTCATGGCGGACCTGCGCTGGCTCGGCATCGACTGGGACGCGGGCCCGGACCGCGAGGATGAGCGCGGGCCCTACCGCCAGTCGCAGCGCGGCGCCCTCTACGCGCGGCAGTTCGCGGTGCTGGAAGCCCGCCAGATGGTCTACCCGTGCTTCTGCACGGCGCTGGAACTGGAGCTGTCGCGCCGCGCGCAGCTCGCCGCGGGCAAGCCGCCGCGCTACGCCGGCGCCTGCCGCGACCTCACTCCCGAGGAGCGCGCGCGCCGTCAGGCACAGGGGCTCGCGGCCACGCTGCGCTTTCGCGTGCCGCGCGGGGAGCGCGTGACGTTCGAGGACTTCGTGCACGGTCCGCAGAGCTTCCCGACCGATGACATCGGCGATTTCGTGGTGCGGCGCGCCGACGGCTCGGCGGCTTTTTTCTTCTCCAACGCGGTGGACGATGCCAGCATGGGAGTGACGCAGGCGTTGCGTGGCGAGGATCACCTCACCAACACTCCGCGGCAGCTGCTGATTCTCGCGGCCCTGGGGCTCGCGGCGCCGGCCTACGGCCACGTGGCGCTCATCGTGGGCGCCGACGGCGCGCCGCTGTCCAAGCGCCACGCGGCGGTGAGCGTGCGCGAATATCGCGAGCGCGGCTACCAGCCGCTCGCCCTCGCCAATCACCTGTTCCGGCTCGGGCACTCGAGCCCGCTCCATGGGCTGCTCGGTCCCGAGGAGATGGCGCGCGCATTCGATGTGGCGCACCTGGGGCGCGCGCCGGCGCGCTTCGACGAGCAGCAGCTGCTGGTGTGGCAGAAGGATGCCGTGCATGCGCTCTCGCCGCAGGCCGCGCGCGCCTGGCTCGCCCCGCTCCTGCCCGCGGGGCTCGACGCGCACGCCACCGAGGCCTTCATCGCCGCGCTGCTGCCCAACGTGGTGTTGCCCGAGGACGCGCGGCCGTGGGTGGATATCGTGTTCGGCGGGCCGCCGCCCCTGGGTGCAGCCGGCGAGCAGGTGGTGCGCGAGGCCGGCGCGGGCTACTTCGCCGCCGCCGCCGCCGCCGCGGCTGCGAGCGGCAACGATCTGCCGGCCATCGCCGGCGCGGTGCGCGCGGCGACCGGGCGCAAGGGCGCGGCGCTGTACATGCCGCTGCGCGTGGCGCTCACCGGGCGCGAGCACGGACCGGAGCTCGCGCCGCTTCTGCGGGCGATGCCCGCCGGCAAGGCGCGCGAGCGGCTGGCGCGTTTCGCATGATCCGCATCCACAACTCCCTCAGCGGCGAGAAGCAGGAGCTCAGGCCCATCACGCCCGGGAGCTTACGCATGTACGTGTGCGGCCTCACGGTGTACGACTACGTGCACATCGGCCACGCGCGCATGCTGCTCGTGTTCGACGTCGTGAGCCGCTATCTGCGCCATCGCGGCTACCGCCTCACCTACGTGCGCAACATCACCGACATAGACGACAAGATCATCCGGCGCGCCGCCGAGAATGGCGAGCCGACGGGCAAGCTCACCGAACGCTTCATCGCGGCCATGAACGAGGATTGCGGGCGGCTCGGCATCGAGCGCCCGGATCATGAGCCGCGCGCCACGCAATACGTGCCGCAGATCATCGCCATGGTGGCGCAGCTGCTGGCAAAGGATTACGCCTACCTGGCCGCCAACGGGGATGTCATGTACGCGGTGGCGCGCTTCGCCGGCTACGGCCGGCTCTCCGGCAAGCGCCTCGCCGACCTGCGGGCCGGTGCGCGGGTCGAGGTCGACGAAGCCAAGCGCGATCCGCTCGACTTCGTCCTGTGGAAGCACGCCAAGCCCGGCGAGCCGGCGTGGGACTCGCCCTGGGGCGCGGGCCGGCCCGGCTGGCACATCGAGTGCTCCGCCATGTCGACCGCGCTCCTCGGCACGCACTTCGACATTCACGGCGGCGGCATGGACCTCAAGTTCCCGCATCACGAGAACGAGATCGCGCAGTCCTGCGCCGCGAGCGGAGATGCGTTCGTCAACCTGTGGATACACAACGGCTTCGTCAACGTGGACGAGGAGAAGATGTCGAAGTCGCTCGGCAACTTCTTTACCCTGCGCGAGGTGCTGCCGGCGCTGCGTCACCCGGAGGTGCTGCGCTTCTTCGTTCTCTCGAGCCACTACCGCGGCCCGATCAACTACTCCCTCGAGCAGCTCGAGCAGGCGGATGCGGCCTTGGGGCGGCTCTACACCGCGCTGCGCGACCTGCCGGCGGTGGCGCCCGCGGCCGCCGCGCACACGACGCGCTTCCTCGAGAGCATGGACGATGATTTCAACACTCCCGAGGCGCTGGCGGTGCTGCAGACCCTCACCCGCGAGGTGAACTCGGCGCGCGACGCGGGCGATGTGGCGCGGGCGGCGCAGCTGGCCGCGGAGCTGCGCTCGCTCGGTGGCGTACTGGGACTACTCGGCGTGGAGCCTGCGCAATGGTTCCGGCTCGCCAAGCCGGGCGTCGGCGGGCGCGCGACCCAGACGGGTGCCGCCGCGGGTGGGGGCGCGGGCCTGTCCGATGAGGAGATCGAGGCGCGCATCGCCGCGCGCTCGGCGGCGCGCCGGGCGAAGCACTGGGCCGAATCGGATCGCATCCGCGAGGAGCTGGCCGCGGCCGGGGTACTGCTCGAGGACAAGCCCGGGGGCAAGACCGCCTGGCGGCGCGCCTAGGACGCGCCAACCTTCTTAATAGTCAACAGGCGTGATGTCCGTGTGAGTGAAGTCATCCCCTTTGAAAAGCAGCGGCTCACCCGTAACCCTGGCGAGCGCGTAGCTGAAACAGTCGCCAAAATTCAGCCCAGCGGCATGTCGCCCCTTGCCATAGCGACGCCAGGCCTCCCGAGCGACCTCGGCTTGTTGCGGGCTGACCGCTTCGATGGAAAGGCTGGCTTTGGCGATGAGCAAGTCCAGCTCGCGGCCGCCTGCCGAGCCGTAGCGCGCTTCGATCACGAGCCCGGCCTCCACGACCGTCGCCGCCGATACGAGGCGATTGGCGTCCGCTTCCATCGCAGCAGCCAAGCGTGCCGATTCCGGTTCCATGCTGAGGACTGCGATCAAGGCGGAAGTGTCGACAACCACGGTCTCTCTGCTAGCGAGGCAGCCCGTGTTCGTCATAGCCGATGATCTCATCGGCGGATCGCTTGTCTTTCACGGCTAGCCGAGCGCAGCGCCGGCCTATCTTCAACAGCTCCTCGCTAAGGCGAGGTCCGCGCATGCGTCGCACGCGCGCCAGGCGCTCGCGCAAAGACTGAACCACGGCGGTGGTCAGGGATTCGCCCGTAGCCTTCGCCACTTCGCGCGCCAGACGATCCGCCTCAGGATCCTTGATGCTCAGTGCCATACAATAGTATATAAAGGTAGAATATTGTCTATACGTCAATATTAACCCCTGTAATACGCCATGTAAACACGACGAGGTCTCATCGCGCGGGCTGCGATGAGCCCATCCATCGCATGAACCGGCCGCCCCAACGACTCGTGCCGCGCCACCATGCGGCCCCATTCATCGGCTACCGCACCGTCCAGCGGCAAGGTTCGCTGCTCGAGGGCGGGGTGATTTTTGGCCGAAACAGATCCGCGCGGGCTATTTCGAATTCTTGAGCTCCGCCAACGCGCGACTCAAGAGCGCAGCGTCCATCTGGTCCTTCGGTCGCGCGCCTTGTTTGGTGAGCAACAGGCCCTCGAGACTCAGTAGCGGCAAGGGTACGCCGTCCAGATCGATCGTCTCGATATGGCCTTGCAGCTGTTTCCACGTGTAGCCGGCAATTGAGGGCATGATGTCGATCGTAAATTCGTCATTGATACGCACCGCATATCGAGCGTCGTTGGCAAACACGTCAGGGTCAGCCGCGAGCTCGCGAGTCGCATGATCGGGCAATTCACTCAATGCGAGCACCCAGCGTCGCGAGTTGTCAGCGTCTGGGTTGACCAGGATGTCGATGTCTTCCGAAAAACGGTTGAAGCCATGCGCAGCGATGGCATAGCCGCCGACGAGCGCGTATTGAACGCCGGCTTCGTTGAGCAGACGAGCCAACTTTTTGACGTCCCCCCATGTGGCGGGACGCGTGTATTCAGGCACGTTTGGAATGCCGGGCCACCACAGCTTCGATGGTCCAGCGCTCGCGGTCGCGGATCATTTCGTCGTGGCTCTTGTAAAAGAAGATGCCCTTGGGTGCTCGGCTGACATAGCGTGCATTGGCGGTCATCGCCGCGCGAGCTTCCGGGCTCGGCAATATCCCCGGGGGGGGTGTAACCCGTCTGCCGACGATTCGTTGGATGGGTTGCTGATCCGGCGGCATGTACGCCGTGGGTGCTTTGGGTGATGAATCGGACATTGCCTCGAAGAGTCGCTCAAGAACAGGCAGCGGATCAAGCGCGGCGTAACCTGACGGAAAAAAGCCTTGGAGATCAATGGTCGGGTGACAGGATTTGAACCTGCGACTCCTACGTCCCGAAAGGTTCTAGGAATCAACGGGTTGCGAGCCCTGGGTAGTTTTGGCTAAAATAGCCAATATGAGCAAGCAAGTATCCGCGAGTGATGCGAAAAACAACTTTGGCGGGCTTTTGGATGACGTCGCGGCATTGGGGCGCGTCGATATCATGAAGCACGGCCGGCTCGTAGCCGTCGTGCTTTCTCCACGTGTGCTCAGCGCCGCCCTTGGCGAGGCGGGTCAGCCTGCGCGTGTCATGCGGTGGGGTGAGAAGCACATGATCCCGCCTGAGCGAGCTCGTGCCGCGCGGATGATCCGTCCGCCGCTCGGCTTCGATGAAGAATAGGCGCGATATCGAGGAACCACTGACACCCCAGGAGGTGCAGGCGATCCTCAGCATTTGCTCGCCCCGCGGTGTTCTCGTCGGCGGTCAAGCGTTGGCTTTCTGGGCCGACCACCTGCAGGTCAAGCGTCCGGCAAATCTCGTTTCGGGAGTCACGGCCGATGCCGACTTTATCGGCGACGCTGCTCTTGCAAAGAACCTGGGAAAGCGTCTCGGCTGGAACACGTGGATCCCCAGCCTCGACGACGCGACACCGCAGACGGGCAAAGTAACTCACCGTCTGAAAAACGGCAGCGTGAAACAGGTCGATTTTCTGTCGGGAGTCGTCGGTCTGACGACGAAAGATCTCGTCCGCCGCGCCGTCGACATGGAAGTCCCGGGCATTGGGCACCTGCGGGTCATGCATCCAGTCGATGTCCTGGATAGCCGCATTCAAAACTTACACCTACTGCCAGAGAAGCGAACTGAGGCTGGGGTCGCGCAGGCAGTGCTCTCGGTAGATGTTGTGCGCGCATTCATTCGCCTCGAAATCGCAACCCGTACGGAGCGAGCGGGGCTCAAACTGCTGGAGCGGGTTGCTGATATCGCCGGCGACATCGCGGCGGTGCGAGTATTCTTACTCTACGACGTCGAGCCGCTCGCTGCTGTGCCGCTAGAGGAGTTTCGTACGACGTCGGCTCTCCATAACGTCCGGTGGCCTCAGATCCGCGCGGAGGTCGGCGCGAAACGAGAATCACTGCGCAGAGTACTTGAGAAACCAGT
>VBMV01000133.1 GCA_005878835.1 Gammaproteobacteria bacterium | reverse complement strand
CGTGCAGGGTCTTTCCGACGTGGTGCGCAACCCGATTTTCTCCACCGGCGTGGGGCTGCTGCTCTACGCGCGTGACAACGTTCGGCCCGCGCATCGCGGGCACTCCCTGGGCGGGAACGCCAAGTCGGTGTTCGACCGCATGCGCTCCTGGTTCCAGGGCAACTTTTGAAGCTGACAGAGCGATTGAAGCTGACAGAGCGATTGAAGCTGACAGAGCGATGAACGACTCCCAACCAACCGTTTGTATTCGTGTAAGGAGCGATAGCCATGTTTGAACTGATGGATGCATATAGCCAGAGCGCCGTCATCAAGGTGATCGGCGTAGGTGGCGGCGGCGGCAACGCCGTGGCCCACATGGTCACGGCCGGCATCGACGGCGTGGAGTTCATGTGCATCAACACCGACTCGCAGGCCCTCAAGCACGCCAAGGTGAAGACCGCGCTGCAGATCGGCTGCAACATCACCAAGGGACTGGGCGCGGGCGCCGACCCGGAAATCGGCCGCTCGGCGGCCATGGAGGACCGCGACCGCATCGTCGAGCTGGTCGAGGGCTGCGACATGTTGTTCATCACCGCCGGCATGGGCGGCGGCACCGGCACGGGAGCTGCTCCCGTGGTCGCACAGGTGGCGCATGAGCTGGGCATACTCACCGTCGCGGTCGTGACCAAGCCCTTCGAGATGGAGGGCAACAAGCGCGCCTGCGTCGCCGACCACGGCATCGGTGAGCTGTCCAAGTTCTGCGACTCGCTCATTACAATTCCTAACCAGAAGCTGTTGACGGTGTTGGGTCCGCAGACGACGCTCCTGGATGCCTTCAAGGCGGCGAACCAGGTGTTGCAGGGCGCGGTGCAGGGCATCGCCGAGCTCATCACCCGCCCCGGTCTCATCAACGTCGACTTCGCCGACGTGCGCACCGTGATGGGGGAGACCGGCATGGCGATGATGGGATCGGGCGCGGCCAGCGGCGAAGGCCGGGCACGCGCGGCGGCCGAGGCGGCCGTATCCTCACCGTTGCTCGAGGACATCAACCTCGCCGGGGCGCATGGGATCCTGGTCAACGTCAGCGCGGGCATGGACCTCTCGATCGGTGAATTCCAGGAGGTCGGCCAGATCGTGAAGCAGTTCGCCTCCGACGACGCCACGGTGGTGATCGGTACGGTCATCGACCCGGAGCTGGACAATCAGGTGCGCGTCACGGTGGTGGCGACCGGCTTGGGTCGGCCCGCTGCTGCAGTGCGCTCACCGCTGACTTCCCCGCGCGAGCGCGAGGCGCTGGTGCGCGAGCAGCGCGACGTGCGTGCCGAGCCGCCGATGCGCATGGTGCGCCGCCCACTCTCCAGCAGCGACTACGCGGCGCTCGACAAGCCCACCGTCCAGCGGCAGCGGGCGGTCGGGGATGGGCTGCGAGCGGCCACCGACTCGGAGGATCTGCTGGACATCCCGGCTTTCCTGCGGCGGCAGGCCGATTGATGTGATACGGTAGCGCGCCTTACATAAGGCGCCCAAGGGAGGGTGCGCCGTCCGCCGGGTCCCTCCTGATGGCGCGCGCGACGCGCCGCTCATCCGCGGCACGCGGAGGGTCGGTCAAAGCAGTACGCATGGTCGGACAACGGACGCTCAAAAACTCGATTCGCGCCACCGGTGTCGGCCTGCACACGGGCAAGAAGGTCCTGATGACCTTGCGCCCGGCAGGGCCTGACGCGGGCATCGTTTTCCGGCGCACGGACCTGCCGATCCCGGTGGACATCCGCGCCCACGCGGAGAACGTCGGCGACACCATGCTCGGCACGACGCTCGGCACCGGTGAGTCGCGCGTCTCGACCGTCGAGCACCTGCTGTCGGCGTTCGCGGGGCTGGGGATCGACAACGCGATCGTGGAGCTGTCGGCCGCGGAAGTGCCGATCATGGACGGCAGCGCCGGCCCGTTCGTGTTCCTGCTGCAGTCAGCGGGCATCGAGGAGCAGCACCACCCGAAGCGCTTCATGCGCGTGAAGAAGCGGCTGCGTGTCGAGGACGGCGACAAGTGGGCGCAGTTCGACCCGTTCGACGGCTTCAAGGTGAACTTCGAGATCGAGTTCAACCATCCGATCTTCAAGCGCCGCTCGCAGCGCGCCTCGATGGATTTCTCGACCACCTCGTTTCTCAAGGAGGTGAGTCGCGCGCGCACCTTCGGTTTCATGCGCGATCTGGAGACTCTGCGCTCGCGCAACCTTGCGCTCGGGGGGAGTCTGGACAACGCGATCGTGCTGGATGACTTTCGCGTGCTGAACGAGGACGGGCTGCGTTACGAGGACGAGTTCGTCAAGCACAAGATCCTCGATGCCATCGGGGATCTGTATCTGCTCGGCCACAGCCTCATCGGCGAGTTCAGCGGCCACAAATCCGGGCACGCGCTCAACAACAAGCTGCTGCGCTCACTGCTGGCGGACACCTCGACCTGGGAAGAAGTGGTGTTCGAGCGCTACGCGGACGCGCCGATCTCCTACATCGAGGCCCCCGCGCTGCATCCGCCGCGGGGTTAATTACGAGTCTCATATGGCGGTTGAGTCGCCATTTTGAAAGAAGGCGGCCAGCGCTCAGTTTCGCGGCTGCACGCGCACGGCGATGGCGGTGAGTTGCGGGGCGGCGGCGCGGATCTGCGGATCCAGCTCCTGCAGCGCGTAGCGCAGCCGCGCGCACCAGGCGGCGGAGGCGGCAGAAATCACCAGCGTGCCGTCGCGCTCGACGACGCCGCAGACGCGCGCGCCGAGTTCCGTCGGCAGATGGCGACATAACCACTCGCTCCAGAAAACCGCTCGCGCGGCCTGATCTGTGACGCGCGTCAAGGCCGGCGCGCTGCGCCGCAGCAGCTCCTTAACAGAATGAAGCCGCGTCGGCCGCGGACCTGCTGCAGTCCTCACTGCCGGCCTGCCACGCTTGTTTCGAGAGATGTTCTTCGGCATATTGCCCTTGCTGCATTTTCGGGCAAACCCGCTGAAAAGCGGGGACGCAAAGCCACCGGTCTAAAGCGAGGAGCCATGACAGCGGGGTTGCCAGCATCGTACAGGGTTTTTGACGCACAACAGGGCGGTTCACGCCCGGACATGGCTCGTACACCCGAGCGGCGTCGCCTGTTCACGGGGGCCTTGAGGGAACGCACGGCATGAACGTCATTTTCCTTTCCAGGCGTGAGGGTCGGGCGCGACAGCTGAATCTCGCCCACCCGCTGACCTTGAGTCTGGTCGGCGCCCTCGCGCTCGCGGTCCTCGGCAGCGCCTTCGCGCTCGGTCTGCAGTTCGGTCGCGGCGCCCACAGCGGGGCGCTCGGTGACACGCTGAGCTTCAGCGGCCTGCTGGCCGAGCAGAAGCGCCAGATCGGCGAGCTGCGGCAGCAGCTGCAGTTGCGGGTGGACGCGATGGCCATGCGCCTGGGCAAGGTGAACGCGCACATCATCCGCCTCGATGCGCTCGGCAAGCGCCTCACCGAGATGGCGGACATCGACAGCCACGAGTTCAATTTCGAGCTCGAGCCGCCCACCGGCGGCCCGGAAGGCGGAGGCGAGGGCGTGAGCGCCCAGATCCCGGACCTCACGGCCATGCTCGCCCGACTCGAGCAGCGCGTGGACCTGCGCGATTCGCAGCTCGCGGCGCTGGAGAACGTGATCCTCGCGCGCGAGCTGAAAGAGCAGATCCACCCCGCCGGCCGCCCGGTCACGCGCGGCTTCATTTCCTCCTACTTCGGCGAGCGTGCCGATCCCTTCGATGGCCGCGAGGCGTTCCACAAGGGCGTCGATTTCGCCGGCGCCATGGGCGACAAGGTGGTCGCGGTCGCGGCGGGCGTGGTCACCTGGGCCGGTGAGCGCTCCGGTTTCGGCAGGCTCATCGAGATCAACCACGGCGACGGCTACGTCACCCGCTACGCGCACAACCAGCGCACGCTGGTCGCCGTCGGTGAGATGGTGAAGCGCGGTGAAGCCGTGGCGCTCATGGGCTCGACCGGCCGCTCGACCGGGCCGCACGTGCACTTCGAGGTGCTGCGTAACGGCCGCCAGGTCGATCCCCTGTCCTTCGTCGGTCGCTGATCGCGCACCGCGCGCCCGCGCGGGCTTCCCACCGCTCCGCCGTTGAATCCCCGCGCCTGAATTCCCGCGCCCACGAACCAATTGGGCGTCCGCTGCGTCTATTTGGGTACAATACGCCGCTTTCAAAGCCCGGCATGCGCGATAAGTGCTTGTCGGTAAAGCTGTTTTCAGGTCAAAGAGTCACGCCTTGCGTCAACTTCTCACCCGCGTTTTCGGCAGCCGCAATGAGCGGCTGGTCCGTGGCTATGCGCGCGCCGTGCGCGCCGCCAACCAGCTCGAGCCGGCGACCCAGGCGCTCAGCGACGAGGCGTTGCGCGAGCGCACCGAGGAGTTCCGCCAGCGCCTGAAGGCGGGGGCGACCCCCGATGAGCTGCTGCCCGAGGCGTTCGCGGTGGTGCGCGAGGCGGCGCGGCGCACGCTGCAGATGCGGCACTTCGATGTGCAGCTGATCGGCGGCATCGTGCTGCACAAGGGGATGATCTCCGAGATGCGCACCGGCGAGGGCAAGACGCTGGTGGCGACGCTCCCGGCCTATCTGAACGCGCTCGGCGGCGAGGGCGTGCACATCGTCACGGTGAACGAGTACCTCGCGCAGCGCGACGCGGACTGGATGGGGCCGGTGTATCGCTTCCTCGGGCTCACGGTGGGAGTGATCAAGAACGCCCAGAGCCCGCCGGAGAAGCGCGCCGCGTACGCCTGCGACATCACTTACGGCACCAACAACGAGTTCGGCTTCGACTACCTGCGCGACAACCTGGCGTTCCGCCTGGAAGACCGGGTGCAGCGCACGCTCAGCTTCGCGATCGTCGACGAAGTCGATTCGATTCTCATCGACGAGGCGCGCACGCCGCTCATCATCTCCGGGCCCGCCGAGGAGAGCACCGAGCTGTATCTGCGCATCAATGAGCTGGTCCCAAGGCTCACGCGCCAGAAGGAGGAAGAGGGCCCCGGGGACTTCTCACTGGAGGAGAAGACCAAGCAGGTGCACATCACGGAAGCCGGCCACGAGCACGTCGAGCAGCTGATGGCGCAGGCGGGCCTGCTGAAGGAGGGCGAAAGCCTGTACGACCCGGCCAACATCCGCCTGATGCATCACCTGAATGCCGCGCTGCGCGCCCATGCGCTCTACAAGCGCGACGTCGAATACATCGTGCGCGGCGGCGAAGTCATCATCGTCGATGAATTCACCGGCCGCACCATGCCCGGGCGGCGCTGGTCCGACGGCCTGCACCAGGCGGTGGAGGCGAAGGAGGGCGTGCGGGTGCGCGAGGAGAACCAGACGGTCGCCTCGATCACCTTCCAGAACTACTTCCGGCTCTACAAGAAGCTCTCCGGCATGACCGGCACCGCGGACACCGAGGCGCCGGAATTCATGCAGATCTACGGCCTCGAGGTGGTGGTGATTCCGACCCACCGGCCGATGGTGCGCAAGGACAACCCGGACTTCGTGTACCTGACGCAGAGCGACAAGTTCAAGGCAATCATCGAGGACATCCGCGAGTGCGCGGCGCGCGAGCAGCCGGTGCTGGTGGGCACGACCTCGATCGAAACTTCCGAATTTCTCTCAGGTCTCCTGCAGAAGGAGAGCGTCGAGCACCAGGTGCTGAACGCCAAGCAGCACGAGCGCGAGGCGCACATCGTCGCGCAGGCGGGCCGGCCAGGTGGAATAACCATCGCCACCAACATGGCCGGTCGCGGCACCGACATCGTGCTCGGCGGCAATCTCGAGGCGGAGCTCGCCGCGGCCGGGGCGATTGACGATGTCACCCGCGAGAAGGTGCGCGCGGAGTGGCAGATACGCCACGACAAGGTCGTCACCGCCGGCGGCCTGCACATCGTCGGCACCGAGCGCCACGAATCCCGCCGCATCGACAATCAGCTGCGCGGCCGCTCGGGCCGCCAGGGCGACCCGGGCTCGAGCCGCTTCTACCTGTCGATGGAGGACAACCTGATGCGCATCTTCGGCGATCCGCTGCGCACCCAGCGCCTCCTGAAGATGGCCGGCATGAAGGAAGGCGAGGTGATCGAGAGCGGCATGCTCACCCGCCAGATCGAGAAGGCGCAGCGCAAGGTCGAGGCGCACAATTTCGATATCCGCAAGAACCTGCTGCTGTTCGATGACGTCGCCAACGATCAGCGCAAGGTCGTCTACCAGCAACGCACCGAGATCATGGGCACCGAGGATCTCTCCGGAGCCATTCGCGGCCTCATGGAAGATTCGGTGGGCTCGCTCCTGGATCTGCACCTGCCCAGGCACGCCGCGTCGTCCGACTGGGACCTGCAGGGCCTGGCGGAGGCGGTGCTGCGCGACTTCAACGTACGCGTGGACCCGCAGGGCTGGCTCAGCGCGGAGCCGGAGCTGGAGGAGCAGGCGTTGCGCGAACGGGTGGTGCGCGCCGTGAACGAAGCCTACGACGCCAAGGTCGCGCGCATCGGCGCGCCGATCATGCGCCACGTCGAGAAGGACGTGATGCTGCGCATGCTCGATCAGCACTGGCGCGAGCACCTGGCGGCCATGGACTACCTGCGCCAGGGCATTCACCTGCGGGGCTACGCGCAGAAGGACTACCGCTTCGAGTTCAAGCGCGAAGCCTTCGAGCTGTTCTCGGCCATGCTCGATCGGATCAAGTTCGAGACCTCCTCGCTGATGGCGAAGATCGAGGTGCGTACCCAGGAGGAAATCGACCGCGAGGAGGAAGAGCGCCGCCGCCGCCTCATGCGCGCGCTGCAGGCGCAGCACGCCGAGGCCGCCTCGCTCCTCACCGCCGCCGAGGAGCAGACCGCGGTCGCTGCCGGCGTGCGCGCCTCCACGGGCGCCTCCGCGGCGCGCGCCGGCGCCCGCGCGCTGCCGCCGCCGGCGCCGTCACCCGAGACGGCCGGCACATTCGTGCGCGGTGAGCGCAAGGTGGGACGCAACGAGCCGTGTCCGTGCGGCTCGGGCAAGAAGTACAAGCACTGTCACGGTGCGCTCTCGAGCGTTGAATAACGGCAGCGCGCGGGCCGCCGGGGTCCGACATCGCTAAGCCTGTCATCCTGGTGGTCGCGGCGGCGCTCTACGATCGCAGCGGCCGGGTGCTGATCGCGCAGCGTCCCGCCGGCAAGCCCCTGGCGGGCCGCTGGGAATTCCCGGGCGGCAAGGTGGCCGCCGGCGAGAGCGAGCACGCGGCCCTGGCGCGCGAGTTGCGCGAGGAGCTCGGCATCGAGATGACGACAGCTAAGCCGTTCATGCGCCTCACCCACGCCTACCCCGATCGCGAGGTCGAGCTGTCGTTATGGGTCATCGAGCGATTCACCGGCGTGCCGCGTCCACTGGATCGCCAGCGGCTGAAGTGGGTGGCGCCGGGGCGCCTGGCGCAGGAGGACCTGCTCGAAGCCGACCGCCCGTTCGTCGAAGCGCTGCGGGATCTGCCGGCCCCCGGCTGAGGGCGCTCAAGGAGGGGCGT
The DNA here is from genome assembly GCA_005878835.1 of Gammaproteobacteria bacterium. Taxonomy (GTDB): domain Bacteria; phylum Pseudomonadota; class Gammaproteobacteria; order Steroidobacterales; family Steroidobacteraceae; genus 13-2-20CM-66-19. Next base: position 13,175 of record VBMV01000133.1, on the reverse strand, counting down.
GTACAATGCCTTTGCCACCACGCAGGCAGGACTCAATGGCCGCACAGAACGATCTACCCGAAGTTCAGCTCGATCTGCAGGCGCTGTATCGGGAGGACGTGTTCACCGACCGCCGCGCCGGCAGCATCCGCCGCCTGACGCCGGTCACCGCCGACGGCGCGGTGGATCCGACGCGGCCGGTGCTGTTCTCGGGCCAGACGCAACTGCTGACGCCGGCGGGTGTGCTGCCGCTCGGGTTCGAGATCGAAGCGGCGACGCTGGAGGAGGCGTTGAAGAAATTTCCCGACGGCGTCCGGGTCGCACTCGAGCAGGCGATCGATGAGGCGCGCGAGCTGCGCCGGGAAGCCGCCTCGCGCATCGTCGTGCCCGAAGTGGGCGCCGCGGGTCCGGGGCCTGCGAGCGGGGGCGGCAAGATCAAGTTCCCCTGAAGTCCGGGCGTGCGATAGGCGATGAAGAATCCGCGCTGGCGCGCTGCAGTGGCCGCGGCCATCCAGCTCTGCGCGCTCGACCTGCTCGCGTGTGCGGGGGCGCAGCTGGGCGGTCGCGAGCCGCTGCCCGGCAACGGTCCGGGCGGCAAGCCCATGCGCATCGCCACCGAGACCGCGGTAGGGATGCCGCCGGCGGCGCCGGCGCTGGTGTACCCGGTCACCGCGCGCGTGAACGTGTCCGACAGCTACTTCGGGACCGAAGTCGAGGATCCCTACCGCTGGCTCGAGAATCTCGACTCGCCCCAGGTCTCGCAGTGGGTGGCGGCGCAGAACGCGCTGTCGCAGCCGCGGCTGGCGGCGCTCCCGCAGCGCGTCTGGCTCAAGGCGCGCCTCACGCAGCTGTGGAACTACGAGCGCTACGAGGTGCCGGTGAAGCGCGGCGGGCGCTATTTCTTTCTGCACAACGACGGCCAGCAGAATCAGAGCGTGCTGCTGGTGTCAGACAGCCTCGATGCGCCCGCGCGCGTGCTGTTCGATCCCAACACCGTGCGTCAGGATGCCACCGTTGCCGTCTCGGAGTTCACCCCCGACGTCCGGGGTGATGTGGTTGCGTACGCGGTCTCGGACGGCGGCACCGATTGGCAGGTGTGGCGCTTCCGGCGCGTGCACGATGGGGCCGATCTTCCCGACATCCTGCGGTTCACGAAATTCTGGGGCGTGTCATGGGCGCGCGACGGCTCGGGCGTGTACTACAGCCGTTATCCGGCCCTGCCCGACGGCCGCGGCGATGACTCCGGCAGGCCCGCCGTGTACTTCCACCAGCTCGGGACGGCACAGGATCGCGACCGCCTGGTGTACGAGGTGACGGACCATCCGACCCGCATCCCGGCCGGGCGGGTCACCGACGACGGGCACTACCTCATCATCACGCTGTTCGACGGCTACGAGCGCAACGGGGTCGACCTGCTCGACCTGCGTAGCCCGGGCGCGCGCGTGCAGCGCCTGTTCTTCGCGTGGGATGCGCTCTATACCTTCATCGGCGCCCACGGCGAGGAGCTGTATTTCAGGACCACCAAGGACGCGCCGCTCGGGCGGGTCATCGCCGTCGATGCGCGCGCACCCGCAAGCTGGCGCACGGTGGTGCCGGAGGGGACGGCCGCGCTCGAGGAGGCGAGCTACGTCGGCGGCCGCATCATCGCGAAGTACGTGGAGGACGCCCACGCCCTCGCGCGGCTCTACGAGCGCGATGGCCGTCCCGTCGGCAACGTGCCGCTGCCGGGCCTGGGCGGGATCGAGGGCTTCGAGGGCGACGGGGATCAGACCGAAACCTTCTTTTCCTATACGGACTACCTGACGCCACGCAAGATCTTTCGCTTCGAGATCCCGGCCAACCAGGCGACGCTGTGGCGCGAGGCGCGCGCGCCGTCGACGGCGGAGTTCGTCACCGAGCAGGTGTTCTACAGCAGCCGGGACGGCACGCGCGTGCCCATGTACATCACGCATCGGCGCGACATGGTGAAGGACGGCAACCAGCCGTTTCTGCTGTACGGCTACGGCGGGTTCGACGTGTCCCTCACACCCACCTACCGGCCCTCGGTGCAGGCGTGGCTCGAGATGGGCGGCGCGTACGCCGAGGCGAATCTGCGCGGCGGCGGAGAGTACGGCGAGGCCTGGCACCGCGCCGGCACGCTCGCCAACAAGCAGCACGTGTTCGATGACTTCATCGCCGCGGCGCAATATCTCATCCAGGAGCACTACACGCGCAGCGCGCGTTTAGGGATTCACGGGCGCAGCAACGGAGGGCTGCTGGTCGGCGCGGTCCTGACGCAGCGCCCGGAGCTGTTCGGCGCCGCGCTCCCCGCCGTGGGCGTGCTCGACATGCTGCGCTACCACACCGCCAGCGCGAATGCCCGCCAGTGGTCATCCGACTATGGGCTCGTGGAGGATCCCGAGCAGTTCAAGGCGCTGTACGCCTACTCCCCGGTGCAGAACGTGAAGAAGGGCGTGTGCTATCCGCCGACGCTGATCACCACCGCCGACCACGACGATCGCGTGGTGCCGTGGCACAGCTACAAGTTCGCCGCGGCGTTGCAGGCGGCGCAGGTCTGCCCGAACCCCATCCTCATTAGGATCGAGACCCGCGCCGGACACGGCGCCGGGAAGCCCGTGTGGATGCAGATCGATGACTTCGCCGACCAGTGGGCGTTTCTGGCGAGATGGCTGGGGATGGGGGCGCCGGGGGGCAGTAGCAATATGAGCCGTGCGTTGCGGTGATCGGGTCCAAGTCCCCGGCGGGTCACGCGTGTGCGCAGGGTTGGCCGTTCGGCCGGAATCTCATGCCTTGGGTGAACCCTTCAGCGGTTGCTCGTCAGACGCGGAACTCTCCTGCGCCGGGGCTGCGTCATCGGGGATGGCGCGCTGCTCCGTCAGCCACGCGCCCAGGTCGATCAAGCGGCAACGCTCGCTGCAGAACGGACGAAACGGCGCGGCCTCCCAATCCAATTCGCGCTGGCACGTCGGACACTTGACGCGAGTGGGGCTCATCGAGTGGGAAACTCAGCAGCTCAGGTGCAGCAGCTCAGCAAGAACGGCACGTCCCCCTCGGCTTGTGTCGCGCGGGTCGCCAGGCCGTTCCAGGTGAGGAAGCGGATGTTGCAGCGGTGGTGACTGCCGCTGATCTCGGGGTACAGGCCCGCGGCGACCGGCAGCGAGATGCGCAGCAGTTGCAGTGGATTGTCGCGCTCGAAAGTGATGTTGAAGGTGCCCCCCCGGGCGATCTCCTCGCGGCTGCGGCCGTTCTGGCGCGTGAGCCACAGCAGCTCCGCGATCGCATCGCACATCGGACGCAGGAGCCCGAGCCACTGATTGAAGGTACGCATGCGCGCATCATCGGACTGCGCCAGCCAGAAGGTGTAGTCCGGCAGATCGAATTCGCAGGTGCCACCCGGGATCGCGTTGCGATGCTTGATGGCGCTCAGGAACTGCGAATCCCGCAACGGTTGCAGGAACGCCGAGCCGGCGGCCATGAGATCGGCGCGCAGGCGCAGCAGATTCGACATCAGGGTCTTCAGGCGCTGGGCGTCCACGCCCGGGTTGGACTGAAATTCGTTCAGGCTGGTCAGCTGGCCCTCGAGCTCCTTCAGCACATCCGCGCGCACGTCGCCGCGCGTGGTGATGGCGAGGATGTCGATCAGGCTCGACATCGCGGCACGGCTGCCCCAGGGGCTCCCCATCTCGTTGTGATAGAGCGCCTGGTTGTAGAGGAAATCCACGCGCAGGAAGGTGCGCATGCGCTCGTTCAGCGGCTGCTCGAAGATGAGCCCTTCCGCGGCGGCCTCAGGTGCCGCAGCAGGCCCGGCCTCGGGTCCAGCGGATTCCGTCATGCTCGTATTCTGCTTGAGCGGCGCGCGATCCGTAAACGCCGTGTCCGATCCCGGCGACAGTCCGCCCCCGGGGGAATTCGCCTGCCGGGGCAGCCTCACGCGCGCGGCGGCTGGGCGAGCTCCAGGTAACGCGTGTGCAGTGTCGCGACCTGATCGCGTATCGCGCTCAGGTCGGCGTCGTTGCGGATGACGTCGTCGGCGGCCTTCAGACGCGTCGAGCGCGGAGCCTGCGCATCCAGAATCGCCTGCGCCTGCGCGATCGTTGCGCCGTCACGCGCCCGCAGGCGTCGTATCTGCAGCTGCTCCTCGCAGTCGACCACCAGCACGCGATTCACGTGCGAGCCGAGGTTCTTCTCGACCAGCAACGGAATGACGAGGATCTGGTAGGGGCCGCCGGCGGCGGCGGAGCGGGCCTCCATCGCGGCGCCGATGGCGGGGTGCGTCAGAGCCTCCAGATCCGCCCGCGCCCTGGGGTCGGAGAACACGATCTCGCGCAGCGCCGGACGATCGAGGTGCCCGTCGGGCGTGAGAATCGAGGGGCCGAACCGCTCCACCAGCCGCTCGAGCGGGGGCTGCCCGGGCTCGACGACCTCGCGTGCGACCTGGTCGCTGTCGAGGATCGGCACACCCAGGGCGCCGAAGAACTTCGCCGCAGTGGACTTGCCGCTGGCGATGCCCCCGGTCAGGCCCACGCGGTAGACGCGCGCGCTCACGGGGGTGCCGTGAACAGCCGGAGGTAGCCCGCGACGAGGCGCGGACCGAACATCAGCATCAGCCAACCCGCTGCGGCGAGGAACGGGCCGAAGGCGATGGGGGTCGCGCGGCTCTGGCCGCGCAGGCTGAGCATCACAATGCCGACCACGGCGCCCACCGCGGCGGCTACCAGGATGATCGGCAGGAGCATCTGCCAGCCGAGCCACGCGCCCAGCGCGGCAAACAGCTTGAAGTCACCGTACCCCATGCCTTCCTTACCGGTGAGCAGCCGGAACAGATGATAGACGCTCCACAGGCTCACGTAACCTGCGATCGCCCCGATGAGACTCGAGCGCACGTCCACCGGGAGGGGGGCACCGCCCGCCGGCCCCGCCCACAGACTCAGCAGCAGACCGAGCCACAGCAGCGGAAGCGTGAGACCGTCGGGCAGCAGCTGATGATCGACGTCGATGAAAGTGAGGGCGATCAGGAACCCCGTGAGCACCATCGCGGCGAGTGCCGGCCAACCGAAGCCGAACTTCCAGGCGACGGCCGCGCACAGAACCCCGCTCAAGGCTTCCACCAGCGGGTAGCGAACGCTGATCGGCTTGCCGCAATGGGCGCAACGCCCGCGGAGCACGAGCCAGGAGATGAGCGGAATGTTCTGCAGCGCGGTGATCGGCGCCCGGCACGCCGGGCAGGCCGAGCGCGGCACCACGAGGTTGAAGCGCCCGGGAGCAGCGGCGGGCAGCGTCGCGGCCACCGCTTCGCCCGTGAGCTCCCTGCACTGCTCGCGCCAGGCGCGATCGAGCATCACCGGCAGGCGATAGATCACGACGTTGAGGAAGCTCCCCACCGCCAGACCCAGCACCAGGCAGGTGCCCACGAACACGGCGGGCGAGGACGCGAGCAGCTCGATCACTGGCATGATGTGTTGACTTTCTAAAGAAAACGCCGCGCGGAGCGCGGCGCTTTTCAACCCCCGCGGGAGAGTCCGCTGGTCAGACCACCGATCCGAGCTTGAAGATCGGCAGGTACATGGCGATCACGAGGCTCCCGACGAGCACGCCCAGGATCACCATGATCATGGGCTCGAGCAGGCTCGACATCGCGTCGACCGCGTTGTCGACCTCCGCCTCGTAGAACGTCGCGACCTTGGCCGACATCTCGTCCAGCGAGCCCGACTCCTCCCCGACCGCGATCATCTGATTGACCATATTGGGAAACAGGCCGGTGTTCTCCATCGAGCGCTGCAGGCGCTGGCCGGTCGAGACCTCGTCGCGCATCTTCAGGACCGCTTTCTCGTACACGATGTTGCCGGTGGCACCGGCCACCGACTCCAGCGCTTCGACGAGCGGCACGCCGGCGGAGAACATGGTCGACAGCGTGCGCGCATAGCGGGCGATGGCGGCCTTGTTCAGGATGGGGCCGATGACGGGAATCTTGAGCGAGACCCGGTCGAGGAATTCGCGCAGGGCCTTCGAGCGTTTCTTGAAGTAGAAGAACACGTACACACCCAGGCCCAGCACGATCGCAATGAAAGCGCCGTCGTGCTGCACGAACCGTGAGAGGTTGATGACCGCCTGCGTAAAGGCCGGCAGGTCGGCGCCGAATCCCTTGTACAGGCTCTCGAACTGCGGAATCACGAACAGCAGCAGCACCACCGTCACGATGACTGCGACGGCCAGTACCGCGGCCGGGTAGAACAGCGCCTTCTTCACCTTCTTCTTCAGGGCTTCGCTCTTTTCCTTGTAGGTGGCCACCTTGTCCAGGAGCGATTCGAGGGCGCCGGCATGCTCGCCCGCTTCCACGAGATTCACGAACAGGTCGTCGAAGTGCAGCGGATGCTTGGCCAGTGACTCATGGAGCGAAGTGCCCCCCTCGACGTCGGCCTTGACGTCGAGGATGAGCCTTTGCATCGCGGCCTTGTCATTGCCGTTGCCGACGATCTCGAACGCCTGCACAAGCGGAATGCCCGCGGCGAGCATGGTGGAGAGCTGGCGGGCGAAGATCGCGATGTCGCCCGCATTGACCCTGCCGCCCGATTGGCTCTGACGCTGCTTGCGGATGCGCGAAGGCGCCACACCCTGGCGGCGCAGCTCGGCGCGCAGAGTCTGCTCATCGGGCGCGAGGCTCTTGCCCTTGACGCGCGCGCCGCGCTTGTCCTTGCCCTCCCAGGCGAAGGGAGTGTCGCGCTTGATCGCCCTGACTGTGCCGGTTGCTGCCTGAGCCATATGTTTACTTCCGTCCTGCGTCACTCGACGGTGACGCTGTTGACTTCCTCGAGGCTGGTAAGCCCGTTCTTGACCTTCTCCAGCCCGGCGCGCCGCAGATCCCAGACGCCTTCCTTGGCAGCCTGGGCGGAAATCTCCACCGCGCTGCCCATGGCGAGAATGATGCGGGCAATCGCCTCCGTAACCGGCAACACCTGGTAGAGACCCGTGCGGCCCTTGTAGCCGTCGGTACAGTTCGCGCACCCCTTGGGCGCGAAGATCTTGAGCCCGCCGGCGGCCTCCGCTGCGGTAAAGCCCTCTTTCAGAAGAGCATCCTTGGGGATGTCCAGCGGCTGTTTGCAATGCGTGCACAAACGCCGCGCCAGGCGCTGCGCAATGATCAGGTTCACCGAGGTCGCGATCGCGTAGGGTTTGACGCCCATGTCGACCATGCGGGTCAGGGTGGACGGCGCATCATTCGTGTGCAGAGTAGACAGCACCAGGTGGCCCGTCTGGGCGGCCTTGATGGCGATCTCGGCGGTCTCTAGGTCGCGGATCTCACCCACCATGATGACATCCGGGTCCTGGCGCAGGAAAGCGCGCATCGCTGCCGCGAACGTCAGTCCCACCTTATTGTTCACGTTGACCTGGTTGACGCCGGGGAGATTGATTTCCGCCGGATCCTCGGCGGTGGAAATGTTCGTGTCCTCGCGATTCAGGATATGGAGACCGGTGTACAGCGAGACCGTCTTGCCGCTGCCCGTAGGACCGGTGACGAGGATCATGCCCTGGGGCTTCGCCAGGTATTTGAGGTAGAGCTCCTTCTGGAAGGGCTCGTAGCCGAGCGAATCGATCCCGAGCGTGGCCTGTGCGGGATCGAGAATACGCAGCACGATCTTCTCGCCGAAGAGCGTCGGGCAGGTGCTGACGCGAAAGTCGATGGCGCGATTCTTCGACAGCTTCATCTTGATGCGGCCGTCCTGGGGGACGCGCCGCTCCGCGATGTCGAGGCGCGACATGACCTTCAGACGGGCCGAAAGCTTCTGCGCCAGCTGAACCGGAGGCTGCGCGATCTCCTTCAGTACTCCGTCCATGCGCAGGCGCACCCGGTAGAGCTTCTCGAACGGCTCGAAGTGAATATCGGAAGCGCCGCGGCGGATGGCATCCAGCATGACCTTGTTGACGAAGCGCACGATCGGGGCGTCTTCGACGTCGTCGCGTCCGATCTTCTCGTCGAGCTCGTCCTCCCCGCCGGTGACCTCGAGGGACTCGAGATCGACGTCCCCCTCATCCGTGAGGGCCGACATCTGGTTGTCGACCTGCTCGATCGCCTTGTCGACCGCCTTCTGCAGCTTGTCGTCCTCGACGATGACGGCCTCGATGGCGAGACTGGTCTGAAACTTGATCTCGTCGATGGCGTGCATGTTCGTCGGATCGGCCACGGCCAGAAACAACCGCTTGCCACGACGGAACACCGGCAGCACGCGATGCTTGGCGAGGAGCTTGTCGTTGACGAGTCGCACGGCCTCGAGGTCGAGGCTCAGCGCGTCGAGATCGAGCAGCGGCACGCCGAATTCGTTGGAGGCGGCCACTGCGATGTCGCGTGCCTTCGCCGCACCGCTCGACACCAGCTGGGTGACCACGCTCGTCTTGCGCTCGCGCGCGGAGTGGATCGCCTCGAGCATCGCGGCCTCATCGACCACGCCGTCCTGCACCAGACGCTGGGGCAGTCCGCCGAGGCCCCCGCGGGCTGAGCCGAGCGCTAAAGAGGCGTTGTCATTCATGGACTTACGACTAGGGGAACCCGGCGAATGAGAAGTTGAGGTTCAGTTTACCCGAGCAGGCGCAGCGCGCAATTGTCAAATCCTTGCCGATTTTGAATCACCGGACCGCTTCGGCGGCGGGGTGCGCGTCACACTTGGGTCTGGGGGCCAAAAAGAAAGCCCCGGCGCGAGGCCGGGGCTCAAAGACTCCGAGTCGAATTCAGGAGTCGATTACTTGCACTGCGTCGGGACGTATTTGGCCGGGAGAGACCCCGCCGTCTGAACCGTCAGGCCTTCCGCGGTGGCCGTCACGTTCGAAGCAGACGCGCACGCCCAGTCAACATTGCCTGGGGTGGCGTCGGTCAGCGCTGCCTTGGCGACGTTCGGCGTCATGGTAATCGTTTGGTCAGCGCCCAGCTGCGGTATGCCGCTGGCGCTACTGTCGTACGTAACCGTGATCAGACCGGTTTTGTCGTCAATCACGATACCCTTCACGTACTTGGTAGCGGTGAAGGTCCAAGCGTCCGCAGCGGCCTTCATACCGGCCATACCGCCTGACTGGAATCCTTCGCCGACGGTCACTTTGGCAGAGGCCGCCAAATTAAGACCTTCCGTAATCTTCGAACGGACCGTGTAATCCGTGTAGGCCGGAATGGCGATAGCCGCCAGAATGCCGATGATCGCCACCACGATCATCAACTCGATGAGGGTAAAGCCCTTTTGCACAGACTTCATTGCAGAAACTCCTGAAAAATTTGAGGTACAAAACTAGCGGCGCAAAAGGCGCCCCGTGCCGGCCGGATCAAAGCAAGGTGCGTGCCAGGTCTCACTGCGCGCTTAAGTGTTTGATGTTTCAGTAGAAGTACTTACCCCCGCCTCGGTATTTTTAACATACTTCTGTCGCACACTGACGCCACCTGCCGGAGGTTGCGTCAGAAAGTGACTCAAAACGTCACCTGAACCATGCCTTCCGTGCTTTCGAGGCCGGAGCGACGTCCGGTGTCCGAGAGTGAGGCAGTGAGCTGCGCAATCTAGAGCCCGTTCACTCTTGTTTCGTCGCTGCGGCTAGCAGCGCGCGCCTGCGCAAGGGCCGCGTTGTCACCCGCCAAGACCAACGCCCGCAGCTCGCGAAGTGAGAGATACAACTCTCCTGCATGATCGAGCCGATCCCATTGTGCGGAGAGCAGGCTGCGCGCCTGCGACATCTGGCCCATACGAAGGTACGTGGAGGCCATCACGGTCGTGAGGTAGGTGAGATCATCCGTCGACAGAGAGGCAGACCGCTCCAGCAGCCGTGTGCCCTGGGTCACGATCTCCGCTGCGTTCCGAGCGGCGACCGCCGCAAGCAGATCGGCCCATGCTCTGTGCTCGCCGCTGGCGTTACGATAACAGGGTGTGGACCTGATGTTGCTCCAGACGTCGGCCAGCTCGGATGGATTCAGGTACGTCGCAGTCATCGCGCCGACGTTTCGAGCTGCCCTGTTCCAGGCATTTTGCACTTGGGGGTCGGCGCACCTCTCCGCGCTCGTGCCGATGAGCAGCAGGGCTACCGCGGCCCCTGCGTCGAGGTTGTCCAGTCGACCACTGGATAGGTCACGACGAATCGCCAGAGCGCGCCGCACCTGCAGATCGCGAGTGAGAGAACTGTGCTGCGAGGGCTCGAGCGTCGCGCTGGCCGGCGAATCCGGACGCAGGAGATCCAGAACCGGGACGGACAATGACGTCAGTCTCGGCAGCTCGCGCGCATTAGCCAGCATGAAGCGCAGGCGCGGCGCGTTGAGATCGACGAAAGGGAAGAAGTCGGAATTCGCCGGGACTGGCACCGTGTTGAACAGTGGGCCGATGGTCCGATCGTCCCCGATCAGTCGCGATTGCAGGTCGCTGAGCGACTGCACGCCGATCCGATCGAGCTCGGCGCGCATCTGCGGCCACTGGAAGACCCGCTCGGTCGGAGCAGGGAGCGCCGACGCGCGCGTCGCCACGATCAGAATGTCTACATCGTTCAGATTGTAGATCGCGTACGCGCTGAAGTGATGCGACAGCGCCTTGACGACCGAGGCGACGACGCCGATGTCCGTCTCATAGATCTGCACCCACTGCGCAAAGTAGCCGTCAGGCCGCAGATATTGCACGATGCGACCGTAGAACTCGTCGGAGAACAGGGTGGCGACTCCGCTCACCCACGGGTTCGACGGCTCGGACACGATCAGATCGTACGGCTCGCGCGACGCTGCGAAAAACGTCTTCGCATCCTCATAGACGATGCGGCTGCGCGCATCCTCGAACACGTCGTGGATGCGCGGACCAAAGCCTTGGCGCGCCGCTTCGACCATCAGCGGCTCGATCTCGATTGAATCCAGCCGCTCGAGGTCCCTGCTCGCGAGGAGGGTATGGGTCGTAAGCCCTGATCCGAAACCGATGTTAGCCACGCGCGCCGCATTCGGGTGCAGGCTCAGCGGAATTGCAGCGGCCAGCACCACGGTCACGTCGTCGGTGGTAGGCTCTCCCGCTCCCATCTGGATCGCGGCATCAGGCTTGCCGTTCGTCGCGATAGCGACTTTCCCGAATTGCTCGGTCAAAGTGATTGTTGCCGTCTTGCCGTCCCGCAGATAAGTGACCCTGGAGCCCGCCGGCAAGGTCGGGATGCCAAAGCGGTAAACGCCTGAGGCGACTCGCATCGGATCAAGCTTGCCGAGGACGGCGGTAAGGCCGAACACGGCGATACCGACCGCCATTGCGAGGGCGGATACGGGTTGCCGCCAACCGCGCGGAGCGAGGCGCGAGAGCCCCAGCGCGATGTGAACGCCCGCGCCGGTCAGGATGACACCTTTGACTCCGATCAACGGCATCAATGCGTGGACCGCGAGCAGCACACCGGCGATGGCGCCTAAGGTGTTGACCGAGTAGATCGTGCCGATCGCCTTCTCGCCCGTTCCGCGGCGCATCAGCGCGTGGGTGAGCAGGGGGAGGGTCATGCCGGCGCAGAACGTTGCCGGGAACATGATCAGCACGGCGATGGACTGGCCGACCGCATTGAAGGCGACATAGCCGCCGGGAGTATGCGTAAAGGTGTCTAGCGACCACGCCATCAAGTCGTACATCAGGTTGCATGCAGGCAGAGTCAGCGCGGCGAGCGCCCCCATCGCGAGCATGATCCCGCCCAGGTACCTCTCCGGGTCTGCGATCCGCTCGATACGCTTGCGCACGTACAGCCCGCCGAACGCCAGGCCGAAGATGAACGCGCTCAGCATCAGCTCGAACGAATGCGTCGAGCTACCCAGCACTAGGCTCAGCATGCGGATCCAGCCCAGCTCGTACATGAATGAGGCGGCGCCGGTCAGGAATGCGGCGATCACAAACCACCTCGCCACCGGGTCCGTGACGCCAGATGTTGCAGATGGTGTGGGTGTGGCGGAGGAGGGCGGCGGGGGCTCGGTCTGACGGCGAACGACCAGCCAGACTCCCAAGGCGAGCGCCACGTTGAGCAGTCCGGCCGTCAGAGTCGTGCCGGGCAGGCCGACTATGCCGATCAGCACGAACCCGCTGACCAGAACCCCAAGGGCGCCGCCGAGGCTGTTGGTGAAATACAGGGTGGATAGCGTCTCGCCCGCCCGCTCGGGCCAGCGTCGGATGATGCCGCTGCTGATCAACGGAAAGGTCGTGCCCAGCAGCACCGATTGCGGCAGCACGAGCAGCGCGGCCAGGGACCATTTATAGGCGTAAATCGTCAAACCTGGGGGGAGCGCCGGTATGATCTTTGCGAACGACAGATCGGTGGTCGCGACGAATACCCGATGAAAGAGAATGCCGAGGATCCCGATCAGTGCCTCGACCAACAGGTAGCCCCACAGCAGCTGTCGTAGCCGCGCGCTGTAGCGCGACACCAGCCAGGACCCTAGCGCCATTCCGCCCATGAAGATCGCCAGCACCACTGTCTGTGCGTAGGCCGCATGGCCAAGGAAGAGCTTGAGGTACTGCGACCAGATGGACTCGTAGATGAGTCCGGTGAACCCGGAGACTACGAATAGGCCAAATAGAAAGCGTCGTCGTGCGACATCGAGATTCTGCATCGGCGGTAATCCCTGGGCTGGCAACCAGCAGCGGGCAGCTTATGTAACCTGTTGGAACTTACGCGTGAACTCGATCACGATTCCACCTGAATCGCGGTCAGACTGTAGGAGATCCGAGGCTCCGGCATATCGCCTCGACTCGCTGGGGACGACGGCGCGACATGGCGATGGAGAGTTTGCTAAATCCAATTCGAGAGGAGGAAGCGGGCTGACCACCGGACCGAGCCACCGCTATCGAAAGAGCGAAAAACTAGTTGCACTATCGCGCAGGGGCCTCGCGCTCGCGCGACTGTCCAGGGGCTCCAGCATCGCTGCCTGCGTCCACGGCCTGTGGCGGCGGGGGTGCGCGTCACAGTTGGATCAGGGCAAAAAAGAAAGCCCCGGCGCGAGGCCGGGGCTCAAAGACTCCGAGTCGAATTCAGGAGTCGATTACTTGCACTGCGTCGGGACGTATTTGGCCGGGAGGGTCCCCGCCGTCTGAACCGTCAGGCCTTCCGCAGTAGCCGTCACGTTCGAAGCAGACGCGCACGCCCAGTCAACATTGCCTGGGGTGGCGTCGGTCAGCGCTGCCTTGGCGACGTTCGGCGTCATGGTAAGTGTTTTGTCAGCGGCCAGCTGCGGTATG
>VBMV01000132.1 GCA_005878835.1 Gammaproteobacteria bacterium | reverse complement strand
TGATTATTAACTAGGGCAACATGCTGCTCGGTGAGGTGCGGTTGACATAACGTCTGTAGCACACTGATGCTACCCGCTGGCTCCTCTGTCAGAGAGTGACCCAAAACGTCCCCTCGGCCGTGGCTTGATCGAGCCCCGATCTATTCGATTCCGAGCTTCTTGATGCGGTAGCGCAGGGCACGGAAGCTCATGCCCAGGAGCTTCGCCGCCGCCGTCTTGTTGTAACGGGTCTTCTCGAGCGCCTTGATGATGGCATCGCGCTCGATGCTCTCCAGCTGGCTGCCCAGCGCCGTGCTGCCCTCGGCCGCAGCGGTTCCCCCCGGCGCGGGCGCCTCGGTCGCGGCGGGAGGCACGCTGGCCCGCAGGCGGATGTGCTCGGGCGTAATCACGCCTTCGCTGCTCAAGGTCAGCGCCCGTTCGAGGACATTCTCGAGCTCGCGCACGTTGCCGGGGAAGGGGTAGGTCTGAAGGGTCTGCACCGCCTCCGCGGACAGCGCGGTGGGAGCGGCGTTCGTGCGGCGCGCCAGGCGCAGCAGGATCGCCTCGGCGATTTCCGCGATGTCGCCCCGGCGCTCGCGCAGCGCCGGCACGTGCAGCTCGATCACATTGATGCGGTAGAACAGGTCCTCGCGGAACCGGCCCTGCGCGACCAGATCGGCCAGGTTCCTGTGTGTCGCGGACAGAATACGCACGTCGACGGTTTCTTCGCGCGCCTCACCGACCGGGCGCACGGTCTTCTCCTGCACGACGCGCAGGAGCTTCACCTGCATGTGCAGCGGCAGATCCGCCACCTCATCGAGAAACAGCGTGCCCCCTTCGGCGCTCTGGATGAGCCCTTTCTTGTCGGCCACCGCGCCGGTGAAACTGCCGCGCTTGTGGCCGAAGAGCTCGCTTTCCATGAGCTCGGTCGGGATGGCGCCGCAGTTCACCGCCACGAACGGACCTTCGTGACGTGCGCCGCATTCGTGGATCATGCGCGCGACCAGCTCCTTACCGGTGCCCGACTCCCCGCAGATGTGCACCGGGGCCTGGCTGCGGGCGACCCGCGCAATCATGTCCCGCAGCTGCTCCATGACGGTGGAGCTGCCGAGCAGGCGCGCACCCTGCAAGCTGGCGGCCGTGCGCTCGTCGGCTCCCGCGCGCAGCCTGATCGCGCTGCCCACCAGCTTGCGCAGCACGCCGAGATCGAGGGGCTTGGAGACAAAATCGAAGGCGCCGAGCTTGAGGGCGCGCACGGCGGATTCCACGTTGCCGTGGGCGGTGATCACCGCCACCGGAACGCTGGCTTTGTTCTCCTGGATCCACGCCACGAGATCGAGACCATCGCCATCGGGCAGGCGCATGTCGGTGAGGCAGAGGTCAAACCGCTCCGCCTTGAGCAGCCGCCGGGCACCGTTGAGGTCGGACGCCGTGCGCGTGGTGAGATTCATGCGGCTCAAAGTCAGGCTCACGAGCTCGAGCAGGTCCGGCTCATCGTCCACGACCAGCACCACCGGCCGATCGGACGCACCGCGAGGGCTCGCTGCCGCCTCGTTCATCAGATCTCCCACCGGCGCGGGTCCGCAAATACCAGTCTGAAAATACTGCCACCACCGGGCCGCGGCTCGTAGAGCAGAGTCGCGCCGTTCGTCTGCGCGAGCTCGCGGGCGAGGAACAGCCCGAGGCCGGTGCCGCGGCCGCCACTGTAGAACGGCTCGAAGATGCGCTCGGCGTGCTCGGGCGCGACGCCCGGCCCGCGGTCGGCGACTTCCAGGAACGGGCGCGCGTTCGGGACCATCCGGCCATATCGTATCTCGACGCTGCGGTCGGGGTCGTCCTGCGCGGCATGCTTGAGCGCGTTGTCACACAGGTTCCAGAGGATCTGGCGCAGCTGGTCGGGATCGACGCGCACCTCGACATCGGACCCGGGGCCGCCTACGGTGAGCCGGGCGCGCGGCCACTGCATGGTCTCGCAGAACTCCGCGTGGAACGCTTCGGTCCATGCGGACAGCGACAGGCGCTCCAGCCGCGCCCGCTCCCGCCGGGAGTGCCGCTGCACATTGTCGATGATGCCGCTCACCCGATCGGCGTTGGTGCGGATGATCTGGGTCAAGCGCCGGTCTTCGTCGGCCAGACGAGGCGATTCCGCCAGCAACTGTCCGGCGTGACTCATGGCGCCGACGGGGTTGCGGATCTCGTGGGCGATGCTCGCGCTCAAGCGCCCGAGGGCTGCGAGCTTGGATTGCTGGATCTGCTCGCCCAGGAGGCTGGTGTCCTCGAGGAAGATCAGCAGCGGCCCCGGGTTCGTGGAACCCAGGGGCGCGAAGTGCGCCCGGATCACGCGTGCACCGTCGGCGGCGACGAATGTCGGATCCTCGGCGGGCAATGCCCCGGTGCCGGCGCTTCCCTGGCGCCAGGACTCCAGTAAAAAGAGGAGTCGGGGGCAGGCCTCGCCGATCAGGGCATCGGGGTAGGCGTTCTCATCCCCGAGGATCTGAGCGGCGGACTCGTTGATGAGCCGGATACGGTCGTGTGCGTCGATCACCAGGATGCTCTCGCGCAGGTGCTGCACGATGTACTGCGAGAGCTGCGCCAGGTTGGCGAGGTCGATTTCCTGGCGCCGCACCAGGGCTTCGCTCTCGCGCAGGCGGTTGGCCACCGGCCAGGTGGCGAGCGCCACAACGAACACGAACACGCCGAGGAGTCCCGCCGTGGTGTAGTCGGTCGCCGGAGTGGTTCCGGAGAAACCGCTGAACACCTGCTGCGCCAGCACGGCGAGCGCGGCGACAGCCGCGATCAGGAGCGCATCGCGACGGTCCGCGAGCACCGTGAGTGCCAGGACCGGCAGCACCAGCAGTATCCCGAGCCCGCTCGCGACGCCGCCGCCGGCGTACAGGATCAGTCCGAGGGCGATGGCATCCACGCTGGCGTTGACGAGCGCTACGATGCGCAGGCTCGACCACTTGAGGCGCCGCGCGATGACCAGCAGCACCGCGGCGGTGAAATAGGCGATGCAGGCGCCGATGAACAGCTTGGGCCGCGCCGCCACCACGCCCCAGGCTGGACCCGCGAGCGACTGCATCGCCAGCAGCAGGAGCGGCACCAGCAGGCGATACAGGCTCAGGAGCCCGATCACGCGCCAGGCGAGATCGCTCGGGGTGACGGATGGGGCGGCGGCGCTGGCCGAGGTTCGGAGCAAGATGGATGGCGGGCCGTTGAACTGCGCGCGACTCTAGCATCTTCGCCTGCGCCTGGAACGCGACCCGTATCGCAGGAGCGGGCGTTTTCGAGCAGAATGCGCGCCTTACGCGTCACCGGCCGCCACGATGAATTTGCACGAATACCAGGCGAAGGATCTGTTTCGCAGCTACGGAATCCCGGTTCCGGCGGGCAAGGTCGCAGCAAGCGCCGAGGAAGCCGCGGCGGTGACGGGCGCGCTCGGTGGCGCAGTGTGGGTGGTGAAGGCTCAGATTCACGCCGGCGGCCGCGGCAAGGCGGGAGGGGTGAAGCTGGCGCGGGACGTGGAGGCGGTGCGCGCCGCCGCCGCCGGGATGCTCGGCAGGCGCCTCGTCACCGCGCAGACCGGTGCGGAGGGCTTACCGGTCGAGCGTGTGTACGTCGAGGCAGGCTCCGACATCGCACGCGAGCTCTACCTCTCCCTCACGCTCAATCGCGAGCGCGGGCGCATCGCGCTCATCGCCTCGGCAAGCGGCGGCATGGACATCGAGGCGGTGGCGCACCAGAGCCCCGAGAAGATCCTCGCGGCCAACATTCATCCGGCGGCGGGTCTGCAGGGGTTCCAGGCGCGCGCGCTCGCCTTCGGGCTGGGCTTGAGCGGCGCCGAGATCGCTCAGTTCCAGTCCCTCACCGCCGCGCTCTACCGGCTCTACACGGATAAGGACCTGAGCCTGGTCGAGGTGAACCCGCTGATCGTCACCCGGAGCGGCGAGCTCCTGGCGCTCGATGCCAAGATCAACGTGGACGCCAACGCGCTGTTTCGCCAGGGCGAGCTCACCGCGCTGCGCGATGCGAGCCAGGAAGACCCGATGGAGCGGCGCGCCAGCGAGCACGATCTCAACTACGTGTCCCTCGACGGGGACATCGCCTGCATGGTGAACGGCGCGGGACTGGCCATGGCGACCATGGACCTGATCAAGCTGCACCACGGGCGGCCGGCGAACTTCCTGGACGTCGGTGGCGGCGCGACCAGTGAGCGCGTCACCGCGGCATTCGAGCTGATCCTGTCCAACTCGCGGGTGCGCGCGGTGCTGGTGAATATCTTCGGCGGCATCGTGCGCTGCGATCTGATCGCCGAGGGTGTGATCAACGCGGTGAAGAAGGTGGGCGTCAAGGTGCCGGTGGTGGTGCGGCTCGAGGGCACCAATGCCGACAGGGCACGTGCGCTGCTCGCCGGCAGCGCTCTCGCGATCACGGCTGCTGCGGATCTGACCGATGCCGCGCGCAAGGTCGTGGCACTGGCTGCAAAGGTTGCCCAATGAGCATTCTGGTCAACCGCAACACCCGGGTGATCTGCCAGGGATTCACCGGCAAGCAGGGCACCTTTCACTCGCAAGCCGCGCTCGCCTACGGCACCAAGCTCGTGGGCGGCGTCACTCCGGGGCGCGGCGGACAGCAGCACCTGGGACTGCCGGTATTCGACACGGTGGGCGATGCGGTGCGCGCGACCGGCGCCACGGCCAGCATGATCTACGTGCCGGCGGCTGGCGCCGCGGATTCGATTCTGGAGGCCGCCGATGCCGGCATCGAGCTGGCGGTGTGCATCACCGAAGGCGTGCCGGTGAATGACATGGTGCGGGTGAAGGCGGTGCTGGCTGCCTCGAGCACTCGCCTCGTCGGCCCCAACTGCCCGGGCGTCATCACGCCGGAGGAATGCAAGATCGGCATCATGCCCGGCTTCATTCACAAGAAGGGCAGCGTCGGCATCGTGTCGCGCTCCGGAACCCTCACCTACGAGGCCGTGTTCCAGACCACCCACATCGGGCTCGGCCAGAGCACCTGCGTCGGCATCGGGGGCGACCCGGTGCGCGGCATGAATTTCATCGATGTGCTGGAGCTCTTCGAGCGCGATCCGCGCACCGAGGGCATCATTCTCGTGGGTGAGATCGGAGGGAGCGATGAGGAAGCCGCCGCGCATTACATCCGCAAGTTCGTCGGCAAGCCCGTGGTCGCCTACGTCGCCGGCGTCACCGCTCCGGCGGGCAAGCGCATGGGGCACGCCGGGGCCATCGTCGCGGGCGGCAAGGGCACGGCGGCCGACAAGTACGCGGCCTTCGAGGCGGCGGGCGTTCGCACCGTGAAGTCGCCCGCCGAGCTCGGTACCGCCATGAATGAGCTGCTGCGCCGGCGGCGCTCGACCGTCAGGCACGGCGCCCCAGCCCGCGCGGCGGGCAGGCGACCGGCGGGCGCCAGCGCAGCCGCGAAACCGCTCAAGCGTACCGCGCGGCCCAAGCGGGTCGCGGCGGGCCCGAAGTCGCGCGCCGGGGCGGCGCGCCGCTTGCCGGCTCGCAAGCCAGCGCGCGCGCGGCAAGGCCCGGCGCAGGGCAGAAGGCGCCGACTCGTGAAACAATAGCCGGCGATCAGCGAAGGCTTCAGTCCCTTCGCAGCACACCGGTGGTACATGAGCGACTCATTGCGGATCGCGCTGGCGCAACTCAATTTCCTGGTCGGAGATGTGCAGGGCAACGCCGCGCGGGTCATCGCGGCTACGCGGCACGCGCGCTCCAGCCTCGGCGCGGACCTGGTGCTGTTTCCCGAGCTCACACTCTCCGGGTACCCGCCCGAGGATCTGCTGTTTCACCGCGGATTTCGCCGCCAGATCGAGGAGGGGCTGGCACGGCTGCGCCGTGAGCTCACCGATGCGGCGGTGATGGTGGGATTCCCCGAGTACACGGGCGGCGGCATCTACAACTCCGCGGCCCTCATCGCACACGGGGAGATCGCCGCCATCCACCGCAAGGCGGAGCTGCCCAACTACAAGGTCTTCGACGAGAAGCGCTACTTCCAGGCGGGCGCCCAACCCACGGTGGCGGACTGTCTGGGCTTCAGAGTGGGGCTCCTGGTGTGCGAGGACATCTGGCAGCCCGAAGCCGCGCAGCTGGCGCGCGCCGACGGCGCGCAGCTGCTGCTGGTCATCAACGCCTCGCCTTACGAGATCCACAAGCAGCGTGAGCGCGAGGACATCGCGGGCCAGCGCGCCCGCGACGTCGGCTTGCCGCTGGCGTACGTGAATCTCGTCGGCGGCCAGGATGAGCTGCTGTTCGATGGCAACTCCTTCGTCATGGACGCGCACGGTGAGGTGCTGATGCGCGCGCCGCCGTTCGTAGAGGGCACCTACCTGACGGCCTTCGTGCGCGACGCTCACGGGGAGGTGGTACCGCAGGCGGGCGAGATCGCGCCCGAGCTCTGCGACGAAGCCAGCGTCTACGGCGCACTGGTCCTCGGGGTGCGTGACTATGTGAGGAAGCACGGCTTCCCGGGAGTGGTGGTGGGGCTCTCGGGGGGCATCGATTCCGCCCTGACGCTGGCGATCGCGGTGGACGCCCTGGGACGCGAGTGCGTGCAGGCGGTGATGATGCCCTCGCGCTATACCTCGGACATGAGTCTCGCCGATGCCCGCGAGCAGGCCGGGCTCCTGGGTGTGAAATACAGCGTGCTGTCCATCGAGGGTATGTTCGAGGCCACGCTCGCGACCCTCAAGGACGAGTTCGCCGGTCGCGCCCCCGACGCCACCGAGGAGAACATCCAGTCGCGCTGCCGCATGCTGCTGCTCATGGGGCTCTCCAACAAGACCGGGCGGATGCTCCTGACCACCGGCAACAAGAGCGAGATGGCGGTGGGCTATGCGACGCTGTACGGGGATATGGCCGGCGGCTTCGCGCCGATCAAGGACTGCAGCAAAGTGCTGGTGTACCGCCTGGCGAACTACCGCAACTCACTCGGTCGCGTGATTCCGCAGCGGGTGATCGAGCGTGCGCCGTCCGCGGAACTGCGCCCCGGGCAGAAGGACTCCGATTCGCTCCCCCCGTACGAAGTGCTCGACCCGATTCTCGAGGCGTTCATCGAAGAGGACCTGTCGGTGGATGAGATCGAAGCGCGCGGCTTCGACCGCGCCACCACCGCCAGGGTGCTGGACCTCGTGAAGCGCAACGAATACAAGCGCCGCCAGGCGCCGCCGGGCGTACGCGTCAGCCGCCGCGCCTTCGGGCGCGACTGGCGCTATCCGATCACCAGCGGCTACCGCCGCTAACTACTAAGCCGCGACTACAAGTGCGTACACGAGGACGTCGAAACCCTGACGGCCTCCGGATTGCTTCAGCGGGAGGGTGGCCGTGTATGGGCGCCGTACGACGCCATCACGGCGGCCTGTAGTCAAGGCCTGCCTCACCGGTAACGTAGGTTCATCCTCTGGCTCCCCGCGGTCTTGTCTTGACAATGCGTTTGCATTACCATGCGCGCTGCCCTCATGTTCACGGAAATCGTCCTATGGCCTCGCTAGAAATTGAATCGACGCTGACCGACCGTTACCAGACGACGGTACCGGATGCCGTACGTCGCACGCTCAAATTGCGGAAGCGCGACAAGATTCGATATGTGGTGAGACCAGATGGCGCAGTGCTGTTGACCCGCGCCGAGGCTGGGGAGGGGAGTGATCCGGTGGTCGCGAAGTTTCTGGCCTTCCTGGCGCGCGACATGGAAGTACGTCCGAGTCAAATTCGAGGCATCAACCCCGCCCTGG
>VBMV01000131.1 GCA_005878835.1 Gammaproteobacteria bacterium | reverse complement strand
CCGCGCCACCCAGCCTGCCGTGGCGTACGATATGGAAGGCGTAACTCGCATCGGGTTGCGCGACGTAGCGCTCGAGCTCATCACTCGCATGCACGTGAGCCATGAACGCGCAGCAGATGACGCAAGTGCTCCAGAACAGGCACCCCCAACCGCGAGAGCGGTGAAAGCCAGACGCATGTTCAGCTCGCATGCGCAAGCCCCGTCGCAACGGTGAAGCAGCCGGGCCCGACGCGCATATGATGTGTGATCGAGTTCGGCAGAGCGGAAAACACTACCGTTGAGATCATCGCATGGGCGAGGCCGAGCACGAGCACGTTGGGTACGCGGCGATACAACGTGCAGCAAACCAAGCCACCGAGGAACGTGACGGTGACCAGCAGGGGATTCGGCAAATGGAACAGTGCGAATGCGCCCGCGGCAGCGAGCGCGGCGCCTCGCACGCTCCCGAAAGTATCCAGTGATCTGCGATAGAGCAGGCACAGCAATCCGTACTGCTGAGCCGTGCCCCAGGCTACGTGCCAGGGCAGCGACAGCAGAGAGCCGGCAGGCCCGAAATGCCAAGTGCCGAGCGCCGCGCCGATCGCGAGCGGTACGGCTGCGCCGACGGCCACGGGCAAGCAGGCCTGGCGAGCCGCGGGCCGCCAATTGTCGAGCCGCAGCCCGACGGAGCGCGCGGATTCATGGCGGCGCAGATGGCTCCCATAACACAGTGCGAAGTACAGGAACGTCACCACCAGGTCATCGCCCGGGAAGCGCTTGTGCCAGACCCAGATGTACGAGAGCACGAGCGCAAGCATCGCAAGGATCTCGGCCAGCGCGGCAGCGCGTGACGGGCCGCCTGTCCCCGCAACGGATCGATAAGTCCCAAAAGATGCTTCGGTCATTGGCGTTAGCGCTGAAGCCGCAGCTTGCAAGCGGGCAGTGGCGCCGCCAGATCGGTGCCACCGCCGCACCTCAGCAAATGGTACCCAGCGTTTGCCGGGCCCAAAATAAGGTCTCTCCCGGGCGATGCAGAACTCCATTGCTCGGGCGCATACCGTGCTCCCCCCATGGCTCCCCCATGATCTCTGTACACCCAAGGCGAGCCTCCGGAGAACCTTGGCTTGCGTGCCATTTGCAGACCGGGTTTGCAGTCGATATCCAGCGCTCAGGGGCGCATCTTCCCGACGTACTCGGGTCACATTCGAGCGTGCTTCTCACGCTCGCAAGAAAACCGCGGGGGGTTGAAGTTTCCGAACTGAGGGTTGATCGGGCCGTCGTGCTGAGCGCGGGGTCAACTTTTGCCCCATTTCATCTTCGACCTCGTATCAGGCGCACGTCTGGTAGATCAATAGGTCGCACGCCCCCGCTACCACCGGATGCGATGAAGGCTTACCGACACGACGGTCGTCGCATTGCTCCGAATCACGCCCCTGATACTCCATTTGCAACGTTTTGCACCAGTCTGCGCCCAAATGCACCGTCTGACGAGCCTCGCGCCGGACGGTCGGCAAAGTTTCGGGCTTCAGGTACCGGATCGTGTTGTTTCTGTGGTGGGGGTGCCGGCGCCCCTGGAACGTGTTGACCGGCTTTCCAGCGCTCATAAACGGAGCGCGCCAGGAGTTCTACGAGCAGTGAGATTTCCGGCCTCATAAGGCGAACTCTGCGTAGTAATTGATCTTCGCGGCGGACGCGGGAGACCTGCTGACGATGCAACCTCCGAGATCGAAAAAGCCTGAGGCCGTCCTCCCCATAACAGGCCCAAGCCGTTGAAGTGCCTTTAGTCTTGCGTGGCTTTCCGGAAGAGCGACCAGCGGATTCGGCATCCGCGGGCTGCCACGATTAAGTCGCTGAAGGGATGGGCTCGCCCGAGCAAGCGGAACCCTCGAAGTGCAAATCCGGTGCAGTGCGAAAGATGATCCAGTGTTCGAGTCAACACGTCGAAGGGCGAATGCGCCGATCCGTGACGGCGGCTCTCGCTACTGTGCGCTCAGGCGACCTTCAACAGAAAGTCCACGTGGATGGCGTCATAAGGGAAGATGACGCCCCCATCCGCGGTCTTCTCCAGCACGCCCGCCCGCAGCAGAACCTGGACATCACTGTGAACCGCGCGCACATCGCGGCGAGCCCGCCGCGCAATCTCGCGAATCGCCAGCGAGCCGCCGCCGGCCATCCCCCTGAGGAGTGCCCAGCGCTTCGGCGTCAGCGTCTTCCACAGCAGCTCTTCGGACGCGAACGAGATCCGTGCGCCCTGCTTCTTACCGCGGAACGCAGCGGCGGTCCGCCGCTGGGCATCGCCAAGCGAAGACACGCCGATCGTGACGGTACTCACTTTCCTCTCCTGCGCTTTTTCACTTCCGTCCAAAAATCCGACTGCAGCGAATCCACATCGGTGAACCGGTAGGGTACCTCGCGCTCGCCGACATGCTTGTGATCTCCCTTGCCCGCCTCATTGTCGAAGCGCAGCACACAACGCTGATTGGCGATGTAGGCGAGGCGGTACTTGTAAGGATGCGTGCTCGAACGCGCCGGCTGCGGCACCCTCCAGATCACGATCTCCACGAAGCGCGGCGACTGAGAACTAAGCGCTCGCGCATCAGCAGCTCGGCCTTCACGTTACTTACGATAGCAACGCTGGTCGGGTGTTGTCAATGAAAGCAACAGCCTAAGGCGGGTCAAGAAAGCGGCCGGCCACCTCAGTCCAAGGGGCAATACAGGTCCATGCCGGAGGCGGCCCTAAGCTCCTTGAGCGCTGCCTCACGCTCGGCGTCGTGAAGGGCGCAGATGCGCTCCATCTCCTGCGCCACCTGCTCGTCTCTTGCGGCATTCTCGGCCGCCTGCCGCTCCTTGGGCGTGGTGCAGCCGCCGAGCGCGAGCATTTGGGTGCAGAGCGTTGCAAGGCGTTGCGCCACCGTACGGGCGCCTCGGGCAGTCTTCGCGTGGGACAACCGGGTCCAGGCGATTTCATCCGTTGCGAAAGGCAGCATGCCGATCCGATGGGAGCATGCTGCTGACCATGCGAGCGCACTCAGCCTGTCCGTTGCCGATCCCTGAATACCGCAGCGCGGTCGTTACCACACTGCCGGCACCGCCATCGACGCTCCCGCTGGTCTATTCGGACATTTCCAACTGTCAGCCGATGGCCGTTACCACAGTGGTCGGGAATCTGGACGCGGGCAATTTTGCGGCGGCGGTCAGCGCGCGAGAACGGAATGACGAGCGTGCTATTAGTCGCGATCGCGCCCCCGCTACCATCCCTTCGTTTCGAGATTCGCCCGCGATCGGGTTGTACACGCGCGGGAAAGACTTGAGACTTAGAGGTCCGCGAGAGTCCACCGGTAGACCAACATTGTGCCGCGGGCCCTCGAGTACCGACCACGGCAACCCCGGAGTACACTCGGTCGCACGGCTGCGACCGCGGCTCACCGGGGATGTCCCATGAGCGACGATCCGTTCATGGATTTCAAGCGCAAGCAACGCGAGTCCTGGACCACGTTCACGCCGACGGCCACCTTCACGACACCAGTCGCGGCTCATCTCGTCCGCTTTGCCGGCATCCGGGCTGGCGAGTCGGTGCTCGATGTGGGCACCGGTACCGGCGTTGTCGCGGTGACAGCCGCGCGAACGGGGGCGTGGGTCAGCGCGCTTGACCTGACGCCTGAACTTCTTGTAGAGGCTCGTGAAAATGCCAGGATTGCGGGGCATCCAGAGATCACGTGGCAGGAAGGTGACGCCGAGACACTCCCCTACCCCGACGCCTCCTTCGACGTCGTGGTCAGTCAGTTCGGCCACATGTTCGCGCCGCGTCCGGAGGTCGCCGTCGCCGAGATGCGCCGCGTACTGAGGCCTACCGGAAGGGTCGCGTTCGTCACCTGGCCACCGGAGCACCTGGTCGGCCGGATGTTCTCCTTGATCGGCCGCAATTCACCGCCCCCACCTCCGGGCGTTGCTCCGCCCCCGCTCTGGGGGAACCCCGCGGTCATCAACGAACGGCTGGCGGGCACGTTCGGCGAGCCTTTCTTCGAGCGGGGCACGATGCTTTATCCGGCCTTGAGTCTCGCTCACTATCGCGTGTTTATCGAGGCCTCCATCGGCCCGATGCGCAAGGTCGTCGAAGGTCTCGCGGACGCGCCTGATCGGCTGGCCCGGTTCCGCGCCGATTTCGAGGCGCTGGTCACACCCTACTATGTCGATAACCAGGTCCAACAGAGCTATTTACTGACGCGCGCACCGGTGCGTTGAGGCCTGAAATTGAGTCGCTCAAAACGACACCACTCGCCGCACGGCGTCAGCCCTTCATCGGCGAACTAACGTCAGTGGGCCAATAACGCGCGCTCGCGTACTCGCGACAGCGCCGTTGCTGGTCAGCGATCGACGCTTTCCGTCGATCGATCAGTGCTGTAGCGGGCGTAGGTGTACACGCGCATTAGCAAGCGATCCTTGAAGGTGCCTGCTTAGGAAGCCGCCCCTTGCTCGGCTGGATGATCGCTATGCTGTACTGGAGCGTGAGAGCGCTGAGAAACCGACACGGCGACAAAGCGAGTATTTCGCTCGGTGTACATGAAGCAAAGTTGGCAGCGGGGCGGGGGGATAAGCGCTCGGGCGCCGAGAATTTATCTCGAAAACGGTGCGGTATCCGGGGTCCTCGATCGTCTTATTGGGTTGCGCCCAAGTTCTTTGAGTCGGTCCCCGGACGGGGTAATTAGCGCGAGGTTACGCTGACCCATAGCGCCAGCGAAAGGCGACATACCGATCCGCTGGGAGCACGCTCCTGACTATGCGAGCGCACTCAGCTTGGGAAACACTCTCTAGGCACGCGCGTTGCCGAGATCACCCGCGTCGGCTGCGTTCCTGGAACGGATAAGCCACCGCTCGAATTCCAATCTCGGCAGCGGTCGGCTGTGCAGGTACCCTTGTGATTCATCGCAGCTTGCGCCCAGGAGATAATCCAGCTGCGACTGATTCTCGACGCCTTCGGCGACGGTCGTCATGTCGAATGCATGCGCCAGATCGATGATCGTCGAGACCAGAGTGCAACTCTTGCGATCGGATGGCAGACGGCTAATGAACATCCGGTCGATCTTCAGGGTGTCAATCGGCAGTTCGGAGAGGCGTCCGAGGGAGGAAAATCCCGCACCGAAATCATCGATCGCGATGGCCAGACCTGCGGCACGCAGCAGTCGTAATGCGTGGACGCAGGATGACGAGTCGCCGGACAGGGCTCCTTCGGTGATCTCGACGTCGATCCCCCAGTCTGAAGCACCCGCCAGGTCGCCGACGGCGTCGAGAATATCGCGCGCAAAATTTCGGCGGCGCAGCTCTGGCGGAGAAATGTTGACGGCCACTCTGACCGGCGGCAGTCCTCTGCGACGCCAATCGCGGCAATCGCTCGCGGCCTGCCTGACGACCCAGGCGCCGGTGGCCGCCATCAGACCGGCTGATTCGAGCAGCGGCAGAAAGATTGCTGGGGAGGTCAAGCCATGCTCCGGATCGTGCCAGCGCAGCAGCGCTTCGACGCTCGCGATTCCACCCGTGCGCAGACTGATCTTCGGCTGGTAATGGAGCAGGAATTGCCCGTTGTCGAGCGCGGTGCGCAGCCGCTGTTCCCTCTCGACGCGCCGTGCGAGCTCTGAATTCATTTCTAGCCGGTGATGCAGGTACCGTTCGCCCGAGGTCTTGGCCTGCTTGAGCGCGGCCTCTGCGTTTTGCACCAGTTCGTTTGACTCCTGCCCGTCATCCGGATAGCCGGCCACCCCGCACTTGACCTCTGCGACGATCTCGCGTCCGTCGACGCTGAACGGCTGGGCAAACACCCGCGTGATGTCCTCGTGCGAGGCGTACAGATCGCCCGCGGTGGGTTCGCGCAGCGCATTCACGCACACAAAAGTCCCACCGCCCAGGTGCGCAAGCTGCTCGGTGTCCGGGAAGCGTTCCTTCAGCCGATCAGCGATACACTGCAACAGGCGATCGCCCGCGTGCCGCCCAAAGGAATCATTGATGACGCTCAAGTGCGCAATATCAAATACCGTCACCGCCAGGCGCGGCAGGCTCTCCGTGCCGCGGGTCAGCAAGCGGCTGAGGCGCTCGCAGAACAGCGCGCGCTTGGCAAGCCCCGTGAGCGGCTCGAAGTACGACAGGAAGTGGACCGCGTCCTGCTTATCGAGGTACTGCAGCGCGAAGGACAGGTTGGAAGCTACCTCCTCCAGCAGGAGCAGCTCGTCCGGCCCAATGACATCACTCCTCCTACCAAAGAGAAAAGCCCCGACCGGCGTGTTGTCGACTCGCAGTGGCAAGCAGGCCAGGGACTGAACCCCCGCGGCTATCAGCTGGTCCCGTCCATTTATGACGTAAGGGAAGCGTTCAATGTCCTCACACAGTGCCGCCTCGCCCGTGCGCATGACACGTCCCATGAGACTCGAGTCACGGCTTTCATGATCCGCCACGGGAAATTCCGCTTCCGGATTCGACAGAAACTCGTAGCCCGCCCAGCCGACCGGCCGCGCCATCCGGGTCGTCGGATCGATCAGGGCAACCATCGCCAGCACATAGCCGCCGATGCCGTGCGCGAGCCGGCAAGCCTCAGCCATAACCTCATCCCGGTTCTGGATGCGCACCAACGCCGTGTTGATTCCCGACAGCATCTGTAGCACGCCAGTCAGGCGGGCGACGTCTGCGGTACGCGCCTGAACCCGTTGCTCCAGCTCGCGCTCCAGTCCGCGGCGCTGCCGTGCCAGCCCCAGGTGGGCGCGTACTCTTGCTTTCAGCTCGCGGGCGGAGAACGGCTTGACAAGATAGTCGTCAGCGCCCGCGTCCAATCCTTCAACCGACGCTTCCTCACCCGCACGCGCCGACAGCAGGATAACGGGCAGCTGTCGGGTGCGCTCATCGGCACGCAGCGCCTTAAGCAGCCCAAAGCCATCAAGCCCCGGCATCATCACATCGGAGAGCACCAGATCGGGCGGTGCGCTGAGGGCAGCTTCAAGTGCCGCACGGCCGTCGGGGACGGCCAGCACCTCGTAGGAGCCACCGAGGATTCGCGTCACGTAGTGCCGCATGTCGGCGTTATCGTCAGCCCAAAGAATGCGCGGTCGCGGACCAGTCGGCGAGGAAGGCGCCTTGGGTGCTTCGGCTTCAAGAAAGTACGGCTCTCCCGCGCCGGCACCGGGCTGTGTAGGCAGCCAATGCAGGGCCTCCTCGACGTATGCCGCCGCAGCCCGGCCACCGGTGATGTCGCCATCCGCAGGGCCGATTTGGTCTGCGGGCAAGTGCGCACTGCCCGTCTTAAGGGTAATGATGAAGCGGCTGCCCTTGCCGAGCACGCTTTCCACCCGTATGAGGCCTGAATGCGAGTGCACGAGCTCCTGCACGAGCGACAATCCAATGCCGGTACCTTCATGCGTGCGGGACTGCGCGCCCTTGACGCGGTGAAAGCGCCTGAACAGTTGCGGGATTTCATCGGTTGGGATGCCCACTCCGCTGTCCTCGACAGTCAACTGAGCCGCGCCATCGAGCCAGGTCAGGCGAATGGTGATGCCACCCTGGAAGGTGTGCTTGAACGCGTTCGAGAGAAGGTTCAGGACGATCTTCGCCCACATCTCGCGATCTATGTATAGCGGTTCGGGAAGGCTTGGGCAGTCGAGCGTCAGCGTGAGGCCCGCACGCTGCATCGCGGAGCGGAAGGTATTGGCGAGGTCAACGGTGAGACCCGCGAGGTCGGTAGGCTGGTAGTGCGCCTGCACGCGGCCCCCTTCAATGCGTGCGAAGTCCAGCAACGCGTTGACCAGTTTCAGGAGCCGCAGGGCGTTGCGCTGTGCGGTGTCGATGCGCTCTCGCTGAGCTTGTGGGAGCGGGTGCTCGCGCTCAGCCAGCGCGTCCTCCAAGGGCCCGAGCATCAGGGTTAGCGGGGTGCGGAATTCATGACTGACATTGGAGAAGAACTCTGTTTTGGCTCGGTCTATTTCGGCCAGCGCTTCCGCGCGCCGGCGCTCTTCCTCATAAGCGCGCGCGTTCGCCACCGCGGCGGTCACCGCGGCGACCGTTAGATCGTAGAAGGAGCGGTAGAGATCGTTGAGCGGAAGCCGGGCGCTGACCCCAGCGACCATGATTCCGATCGGGTGCGCGCTACCTGGAGGCGTGATCGGCAGCAACAGCGCCGTTTTGGGCGGCTCAGGATAGGGCTCGCAGGAGAATTTGCCGCAGCGCACCGTGAGATCGTCCACGTCCACCACGTGCTGGGTGCGTACGACATCGAGCAGCGGCCATACCGCAGACTCCCGCTCTTTCAAATTGGTAGCCCTGATCGCAAGCGCCTCGGGTAGCGAGGCTGTTCCGGCAATCAGCTCGGCGCTCGCGCTGTTGGCATCGAGAAGGTAGAAGAGCGCGAACGGCACATCCAAGTTGTGCTCAGAGAGTGACTGAGCGGCAAACTCGAGCGCCTCCTCACTCGTGCGCGCTTTGCCCGTCCGAGCCGCCAGATCGCGCAGCGCACGCGCGCGACGTTCACCGAGCATCTTGGCGGTCGTTTCCGTGACGGGATGAAAGAGTCCACCGACCCCACCCGTCTCGTCGCGAATGGGACTGAATGAGAAGGTGAAGAACGTTTCCTCGAGATACCCATGGCGATCGAGAAACATCCGCTGATTCTCGAGATAGGACGTCTCGCCCGCGAGCGCGCGTTCAAACGCCTTACCGATGACCGGCCACGCTGAGGCCCAGCACACACTGAAGTCCTGGCCCACGGCATGCGGATGCTTGCCGCCGCAGATAGGCCAGTAACCATCGTTATAGATCTGAACGTGGTGAGGGCCCCAGGCGAGGGAGATCGGGAAGTTGGAGGCGAGGCACAGACTTACCGTCGTGCGCAGGCTCTGCGGCCAGGATTCAATCGAGCCGAGCGGGGTTTTGGACCAGTCCAGCGAGCGCACGAGCCTGCCCATCTCGCCCCCACCGGTCAGCCAGTCTGCGGCGAGCGCCCCTCCATCGACCGTCGGAGGCAACGAGGTCGTGTCCTTCATCTCTACCGTTCGCCGCCTGGTCGGCCCTCCATTCCGCGCTGATTAGTCATAAGCTGGTACTAGACTCGAACAGCCCCGCGTTGTCCGTGAGCTCTTACTCAAACAGCGCTGACTTGTAAGCCGAAGGTGTGAATCAGTACCCGAATCAAGCGTGCGAGCCCAGTTTTGGGCACGACGCCCTGATCGGCCACCGCGATGACCTCCGCCCCCTTCTTGCCGCACTGCGAGCATCGCATCCGTCGCGCGAGCTGCTCGAGCGTCATTGACCAGCCAACCGCGCGCGCCAAGGCCTCATCCGTGATCTCACACCGCGCCGCACCGGCAGGTCATACGTACCAGGAGCTGAGCATAGCCTTGCGGGCTACACGCGCCGCGTGCACGTGCTTCTCCACGCGACGCGCAGACCGGGGCGGGTTGGTTTCGAGCGACTGTTAACGCCATCGCCACATGGCCACAGCCCGTGTGCTGGTGCTGGTGTTTTCAGCCAGCGCTAATTGTTCACCCCAGGTGCGCTGCGAGGTAAAGCTAGCCGAAGACAGGCAGGTACCAGTCCTGGCGTTTCGCATCGCGGTATTTGAAGACCTCACGCCGCCAACGTTGACGATTAGAGCTTGTGCGGTTCGGATCGCAATAACCGCGCCCCAGGCGTAAGCCCTCGAGTAACCACGTTCTTCCGCGCTCATGCCGAACCAGCGAAAACTCCGTGGCGTGGCGCCATTGCCGCCTACTTCTGCTCTATCGGCGTGGTCTTTGCGTGACCAAAGAACTTCCTTGCTTCCCCCGCTGGTGCCCAGATCACCAGCAGCTTGACGTCGGCCTCTTTCGGAACAACGTGGCGAACGGAATCTTCTGGCCTGACCACACCGAGCATGCCCGGTGTCAGCATGTGCATCTCTCCGTTTACTTCATGACCCAATGTTCCTGATAGAACATAGAGAATCTCGACAGATCCGTGGCGGTGGGCGCCGACTACCTCGCCAGCGGGAAGCGTAAGTTCGACCATTTCCAATTCTTTTCCACCGAGATTTGACTGATCGAGAAGCAGTTTCCAACGTTCAACTTTCCCAGGTGCAACCGTCGACTGAAATTCCAAGAGACCCTTTGTCGCATAGGTATATGCCTTGTTCTTCTTATCCTTTGCCTGTGCATTCGCATGGCTCGCGCTCAAACTGAGAGCGAACGCCACCAGCGCGCACGAAGTCACTGCGAATTGAACGGCTTTGTTGATCACCGTGCACCCTCCCATTTCGAACCATTAGTAATCTTAGCCTGCCGCCTCCGGCACCTGCCGGCTGGCACATACGCAGCTCGTTCGCAATCACGCACTTCCTCGAGCGCTTACCACTCAGCCGGTCCGTTGCCGATCCCTAAATGCCGCAGCGCGGTCGTTACCACACTGCCGGCACCGCCATCGGCGCTCCCGCTGATCTATCCGGACATTTCCAACTGTCAGCCGATGGCCATTACCACAGTGGTCGGGAATCCGGACGCGGGCAATCTTGCGGCGGCGGTCAGCGCGCGAGAACGGAATGACGAGCGTGCTATTAGTCGCAATCGCGCCCCCGCTACCAACCCGCAAAAAAACAATAACTTATTAATAGAATAAGACTCTCGAAGCTCTCAGAGCCCTCCAACCGCGTTAGTGCTGGCGCCTTTGGTGGCCACTCGCGCAAGCGCCGGAGCCTTTCGGCGAGGGGGTGACCGAAACCATGGGCGGTGAGGGTTGATTGCCCACGTTGCCTAGTCCACCATCCTTAGCTAAGCTTGCTCCCTATGAGCGAGGAAACCGTCAACATTCACGACGCAAAGACGCGCCTCTCGCAACTCGTGGCCCGCGCCGAAAAGGGGGAGCGGATCACGATCGCAAGAGGTGGCAAGCCAGTCGCGGAGCTCGGCCCCACGCGCAAGCGGAAACGCCAGGCGCTCCCCGCCGAGGACCCGCTCCTGAATCTCGACACCTTCTCCGTGGACGGACCCGGCGGTACGCAGAGTAACGAGGACATCGACCGCACGCTCTATGGCGGCGCGTGCGGCCTCTCTCGATACGTCGGTTCTGTACGCATTGATTGACCGCAAGGATGCGCACCATTCGGCGGCCCGTGAGGCCGTCGAACGGCTGCTACGAGATCAGCGTCGCCTCCTGACGACGGATTACATCGTCACCGAGGCGGTGAATCTCGCGAATGCACGCGCGGGGCACCACGTTGCCGTGCGGATTCTGGATCTCATGGAGCAGACCTCAGGCATCCGCATCGAGTGGGTCGGCAGTCTTCGGTTCGAGGCTGCGAAGGCGTTCTATCGCCGGCATGCCGATCATCGCTATTCATTCACCGATTGCACAAGCTTCATTGTGATGCGCGAGCTCAAAATCAGCGATGCTCTGACGACCGACCGCCATTTTGGAGAAGCAGGATTCCGTATGCTTCTGCCCTGAGGCGGCTCCTGCCATCTGCCGAACCCGGAAGAGCGACCAGCGGATTCAGCATCAATTGGTCGTTCGCCTAAGTTGTTGAAGGACTGGACTCACCGAAGGAGCTGAGCGAACTTCGTGCAGGTTCGGTGCAATGGAGCACCGACCACACCTGCTACCGACCGAGCCGCTCAGGCTCGCAGGTACCTTCTGGCTTGCAGTCTCGGGATGGCGGCAAGTAATGGCCGTAGCGCGCCCCCGCTACCAATTTGTTCAATGTCTATCCCGAGCCGGGTGTCGTTAACGACCCGTGCAGGATGGTCGCCTGTCGGCCGGTCCTGCTTCCACGGATGTGGCTTGGCTGCGCGCGCTCTCCAATCAAACGACTTCGGTTGATGCCCGAGGATGTAGCTCACTGCGCCCTTCGGACCTACGAAACGAATCGCGAAAGGGTTGGTCTCGTTGTAGCGCGCCGTCGCATGCGCAGGCTGGCATTCCAGCGTTCACGCGCGAGCTACAAGCGCAACTTCCCTCGGACGTAACAATGTCAACACCAGCGCAAACTCGCTGCAGCCGAATTCGCGTCGACGACGCCCAAAGATAAGTAAAGAGCGGCTCCGTTTTCGTCGGGCTCACCCGACACAGTGAGTTCATGCAAGTCGGCTGCTACGCTCATCGTGCTTGCTCTGAGTATCTTCCTGGGAGGATTTAATGAAACGCTCATCTACGCTTTGCGCGCTTGCCGTGCTCGCAGCTGCAGTCGCCACCCCTGCGTTGGCAGGTGGT
>VBMV01000130.1 GCA_005878835.1 Gammaproteobacteria bacterium | reverse complement strand
CCGTGAGGGCGCAGCCGGCGGAACGATCCTGCCGGCGCCCAAGCGCCAGGACGACGGCAGCTACACGGCGGTGTATCAGGCGCCCACGGTCGGCAGCGGTCCCTTCCACGTGATCGCCACCCTGCACGAGTTCCCGACGGCGGTGGCAGAGGCCAGCGTACAAGTGCGGGCGCCCCGGTAGGAGATTCAAAGGCGTTCTGGCCGTGCTGGTGCGGAAGTGCCACGGCAACACGGGCAAGCTGAGGTGGGGAAAAGCGGGGGTTGCGGCGAACGGCATCTGCGAGCGGCTCATCGGCACGATTCGCCGCGAGTGTGTGGACTGGCTCATCCCGCTATCGGAAGCGCATCTGCGGCGTGCCCTCAGGTTCCTGGGTCGAGCATTACAACCGTGGACGCCCACATATGGTGTTGGGTCAAGGCGTCCCCGATCCCGCACCTGTCGTGTCGAGAGCAAGGCCGAGGTCCCGCCATTTTCTCGATGACTTCGGCTCGGTGTGCAGTAAAGGGGGGCTCGGTGGGCTGCATCACGAGTACCCGCTCCGTCCCGCATGAGCTGGATGCGATATTTGCGCAGCACAGGGCTGTCCGTTACCAAGGTGCTGTTCGGGCGCGAGAAACCCTGCCGCGTCGCTACGGAACAAACATCGGATTAAGACCCGTTGATTGTGGGCGACCCGCTTTCACGGTTCCTGCCCCCTCAAGGGACCCGCTTCGATGTCGCTACTTGCGCGGTGACCAAATCGAGCTGCTTGTGGTTGAACCCACCCGGGGCGCTCGCGGCCAAGCCCACCAATTGCCGGCGCATCTCCGACATTGCCTCCCCTGACAGCGTCCAGCCCAGCGGAAGGTGATGGATACCCTTACACAATCTGAAGTGAAACACGAAGGCGTCTGTCAATGGATCCGTCTCAGACGCCAAAACCCTTCCCTGAGCAAAGAGACTTCTGACCGCCGCTCTTGCGACCGCCCCGCGTGCCTCGCGAGTGTTGAGTAACGCTAGCAGTGGTCCCCGAATCTCCCCGTAGGCCGAAAACGCCCTGGAGTCGTCGCTACCATGGCAACTGTCGTCGCTACGCATCGTCTCCACTCCTGGATCGTTACTAATGTGAATGATTCTGACGGGGCACGTCTCACTTCCAAGGCCGCTGGGCCCGGAGCAGCCGGGTACATGATCCCGCGCCAGGAGCACGAGCTCTGCCAAAGTTGTCGCACCGGAGTTGTCAAAATAACCTCCGTCGACCAATTGCCGAGGCACTGGCGTCCCGCCTTTGATCGCTGAGATATCCAATAACGTCCCGGCCGGGCTTACGTATGTAAAGCGCGCGCTGTTGTGGACCACCGCGCTAAGCGGGCTCGATGCAGGTAGCCAGTCGGTTGACAACGTCGCGGCGTTTACGACGGCATCGTCTTGTCCTAAGCCGCGAAGGGATGCGAAGGGTTCCTCGATAAATCGCCTGCCCGATTGTGCCTCGGTCGAGTTCAGGAATAGCGCCGGTACCCGATCGGCGGCCATTCCCAAGCTCTTCCAAGAGCTCCCGAACAGGGAGCACACGTCCACCCTTGGTTGCTGTGTCGCAACGGCGTTCGCCGACGGACGCGTCCGGCATGCAACGGCCCAACCGGTCTCCCAGCCAGATTCAAGGCGTTCTCCCCGATCAACGAACTGTGCCGATGGCACGAACCGCTGCAGGAAGTCGGTCAAGAACATGGTTTCGAGCGTCGGGCCCAGAAAGTCCGTCTCGTAAAACAACTGTGCCATGGGCCGGATGTCATCGAGCTTGATGACTCCCTCGCGCTCGCCCCTAACGATCGCCGCAAACCAAGCCAACCCAAGACTGCCACCCGAGACCCCGCTTCCCAGCAGCATGTGTTTGGAAAACTCTCCCTCTGATTGGATCTCCAACTCGTCGAGGACGAGCGCTGTCCATGCAGCGGCTCGAATGCCGCCTCCTTCGGATGAGACCAGGTAAACGGGCGTCAAAGGTGGTGGCCCTGCGCTCCATTTCTTGGTGTAGTCGACAAGCGATGTCGATATCACTGGTTCCTTGTCGATGGAACCCTCGTTCGGAGAACTGAAGGAGTGCATCCCTTCATACAGTCGAACCCGATGATTGTCGGTCACGCCGAAAAACTGCAGTACCACTGCCAGCGCAAATAGCGCACTCAGTAGGGGAAACTGCCAGCGCGCGGTCTGAATGGTGAGGTAAGTCCCGGTGACCGTGAGAAAGCATGCACACATCAATGCGAGTGCCAACGTCCCCAAGTGTGACAGGAAACCGGGCACCTCGGCCGCCAGAACCAGTGCGAGCACATTGGCGAAGACGATCACGGCGTACACTATACGCACGGATCTCGGCAACTGGGACCAGTGCGAGACTCGCGGATCGCCGGCCGGAGTCTTCGACAACCCGAAACCCCCTCCGAATAACTGCCGCCGAAGTATGACGAACACCAACAGTGCGACGGTCTCAACAATAAATAGGACGGGCATCCAAAACTGGGGTTCTTCTTCGGCATTCTTGAGCGATTTGTCGAACAGCGCCGTCAGCGAGCCGACTGCCATCAGCAGCGGCACCGCGGCGCCCAAATACCGAGGAGCCCATTTCCTGAGTACCTCGGCCTTGGGGTTTGAAAGACTTGGGATGCTCGGTATATCGAACCGATAGACCGACCTGGCGGTATGCCAGACTGCGAAGCCTAGAACGCCGGCCATGACGAGGGTTCCGACCTGATGCCATACGTGGGTGGTTGTCGTTAGCAGCAGAAATAGTTCTCGGATCTGATCGACCCAGAACGTAAGAACTACTGTGATCAGAATAATTAGAAGCGGAATTCGCACCGCTTTTGCGTGATCGACAATGAGACCCACCGTCAGGCTGGATGGTTTCACGGTCGGTATCCCCTTCTCGGACGAGGTTGATCCCGGCATCGCTTGTTATTGGCTCCCAATTGCAGTCCTATCCGGCACCGTCATTGCAGTGCTCTTGACCACCAGTGCAGTGATTATTCCGCTGGGCCCAAAGTGCAACAGGTTCTGCTTGAACAGGTCCGGGGACGTCAGCTCGTTCAGTCGATCGTCTTGCATAAATCCTGTTCTGGTGAGGGAAAATATCTCACCAACTGGTCCGCTCAGGCTACCGGCCCTGTTTTGAGCCCTGAGGAGTAGACCCTCCGCTGTGGGTGCCTGTGGTCCGCAGACATTCAGCCCGCCCTTCTGAAGGGGTTCGGTGCTACGGGTCTGGCCTCATCCGCGAGTGCTCAGCGCCCTCTCTATTGTCGTGCGAGCGGTAACCGACCTGGTCGGGTGGGTTGCGCTTGCATTTTGGTCACGCCAGTCGCTGGATGCAGAGGTTCGATTCCTGCGCCGGCAACTGGCCCTGTACGTGGAGCGGGCCCTGAAGCCGAGGCGAATCGATGGCGCGACGCGGGTAAGCTTGGCGCTGCTGTCCCGGCTGTTCGCATGGCGCTCCGCAGGGGTCGTCGTGCGCCCGCAGACCCTGATTCGCTGGCACCGAGTGGGTTTCAGGCTCCTCCGCGGCGCCAATGTCCTGGGAATTGGTCGTGAGATAGCCTGTCCTGACGCGACAGTGTTGAGGTGACCAACTGCTCTTGTCCCCACCGGGAGACGTACATGACCGCACGAGTCACTGTCATGTTGACCCTGTTCGCAAGTGTTCTCTATTTGCCGAGCGCTGCGGCTACGGACGCCATCGTCAAGCACCGGGCGACGCTGCGCAAAGATCCTTCGACCCACCACGCACCCATTCTCACGCTCACCCCCCCGGAGGATGTTGAGCTCATCGAGCCGGCTCAGACCGCGGGCTACTACCACGTTCGTAGCTCTGAAGGCGATGAGGGTTGGGTGCGTGCACGAAGCCTGGAAATCGTCCCCGCACACTCCGGAAGCACCGTTCCGCCATCCCATCCGGGATCGGGTGGGCAACCTGCCAGCCCGCCTGCCGCGACCACCGGCATGGCCTCGAGCATTTCTCCCTCTTGGGACAAGCCAGACCCGAACCAGACGACCTTTCATGGGCCGGACGGGGACTGCGCACCGACGGGCGACGGTGGCGACACGTTCACGAACGCCCGTAAGAACCGAACCGACGAACCCGCCCAGTACCATGACGTGACATGGAAGGCGGTGCAAGGCTTACCGTATCCGGTTGCCGGGCGATCGCTAGCGAATTGGACCGCCCAACAGCTTGCAGAGATTCAACCCTACGAAGGCGTGGCGGTGTCCGTGGTTGGGTATCTGGCTGCGATCAAGGTGGAAGCGGGCGGGAGCGGTGAATCCACCAATTGCCACTTCTCCAATGCCGTCGAAGTGGACTGGCACATGCCTCTTGTCGAACACTCTGGGGACCCGGAGGCAACCGCGATCGTGGTTGAGACTACTCCCCGGGTGCGGCAGATGCACACCAAATGGACGCCGGGCGCTTTGGCTCCCTGGGTCAATTCTGCCGATCCCGTTCGAATCAGCGGGTGGACCTTACTGGATCCGGAGCACCGCGCCCATTTGGGGAAATATCGCTCCACCCTCTGGGAAATTCACCCTATTGTGAAGATCGAAGTCTTTCACGACGGCCAATGGGTCAATGCGGATGACCTGCCGTAAACCGAAAGAATATGAACAGACTTCGTGCGCTCCGACTGCGATTAGGCCGGTTGCGAAGTCACAAGGAAACACTACACACGCGTGGACCTGTAGCGCCCGGAGGTAAGCAATCGTGTCGAGGCCGCAATTGCTCTTGGTCGCGCTAACACTGGCGTCGCCGGTCGCGCGCTCTCAGCCAACGCTCCCGGCAGCACTTGCCGAGCACGTGACTCCTCCGACACCGGTCGCGGCAGCAATGAAACCAATGTCAGCTGCACAAACCCGGAACTCTTTATTGACCGCGCTGCACGCCGCGGATTCACCGCTTGATTCGCGCGACGTGGTGGCGCTTTCGGGGAGTCACGCGGTGCGGCTTACCGAGAGCAATTCAAGTGCGGTACTGAGCAAACCTACGCTTATCGCAGAACGTGTCGGTAAGGTAGCTACGCAGGTGGCATTTCCGGGTTCCTACTGGTCGAAGGTGAGCGCGACCCCTGTGAAAGCTGCTTTTGTCCTGCCCACACGCTTCACTGCGTTTACTACCCAAGGTGGCCAGCCCGTAAACTTCAATATAGTTCTTGCCGTTCTTGACGCTCTTCACTACGACGCGGGCACCGGAAGATTTATGGGGCGTCTCGCGATGGCGCTCGTCAACTCTGCGAACCGTGACGATAACTCGGCGCTGACGCACGAGGTTCCCGTCCTGCTTGCTGCGGAGGCAGCAGACATTACTCCAGTCCCTCTTCTTTTCACGGTCCTGAATGCACCCCAGGAAGTGCACCTCAGTGTCCTTTCGCCAACTGATCCGTA
This sequence comes from Gammaproteobacteria bacterium, assembly GCA_005878835.1. Taxonomy (GTDB): domain Bacteria; phylum Pseudomonadota; class Gammaproteobacteria; order Steroidobacterales; family Steroidobacteraceae; genus 13-2-20CM-66-19. The sequence goes on along the minus strand of VBMV01000130.1, from coordinate 6,789 downwards.
CGCGGTGCACGCAATGACCGCGCTCAATCACGGGCCGGATTCCATAGTCATGCCTATCCGCAGGCCGGATATCGAAGTACGGCCCGTGAGCAGTCTGATTCGCGGTCTCGGGTTGGAGGAGACCACTGTGGTTATTCGGATCGCGGAAACGCAAGGCCGCAAGGGTCAGGAGGTGGCCCTTCAAACGACTCGAGGGTCGATTGCCCCGTCGCCGGTAGCTTTGGATGAGAGCGGAACCGGTGTCGCAAAGTTGCGCTCCGCTGGGATCGGTAGCGCGCAGATCACTGCAACGGATTCCCCATTTCATGATGGCCACGGCAAGGTCGAGTTCGCGTGGCCCGTTGCGTTTGCTTTGGCGACGCTCCTGGGCGGCATCGTCGGCGCTCTCCTTCGTAAAGACGCGAGACGGCACCCGCTCGGCAGTATCTTGATTGGAATACTCGCGGCAACCGTCGTCTGCGTTGCACATGCTGTTGGCGTCAACACTCAGGCTTGGGGCACGCCGTCGGGCGGCGCGGGCGAAGGGCTGTTCTTCTTCGTCGCTGCCGTGGCGGGCTTCTCGGGACGAGAGGTCATGAGTAAGTTTGTTATCCGCGGATAAGAAATAAGGCTCAATGGGGACTCCAATTCTTCTTCTGTCGCCAACGCTGAAGTTATCCTCTCTCTGCGGCAGGGGCGGTGCGGCCTGCGTCCCGTGATTGGCAGTCGCAGAAACGCACTGCACGATGTTAAAAGAAGGGTCAAATCATGCCGAAACCCAAATTTGGGGCGTTCAACCAGGGCGATATCCCGAAGATCGCGGTGTTCAACAAGGCCACCATTCCACTGGGCGTTGATCTGGATCAGTTGATTGCGGCGATGCAGGTCTACATCAACCAGTTCATTGTGCCGGTGTGGGCCACGCCCGCGAACCTCGTGAAGTCGACGGGCTTCATCGCCGGGGCGTGGGCGATGGTGTTTCTCGACGATGCGGATCAGCCGGGCGCCCTCGCCTACCACGACCTGACCCCGGACGGGTTCCCGATCGCGAAGGTGTTCGTACGCACGACGCTGCAGAACGGCGATCTGGTGAGTGTGTCCGCATCGCATGAGCTCGTGGAAATGCTGGTGGACCCTGCGATCAATCTGATGACCACCGGGCCCGACCCGGCGACTATCTATGCCTACGAAAGCGCCGACCCGGTGGAGGCCTTGACCTTTCCGGTCAATGGCATCCCGATGAGCGATTTCGTGTATCCAGCGTACTTCGAGGTCTTCCGCAAGGCCGGTTCAGTGAAGTTCGATCAGTTGGACAAGGTCACCCAGCCGTTTCAGATCCTTTCGGGCGGTTATCAGATCATTTTTAAAGCCGGACAGTGGTCACAGGTATTCGGCTCCGCGAGTAAGAAGAAGGCTTTCGTGGCTGAGGACCGCCGCGAACACCGCAGTCAGCAGCGGACTAAGGCGCAGCTCGAGCGGGCCGATCTGAAGGAGATAGCCAAAGAGGAGGCGAAGGCCGCAGCGGGCCTCAGGGGTGCGCGCAAGAGCGAGCATTCGAACGCGAAGGCGCGGGTGCTGTCGCGGTTCAATCGACGCAAGCGCACGTAGAACGGCCACAATAGGAGGAACCTGTGAAGACAGCGGTGCCTGCGCATTACGGTCACGGCCGTTGCGCTGCTGCTTGCGGCGCTGCATCAGTTTCGGGGCCCCATCGGTGGGTCGCCACGCAAATCCGCGGCGGCCCACCGCAGTTCGCTCTAGGGTTCGGCGCCGCGCGCCCGCACATGGCTCTCGGTCCGGCCCGTGCCACAAAAAAACCGATTTGGAAAATTGTCTAGAGCAACCATTTGAGAGGGTGATGAAATAAGGCGGACGGGAGGCATCCGCAAAGTCCGCTTTCGGTGGTTCTACACGGGGCCGGCACGCTGCGTCCGGAGCTGCCATCCTCAGGGCGCTGCTTGGGATTGTGCCCGCTGCCACGATTGCTGATCAGCGCGCTGCGACAAAGACCGTCAGCAGCGTTGCAGATGTATCGATGTATCGCTCTAAGACCTCAATCTCTCCATCCCGGAAGGCATGCGCCTGGCACGGGATCGCCTGCACACTATGGCAGAGCGCCTTTGCGCCGACCGTGGCGGCGGCCGCGCGGTCGGCCACTGAAATGCGCCTAGGGAAATTTACTTAGCCGACAGTGGGGTCAATTACTGGTGCGTTGACAGGTGTGATGACGTTCACGGCGGCTCTATGTCTCGTGGCGTCTGATATTCGCGCACTCATGGCGAGTGCAGGAGGAGGACGCCGGAATGACTTCCATGAGGCGCGAGTATGGCAACGAGGTGCTCGGACAGGGCACTGAGGCTGCGCAGGGGCCGGCACTACAAGCCGCGCCCTCACGGCGGCATAAGATGCACCCCGTTACGTGGGTCGTTACGGCGATCGCCGTCGCGGTGCTCAGCTGGGATTCCTGGCAAACTGTCCAAGACGTACGCCAATCGCGGGCGCTACATCATTCGTATGCGGCTGCCGGGGTCTGCCGGCATTGCGAACAAGACCTGCACCGTGAGATTGCACCGGATTCTCAGTAGCGCCGCATGGCGAAAGGGTGTAACGCTCTCGCAAATGGATCAGCTGGGGGGCCGAGCAAGCGATCAAGCTGCGGCACGCGAAACCGCCACTTTTCTTACGTCGAGCGGGAGGTAGTGCTCGACCTTAAACCGCCAGCGGACCTCTGGCATTTTGAGTTCGATCTCGCGCAACACGATATGCTCCTCCATTCGGCTCGTCCGCAACCGCGGGACCGATAAGCCGTCTGGATTCAGTTGTCCGTCGACATATATACGGCAGTGTGCGAATCCACGGCTGTAGGGAGCCGACGTCGCAGGCCGAAATGGAAACCAAATGGAAACATCGCCCGCTCAGGCGAGCCGACGCTCAATCTAAGAATCTAAGTTGCTGATCTGAATATCTGAATGGTGGCCAGGGGCGGAATCGAACCACCGACACGCGGATTTTCAGACGCCGAAAAACGACCCAAGTGGTTGATCGAACGAGAGTTTGTTCGTCAGGGGTGTGAAATATTTTGGCCAGTTACGCTCGGATAGATGACTGCTACGCGCAGATCCGGCCAGGTGATATTTCACAGCTATTGCGGCCACTGCTGGGCGCCATGCATCATGAGGCAAGGCTGTGAGGTAACGGACCACGCAGCAGAAGGATCCCAATTCGTGCGTCCCAAGTTTCGAGCGGCCAAGCGAACACACTGGCCAAGCCTCTTCCTTGTAGCCGTCTGTATCTACCGCACCGATTTGCCGAGAATCCAGTCCCGAAATTGAACCGCTGGAGAACTCCCCTCCAGTCCACGAGCGAGCGTCACGTACACATTGTCGCTGGCACTGATGCGCACGTTGAAGAGCGGCTTCACTCGCCCGGTGCGCAACAGGTCCTCGGCGTAGCTGCTGCGTGCAAGCGCCACGCCGTGACCGAGCGCTGCCATCTCCAAGGCCAGCCGCATCGAGTCGAATTCGAGACGCGTGGCCGAGGGCTCAGGGTCGACGCCTGCCGCGGCGAACCAATGGCGCCAGCCCTCGGCAAAACCGATTGTCGTGAGGAGGGAGCGGTGCCGGAGGTCCGAGGGGCGTCGTAGACGGGGAGGGGCCTTTGCAAGTCCGGGGCTGCAGACGGGGAACACGGCATCGTGCGTCAGTTGATGCGATTGCATTCCAGGGATCGGGCCCGCGGTGAGCCGGATATCCACATCCACGCTCGAGTCCGGCGGCTCCCCGGCCCACACAGTAGTCACCAGGCGAATCGGAATTTCGGGATGCTTCCGGGCAAAGCCCGCCAGCCTCTCCAGCAACCATTGTCGTGCAAACCCGAGCGACACTCGGATCACGAGTTGCTGCTTCCCACGATCTCCGAAAAGCTCGGCCAACGCAGTGTCGAGCCGCTCGAACGACTCGCGGCAAACGGGGACGAGGGCTTCGCCGGCAAGCGTGAGTCGCAGGCCCCGCGCATGCCGCACGAACAGCTTCTCGCCCAGCCGAAACTCCAGTAGTCGCACCTGCTGGCTGACTGCCGCCGGCGTGACATTCAGCTCTGATGCAGCGGCCGAGAGGCTCAGGTGTCGCGCCGCGACCTCGAAGGTGCGCAGCCAGTTGACCGGGGTCTTTCCGTTCTTCATTCAACGTAGGTTATAGAAAAACTAAAGGCGCGTCCCCAAAACGTGTTGCTTGTCGTGTACGCGGCCGGTCAACTAGCCTTGGTCCAGACTCGTTGCGCGGACTTACCGTGCTTGCCGTCGACAAAAAGCATCCCGCGTCTCGCGAATCGCCCATGGCGGACCTCGCGCCCATGCAGACCGCTCGCACGATCATCGCACTGGAACACGATGCGCAGGGCGTTGCACTGCGGTGGGACGATGGGCTCCGCAGCCGGTTTCACGTGCTCTGGCTGCGGGACAACTGTCCGTGCCCTCAGTGTCGTCATCCGCAGGCACTGGAGCGCACCTTCATGTTCATCGATCACACCGCTCCGTCCATCCGCTCGGCCACTCTGCGTGCGGACGAGGTTCTCGAGATCGAATTCCGAGCCGGCGACGAGTCGCACCTGTCTAGGTACACCAAGGGGTGGCTGCGCGCCCATGGTTATTCCGAGAATGAACCGCGTGACCGGCCGTGCACACCGCAGCTTTGGGATGCCGATATCGCTTACAGGCTTCCCTGCATCGACTACACAGACTACATGCAGACGAACGCTGGTTTGCGTGCATGGATCGAGGGGGTGAAGACCCAAGGCATCGTGCTGCTCCGGGGTGTACCGCAGCAGCCCGGCCAGCTGCTGGAGGTCGCCCGCCGGATCGGACCGGTGCGCGCGAGCAACTTTGGCGAACACTATGATGTCGTCTCGATGCCCAATCCGAATGCATCGGCATATACGTCGATGGGTTTGGAACTGCATACCGATCTTGCCAACTGGCGTGCACCGCCGGACGTTCAGCTACTGTTTTGCCTGAAGAGTAGCGTGATGGGCGGCGAATCTGTTTTCGCGGACGGGTTCAGGGTTGCCGAGGATCTCCGTGCCGCGGACCAGGAAGCCTTCAACCTGCTCAGCACCCACGACATCGAGTACCGCTTTCACGACGATACCTGCGATATCCGCACGAGCGCGCCGGTGATCGAAGTGGACCGCGAAGGGCGTCTGACACGGATCCGGTTCAACAACTGGTTGCGGGGTGTCATGATTGGGCCAGAGAAGCTGATCGAGCCGATGTACAAGGCCCTCGCCACATTCTGGGGCATGCTGCGCAATCCGAAATATCGGCGCGAGCTGAGACTTGAGCCCGGACACCTCATCGCCTACAACAACAACCGAGTGTTGCACGGGCGCGCACCGTTCGATGCGAGCTCGGGCGAACGACACCTGCAGGGCTGCTACCTGAATCAGGAAGACGTGGACAGCGCGTTGCGACTCCTCGAGCGACGTCAGGCCTGATCCGGCCGGCATGGCCAGCCTGGACCTGGTAATCATCGCCGCCTATATGGTCGGCATGGTCGCCGTCGGCTTCTGGACACAACGCAAGGCGACCAACCAGGAACAGTTTCTCGTCGCAGGACGGTCGGTCGGTCCGTTGCTGTATTCGGGCACCCTTGCAGCCATCATCATCGGGGGCGGCGCGACGATTGGCGGCGTCAAGCTCGGCTACACTTACGGCATCTCGGGCATGTGGCTCGTGTCCATGTACGGCCTCGGGATGATCGTGATGGGCGTCGTGCTCGTGCCGCGAATCCTCAAGTTGAGGCTCTACACGATCCCGGAGCTCCTTCAGCGGCGTTACGGTGCATCCGCGCGCATCGCCGGCGGCATCGTCATGGGCTGCTACGATTTCATGATCGTCGTGGTCGCGACCATCGCCATTGGCGCGATCGCGGAAGTCATGGTCGGCGTATCGCGGACACAGGCGATACTGCTCTGTAGCGCCGTCATGATTGGCTACTCGGTGCTCGGAGGCATGTGGGCACTCACGGCGACCGACATCGTCCAGTTCGCGATCAAGACTGTCGGCATACTGTTTATCCTGCTGCCGTTCGCGATCATTCGGGCTGGCGGACTCGCCGGCATGCAGCAGGAGCTGCCGACGGGCTTCTTCTCGATGTCGCACATCGGCTGGGACAAGATTGCATCGTTCGTTACGCTATATTTCCTGGGCATTCTCATCGGGCAGGATGGCTGGCAGCGCGTCTTCACAGCGCGCAGCGTCTCGGTTGCGCGCACGGGAGGCGTCCTGGTCGGTCTCTACTGCATCGCATATGCGGCCGCCGGCGCGCTGATCGGTGCCGCGGGGCGGGCGTTTCTGCCTCCTCTGGCGGATGCCGACCTCGCATTCGCCGAGATCGCCAAGGTCGTGTTGCCCATCGGTCTGCGTGGCCTCGTGCTCGCCGCGTCACTCGCAGCGATCATGTCCACAGCGACGGCGTGCCTGCTCGCGACCTCAACGGTCTTTCTCGAGGACGTATACCTGACGCTGAAGAAGTCCGGTGGCACTGGTTCCGTCGCTCAGAGCCGCGCACTGACGCTGATACTCGGCGTGCTCGCCGCCGTTGTGGCGTGTGTCATGCACGACGTCGTGGCCGCGCTCACGGTGGGCTACGACCTGCTGGTCGGCGCGATCTTCGTTCCGATCATTGCCGCCATGGTCTTCGAGCGCGGCGCGCCAGCCGCTGCCTTCGTTTCGATCATCGCCAGCGCCATTCTGGTCATCGTGCTGATGTTCGTGAAGGGAATAAATTCAGTAGTCCCCATTTACGGGGGACT
>VBMV01000174.1 GCA_005878835.1 Gammaproteobacteria bacterium | reverse complement strand
GAGTCCACTTCACTCTCCAACCGGTGCACGGACTGGAGGTTCAAATGAATCAATGGGCTTTTATCCTCACAGCCGCAATTCTGGGCTCGGGGGCAGCGATCGCCCGAGCGAGTGAACCTGAGGCCGCATCCCCTGCGGAATCGAATGTACGAGGCGCTCCAAGCCCCAGCATCGGAGCGGACCGCACCATCCACTTCTCGCTGAAGGCACCCGAGGCGAACAGCGTGCAGGTCGCCGGCGGTGACGGTCTGGGTGCCGGACCATTTCCAATGACCAAGGGAGCCGACGGCGTCTGGAGTGTGACAACACCACCTGCTGTGCCAGGCTTCCATTATTACTGGTTCGTCGTGGATGGGGTGTCGGTGAATGACCCAGCGAGCCAGACGTACTTCGGATATGACAAGGAGACTAGCGGAATTGAAGTGCCCGAAGCGGGTGCGGACTTCTACGCAATACGCGACGTTCCCCATGGCGAGGTGCGCGCAAAATGGTACTTCTCAAGAATGACCGGCGCCTGGCGACGCGCCTTGGTATATACCCCTCCGGACTACGAGAAGAACCCAAAGCGCCGCTACCCGGTACTCATCCTCCAACACGGGGCGGGAGAGGACGAAACCGGCTGGACGCGGCAGGGGCGAGCGAACTTCATTCTTGACAATCTGATGGCCGCGGGTGAAGCGGTACCAATGATCGTCGTAATGGACTGTGGTTATGCGAATAAGGCAGGAACCGCGCCGCTCGCCATTGGGCCCGGCGTATCCCGAGAGACCATGAGGATCGCTTTCCGCACTTTCGAGGACGTGATTGTTCACGAACTGATCCCGATGATCGATGCCGCATACAGAACGATGCCGGACAGAGACCATCGCGCAATAGCCGGTCTGTCCATGGGCGGGATGCAAACTCTGTTTGTTACGCTGCATCACCTGGACAGGTTCTCGTACATTGGCTCCTTCAGCGGACCCGTGATTCCGGACATCAACACGGGCAGGGAACCGCAAGGGAATACGCCGGAGGAGTTTGATCCTAAGACGGCGTATGAGGGGGCTTTCGCCGATCCGAGAGCATTCAACAAGCGCGTGAAGCTGCTTTGGCTCGGCGTCGGAACCGCGGAGTCGCCGATGTTTCGTAGCAGTATCAGTGTCGCCGCGACCGCATTGCAGAGAGCCGGAGTGGACGTAGTGTATTTCGAATCGCCGGGTACTGCGCACGAGTGGCAGACTTGGCGCCGCGACCTCAACGAATTCGCACCGCGTTTGTTCCACTGATCGTGCGGGGCTAGTAGAGTCGTCGCAGGCGCGGTAGGCTCTCCGAAGCTCTTAAGCGGAGAGAGATCAATGGCGATTAAACGTCCGACCAAGAGCCGGGGTACACCAACCCGTAGGCCGGTGGCTTCAGTTGCGCCGCGCCATGTCGAACTCAGGTCGAAGCCGCAGATGATTCCAGGGAATCGCTACGTCGGGTGGTTGTGTAAGAACCGGTCATGCGGAGTTGTCATTGCCATTGCACCCCCACCGGCAGGAAGCAAGGTGGCCGTGCCCGAGTTCGACGATCAACTGACGGCGATCAAATGCCCCCATTGTGGGGATGAAGACCTGTATCGCTGGAGCGCTCGGAGCGAACACGAATACCTTCCGAAAAACGCGGGAAACTAGACTCGGCCACGCAATCGAGCCACGACCAGAAACCACAAGAAACCCGGCGGCTCTGGGTCGACAGCGGCACTCCACTCCGAGAGGCCGGGTCAGGCTAGAAGCCTGGCATTTCCGGCGGCTACGGCTGTCGCGTTCCCTGAGCCCCTTGGGGTCAGGATCGGGGAGTCCGTCGCGATGCTTGCGGTGGTTCGGGGTTTGGACACGATGGTGGTATGCGCAGCGCAAAGTGGAAACCCAAAACCGAGTAGCTGTTTTTGGATGGTCTGTGCAACCTCTGTAGTGGCGGGGCGCGGTGGCTGCAGCATCACCAGGGTGAGGCCCCGTTTCACCTGGTTCCGATGCAAAGCGATCTGGGTCGGACGCTGTTGGCTCAACATGGCTATGAGCCGGATGACCCGCTGACATTCCTGGTCCTGGATGGCGAACGGTGCCTGACCCAGTCTGACGCGTGGATACATCTCGTCGCCGCCGCCGGAGGAGGGTGGCGACTGATTCACGCGGCGCGAGTAATTCCCAGGGCGTTGCGCGAGTCGCTTTATCGCCTCATTGCGCGAAACCGATACCGCTGGTTCGGGCGGCGGAAGACTTGTTACCTCGCTCAGCCTTCGGTTGGGTCGGATCCGCCATCGAAGCCTCTGGAGAGGAGCGGTCCTTGAGCGTCGCAGAGGGCAGTGGGATCTGATGCGCACGGTCCTCGTGTTAGGTGGCTATGGATTTTTTGGTCAACGCATCTCCACCGCACTCGCTTCGACCGGGTCAGTGCGAGTCTTGGTGGGTGGCCGGGATCTCGAGCGGGCGAGTGCCGCTACGCGCGCCACGGGCCTGCCCGTTGAAAACGCGGTGGCGCTTGACGCTCACGATAGCCACTTGGCCGACGTCCTTCGACGTTTGCGGGTCGATGTCCTCATTCACACGGCAGGGCCGTTTCAAGGCCAGGACTGCTCCGTGGCACGCGCGGCGATTGAGGCTCGGTGTCACTACATCGATCTGGCCGACGGCCGCCAGTTCGTCGCTGGCATCAGCTCCCTTAGCACCCTCGCTTCCGCGGTCGGGTTGACGGTCATCAGCGGCGCGAGTTCCGTTCCGGCTCTTTCGTCGGCTGTGATCGATCGGTACTCGCCAAGGTTCAGGCGACTTGAGGCCATCCGCATCGGAATCAGCTCCGGAGCCCGCGCGCCCGGATTGGCCACCGTGAGGGGTGTTTTCAGCTACGGCGGCAAGCGAATCCGATCTTGGCAGGACGGGGCATGGGTCGACGCCTATGGCTGGCTGAACCTCAGCAGACACCAATTCCCGCCGCCGCTCGGCAAGAGATGGCTCGGGAGCTGCGATGTTCCCGACCTTGAGCTCTTCCCCAAGCGGTATCCAACAGTCCGGACCGTTTCGTTTCAGGCGGGATTTGCGAGCGACCTGGGCCACTTCGTGGTCTGGGGTCTGGCCGGTCTCGTGAAGGCCGGCGTTCTGACCGACATGAACGCGTTCGCGAGCCCACTCAATCGCTTCAGCCGATGGATGGAACCCATCGTGAGCGACAAGGGCGGAATGTTCGTGACGCTCGAGGGAGAGGGAGCCGACGGTGCGCCACTGCGAATCGACTGGAATCTGATTGCCGAGAAGAATCACGGCCCGCACATCCCGTGCGGGGCGGCCATCGCGCTGGCAAGGAAGATTGGCTCCGGCGCATCTCTTCCGAGGGGTGCGATGCCCTGCATGGGCCTATTGACAGTTGACGAGTTTCTTGAGCCGCTGCGTGAACTCAATATGAGCGAGAGAGTGGCGTGAGCTCCTATTTCATTCTCAAGGCGATCCACATCACCAGCGCAGCGGTGCTGTTCGGTACCGGACTCGGAATCGCCTTCTTTAAATGGATCACCGATCGCAGCGGCAACATCGCAGCAATTCGGGTGGTATCCGAGAGGGTGGTAATGGCCGACTGGCTGTTTACCCTGCCGGCGATCATCGTACAGGCGGTCACCGGGGTAGCTCTGATGCGAACACTGAACTACTCGCTGTCGCAGACCTGGCTAGTGTGGTCGATCGCGCTGTTCTGCCTGGCGGGACTGTGCTGGATTCCCGTCGTCTGGTTGCAGATGCGCATGCGGGACATTGCGCGTGAATCAGAGCATGACGCGGCGACTTCGATGGGCCAGGGCTATCGAACCTACGCCCGCGTGTGGTTCTGGCTGGGCGTGCCGGCGTTTGCAGCCGTCATATTGGTGTTCTGGCTGATGGTAACGAAGCCGCAGTAGCGCCAGGCCTTTGGGCTGCGCGCTGTGCTCCGCAGATATTAGATCCCGCTCACCCAGGGCACAGGGAGCACTCGTGATGCAGCCCACACCTGGCACCGCTTTGCTCCGCACCGAGCCGAAGTCGTCGAGAAAACGGCGCGAGCTCACCCGCGTTGCTGCATCGATCCGCCTCGGCTTCACGCCCCGCGCGACGTACAGGGCCAGTTGCCGGCGCAGGAACAGCACCTCTGCATGCAGCGACTGGCGGCACCTCTGCATGCAGCGACTGGCG
>VBMV01000129.1 GCA_005878835.1 Gammaproteobacteria bacterium | reverse complement strand
CACGTGCTGTGTTATCTCGACCTCGATCGCTTCAAGCTCGTCAACGACACCAGCGGTCACCTCGCCGGGGACAGCATGCTGCGCGAGGTCGCCAAGCTGCTGCGCGACGCGGTGCGCGACAGCGACACGGTCGGGCGCCTCGGCGGTGACGAGTTCGGCACGCTGCTGATCGGCTGTCCGCTGGACAAGGCGCGGCAGATCGCCGATGACTTCACCCGCTCGGTGGGCGAATACCGCTTCGTGTGGAAGGACAAGATCTTCAACAGCGGCGTGTCGGTGGGTCTGGTGGAGATCTCGCGCGAGAGCGGCACGCTGGAAGAGCTGCTGGCGGCTGCCGATACCGCCTGCTACGTCGCCAAGAAGCAGGGCAGCGGGCGGGTGGTGGTGTACTCGGCGCGCGATGAGGCCCTCGCCCGCCACACCGGTGAGATCCAGTGGCTGCAGCGCCTGCAGGGCGCGCTCAAGGAAAACCGCTTCCACCTGTACCAGCAGGTGATCGTTGCGACGCACGCCGAGGAGGGGGGGCCTGCGATGGAGGTGCTGGTGCGGCTGCAGGACGAGGCCGGTCAGGAGCTGCCGCCCGCGGAGTTCATGCGGGCCGCCGAACGCTACCGGCTGATGGGGCTGGTGGACCGCTGGGTGGTGCAGGCGACGTTCGCCGCCCTCGGGCGCGGGGCGATCTCGGTGCCGGCCCGGCGCAGCGTCGCCATCAACGTGTCCGGTCAGACGCTCGGGGACGCACAGTTTCTCGAGTACGTGGTCGAGTGCTTCGATACCAGCGGGGTCGCGCCCGCGCAGGTGTGCTTCGAGATCAACGAGAACGCGGTGATCGCCAACCTCGATCACGCGCGCCGCTTCGTAGGGGTGCTGCACGGCATGGGCTGTCAGTTCGCGCTCGATGACTTCGGCTCGGGCGTCGGCTCGTTCTCGAATCTGAAGAATCTGCCCCTCGACTACCTGAAGATCGACGGCAGCTTCATGCGCAACCTGGCGCGCGACACCGTCAATCAGGCGATGGTGGCGGCGATGATCAAGCTCGCGCGCACGCTCAACTTCAAGGTCATCGCCGAGCAGGTGGAGGACGCGGCCGCGGTCGACGTCGCGCGCCGGATGGGCGTCGATTACCTGCAGGGGTATGCCATCGGACGCCCGCAGCCGCTGTTGCTGGCGGCCTGAACGCACACGCGCCAGGCGAGAGGGCGGGTGCCCTCGCTCGATGTCTACTTGGCGGGCTCGAACTTCAACGCCACGCCGTTCATGCAGTAGCGCTCACCGGTGGGCTCGGGTCCGTCCGGGAACACGTGGCCCAGGTGACCGCCGCAGCGCGAGCAGTGCACTTCCGTGCGGCGCGTGAACAGGCTCCGATCCTCGCGCGTGCCTACCGCCCCCGGCAGCGGCTGAAAGAAGCTCGGCCAGCCCGTGCCGCTGTCGAACTTGGTGTCCGACGCAAACAGCCTCTGGCCGCAGCCCGCGCAGCGGAAGCTGCCGGCGCGTGCTTCGTGATCGAGGGGACTGGTCCCGGCGCGCTCGGTGCCATGCTGGCGCAGCACCCGGTAGGACTCGGGCGTGAGCTCGCGGCGCCAGTCGGCGTCGGACTTGTGCAGCGGAAACTCCTCGTCCGGGGACATGCTCCCTCGCCTCACAGCAGTGGCACCAGCAGCAGCGCCACGATGTTGATGATCTTGATCAGTGGATTGATGGCAGGCCCCGCGGTGTCCTTGTACGGATCGCCCACGGTGTCGCCGGTGACGGCCGCCTTGTGCGCCTCCGACCCCTTACCGCCGAAGTTGCCCTCTTCGATGTACTTCTTGGCGTTGTCCCAGGCGCCGCCGCCGGTGGTCATGGAGATGGCGACGAACAGCCCGGTGACGATGGTGCCGATCAAGAGGCCCCCGAGCGCGCGGATGCCCGCACCGCTGCCCATGAGGGTGTTGATCACCAGCACCAGTACGATGGGCACCAGGATCGGCAGGAGCGAGGGCACGATCATCTCGCGGATCGCCGCGCGCGTGAGCAGGTCCACCGCGCGCGAGTAATCGGGTTTGGCCGTACCCGCCATGATTCCCTTGATCTCGCGGAACTGGCGCCGCACCTCGTTCACCACGGACCCCGCGGCGCGTCCGACCGCCTCCATGGCCATGGCGCCGAACAGGTAGGGCACCAGTCCGCCGATGAACAGGCCGATGATCACCGCCGGATCGGACAGCGAGAAGATCGCGAGCTTGCCGGCCGCCTCGAGGTTATGCGTGTAGTCGGCGAACAGCACCAGCGCGGCGAGCCCGGCCGAGCCGATGGCATAGCCCTTGGTGACCGCCTTGGTGGTGTTGCCCACGGCATCCAGCGGGTCGGTGATGTCGCGCACCTGGCGCGGCAGGCCCGCCATCTCGGCGATGCCGCCGGCGTTGTCGGTGATCGGGCCATAGGCATCGAGCGCGACGATCATGCCCGTCATCGACAGCATGGAGGTCGCGGCGATGGCGATACCGTACAGACCATCGAGCGTGAACGCGCCCCAGATCGCCAGGCACACGGCGATGACCGGCAGTGCGGTGGCCTTCATCGACACGCCGAGTCCCGCGATGATGTTGGTGGCATGGCCGGTTTGCGAGGCGGCCGCCACCTTGCGCACCGGAGAGTACTCGGTGGCGGTGTAGTACTCGGTGATCATCATCATCGCGGCGGTGAGCGCCAGGCCGATGAGCGCGCAGCCGTACAGCGCCGCGAGGCTCCCGGGCATGATCTGGCGTGTGATGAAGTAAAACGCCACGGCGGAGACCACCCCGGAGACGATCACGCCCTTGTAGAGCGCGTTCATGATCTTGCCGCCGGCGCGCGCGGAAACGAAGAACGTGCCGACGATCGAGGCGACGATCGAGGCGGCCCCGAGCGCGAGCGGATAGATGACGGCGGCGAAGGCGACGTCCGCCCCCCGATCGGCAAACAGCAGTCCGCCGAGCAGCATGGTCGCGACCAGCGTGACGGCATAGGTCTCGAACAGATCCGCAGCCATGCCGGCGCAATCCCCGACGTTGTCGCCGACGTTGTCGGCGATCACCGCGGGGTTGCGCGGGTCGTCCTCGGGGATCCCCGCTTCGACCTTGCCCACCAGGTCCGCGCCGACGTCCGCCCCCTTGGTGAAGATGCCACCGCCGAGGCGCGCGAAGATCGAGATGAGCGAGCCGCCGAATGCCAGGCCGACGAGGGCATGCAGCGCGCCGTCGGCGCCGACGGCGGGGAACTGCCGCAGCAGCAGGTAGTAGCCGGCAACCCCCATCAACCCCAGGCCCACCACCAGCATGCCGGTGATCGCCCCGCCACGGAACGCCACGGTGAGCGCGGCGTTCAGGCCCTCGGTGGCGGCCTGTGCGGTGCGCACGTTGGCGCGCACCGAGATGCTCATGCCGATGTAACCGGTCAGACCCGACAGCAGCGCGCCCACCGCAAAACCGCCCGCCGTCGGCCAGCCGAGCGGCGAGAAGCCCATCACCACGAGCAGCACCACGCCCACCACCAGGATGGTGCTGTACTGGCGGTTGAGGTACGCCTTGGCGCCGGTCTGTATCGCGGCGGCGATCTCCTGCATGCGGGCGGTGCCCGCCGGCAGTCGCAGAATCAACCTCATCGAGAACACGCCGTAGAGGACGGCGAGCACGCCGGCCGCGATCGCGACCCACAGCCACAGGGTGGCATCCATCGGGAAATCTCCCCCAAAAAAGGCCGCGCACTATAGCATGGCGGCGTCAACGCTCAGCGCCGGCGGCGGCTGCGCCCGCGCCGCAGCAAGCGGCGTCAGATCTTGAACTCGCCGCTCAGCTTGCGGCGCACCGCTACGCCCTTGATGCGCGCGTAGTCGGGCAGCCCGTTCTTGTAGGGCGGATAGGCTTCGCCGGCGATCAGCGGCTCGAGGTAGCGGCGGCAGGCCTCGGTGATGCCGAAGCCGTCCGCGCGGATGTACCCGGGCGGCAGCTTCTTCTCCTTGTTGGCGACCTGCGCGAGCGGCACCTGCCCGATCACCCATCGGTAGGGCTTCGAGGCCTTGCGTACGATCGCCGGCATCACCGCGTTCACGCCCCGGACGGCCAGTTCCACCGCCGCCTTGCCGACCGCATACGCCTGCTCCACGTCGACCCGGGAGGCGATGTGGCGCGCGGAGCGCTGCAGATAATCCGCCACCGCCCAGTGATACTTGTAGCCGTGCGCCTGGCGCACCATGTTGGCCACCAGCGGGGCGACCCCGCCCAGCTGGGTATGCCCGAAGGCATCCGTGGTACCGGCGTCGGCGAGGAACCTGCCGTCCGCATAGGCGGCTCCCTCGGAGACCACGATCACGCAGTAACCGCAGTCGCCGACGCACTGTCGCACGCGATCGAGAAATTTCTGCTGCTCGAACGCAATTTCCGGAAACAGGATGATGTGGGGTGGCTCGCCGGCGCCGCGACCGGCGAGCCCGGCGGCCGCGGCGATCCAGCCGGCGTGACGACCCATCACTTCGAACACGAACACCCGGGTGGAGGTGCGCGCCATGGAGGCGACATCGAGCGCCGCCTCGCGCGTGGACACCGCGACGTACTTGGCGACCGAGCCGAAGCCCGGACAACAATCCGTAGCGGGCAGATCGTTGTCCACGGTCTTCGGTACGCCCACACAGGTGATGGGATAGCCGAGCGCGGCGCCGAGCTGCGACACCTTGAGCGCGGTGTCCATCGAGTCATTGCCGCCGTTGTAGAAGAAGTAGCCGATGTCGTGGGCGCGGAACACCTCGATCAGGCGCTCGTACTCGGTGCGGTTCTGCTCGATGCTCTTCAACTTGAAGCGCGCCGAGCCGAACGCGCCGGCGGGTGTGTGCTTGAGCGCGCGGATGGTCGCAGCGCTCTCGCGGCCGACGTCGATGAGATCCTCGGTGAGCGCGCCGATGATGCCGTGACGCCCGGCGTACAGCTTGCCGATCTGTCTGCAGCGCATCGCGGTCTCGATCACCCCGCAGGCGGAGGCGTTGATGACGGCCGAGACCCCGCCCGACTGGGCATAGAAGGCGTTCCTGCGGACGATCTTTTTCATGGCCGTGAGCGCTGCCGGCAAGGGTGGCGGAAGGGTGGCGGGCAAGAATAACGCACGCGTGCCGGGAAGCGCAGCTCCGGCGGTGGCGCCGGCGGGTGTTTGACCTCCCGGGGGGGCGCCGGTAACGTGGCGCACCCTCGTGGCTGCCACGGCAGCGCTGTCGCGACTGAACAAACATGCGCATCGTTCTGTTGGGCGCGCCCGGCTCCGGCAAGGGCACCCAGGCCCAGCGTCTGGTGGAGCGGGCCGGTATTCCGCAGATCTCGACCGGAGATCTGCTGCGGGCGGCCGTCGCCCGAGGCACCGAGCTCGGCCGCCAGGCGCGCGAGGCGATGGATGGTGGCCGGCTCGTCGAGGACTCCCTGGTGCTGGGCATGATCCGCGAGCGCCTGGGCGAGCCCGATACCCGCCGCGGTTTCATTCTCGATGGTTTCCCGCGCAACCTCGCCCAGGCTCACGCGCTCGAGCGGCTGCTCGAAGCGCTGCAGCAGCCCCTCGACGCGGTGGTGCAGTTCGACGTCGAGCCCCGCGAGCTGGTGCGGCGCATCTCCGGCAGGCGCAGCTGCGCGGACTGCGGGCGCGTGTTCAATATGCTCACTTCCCCGCCGGCCTCGAGCGAGTCGTGTCCCAGGACCGGGGCCCCGCATCGGCTCATGCAGCGCCCGGACGACAACGAAGCGACGGTGGCCGAGCGGCTGCGCGTGTACGACGAGAAGACCCGGCCGCTGATCGATTTCTACCGCGCGCGCGGCCTGCTGCGCGTGATCGACGCCGCCGGGGACGTGGATGAGGTCACGCGGCGTCTGGCACGGGCGCTCGGCGCGCCGCTGCGTGCGCTGCGTGGCGCGAAACGGCGCGCCCACAAAGGCGCTGGCGCCCGGCCGACTCACCACAAACCAACACGCAAGCGCGCCGCGCGCCAGAGTCCGGGCAAAATTGCGCGCCGCAAGCGCGCCGTCGCCCGTAAGGGGCGCGCGGTGGGGCGCGGGAAAGCGCGGCGCGCGACGCCGGCCGGGCGGGGGCGGCTCAAGGGGAGGCCGCGCTGACAATTATGATCAAACCTGCCGGGAAACCAGACCGCGGCAGCGTTGGTCGGGGCTCATCAGAGCGCGGCGAGCAGCCGCTCCCCGAGCATCGCGCGGCGCCAGCCGCGCAGCACCGCGCCGTCGCGTCGTCCGTCGGCCAGCTGCTCGAGGTCGCGCCGCGTAGCCAACACCTCCGGCACCAGGTTCAGCTCCGCGGCCACCGCCTGGCTGACGGCGCCGAGCTTCTTCACCAGCGCGGCCTTCACCGGATCGGGACGCGCCCGGGCCACAAGCGGGGGCGCGGGGTGCGGAACCTCGGCGGCGCGCACCTGGGCGAGCAGCTCCTCGCCGCGCCGCTTGACGAGCCCCGGCGGCATTGCCGCAATCTGCGCCAGCGCCTGCAGCGTGCGCGGCACCTGCACCACGATCTCGCGCAGCAGGGTGTCATCGAGGATCCAGCCGCGCGGGCGGTCGTGTTCCACCGCACAGCGTTCGCGCCACGCGGCCAGGGCGCGCGCCAGCCGCGCGCGCGCCGGGTCCAGGTCGCGCAGTCCCTTGATGCGCAGCCACGCGTTGTCGGGCTCGATCGTGAGCGCGCCCGGGTCCTCGAGCGCGGCGAGCTCTTCGGCGAGCCAGTCCAGGCGCCCGAGGCGAGCGAGCTGCTCCTGCAGTCGCGCGGCCAGCGGCAGCAGGTAGCGTACGTCATCGAGCGCGTACTCGATCTGCGCGGGCGACAGCGGGCGGCGCGACCAGTCGGTGCGCGTGTGGGACTTGGCGAGCTCCCGTCCCAGGAGTCTGCGCACGGCTTCCGCGTAGCCGATCTGGGCGGGCAGGCCGGTGAGAGCGGCGGCGATCTGGGTGTCGAACACCGGCCGCACCAGGCCCGTGAGCGGCAGCAGCACCTCCAGGTCCTGGCGGCAAGCATGCATCACCTTGACGAGGGCCGAGGAGGCCAACACCTGTGCCAGCGGCTTCAGATCCGGGAGCGCGAGCGGATCGACGCACGCGGCGTCGTCAGGCGCCGACAGTTGCACCAGGCACAGCTGCGCGCGATAGGTGCGCTCGCGCAGGAATTCGGTGTCCAGGCCGATGCGCGGCTCCCTGGCGAGACGCGCGCTGAGCGCGGCAAGGTCGGGGGTGTTGCTGACGATGCGCTGCAACGGAGTCTGATAATGATCTGTACAATCGGGCGCGCCCATTATGCGAGGCGCGCGCCGGCATCGGAAGACATGAGGGAGCTCATTCAGCTCTTTGCGCAGATCGCATTGCTGCGCCGGGGCCCGCAGGACCTGCCGGCCTCGACGCTGCTGCTCGCGCTGACCGTCAGCGCTTACCTGGGCGTGAATCTGGTGGTGAGCAGCGTGCTGCCACCGGTCAAGAGCTGGCCCGCGCAGGTGCTGGTCGACACGCTGTTCACGCTCGCCTGGTATGTCGCGCTGCTGAAGCTCGCGGGGCGCTCGGAGCGCATCCTGCAGACCGCGACGGCGGTATTCGGACTGCAGGGGCTGCTGTCGCCGCTGCTGATCGCTTCCGATTGGCTCATGCTGCGCCTGGGCGAGGATGCGCTGTGGCAGGTGCCGGTCGCCTGCGCGGGGCTGTTGCTGATCATCTGGCTGGTCGCCGCCAGCAGCCAGATCGTGAAGGCGGCGCTCGAGTGGTCGAGCCCGGCGAGCGTCGTGCTGGTGATATTGCAGATCTTCACCGGGCGGCTGCTGGTGTTGGCACTGTTCCCCCCCGTCAAGGCCTGAAGCCCCGATGCACGTTCATATCCTGGGCATCTGCGGCACGTTCATGGGCGGGGTCGCCGCCCTGGCCCGCGCCGCGGGCTTCCGCGTCAGCGGCTCGGATCGCAACGTCTACCCGCCCATGAGCACACAGCTGGAAGCGCTCGGCATCGCGGTGACCGAGGGCTTCGAGGCCGCGCAGCTCACGCCGGCGCCGGACGTGGTGCTGGTCGGCAACGTCATGACGCGCGGCCAGCCGGTCATCGAAGCGTTGCTCGAGAGCGGCCTCCCCTTTGCCTCGGGGCCCGAGTGGCTGGCGCGCGAGGTGCTCAAGGGGCGCTGGGTGCTCGCGGTCGCCGGCACCCATGGCAAGACCACGAGCGCCTCGCTCCTGGCGTGGATCCTCGAGCACGCCGGCCGCAACCCCGGGTTTCTCATCGGTGGCGTGCCGGCGAACTTCGGCGTGAGTGCCCGCCTCGGCGCCGCACCGTGCTTCGTCATCGAGGCGGATGAGTACGACACGGCGTTCTTCGACAAGCGCGCGAAATTCGTGCACTACAGTCCGCGCACGCTGATTCTCAACAATCTCGAGTATGACCACGCCGACATCTACCCCGACGTCGGCGCCATCCAGCGCCAGTTCCACCACCTGGTGCGCATCGTGCCCGGGGGCGGGCGCATCGTGTGGAACGCCGCCGACGCGCTGCTGCGCGACACGCTGCAGATGGGGTGCTGGACGCCGCTCGAGGGCTTCGCGCGCGAGCCGCGCACCGATGCGCTGTGGAGCGCGCGGGCGGTGCACGGCGTGCAGGACTTCTCGCGCTTCGAGCTCCTGGAGGGCGGGCAGCCGCGCGGCACCGTACAGTGGTCGCTGATCGGGGCGCACAACGTGGAGAACGCGCTCGCGGCGATCGCCGCCGCGCGCCATGTGGGTGTGGAGGTGAGGCAGGCGCTGGATGCGCTGCAGGCATTCCAGGGCATCGCGCGCCGCCTGCAGCTGTACGGCGAGGTCAACGGCATCCGCGTCTACGACGATTTTGCGCACCACCCCACCGCGATCACGACCACCATCGACGGCCTGCGCCGCCGTGTCGGAGCCGAGCGGATCATCGCGGTGCTCGAGCCGCGCTCCCACACCATGCGCATGGGCGTGCATCGGCTCACGCTCGCCCCGGCGCTCGCCGCCGCGGACCAGGTGTGGCTGTACACGGCAGCGGATCTGGGCTGGGACACCGGCGGGGTGCTCGCCGCGCTCGGCGAGCGCGCTCACGGCAGCAGCGACATCGACACGCTGGCGCGCGATCTCGCCCGCGCGGCGCGCCCCGGAGACCACCTGCTCATCATGAGCAACGGCGGCTTCGGCGGTCTGCACGGCAAGCTGCTCGCGGAACTGGAACGCGCCGCCGCCGCCGGGCCGGGGCGCAGGCGTTAGCGCGCATGCCCCCGGCCGGCCTGGCGCTGTTGCCGCTGAATACGGTGTTGTTTCCGGGCGGGCCGCTGTCGCTGCGCATCTTCGAGGCGCGCTACCTGGACATGGTGCGCCGCTGCCTCAAGGAGCACAGTGCCTTCGGTGTGGTGCTGATCCTCGCGGGCGCGGAAGCGGGTGCGGTCTCGGCCGTGGCCGACACCGGCACCAGTGCGCGGGTGGTGGATTTCGACACGCTGCCCGACGGGCTGCTCGGGATCACCTGCCTGGGCGAGCGGCGCTTTCGGGTGCGGCGGCGCTGGCAGCAGAGCGATGGCCTGAATCTGGCCGAGGTCGATTACCTGCCCGAGGACGCGTCCAGCGCGCTGCCGGCAGCGCTGGCCCACCTGGGCGGGCTGCTGCGCGAGGTGCTGCCGAGGCTCGGCGGCGCGTACACGCATGTCGACAGCCACTACGAGGACGCCGGCTGGGTCGGCAACCGCTGGGCCGAGATCCTGCCGCTCACCCCCGCGGAGAAACTGGAGCTGCTCGAGCTCGATGATCCCCTGGCGCGCCTGGCACAGGTGGCCGCATGGTCAGAGCGGCAGCCCCCGGCTGCGGGCGTATAGCGCGAGGTATTTGCGCCGCACGTAGCTCGCCTCGATCAGGGCAAACACCAGCCCGCGCCAGCCGTCGAGAAAGCCCAGCCGCAACAGGTAGCCGCGCACGAAGCGCCACTGCGGATTCACCACCACCGGGGTCAGTCCGCAGCGCCGGCCGCGCTCGTACATCGCCTGCGCCATCAGCTCGGCGTAGCGCTGCATGCGGTTCTGATGGTCGGCGAGACTGCGGTAGGCGTAGTGCTCGAGACGGCCGTGCAGCCTCCCCGTGCGGCCCTGCACGTGCGTATTCTCGTGAATCTCGTAACCGCTCCAGCCGCCGCGGCGCCGATCGAACAGGCGCACCAGACGGTCCGGGTAGGCGTTGCCATGGCGCAGGAAGCGGCCGAAGTAGTCGGTGATGCGCGGTATCGACCAGCCGGCGGGGCCCGCGAAGCCCTGCGCCCTGAGCGCGAGAATCTCGGCGCGCAGCGCCGCGCTCACGCGCTCGTCGGCGTCGAGGCACAACACCCGGTCGTGGCGCGCCGCATCGACGGCGAACTGCTTCTGCGAGCGGTAACCGGGCCAGTCGCGCTCGATGACCCGCGCCCCGAGGGCGGTGGCGCGTTCGCGCGTGCCGTCGGTGGAATGGGCGTCGACCACGACGATTTCGTCGCAGAAGGCGACGGAACGCAGGCAGGCTTCGATACGGTCGGCTTCGTTGAAGGTGATAATGCAGGCGGACAAGCCGCTGTCACTCGCCACGCGCACCTCAGCCGTCGCCTCGCGCAAAGTCCGTAGAATACTCTCAAAATGAGCTCGGTCCTGTTCTACGACCCGCTGTGCCGGCAGCCCTACGACACGCGCACCCTGCACACCTGCGCCCTGGGAGGCACCGAGGCGACCCTGACACGGGTGGCCGATGCGCTGGAGGCGTTCGTGATCCAGCACAACCGCGCCGAGGACTGGGGCCGCTATCGCCGGCCGCAGCGCATTTCCGGCATCACCCACGTGATCGTCAACCGCGACTCGCGCGCGCTGCCGCTGATGGCCAAGCACTACCCCGGCGCCCGCACGTACCTGTGGCTGCACGACCAGCTGAATCCGGGCTCGCGGCGCGCGCGCTGGCTCGCCGGCACCGCCGCGCTGCTGCGCGAGAGGGCGGCGACGGCGGTGTGCGTATCGGACTCGCAGCGCCGCGGCGTCGAGGCCACGCTGCGCCGCATCGGCGTTGCCGCGCAGGTGCGCACGCTCACCATCTACAACGCGGTGGAGGAGGCGCTCACGCCGGACGACACGCCGGTGGATGAGCGCAAGCTGATATTCTTCTCCTCTCCCAACAAGGGACTCAACTTCACGCTCGATGCCTTCAGCGCGCTGAAGCGCCACATGCCGGATCTGCGCCTGGTGGTGGGCAATCCCGGCTACAAGGCCGGCGGCGACGCGCGCCGCGCGGGGGTCGAGTTCCTCGGCCCGCAGCCTCAGGCCCGCATCCACGCCGAGGTGCGCAGTGCGCTGTGCACCTTCTTTCCCAACTTCGTGATTCCGGAGACCTTCGGCCTGGTGTTCGCCGAATCCCACGCCCTGGGTACGCCGGTGCTCACTCACGACTGCGGCGCGGCGCTGGAAGTCGTCGGCGACCCGCGGCAGGTGCTGCCGCTCACCCCAGGGTACCGCCTCTACGAGGCCGCGGTGGGCGGTCTGCCGTCGCGCTGGCGGCGGCTGCCGGCGCGGCTCGCGGCGAGCGCCGGGCTGTTCGATGCCTATCTCGAGCGCATCCGCGCCTGGCGCAGCGGCGGGCGGCCGCGCACCGGCCCGGATCCGCGTTTCCGCCTGAGCACGGTTACGGAGCAGTGGCGCGCGCTGCTGCGGTCCTGAGGGCGTTGTCCTGCGCGTCCAGTGCACACCACGCCGCGAACACCGTCTCCACCGAAATCTGATCGAGGCGCGTGGACTGCGGCGGTCCGCCTACGCCCAACACCGGCGAGCCGCAGGGGCTGCGCGGCAGCCACTGCTGCTGGGAGTGCGCGCCGAACAGCACCACCAGCGGCAGGCCTAGCGCCGCCGCCGCATGCGCGGGACCGGTGTCGACGGAGATCATGCTGTGCGAGCGCGCACACAGCGCCAGCAGGCGCGGCAACCGCAGCTCCGCCGCCGCCACCGCCGGCAGCTGCGCCGCCGCGGCAATCCACTCGAGCAGCCGTGACTCGCGCGGCGCGCCGCATAGCACGATGAGCGCCTGCGGCAGCCGCGCGTGGATGCGGCGCAGCAGCCCCGCCCAGCGCTCGAGCGGCCACGCCTTGTCGTCCGCGGGCAAGACGCGCAGCCGCCGGCCACGCATGGTGCGCCGGTTGCCGGGCTGCACCAGTATCAGGGTGCGGTCGCGCCAGCCCTGCCGCTCGAGCCACGCGGCGCACTCGGCGCGCGCCGCATCCGACACCGTAAGAAGCGGCGCGCAGCGCGGCGCGGGCGCCGGCCACGGGTAGTCGGCCGCGTTGAACGCCGCGGGCGTGAGGCGGCCGAAGCTCACCAGGCGGTCGACCCAGTGCGTCGGCGCAACTTTGGACGTATGGGGTGGGGCGGTGTCCACGCCCGTCTGCGCATCGACCCGGTGCGTCGGCGCAACTTTGCACGCGTGGGGTAGGGCGGTGTCCATGCGCGAGAAATACGCAGCGCGCCGCTTCGATGCCGCTGAAGCGCAGCAGGCGCCGGATTCTCGCCAGCTTGCGCAGATCGGTCTCGCAGACATAGACCGGGCCGGCGCGGCCGGCGCGCAGCGCCCGCCGCGTGCGCCACCAGGTGGGGTCGAATGCCCAGGCGGTGTAGCGATGCAGGCACGACACGCGCGCCACATCGGCGTGCGCCGCGTAGATCTCACCCAGCCAGGCGCCGGCGCCGATGACGTGACACGGACTGCCGAAGCGACGATGCAGGATTTCCAGCAGCGCGGACAGCAGGATCAGGTCCCCGACCCGGCCGAACCAGATGACGATCGGCTGCACGGGGGGTGCCGGCATGACTCCTCACCGCAGTGGCAAGCACATAAGCTAGTCGGGTCGGGTCGGCCGTGGCAAGCGAGTCATAAACGATGCGAGCTTTTGCCTGGTTTCTGGCACTGATGGGGCTGGCGCTGGCGGCCATCGCCGTATTCAGCTACCCGGCGTGGACGCTGCTGCACCCGTATGTCGACTTCCCGTTCCACCGCGTCGGCGAGCGCATCGGCATGCTGGCGTTGCTGGTGGGGTTCGTGCTCATCGCGCGGCACCTGAGGCTCGCCGACCGCACCAGCCTCGGCTACGGGCTGCCGCGCCGCGCGTTCCTGCGCGAGATGTCGCTCGCGCTCATCCTCGGCGTGGCGAGCATGCTGGCGGTGGTGGGCTTGATGAGTGCGTTCGGGCTGCTGGAGTGGACGCCGGCCGCAGACTTCAGCGGCGCGGATCTGCTGCGGCTCGCTGCGCTGCGCCTGGTCAGCGGCTTCGCGGTGGCGTTCATCGAGGAGACGTTCCTGCGCGGTGCGATGCACACCGCGATCGAACGCGAATCCGGGACGCGCCTTGCCGTGCTGCTGACGGCGCTGTTGTACGCGGCGACGCACTTTCTCGCCAGCCACCACATCGCGCCCGCGCAGGTCACGCCGCGCAGCGGCCTGGAGCTGCTGGCCGGGACGCTGCATTCGTGGGCGCAGCCGGCGGGCATCGTCGATGCGTTCCTCGCGCTGCTGGCGGTGGGCGTGCTCCTCGGCCTGGTGCGCGCGGCGACCGGCAACATCGCCGCGTGCGCCGGGCTGCACGCGGGCTGGGTGTGGGTGATGCTGGTCGCGCACGAGCTGACACGGCCGGCGCGCGGCGCGCCGCTTGGCTTTCTGCTCAGCCGCTTCGATGGCTTCGTGGGCTGGCTGGTGCTGGCGTGGACCGCGGTGCTGGCGGTGCCGTTGTGGCGCTTCTACTCG
>VBMV01000076.1 GCA_005878835.1 Gammaproteobacteria bacterium | reverse complement strand
TCCTCGGCGAGCTCGATCGCGCCTTCCATCTTGGCGCTGCCGCCGGTGAGCACGATGCCGGCGGCGATCACTTCCTCGAAGCCGCTGCGCCGCAGCTCCTCGCGCACCAGGCCAAAGAGCTCCTCGTAGCGCGGCTCGACGATCTCGGCGAGCGTCTGGCGCGCCAGGCGGCGGGCGGGGCGCTCGCCGACGCTCGGCACCTCGATGCTCTCGTCGGGGTTGGCGAGCTGCGAGAGCGCGCAGGCGTAGCGGATCTTGATGTCCTCGGCGTACTGGGTCGGCGTGCGCATCGAGACCGCGATGTCGTTGGTCACCTGGTCGCCGGCGATCGGAATGACCGCCGTATGGCGGATCGCCCCATTGGCGAACACCGCCAGATCCGTGGTGCCACCGCCGATGTCGACCAGGCACACGCCGAGCTCCTTCTCGTCCTCGGTGAGGACCGCGAAGCTCGAGGCGAGCTGCTCGAGCACCACGTCGTCGACTTCCAGCCCGCAGCGCTGGATGCACTTCTCGATGTTCTGCGCGGCGCTGTCGGCGCCGGTGACGATGTGCACCTTGGCCTCGAGGCGCACGCCCGACATGCCGATCGGGTCGCGGATGCCCTCCTGGCCGTCGACCAGGAACTCCTGCGGCAGCACGTGCAGGATCTTCTGGTCCGCGGGAATGGCCACGGCCTTGGCGGCATCGATCACGTGCTCGACGTCGCCGTGCGTGACCTCCTTGTCGCGCACGCCCACCACGCCGTGGGAGTTCAGGCTCCGTACGTGGCTGCCGGCGATGCCGGCGAACACCGAGTGGATCTCGCACCCGGCCATGAGCTCGGCTTCCTCCACCGCCCGCTGGATGGACTGCACCGTGGACTCGATGTTGACCACCACGCCCTTCTTCAGTCCGCGCGAGGGTTGCGAGCCCAGGCCCAGCAGCTCGATCGAGCCGTCGAGCCCCACCTCTCCCACCAGCGCCACCACCTTGGAGGTGCCGATGTCGAGCCCGACGATCAGATTTCTCTCGGTACGCTTAAGCATCGTGGCCACCGTCGCGGCCGGCGGCGCGGGCGGCAGCGCCGCGCCAGCCGATGGCAAAGCCGTTTGTGTAACGCATATCCACGTAGGCGATGTCCTCGGCGCGCTGGGTGACGAGCTTCAGCGCGGTGTTCATGAATTTCTCGAAGCGCTCGTCCACCTGGCGCCTTCCGAGGCGCACGGTGACGCCGTTGGCCAGATCGAATTCCCAGGCGCCGCGTGCATCCAGGCGCATCGCCGTGAGGCGCAGGCCCGCCTGCGACAGGCGCCCCTCCGCGGCCAGATAGCGCTGCGCCACGAGCGACTCCTTGCCCTCGGGGCCGGTGAGCTGCGCGAGCTCCGGCGGAATGTGGCGCTGGTCGGAGTCGAACAGCTCGCCACGGGTGTTGATGAGCCCCTTCTCGCCCCAGCGCGCCGCGGCGGTCTGCTCCATGACCAGCACGTTCAGGCCCCGGGGCCAGGCGCGCTGCACGCTCACCGCATCCACCCACGGCAGCGTGTGGATGGCGCGGCGCACCGCGGCGAGGTCCACCGACAGCAGGCCCGCGCCGTGCACCTTCTCCTTCACGACCCGCTCGACGTCCACCGGCGCCACGCGCTGGAAGCGCCCCTCCACCGCCACCGTCTCGATGGGTTGATCGAATGCCCACGACACCGCGCACCCCGCCGCCGCCATCCCCGCCAGCGCGAGCACCCACAGCCCGAGGGAGCGCCAGTTGGTCGCGGGTAGCCGCGCTCGCGCTTCCGAGGGTCTGCGACGGTTCTTGGGGCGGCCTAACATGAGCTACACCGGGGATCCGGGACTCGAGGCGGGCCGGCGGGTGAAGCTGGTCTCGAGCACGCGCCACACGAGCTCCTCGAAATCGACCTCGATGGCGCGCGCCGCCATCGGCACCAGGCTGTGGCTGGTCATGCCCGGAACGGTGTTGATCTCCAGCAGCAGCGGCCTTCCGGCGGCATCCATCATGAAGTCCGCCCGTCCCCAGCCCGAGGCGCCGGCCGCCTCGAATGCGGCGAGCGCCAGACTCGCGAGGTGCTCCTCGGCGCTCCTCGAGAGGCCGGACGGGCAGAAGTAGCGCGTGTCGTCGCGGAAGTACTTGGCCTCGTAGTCGTAGAAGGTCCGCGGCGTCTCGATGCGGATCGAGGGGAGCGCGCGCTCCTGCAGGATCGCCACGGTGTACTCAGGTCCCGCGATCCACGCCTCCGCAAACACCAGCGTCTCGAGCCGCGCGGCGAGCGCATAGGCGGCGGGCAGATCCGCGGCGCGCTCGACCTTGCTCATGCCGACGCTCGAGCCCTGGGTGGCGGGCTTCACGATCAGCGGCAGCTTGAGGCGCTCGAGCGCCGCCTCGAAATCCTGCGCCCCGCAGAGCACCACGAAGTCCGCGGTCGCAACCCCCACCGCCCGCGCCAGGCGCTTGGTGCGCAGCTTGTCCATGCCGATGGCCGAGCCCATCACCCCGCTCCCGGTATAGGGGACGCCCAGGTATTCGAGCGCGCCCTGCAGCGTGCCGTCCTCCCCTCCCGGACCGTGCAGCGCGATCCACACGCGCTCGAAGCCCCGGGCGATGAGCTCCGAGAGCGGCGCATCGCGCGGATCGAAGGCGTGCGCGTCCACGCCGCGGCGCTTGAGCGCCTCCAGCACCGCGTTGCCCGAGAGGAGCGAGATCTCGCGCTCGCTGGAGTCGCCGCCGAACAGCACCGCCACGCGGCCGAACTCCCCCGCCGCGGTGGCGCGGCGCAGCTGGCGCGGTTCGTAGCTCAGGCGCATGGCTTACGGCACTCCCACGATCCGTACCTCGGGCTGCAGCGCGACCCCGTGCACGCGCTCGACCGTGTCGCGCACGTGCGCGATCAGGCGCTCCAGGTCCGCGGCGCTCGCCTGGCCGTGATTGATGATGAAATTCGCATGCTTCTGCGACACCGAGGCATCGCCGATGCGAAAACCCTTCAGCCCCGCGCCCTCGATGAGGCGCGCGGCGTGATCTCCCGGCGGGTTGGTGAACACCGAGCCGCAGCTCCACTCCCCGATCGGCTGCGACGCGCGGCGTTGCTCGAGGAGCGCCCGCACCTCGCCCTCGTGCGCGCCCGGACGGCGCTCGAAGCGCAAGCTCGCGGCGATGAACCATTCCTCGGGCGCGGGCGCGATGACCTGGCGGTAGCTGACGCGGTACTCGCCGGATGCGCGCTGGTGCGTCTCGCCGCCGCGGTCGATGGTTTCCACGCTGAGCACGTGGCGCCAGGTTTCCCCGCCAAAGGCGCCGGCGTTCATCGCCAGGGCGCCGCCGAGGGTTCCGGGAATGCCGGCGAAGAATTCCGCAGGCCCGAGTCCCCACTTGATGCACTGCCGGGCGATGCGTGCACAGGCGACGCCGGCCTCAACCTGCACCGTGGTGTCGTCGACGCGCGTCAGGGCATCGAGGCCGTGCGTGCTGATGACGATCCCCTGCAGGCCCCCGTCACGCACCAGCAGGTTGCTGCCGAGGCCGATGAAGTGGATCGGCACCGCGGCGGGCAGCGTGCGCAGGAACGCCGCCAGCTCGGCGCGGTCGCGCGGATTGAAGAACACCTCCGCCGGTCCTCCGACATGCCAGGAGGTATGGCGGCTCAGGGGCTCATCGCGCTGCACGCGCACCAGGAATTGCGGGGCCACGGCGAGCGTCACGACGAGCTCCCCGGCGGCAGCAGGGCCGCGAGCGCCCCGGGAAGCGCGTGCGCCACGGCGCTGATGTTGCCCGCGCCCATGGCGAGGATGACGTCGCCATCGCGGATCACGTCCTTGAGCGAGCCGGCGAGCTCCTCGACCTTCTCGACGAACAACGGCTCGAGCTGTCCGCGGCTGCGCACCGCGCGGCAGATGGCGCGGCCGTCGGCGCCGGGGATCGCGGTCTCGCCCGCGGCGTAGACCTCGGTCACGCACAGGGCGTCGGCGCCCGAGAGCGCCTTGCCGAAATCATCGATCAGGTCGCGGGTGCGCGTGTAGCGGTGCGGCTGAAACGCGAGCAGCACACGCCGCCCGGGGTAGCCCTGGCGCACCGCTTCCAGCGTCACGGCCACCTCGGTGGGGTGATGGGCGTAGTCATCGACGATGCTGACACGGCCCACGGCGGTGAGCACGTCGCCGATGTGCTGCAGCCGCCGGTCGATGCCCTGGAAGGCGGTGAGCGCGCGCAGGATCGCCTCATCGGCGATGTCGAGCTCGGTGGCGACCGCGATCGCCGCGAGCGCGTTACGCACGTTGTGCACGCCGGCAAGATTCAGCGTCACGGCGAGCGGCGCCGCTGCGGCTCGCCTGACGTCGAAATGCGTCTGCAACCCCGCGGGGCGCAGGTTCTCGCCCCTCACGTCCGCCCCCGACTCGAGGCCGTAGGAGAGGATCGGGCGCCCGACTTCCTGCAGGATGCTGCGCAGGTGCTCGTCGTCCGCGCACAGCACCGCCAGGCCGTAGAACGGCAAGTTGTGCAGGAAGTCGACGAAGCTCTGCTTGAGGAGCCCGAAGTCCCCGCCGTGGGTGCTCAGGTGATCGGTGTCGATGTTGGTGACGATCGCAATCAGCGGCTGCAGGTGCGTGAACGAGGCGTCGCTCTCATCGGCCTCGGCGACCAGGTAGCGCCCGGCGCCCAGGCGCGCGTTGCTGGCGGCGCTCTTGAGGCGCCCGCCGATGACGTAGGTCGGGTCCTCGCCGCCTTCGGAGAGGATGCTGGCGATGAGGCTGGTGGTGGTGGTCTTGCCGTGCGTGCCGGCGACCGCGATCGAATAGCGGAAGCGCATGAGCTCGGCGAGCATCTCGGCGCGCGCCACCACCGGGATGCGCGCCGCCAGCGCCGCCCGCAGCTCAGGGTTGTCGCGCGCCACCGCGCCCGAGGCGACCACCACATCGGCGCCGGCGATGTTGGCGGCCGCGTGACCGATGCTGACGCGTGCGCCGAGCCCCGCGAGCCATTGCGTCACGGTGCTGGTGCGCAGGTCCGAGCCCTGGACCCGGTAGCCGAGATTCAGCAGCACCTCGGCGATGCCGCTCATGCCGCTGCCGCCGATGCCGACGAAGTGGATGGTGTTGATACGGCGCATGCGGTCGCGCCGGTCGGGCGTGACGCGACGCTCGACGCTCACGCGCTCGGGCAACGTGCGCCGCTCCCCGCTCATGCAGCCCTCCGCGCCAGCTCCAGGCACGAGGCGGCGAGCTCATCCGCGGCGCGCGGCTTGGCGAGCAGGCGTGCCCGCTCGGCCATGGCGAGCAGCTTGCCGCGGCCGGCGCACAGGCGCTGCAGCTCGGCGGCGAGGCGCTCGGCGGTGAGCTCGCGGTCGGGTATCACCACCGCGGCGCCCTCGCGCACCAGGTACTGCGCGTTGTACGCCTGATGATCGTCCACGCTTCCCGGGAAGGGCACGAGGATCGCGGCCACGCCCACCGCGGCGAGCTCGGAGACGGTGAGCGCGCCGGCGCGGCAGATCACCAGGTCCGCCCAGCCGTACGCCTCGCTCATGTCCTCGATGAACGGACGCACATCCGCGCGCACCCCCGCCTGGACATAGCTGGCGCGCCCGGCGTCGAGCCAGCGCTCGCCGGCCTGATGACGCACGTCGAAGACGAGTGAGCCCGCCACGCGCTTCAGCGCAAAGGGCACGACGGCATTGAGCCGCGTGGCACCCTGGCTGCCGCCGATCACCAGGATCCGCACCGGACCTGAGCGCCCGGCGAAGCGCTGCGCGGGCGGCGGCACGGCGCTGATATCGGCCCGCACCGGGTTGCCGATGAGGCGCGCCTGCACGCCCTGTCCGAAGCTGCCCGGAAAGGCTTCCAGCACCTGGCGCGCCAGGTGCGCCAGAACGCGGTTGGTGAAGCCGGCGACGGCGTTCTGCTCATGAATGAGCAGCGGCCGGCGCGTGAGCCAGGCGGCAAGCCCGCCGGGACCGGTCACGAAGCCTCCCAGACCGACCACGACCAGCGGTCGGTGGCGCCGCATGACGCGCAGCGCCTGGACGAGGGCCACACCTAAGCGAAAGGGCGCGGCCAGCCAGGTGAGCAGGCCCTTGCCGCGCAACCCGCCGACCGACAGCCGCTCGATCGGAATGCCCTCGGCCGGAATGACGCGCGACTCGAGTCCCCGCGCCGTGCCGAGCCAGATGACCGGCAGGGACTGCTCGCGCAGCAGGCGCGCCAGCGCCAGCGCCGGGAAGACGTGTCCACCGGTGCCGCCGGCCATGATGAGGATCGGCCGGCTCATGAGGCGCCTCGCACGGTGGCCGAGCCGCGTTGCTCGCGCAGCGCCTCGTGATACACGCGCAATACCAGTCCCACCCACGCGAGCCCCACGACCAGGCTCGAGCGGCCGTAGCTCATCAGCGGCAGCGTCAGGCCCTTGGTCGGCAACACGCCCATGTTGACGCCGACGTTGATGAAGGCCTGGATGCCGACCCACAGGCCAAAGCCCGCCGCCAGGAGGCTGGGGAACTTCAGGCCCGCCTGCGAGGCGAGCCGCGCGATGTAGAAGCTGCGCCAGATGAGAGCCAGGAACAGGGACAGCGTCAGTGTCACCCCGAGCAGCCCCAGCTCCTCGGCCAGCACCGCGAACAGGAAGTCGGTGTGCGCTTCCGGCAGATAGAACAGCTTCTGCACGCTGTCGCCCAGTCCCACGCCCAACCACTGGCCGCGGCCGATGGCAATCAGCGACTGCGTCAGCTGGAAGCCGCTGTTGAAGGGGTCCGCCCACGGATCGAGAAACGCGGTCAGGCGGCGCAGCCGATAGCTGGCGCTGACCGCGAGCACCGCAAAGCCCCCCGCCGCGATCGCGGTCGTGGCGATCACGTAGCGCAGCCGCGCGCCGGCCAGGAACAACAGCGCAAAGCCGGTGGCGAACAGCACGGTGGCGGCGCCGAAGTCCGGCTCGAGCAGCAGCAGGGCGCTCACACCGCACAGCAGCCCCAGCGGCTTGAGAACTCCGGCGAGGGACTCGCGCAGCTGCGTCTCGCGGCGCACGGCGTAGCTGGCGAGGTACACCAGCACCAGCACGCGCGAGAGCTCCGAGACCTGGAAGTTGACCCCGGCGAGGTGCAGCCAGCGCCGGCTCCCGTTGACCGCGTGCCCGAGCCCGGGAATGAGCACCACAGCCAACAGGCCGATCGCGAGCGCCAGCAGCGCCACGCCGGCGCGCTCGAGCAGCGCCGTGGGGACCGAGAACATGAGCGCGCCACAGCAAGCGCCGATGAGCGTCAGCAGCAGCTGGCGCTCGAGGTAGTAGAACGGCTGCCCGGTGTCCTGGCTGGCGATCGACACCGAGGCGGAGGTCACCATCACGAGCCCCAGCAGCACGATGCCGAGCACGAGCGCCAGGGTCACCGCATCGAGGTGCACGCCGCCGCTCCTGGCGCTGGAGCGCGCGAATCCCAGCAGCGCGGCATGGGCGGGCGCGCTCATGCCGCGAGCTCCTGCACCGCCTGCGTGAACACCGCGCCGCGATGGCCGTAGTCGCGGAACATGTCCAGGCTCGCGCACGCCGGCGACAGCAGCACGGTGTCGCCGGGAAGCGCGGCGCGCGCGGCCGAGCGCACCGCTTCGGGGAGCGTCGCGCAGGTCTCGAGCGTGCACACGCCCGCGAGTGCGCGCGCGATCAGCGCGGCGTCGCGGCCAATGAGCACCGCATGGCGCACCTTGCCGCGAAAGGCCGCCGCCAGAGGTGCGAAGTCCTGGTTCTTGCCCTCGCCACCGGCGATCATCACCAGCGGCCCCGCCATGCCGGCGACCGCGGCGAGCGTGGCGCCGACGTTGGTCCCCTTGGAGTCGTTGATGTAGGTGACGCCGTGCACGTCGGCCACCCATTGCGAGCGGTGCGGCAGCCCGGCGAATGCGGTGAGCTCCGCCAGCATCGCTGGCTGCGGGAGCGAGAGCGCCTCGCCGAGGGCGAGCGCGGCGAGCGCGTTGGCGGCATTGTGAAGCCCCCTGATCTTCATGGCCGACACCGGCATGAGGGGCGCCCCAAGGCGTGTCAGCCACCATTCGCGCTCGTGCATGGCCACCGCGTAGTCGGCGCCGATGGCGGCGCGCAGCGAGAAGCCCAGGGTGCGCGAGGCCGCGCGCGGCATGGCCATCACCAGCGGATCATCGAGATTGATCACCGCGGTGTCGCAGCGGGCGAAAATACGCGCCTTGGCGGCGGCATAGCTCGCCACGCTCGCGTAGCGGTCGAGGTGATCGGGGCTGACGTTCAGGACCGTCGCGGCGCGGCAGTACAGTGTGGCCGTGGTCTCGAGCTGAAAGCTCGACAGCTCCAGCACGTACAGCTCGGTGCCCTGGGTGAGCAGATCGAGCGCCGGCTCGCCCAGGTTGCCGCCGGCGCGCACGCGCACCCCGGCGCGCTGCGCCATGCGCGCCACCAGTGTGGTGACGGTGCTCTTGCCGTTGGTGCCGGTGATGCCGACCACCGGTGCATCGACCGCGCGCGCGAACAGCTCGATGTCGCCCACGATCGTGAGCCCGCGCCGGCGCGCCTCGGCGAAGAACGGCTCGGCGAGCGACACCCCGGGGGATGCGACCACGCACACCGCGCCCTCGAGGAGGGCCGCATCGAGCCCGCCGCTGCGCACCGTGATGAGCGCATCGAGCGCGCGCAGGGCGGGAAGCTGCGGGGGCGCCGTGCGTGTATCGGTCACCGCGAGGCGCCAGCCGCGCAGCCGCAGATGCCGCGCGCACGACAGCCCGGTGGCGCCCAAGCCCACGATCACGGCGTACGGTGCGTTGGTGGTGTCGGCGCTCATCGCAGTTTCAGCGTCGCAAGACCTGCGAGCACCAGCAGCAGCGAGATGATCCAGAAACGCACGATCACCTTCGGCTCCGGCCAGCCCTTGAGCTCGAAGTGGTGGTGGATGGGCGCCATCCTGAAGATGCGCTTGCCGGTGAGCTTGAAGGAGGCGACCTGCAGGATCACGGAAGCGGTCTCGAGCACGAACACCCCGCTCATCACCAGCACGACCAGCTCCTGGCGCACGATCACCGCCAGCACCCCGATGGCCGCTCCGATCGCCAGCGCCCCGACGTCCCCCATGAACACCTGGGCCGGATAGGAGTTGAACCACAGGAACCCGAGGCCCGCCCCCGCGAGCGAAGCACAGAAGATCAACAGCTCGCCCGCGCCGCGGATGTCGGGAATCTGCAGGTAGTGGGCGAACACCGCATTGCCGCTGGCGTAGGCGAAGATCCCGAGCGCCGAGCTCACCAGCGCCGCCGGCATGATCGCCAGCCCGTCGAGCCCGTCGGTGAGATTCACGGCGTTGCTCATGCCGACGATCATCAGATAGGAGAGCACGATGAAGCCGAAGGCCGAGAGCGGCGCGTGAAAGGTCTTGAAGAACGGCAGAAACAGCGTGGTCTCCGCCGGCTCGGTGGCGGTGTAGTAGAGCGTCGCGGCGGTGGCGAGCCCGGCCACCGATTGCCAGAAATACTTCCAGCGCGGCACCAGGCCCCTGGGGTTGCGCACCATGAGCTTCAGGTAGTCGTCGTAGAAGCCGATGAGGCCGAAGGCGAAGGTGACGCCGAGCACCGTCCAGACGAGGCGATTCGACAGCTCGGCCCACAACAGCGTGCTGGCGAGCGTAGTCACGAGGATCAGCGTGCCACCCATGGTCGGGGTGCCGGCCTTCAGCAGGTGAGTGGGCGGGCCGTCGTCGCGCACCACCTGCCCGATCTGACCGCGCACCAGGTGCCTGATCAGCGACGGACCGACGAGCAGCGACAGGCCGAGCGCCGAGGCGGTGGCGAGGATCGCCCGGAACGTCAGGTACGCGAACACATGCGCACCCGGGATGCGGGCGGGGAGCTGCTGTGTGATCCAGTAGAGCATTCAATGTCCGCCCGTGGCAGAGGGGTCGGCGGTGAGCGCATCCACCACGCGCTCCAGGCGGTTCATGCGCGAGCCCTTGATGAGGAGGCGCACCTGCGGCCCCGCCCGGCCGAGCTCCGCGCTGAGCGCGGCGGTGAGCGCGGCGGCGTCGGCAAACCAGTGCGCGCCCGCACCGAAGCTGTCGACCGCGCGCGCCGCGAGCGCACCGGTTGCATACAGGCGCTCGACGCCGTGTGCGCGCGCGAATTCGCCGATCTCGCTGTGCGCACTTTCCGCGAACTCGCCGAGCTCCGCCATGTCGCCCAGCACCAGCCACCTGCGGCCCGCGAGCGAGCCGAGCACCTCGATGGCGGCCCGCACCGAGCTGGGATTGGCGTTGTAGGAGTCGTCGATGAGCCAGGCGCCGCTCGCGCCCTGCTTGAACTGCAGCCGCCCGGGAACCGCGCGCACCGCGGCCAGACCCGCCGCGATGTGCTCGAGGCTGGCGCCGGCGCTGGCCGCGGCGGCGGCGGCGGCGAGCGCGTTGGCGACGTTGTGGGCGCCGCCCACCGCGAGTTGAATCGCGGCGCTGCCGGAGGGGGCGGTGAGCCGGAAGTGGGTGCGGAACCCCGCGGAGCCCACCGCGGTGTGCAGCTCGCTCGCGCTGAAGTCCGCCGGCTCGCGCACCCCGAAGCTGACCACGCGCGCCGGGGTGAGCGCGCGCCACAGGCCCGCGAACTCGTCGTCCGCATTGATGACGGCGGTGGCCTCGGCGGTGAGGGCTGCGACCATTTCGCCCTCGGCGCGCGCCACCGCTTCGAGGCTGCCGAAGCCCTCGAGGTGCTCGGCTCCGGCATTGGTGATCATGCCGATGGTGGGGCGCGCGATGGCGACCAGGGCGGCGACTTCGCCGGAGCGATTGGCGCCCATTTCCACCACCGCAAAGCGATGCGCGGGCGTGAGGCGCAGCAGCGTCAGCGGCACGCCGATGTGGTTGTTGAGATTGCCGCGGGTGGCCAGACAGCTGCCGGCCTCCCCGAGGATCGCGGCCGTCATTTCCTTGGCGGTGGTCTTGCCGTTGCTGCCCGCCACGCCCACCAGTGGGCCGCGAAAATGCGCGCGCCAGGCCCGCGCGGCGCGCTCGAGCGCCGCCTGGGTATCGGGCACGATGATCTGCGCCAGCTTCACCGGCCGCTCGGCATCGACCAGCGCGCCGGCGGCCCCAAGGGCGAGCGCCGCGCCGAGGAAGTCGTGGCCGTCGAACCTCGGCCCCTTGAGCGCTATGAACAGCTGTTGGGCGGTGAGCGTGCGCGAGTCGCTCACCACGTCGGTGTACGCGGCGTCGGCCCCGGACAGCCGCCCGCCGCAGGCGCGCGCAAACTCCGCCAGCGTGCGTTTCATGCCGGCAGCCTCGCGAGCTCGGCGCTGACCACCGCCTGGTCGCGGAACGCGCGCCGCACGCCGCC
This sequence comes from Gammaproteobacteria bacterium, assembly GCA_005878835.1. Classification (GTDB taxonomy): domain Bacteria; phylum Pseudomonadota; class Gammaproteobacteria; order Steroidobacterales; family Steroidobacteraceae; genus 13-2-20CM-66-19. The sequence goes on along the minus strand of VBMV01000076.1, from coordinate 23,870 downwards.
GTGGATCTGATACTCCTCGTGCCCCTTGCCGGCGATCAGCACCACGTCCTCGGGGCCCGAGCGCTGCAGGGCCATGCGGATGGCGAGCCCGCGGTCGTGCTCGATCACGAGCGGCGCGCGCTGCGGCACACCGGCGACGATGTCCGCGACGATCCGCGCCGCGTCTTCGCCGCGCGGGTTGTCGTCGGTCACGATGAGGTCGTCGGCGAGCTCGGCCGCGACCTTGCCCATGAGCGGGCGCTTGCCGGCGTCGCGCTCGCCGCCACAGCCGAACACCACCCGCAGCTGTCCGCGGCAGTGCAGGCGCGCCGCGCGCAGCGCGTTGGCGAGCGCATCGGGGGTATGGGCGTAGTCCACGATGGCGAGCGGCGTGCGCCCGCGCCCGCCGAACATCTCCATGCGCCCGCTCGCCGCCCGGCTCGCCGACAGCGCGCGCGCCGCCTCGTCGAGCGGGATGTTCCAGGCGAGCAGCACCGCCAGCACCGTGAGCGCGTTGTCGACGTTGAACTCGCCCATCAGGCGCAGCGGCAGCTGCGCGCCCCCGAAGCTCGACTGCACCTCGATGAGAAGTCCGCCCGGATCGGGTGTGACGCGCGCGGCGCGCACGAACTGCACACCGCGCGGCAGCGCCGCTGCAGTGCGCGTGGTGACGGTGAGGCTGGCCGTGGAGCCCTCCTCGGCCAGACGCGCCCCGAACGGATCATCGACATTGATGACCCGGTGGGCGAGCCCGGGTAAGGCGAGGAGGCGCGCCTTGGCCGCGCCATAGGCCTCCATGGTGCCGTGATAGTCGAGATGATCGCGGGTCAGGTTGGTGAAGGCGGCGGTGTTGAAGCGCACGCCGTTGACGCGCCCCTGGTCGAGGGCGTGCGAGGACACCTCCATGCTCACGCATTCGGCGCCGAGGGAGCGCAGCGCTGCGAGCTGGCGGTGAATGCTCACCGCATCCGAAGTGGTGTGCAGCGTGGGAGTGAGCTGTGCGGGCATGCCTACGCCGAGCGTGCCGATATACGCGCACCGGCGGCGGCAATGCTGCAGCGCCTGCGCCAGCAGCCACGCACAGGTGGTCTTGCCGTTGGTGCCGGTGATGCCCGCGACCGTGAGCTGCTGTGAGGGCGCGCCGAAGAAGCGGTCGGCGATGAGGCCGGCGCGCTCGCCAAGCTTCGGCACCGCGGCGACGAACGTGCCGGCGGGCAGTTGCGGGGCCGCCTCCCCGGTCTCGCCGTCGCGCTCGTAGAGCACGGCGCGTGCGCCGCGCGCCACGGCCTCGGCGGCGAATTCGAGCCCGTGGTGGGTGCGTCCCCGGCAGGCGAGAAACAGCGCGCCGGGAAGCACGGCGCGGCTGTCGAGCGTCACATCGCTCACCAGCACCTGCGCGGGCGCGGCGGCAAAGCCGGCGGTGAGCTGCGCAAGCGAGCGCGTCGTCACCGTGCCCGTGTGCGTGCCTTCGCTCATGGCAGCGCCGCCGTGCGCGTATCGAGGGCGGGGCTGGCCGGCAGTTCCTCGGGCGCCTTGACGGGCTGGTCGGGCGCCACGGCGAGCAAGCGCAGCGTCCCGCCGATCACCCTGGAGAACACGGGAGCTGCGACCTGTCCGCCCATGTGCAGTCCCGCGCCCGGCTCGTCGATGACCACCACCGCGGCGAGGCGTGGCTCGCTCGCCGGAGCCACCCCGCCGAACACCGCCATGTAGCGATCGGTCGAATAGCCGCCGGCGGTGGCTTTCCACGCGGTGCCGGTCTTGCCCGATACGCGGTAGCCCGGGATGGCCGCGAGCTTGCCGGTGCCTTCTGCGGCCACCACCGACTCGAGCATGCCGACCAGCTCGCGGCACACCTGGGCCCCGAGCGCCCGCTCGCCGGGCGCCGCTCCCTCGACGCGCAGGAAGGATACCGGGCGGGCGATGCCGAACGCGCCGATGGTTGCGTAGGCGTGCGCCAGCTGCAGCGGCGTGACCGAGAGCCCGTAGCCATGGGACATGGTGACGATGCCGATGGGACGCCACTGCGAGTAGACGGGCAAGAGGCCCGCCGACTCCCCCGGATAGCCGCTGGTGCTGACCTGGCCGAAACCCAGATGGTTCAGCGTGCCCCAGATCTCCTCCGGCGGCAGCGTGAGGGCGATGTGCGCCATGCCGACGTTGGAGCTCTTGGCGAGCACGGTGGCGATGTCGATCGCGCCGTAGTTGTGCTCGTCCTCGAAGATCTTCACGCCGACCTTGAAGAAGCCCGGCGAGGTGTCGATGAGGCTGCGGTTGTCGTATTTGCCCGAGGCGAGCCCCGCGGCCACGAAGAACGGCTTGATGGATGAGCCGGGCTCGAAGATATCGGTGGCCGCGCGGTTGCGATAGACGCCGCTCTGGATCTGGTCGCGGTCGTTGGGGTTGTAGGCCGGCTGGTTCACCATCGCGAGCACCTCGCCGCTGGTGACGTCGAGCACCACCGCGGAGCCCGCGCGCGCGCGCTGGTCGCGGATCGCCGCCTTGAGCTCACGGTACGCAAGGTACTGGATGCGCAGGTCGATCGACAGCACCAGGTCGCGCCCCGGACGCGCCGGCTTGATGCTCTCCACGTTCTGGACGATGCGTCCGTAGCGGTCCTGGATGACACGCTTCGCGCCATCCTCGCCGGCGAGCCAGTGATCGAAGGCGAGCTCCAGGCCCTCCTGCCCGGCATCATCGACGTTGGTGAACCCGAGCAGGTGCCCGGTCACCTCGCCGGTGGGGTAATAGCGGCGGTACTCGCGCGAGGTGTACACGCCCGGGATCCCGAGCGCCTTGATCTGCTCGGCTTCCGCGGGCTGGCGGTGGCGCGCGAGGTACAGGAACTCGCGCTCGAGATTGCTGGTGACCCGGCGCGCGAGCTCCTGGCGGTCGAGCTTCAGCGCGGCGGCGAGTCGCGGAATTTGCTCGGTGGCGAGCGCCAGCTCGCGCGGATTCACCCACACCGAGTCCACGGGCGTGCTGACCGCGAGCGGCTCGCCGTAGCGGTCGGTGATGGTGCCGCGGTGCGCGGCGATCTCCAGCACGCGCGAGAAACGCGCATCGCCCTCGCGGGCGAGAAAGCCGTGATCGACGAGTTGCAGATTCACCGCGCGCCAGGCGAGCGCCAGCGCGCTGATCGCCAGCAGCCCCTGCAACAGGAGCGAGCGCCAGCGGAACGAGGCAGGCGCTGCGTCGCGTGCGCTGCGGCTCTTCATGGGGCGACGATCTCGATCTGCTTCGGGGGCGGCATCGCCATGCGCAGCTTCGCGCTCGCGACGCGCTCGACGAAGGCATGAGTGGACCAGGCGCTCTGCTCGAGCTGCAGCTGGCCCCATTCGATTTCCAGGTTGTCGCGGCGCGCGTTCAGAGCCTCCAGCTCCACGAACATCTGCCGTGCGCGGTGCTTGCAGTAGATGGCGCTGGCCGCCGAGCCGAGCGCCGCCAGCCACAGCAGCGGCACGGCAATAATGAGCGCCGCACGCGCGTTCACGCGAGTCGCTCCGCCACGCGCAGCAGCGCGCTGCGGGCGCGGGGGTTCCTCTGCAGCTCCGCCGATGCCGGTCGGCTCTTGCGGCCGATGAGCTTCAGGCGCGGCTGCGCGCCGGGGGGCACGAGGGGCAGATCCTTCAGGGCCGGGTCGATCTGCGACTCGCGCTGCATGAAGCGCTTGACCACTCGATCCTCGAGGGAGTGGAAGCTGATGACCGCGAGCCGCCCGCCGGGGGCGAGGGCCCCGAGCGCGCCGGCGAGGCCACGCTCGAGCTGCCCGAGCTCGTCGTTGATGAACATGCGCAGCGCCTGGAACGTGCGGGTCGCCGGATGCTTACCGGGCTCGCGCGTGCGCACGGCGGCCCCGATGAGGGCGGCGAGCTCGCCGGTGCGGGTGAGCGCATGAGCGCGCCGCGCCGCGACGATGGCCTGCGCCACGCGCCGCGCGAAACGCTCCTCTCCGAAGGTGGCGATCACCTGGCGCATCTCGTCAAGGCTCGCACGAGCGAGCCACGCAGAAACGGGTTCGCCGCGCGTCGGGTCCATGCGCATGTCGAGCGGGCCGTCAGCGCGGAAGCTGAACCCGCGCTGCGGATCATCGAGCTGCGGCGAGGACACGCCGAGGTCGAAGAGCACACCGCGGCAAGCACGATCGTGCGCGTGTGCCGGCACGAGCGTGCCGAGGTCGGCAAACGACGCGTGCACGAGCGTAAGCCGCATTTCGTCGGCAAAACGCTGCCGGCCGGCCGCGATGGCCTGCGGATCGCGGTCGAGCGCGAGCACGCGGCCTTCTCGACCCAGGGCCTGGAGGAGTAGTGACGTATGACCGCCACGCCCGAACGTCGCATCGACATAGTAACCGCCCGCTTCCACGGCGAGCCCTGCGAGCGCCTCGGCGGCGAGCACCGGTGTGTGCTCATCCACCTGCGAAGCGGAACGGCCCCGCCCCCTTGAGTGCGCTTGCCACGGGCTGCGCCAACCAGTCGAAACCCTTACAGCGACAGTGACTCGAGCTCGGAAGGCAGATCGCCCGGGGCGGCCTCGGTGTTCAGCCACAGGTCGCGCCGCTCGTTCCAGCGCGCCTCATCCCACAGCTCGAACCGATTGCCCTGACCGATCAGCATTCCATGGCGCCCGAGCTTCGCGAACTCGCGCAGCTCGGGTGGCAGCAGGAGCCTCCCGTGCCCGTCAAGAGGCAGATCCGTCGCATAGCCGACCATCAGCCGCTGCAGCCGGCGCGCGGTCGCGTTCAGCGTCGGCAGGCTCATCAGCTTGCGTTCGGTCACTTCCCATTCGGGCAGCGGATAGATGAGGAGGCACTGATCCTTGTCGACGGTGACGACCAGCTTTCCCTGGGCGAGTTCGCTGATCTGCTCGCGGTAGCGGTTGGGCATGACCATCCGCCCCTTGTCATCCAGGGTGATCTTCGTTGCGCCGCGAAACATGACCCGTCAGGGCGAGAGCCGCCCATTCCCCCCCACTTTCTCCCACTGGGCGCCACTATGGAATCGGGGGCGAACTATGTCAATTCAAAATAGTGAGAAATTCGTCGCATTCACAAAGACTTATGTGGAAGCACTTATGTCAGGAACCACAGTGTCGCAAAGTCGCGAAGCGCATTCAGTGTTAACAATCAGCGGCTTGCCCAACGAACTTTACACAGTGGTGCGCAGAAAGCTTCGGCGGTGCGGCGCTTCAGGCCTCGAACGCATGCTGGATCCACTCGATGCGCGGCGCGGCGCCGTGCGGGTCCCCCACCACGATGACGTCGAAGCGCACCGGCAGCTGCGCCAGCTCCGCACGCTGCTGCAGGAGCGCTCTCGCGGCGCGTGTGATGCGCTGCTGTTTGCGCCGGTCGACGCTCGCCGCCGCGCCGCCGTAGGCGCTGCTCGCACGGGTGCGCACCTCGGCGATCACCAACACGCCGGCGCCGCGCACGACTAAGTCGAGCTCGCCGAGCCGGCGCAGGTAGTTGCGCTGCAGGATCTCGAAGCCGCGCGCGCGCAGGAATTCGGCGGCCAGCTCCTCGGCGCGTCGTCCGCTTTGCTGTCGAGCGGTGAGCATCGGCCGGATCTCGAAATCACGGCCCCGGCGCCGGCAGCAGCCGCAGCTCGCCGTTGTGCAACTGCGCCCAGTCCATCTCGCGGCGCACGCGCCGCTCGGGATCGACGCTCAGGCGGCCGGTCAGGCCCGCGAGGCTGACGTCGCCCGGAGCGCCGCGCTGGCGCAGCGCCTGCGCCAGGCGGAACGCATCGAAGCCGAAGGCGAACAGCCGGCCGCGCTGCGGGCCGCCGCTGGGCCACGCCTCGCGGGTGGCGGCGTGCACCGCATCCGCCAGATCCCCTCCCAGCATCCACGGCATGTCCGGAAACATCAGGCCATCGAGCTCCTCGTTGGCGCGCACGTCCGGCTCAAAGGCGTCCGAGGTCGCGTAGGTGGGAATGTCGCCGGCGTAATGAAAGCGCAGCTGCGGCCGCAGCAGCCGCTCGGTGTTGGACTGTGCCGCAGCGAAGATGAATTCGATGTCGGCGCGGCGCCGTGGCTCGAACTGCAGCTTGATGCCGAGTGCGGACTCCAGGCGCCGGTAGCGCGCCGTGCTGTCACTGATGCGCAGCACCTCGGTGATCGAGCCGGTGTAGTCGGTGCGCGACGCATCGATGACCGCGGCGCCGAGCAGCTCGCCCCCGCCGGCCTGCAGCTCCTGTTTGAAGGCGGCCAGCACCCGCTCGCCCCAGTCCCCCGCCGGCACCAGCGCCACCCCGCGGCGGTGATGATCGTCCAGGATGCGCCGCGCCGCGAGGCGCGCCTCATCCTCGGGCGACAGCGCGTACTGATAGAACTGCGCCGGCGCCGGCTGTTCCGCCGGCAGGAAGTTGAGCGCCAGGAGCGGCGCCCGGGGCGCGGAGAACGCCGCGGCGGCGGCCACCTCCTCGCGGGTCAGCGGGCCGACGATGAAGTCGGCCCCCTGTTGGCTCGCCTGCGCCAGCGCATCCGCCACGCTGTGCGTGCCGGTGTCGTAGACGCGCACCCGCGGTCGCTCGGCCGTCGGGGTCTGGTAATACGCCGTCATGAAACCATAGCGCACGCTCACGGCGGCAGCTGCCGCGCGGCCGGTGATCGGCAGCAGCAGCGCGATGTGCGGCCCGACCTCCTCCGGTGCTGCGCCGGCGGGCCCGCCTGGGGGGCGGCCGGCCGCGAGCGCCGCGCGCGCCTGCAGCTCGTGATAGCGCGCCGCCTGCGCAGCGCTGCGCGGTTCGGCGATCGCGGCGAGCTGCTGCCACGCTTCCCGCCCCTGGCCGCGCTCGATGGCGAGCTCCGCGTTGGAGAGCGCGCGCTCGGTGCTCTGCTCCGCGGACAGCGGACCTTCGGGCAGCGCCAGCACGCGCGCCGCGTCCTCGGCATGGTGGGCGGCGAGGTAGCCGCGCGCGGCGCGCAACAGGAGGGCGTTGCGCTCCGCGCCGCTGTTCTCCCCCGCGAGTTCCTCGTACACGCGCGCCGCGCCCGCGGCATCGCCGGCACGCTCGAGCGCCTCGGCACGCTCGAGGGATGGCGGGAGCCCCGCGCGCTCGGTGAGACTCGCACAGGCGCTCAGTGCCAGCGCGGCCGCTGCCAGGAGCAGGAAGCGGATGATCGGGCGTACGGGCATCTGTTGAAGGGCCTGTCGTTGGCGCGCACGATGCGGTGGGCCGCAAACCCTAAGCGGCATGAGGCGGGGATTATAGTGGGCAGGAGCAACGGGCGGCTGCAGGTCATCGCCACGCCGATCGGCAACCTCGCGGACCTGAGCGCGCGGGCGCGCGAGGCGTTGCTCAGCGCCGACGTGATTGCCGCCGAGGACACGCGTCACACGCGCGTGCTGCTCAGCGCCCTCGGTATCGCCAAGCCCCTGGTGTCGCTGCACGAGCACAACGAGTCGCAGCGCACCCCGCAGCTCCTCGCCCGGCTCGCGGCCGGTGAAACCATCGCGCTGGTCAGCGATGCGGGCACCCCGCTCCTGTCCGATCCGGGACTGGAGCTGGTGCAGCGCGCCGCGCGCGCGGGCTTCGAGGTGCACGCGATTCCGGGGCCCTCGGCGATCACCAGCGCGCTCGCGGTCGCGGGGCTGCCGACCGAGCGCTTCTGCTTCGAGGGCTTCCTGCCGTCGCGCGAGCGCGAGCGGCGTGCGGCGCTCGCCGCTCTCGCGCATGAGCCGCGCACGCTGGTGTTCTTCGAAGCGCCTCACCGCATCGTGAGGACGCTCGCCGATATGGCGGCGGAGTTCGGCGTGGAGCGCCCGGCGGCGGTGGCGCGCGAGCTCACCAAGGCGCACGAGACCGTCTACCGCGGCACGCTGCAAGAGCTGCTCGCGCGGGCACAGGTGGAGGAGAACTTCCAGCGCGGCGAGATCACCATCGTGGTGCATGGCGCCGCCGCGGCCACGGGCCCCGTCGACGGGCAGCTCCTGCGACGTGCCGTGGAGCTGCTCGCGAAGGAGCTGCCGCCGGGCAGGGTCGCGGCGATCGCCGCGCAGCTGACCGGGGCCAGCCGTGCGACGGCCTACGCGCTCGCCGCACGCATCGCTCTCCCCGCCCGCGACGCGACTGCGTTGCCGGAGGGCGAGGAGATGCCCTAGCCGGGATCGTCAGCCGGCTCTGACCGCTTCGTCAGCCGGCCGTATTACGGCTCAGGTTCCCGAGCGGGGACGCTGGACGCAGGTGCCTCCATGGTCCTGCGCCACTTTCGCGCACGAGGCGGCGTCGTAGTACTCGCAGCGGTTCTCGCCTGCCCCCACGAGGCAGTAACGAGCACCCCGGTTGAACCCGGTTGCGAGTCCGGTCGATCTGTCGACGCACGCGCCGTGCCGCTCCATGGCCGCCTGCGCGCAGCTTCCCTCGTCGTAGTACTTGCAGTCCTGTCCGAGGCCCGTCACGAGCACACAGAACGGCCCCGCAACGCATGCCGCCGATGCGGCCAATCCAACCGCAGTCATGAGTGTCTTGAGTGTCCGCACAATGCCTCCCTGAGCACGCAGCGACTTGGCGCTCGCTCGGTTGACCGAAGTCAAGCTTACGTGGTTCCCGCGGGCGTTTCACATGGGGAAAACTTCCCCGCTCCATTCGGCAGCAGCCCATCGCTCGGCTCCAGGCCCCGCTGGGGATCCGGGAAACTCTGCCCGATGCGTCAGCTTGACCACGCCGCCCGGGGTATTTGCCGGCCGGCGTCTCGCTGCCCTGGGGCACGGCGCTGCCGACGGGTATTTCGAAAAGCAGGCCGTCCAACGAGAATAGCTCCTTCAGCTGTCGAGCAACGCGGGGCAAGAGGGTGCCTACGTCAGGGCTCGAAAATCCTGCCGCTCCGGACGCCGTGGATGCGTTCCAGATGGGCCTGGCGGCGGAGTCGCCCAATCGGCGCATCGTCTGGGCCGGTGCCGCCTCAGCCGGCGTGCATCTGCTGCTCTTGCTGACGATCGGCGTGGCGAGCGTCGAATCGATGAAGCCGAGCTCGGCGCCCGAGCTTCGAGTGTACGTCGAGTCGCAGGACAGCGGGCCCGAGGATGAGCACGACCGGGCCGGACCGGTTGAAGCGCCCGCCGCACCGACTACCGACTCGCGTGAAGAGTTGCTCTCTGCCGCGGCGCCGAGTCGATCCCGTGCCGTAGGCTCGCAGCCGCGAACAGTGGCGCCGCCTGCGCTGCCTGCGGCGGTCACGCCGAGTGAGGCCAGCCCCGGTGACGCCCCGTCCGGGCGCGATTCCCCGTCCGGGGAAGCGCCTGTCCTGAGCACCACTGCGCCCAGCGACAGCGAAGCCCCGGCATCGGTCGCACCGGTCACGCCGGTCGCGCCGGTTACGCCCGTTACGCCCGTCACGCCGGTCGCGCCGGTCGCGCGGGTCGCGCCGGTGGCACCGGTGGCGCAGCCGGCCGGTATCGACATACCGGCGGTCCAGCGATCCGTCCTCACCCGCTGGGTCATGCAGGCGGCGGAGAAGCTGCGCGACGTAAATCTCAGGCAAGCGCGGCTCTCGTTGATGCATGAGGGCCGGCAATACGTCGCCTTGCTGGAGAGACAGCCTGCGGCCGACAGCATGGACCTCGAGCGCATGACCGTCGAGATCACCACCGAAGAGAACGGCCGACGCCTGCGCACGCAGCTCCAGATGAAGCGCCTGGCGTTTTCCCACTTTGCGCAGCTCGTCGACCGGCCGGACCCGGAAGTGCAGTTCCACGATGACGAGATCGTGGGCCGCTTCCACAGCAATTCCCCGATTGAGGTCGGCTACGACCGGGCCGTGGCGCCGCGATTCCTGAGTCTGGTCACCACCGCGGGAGCCGGATTCACGCTCGGAACCGCGGAGGGCTACAGGCAGAAGGACGAGATCTTCCGCGGCGGCCTGGCAACGCGGGCGGGACGCATCCCGTTGCCCGGGACGTTCTCACTACCCGACTCCGGGACGGGGGGCGGCGCGCCGGGCCGATCGTTCGGGCATGACACGCGCATCACCTTCTACCCCGACGGCAGCTACGGGTGGCGTGAGCTCGGTGTCGCCGGTCCCGAGCACAGGGAGCTCATGAGTACACCGGCTTACATCCTCGGTGGGCGCAACGCCGCCCTGGCCGTGCACGGTACCGTCAGCGGCAAGGTGTTGGTTTATTCGCCGGAGCGCATAGTCATCGAAGGTAGCCTGATCTACGCGCACGACCCGCGCCGGACAGCGGAGGCCGGCGATTACCTGGGCCTGCTCTGCGCCAAGGACATCGAGATCGCCCGACCCGATGTGACCGGGCGCGGCGACCTCGAGATCCAGGCCGCCGTGTACGCGCGACGCCGATTTGTCGTCGTCGACTACGATGCTCCGCGCAGCGGCACTCTGCTGATCCTGGGCAGTCTCACCGCCGGATCGTTGTCGGCAACCGAGCCGCGCTATGCGACCCGGTACGAGTTCGACAAGCGCCTCGAGCACGAGCGTCCGCCGGGGTTCCCGCTGACCGACCGTTACGAGATCGAGAGCTGGGATACGCAATGGCGGGAGGCCGGCGATGAGCCGTCCGGGGCGTCGGCGGCAGGCGCATCGCCTCCCAGCGGTTGAGCCAGGCGCCCGCGGGCTTCGCGAGGATCGCTGATCGTGGTGGCGGCGCGGCCGCGTTATTTTGTCGCCAGGTTTCGCATTGCTATGTGTGACTAGTTATGGTCATATATAGTCATGAAGCAGGTGCGAATTGCGGAACTCAAGGCCCGTCTGAGCGAGTTTCTTCGCACCGTTCAGCGCGGTGAGACTCTCGCCGTCCTGGATCGCAATACTGCGATCGCGCATATCGTTCCGATCCGGGAACGCACAGCCCTGCGCATCCGCAAGCCCGCATCCGGCACGCCAGCGCCCAACAAGATCCCGCTACCGAAGCCGGCGCGCCTCGACCTGGATATCGTCGGCTTGCTGATTGAAGAGCGCCAGAGCCATCGATGATTGCCTATGTCGACTCATCCGTGTTGCTGCGCGTCGCCTTTGCGCAACCCAACGCGCTGCCGCAGTGGAGGCGGATTGACCGCGGCGTATCGAGCGCGCTGCTTGCGACCGAGAGCCTGCGCACGCTCGATCGAGCGAGGCTACGCGCTCAGCTTCCCGATACTGAGGTCGCGCGACGCCGCTCGACGATCCTGGCGCTCATCGATTCGCTCGAGCTTGTCGAGGTCGACGCCATCATTCTCGATCGCGCCGCGCAACCCATGCCAACGGAACTGGGGACTCTGGATGCGATTCATCTCGCATCCGCACTGCTTTGGAGAGATGCGATGGGCATCGATCCACTCATGGCTACTCATGACGCCGCCCTGGGGCTGGCTGCGCAGGCTCATGGGTTCGGTGTCGTGGGGGCCGATCCGGTGCCGCGCAAGGGCATTTGACTTCGGCGCGCGCGCCCGTATCGTGACCGGCGAGAGCCGGCCGGGCACGCTCAGATCGTGCTAAGTTCTCTTGAATGGATAAGCGCATCACGCGGTACGATAGCGTGGAGTCGATGAACGCCGCTGCATACCGGGCGTGGCATCGCCTGCCGCCGGGCGAGCGGATTCGCGCGGTGATGGACATCACTGTTGCCACCTATGCAATAAAGGGACAGGCTCTGGATGTTCCGAGACTTCAAAGAACTCTTGTCCGCCTTCAACGCCCAGCGCGTTAAGTATCTGATCGTCGGCGGGTATGCCGTCTCATTTCATGCCCAGCCGCGGGCAACCAAGGATCTTGACGTCCTGATCAGCGCAGACGCCGCAAATTCCAGGGCGGTATACGCGGCATTGGCGCAGTTTGGAGCTCCGCTCCAAGGGCTGAGCCCACAAGACTTTACGGAGGCGGGTAGTTTTTTCCGCATGGGCACGCCGCCGGTGATGGTGGATATATTTCCAAGCATCAGCGGTGTTGATTTTGACGGGGCGTGGCAGAGGCGAGTGGACGTCGCAATCGACGACGACCTCACTGCCCCGTTTATCTCGCGCGAGGATCTGCTGGCTGCGAAAATTTCCGCAGGACGACCGCAAGACCTGGCCGACGTTGCTGCGCTGCGTGAAGCCGAAAAGCACCGCGAGTGTGCTCAGGAGCAGTCGTCCACCACTCGCTCCGAGGTTGATGAAACGAAAAAGCGAGGCCAGGAAGAGTGGCTGAAACTGCGTCCACAGGGGGCGTCGCCGACGCCTGAGGAGCTTCGGTCGAAGGGAAGGGAAGACTGGTTGAAGTTGCGACAACAGCAAGCCGAAGAATCACCGGCACAGAAAGATGCGGCGAAGGGTTCTGAGAAGGGCATTGATGAGGACCTGGAGTCCTAGAGTTCCAAACTCCGCGCAACCGAGCTTAGTTCGAGCCATTGCGTTTCCGGGTACCGGACGCTGCGGCGGTGGCACCCACCGCCCGCGCCCGACCTGCGCGGGCAACCCCATTTGACTTCCTTACGGGCGCCCGTATCGTGATCCGCGAGAGTCGGCCGGGCAATCGCTGCCTTCGCCAGCAATGGCGCGGGTGGAGGAAAGTCCGGGCTCCGGCGGATCGGGTGCCAGGTAACGCCTGGGGGGCGCGAGCCCACGGAAAGTGCAACAGAGAGCAGACCGCCCAAGTCCCTCACGGGACCGGCAAGGGTGAAACGGTGCGGTAAGAGCGCACCGCGTCGGTGGCAACACGCGACGGCACGGTAAACCCCACCTGGAGCAAGGCCAAATAGGGAAGCCGCTTCCGCCCTCAAGGCGGGCGCAGCGCCGATCCGCGCGCGCTTCCGGGTAGGCCGCTAGAGGTTCGCGGTGACGCGGACCCCAGAGGAATGATTGCCCTCGACAGAACCCGGCTTACAGGCCGACTCTTTAATTGCGCGCTGGCGCGCGTTACTTGACCACCTTCAGCCGCGGGCGGCGCGCACCGCCCTCCTCCGCGCTCGTCGGCCGCGTCGGTGGCTCGGGCCCCAGGTCCTGCTCGGAGAACACCATCCCCTCGCCGGTCTCGCGCGCGTAGATGCCGAGCACCGCAGTCACCGGAAAGCGGACGTGGTGGATCACGCCGGCGAAGCGCGCCTCGAACTCCACCGCCTCGTTGCCGAGGCGCAGGCGCTGGGTGGCGCCCTCGCTCAGATTCAGCACGATCTTGCCGTCCTTGACATAGGCACGCGGCACCTCCGCGCCCTCCCGCCCCGCATCGACGATCACGTGCGGGGTGTTGCCGCACTCCGTGATCCATTGATGCATGGCGCGCAGCAGGTAGGGGCGCTTGGGCAACACCTTGTTATTCGTGGCGCTCACAGGCGCATCTCCTGCTCGCGCTCCGACAGGCCCTCGCGGAACGCCGGGCGCGAGAACACCAGCTGCGCATACTTCTCGATCGGCTGGGCCTGTGGCGGCAGGTCGATCTCATAGTGAGGCAGCCGCCACAGCACCGGCGCAATGGTGGCATCGACCAGCGAGAACTCGTCGGACAGAAAGTACGGCTTCACCTTGAACAGATCGGTGCTCTGCAGAATCGTATCGCGCAGGATCTTCTTCAGCTTGACGCTCTGTTTCTTGTCCGGCTCCTGATCGATCTGGCGCGCGAGCGTGTACCAGTCGCGCTCGATGCGGTACAGCGCCAGCCGGAACTGCGCGCGGGTCACCGGATCGACCGGCATCAGGGGCGGATGCGGGAAGCGCTCGTCGAGGTATTCGATGATGACGCGCGAGTCGTACAGCACCAGATCCCGGTCCACCAGCGTGGGCACGCTGTGGTAGGGGTTGAGATCGAGCAGATCCTCCGGAAAGCGCCCGGCTTCGACGCTCACGATATCGATGCTGATGCCTTTTTCGGCCAGCACGATGCGCGTGCGATGACTCCACGGGTCATTGGGCGCGGAAAACAGTGTCATGATGGATCGTCTGCTCGACAAATTCCGCTCCAGCGACCCGTCCGTTGCAAGCGCCCGGTGCCGCCGGCGCCCAGGCGCCACGGTCAGTGCACATCCTTCCAGTACTCGCGCTTCACCAGCCAGGCGAGCCAGGTGAACACCAGCAGAAACAGCACTACCCACACGCCCAGTGCGCGGCGCGCCGTCTGCGTCGGTTCGCTGACGTAGTCGAGGAAGTTCACCGTATCGCGTACGAAGCCGTCGTACTCCGCGGCGCTCAGGCGTCCGGGGGCGATCTGCTCGAAGTGGTCGAACACCTGCTGGTGGGTGACCTGCCGCGCTGGCGCGCTGCCGGCGGCTTGCCGGTATACGGCGCGTTTGAGTCCCTCGAGCTCCGAGAGCACGTGCGGCATGGCGGTGGCCGGCAGCCGCAGGTTGTTGGCGCCCGTCTGACTCGCGGGATCCACGTAGAAGGTCCTCAGGAACTGGTAGAGGTAGTCCTGACCGCGGGCCCGCGCCATCAGACTCAGGTCCGGCGGGGTCTTGCCGAACCAGGCCTGCGAATCCGCCGCCGGCATGCTGGTGAGGATGTACTGCGCGGGTTTGTCTCCGGGCGGCAGCAGGTCCTGCTCCAGCAGCCGCGGCGGAACACCCAGGTCCTGCGCCAGGCGCGACCAGCGCTCGTACTTGAGCGAGTGGCACCCGAGGCAGTAGCTGACGAAGTTGCGCGCGCCGCGCTGCACCGAGGCCATGTCGGATACGTCGTTGGCGGCGTGCCAGCTCTGCCAGTCGGCGCCGAACCCGGCCGTCGCCTCCGCGCCGCCGGACGCCCCCTCGGCCGCCCGCGCGCCGTGTGCAGCCGCCGCTGCCAGCAGTGCCGCGGCCAGGAATCCGCCCCTGCCGCGCCCGGCTTCAGTGCGCATGGAAGACCACTCGGTCGGGCACGGGCTTCACCGGGTCGATGCGGCTGTAGAACGGCATGAGCAGGAAGAACGCGAAGTAGATGGCCGCGAAAATGCGCGCCAGCACCACATACAGGCCTTCCGCAGGCTGCAGGCCAAGGTACCCGAGCGCCACGAACGACAGCGCGAACAACGCCAGCGCCGTGCGCGAGATCCAGCCGCGATAGCGCATGGACTTCACCGGCGAGCGGTCGAGCCAGGGCAGGAACAGGAACAACACCACCGCCAGGAGCATGAGCAGCGCCCCCATGCGCTGATCCGGCACCGCGCGCAGCATCGCGTAGTAAGGCGTGAAGTACCACACCGGCGCGATGTGCTCGGGTGTGGACAGGGGATTGGCGGGCTCGAAGTTCGGCGCCTCGAGGAACAGGCCGCCGAGAGTCGGTTTGAAGAACACCACCAGCGCGAACAGCAGCAGGAACACCCCGACGCCGACCACGTCCTTGACCGTGTAGTAGGGGTGGAACGGAATGCCGTCGAGCGGCATGCCGTCAGCGCCCACCTTCTCCTTGATCTCGATGCCATCGGGGTTGTTCGAGCCGGTGCGGTGCAGCGCCACCAGGTGCAGCATCACCAGCAGCAGCAGCGCGAGCGGCAGCGCCACCACATGCAGCGCAAAGAAGCGGGTCAGCGTCGCATCGGCAATGCCGTAGTCGCCGCGGATCCATTCCACCAGTGGGGTGCCGATTCCGGGGATGGTGCCGAACAGGTTCACGATCACCTGCGCGCCCCAGAACGACATGTTGCCCCAGGGCAGCACGTAACCCATGAAGGCCTCGGCCATGAGCGCCAGGTACACCAGCATGCCGATCAGCCACAGGAGCTCGCGCGGCGCGCGGTACGAGCCGTACAGGAACGCCCGGAACATGTGCAGGTAGACGACGATGAAGAACGCGGAGGCGCCGGTGGAATGCAGGTAGCGGATGAGCCAGCCGAAGTCCACTTCGCGCATGATGTACTCGACCGAGTCGAACGCGGTGAGCTCGCCGGGCTTGTAGAACATGGTGAGGAAGATGCCGGTCAGAAGCTGCATGACCAGCACCACAAGGGCGAGCGACCCGAAGAAGTACCAGAAGTTGAAGTTCTTCGGCGCGTAGTAACCGGTCAGCTGCTCCTCGATGAACTCATCGACCGGCAGGCGCTTGTTGAGCCAGGCCCACAGGCCCCGCTTGGGCGCCGCGCTCCCCGGCAGCCGCGTGGGCGCGCCGGTCGCGGTCTTCACGCTCATCAGGCGACTCCCCGCTCGTCGGCACCGATCAGCAGCGTGCGCGCATTCGGATAGGAGTACGGCGGGACCCGCAGGTTCGCCGAGGCAGGCGAGCCGTCGAACACCCGGCCGGCAAGATCGAACCGCGACCCGTGGCAGGGGCAGAAGAAGCCGCCCGGCCAGTCCGGGTACAGCTCGCCCGCGTCGAAGCGCTGCTTCGGCAGGCACCCCAGGTGCGTACAGGTGCCGATCAGCACCAGAAACTCGGCGCTGCGCGAGCGCAGCGGGTTGCGGGCATAGGGCGGCTGGTCGGACTTCTCGGACTTCGGGTCCTTCAGCAACCCATCGTGACCGGCGATCCGCGCGACCATGTCGGGAGTGCGTCGCACGACGTAGACCGGGGACTTGCGCCACACGGAGGTCGCCATCTGGCCCGGCTCGAGCTTGGAGAGGTCGAGCTCGGTGGGCGCACCCTGGGCCCGGGCACGCTCGGAAGGGCTCCACGACTCGATGAACGGCACCGCGGCGAGCACCGTGCCGACCGCGCCGGTGGCGATCGTCGCTCGGGTGAGGAACTTGCGTCGGCTCAGGTCGACTTCATCCTCGGCGACGACTGCGTGATCCGCCATCCAACCGCTCTCCACTCTCGTTCGCGTCGCACCGCCGCGCGGACGACTGAAGCGCGTGGCGCGATTTCGTACCTTGCGGGGGGCGGCGCATTATACACAAACGAACACCCCCTTCCGGGTGCGCCACCGCGGTGCGCACGCGAGGATTTTCCCGGAGTTCATCATGCTCAAGCGCTGGGGAAGCGCATTGATCTTCGTGGCGGGATCGGTGGTGGGAGGCCTGGCACTCGCCTTCCTGATCGTCGCCCTGCGCCCGGATCTGATTCGCGGGCCGGCCCACGATCCGGGACCGGCGGCACCGGCCGCGGACCGCGCACTGCCGGGGCCGGAGCGTGCCACCTACGCAGCCGCGGTGCAGCGCGCCGCGCCCTCCGTGGTCAACATCTACACGGAGCGGCGGGTCACCGAGCGGGTGGCGCCCTCGCTCGGGGAGCTGTTCGGGGACTACATGCCGCGCTACCGCCAGCGCATCGAGCGCAGCCTGGGTTCGGGAGTGATCGTCGATGAGGGCGGTCACATCGTCACCAATCAGCACGTCATCGCCAACGCCGACTCGATCCGCGTGCAGCTGGCCGACGGCCGGGTGGCGGACGCGCGCATCGTCGGCCGCGATCCGGACACGGACCTCGCGGTGCTGAAGATCGATCTCAAGGCCCTGCCGGTGGCGACCTTCGGGCGCTCCGATCAGCTTCGAGTCGGCGACGTGGTGCTGGCGATCGGCAATCCCATCGGCCTGTCACAGACGGTGACTCACGGGATCGTGAGCTTCACCGGTCGCCAGCAGCTCGGGATCGCGCCGCTCGAGGACTTCATCCAGACGGACGCGCCGATCAACTTCGGCAACTCGGGCGGCGCGCTCATCGACTCCAGCGGCGCGCTGATCGGGATCAACACCGCCATCGTCGCCAAGAACATCGGCGTCGAGGGCATCGGCTTCGCCATTCCGGTGAACATGGTGCGCGGGGTGATGGCCGACATCATCGCTCACGGCCGGGTGGTCCGCGGCTGGATCGGCATCGTTCCGCAGGATCTCTCGGACGAGCAGGCGCAGCAGTGGGGTCTGTCGCAGGCCGGAGTGCTCATCGGCAATCTGTACGTGGGCAGTCCCGCTCAGCAGGCGGGGCTGCAGCCCGGCGACCTGCTGCTCGCGATCGACGGGGTGGCGCCGAGCAGCGCGCAGGATGCGCTCGGGCGCATCGCCGGCCACAAGCCCGGCAGCAGCATCGTGCTGCGCGGGCTGCGCGGCCGGCGCGTGTTCGAATTGCGGGCGCAGGTGGGCGAGCGCCCGCGCAGCGGGTAATTCATGTCGCCCATGCTGTCCGTGACCGTCGTGCTGCCGTTGATATGGGTAGCCATATCGCATACGATCAGCTGATGAAGACGACGATCGAGATAGCCGACGACCTCTTCGAGCGCGTGCAGCGTCTCGCGCGCGAGCAGAAGACCACGTTTCGGGCCCTGACCGAGACTGGACTGCGGATGGTGCTGTCCGGCAGGCAGCGCCGCCGTCTGCAGAAGGCGTCGGCGCTCGTCACTTACGGGAAAGGCGGCCTCAGCGAGGAGTTCAAGGACTCGAACTGGGAGCGGATCCGCACCGAGATCTACCGCGGCCGCGGGGCATGATCGCGATCGACACGAATCTGCTCGTCTATTCTCACCGCGCGGACAGCCCCTTCCACACTCCCGCCATGGCGCTGCTCGATGGGCTGCGCCGCGGCCGTGCATTCTGGGCGATACCGTGGCCGTGCGTGCACGAGTTTCTCGCCATCGTCACTCATCCGCGGATATTCAAGGATCCGACGCCGCTCGCGGTTGCATTCGACGCCATCGACTCGTGGCAGGCCTATGAGAACCTTCAGTTGCTGAGTGAAAGCGAGGGTTATCTCGACAAGCTGCGCGAGCAGTCGCGCGCGGCGCAGGTCCGGGGCCCGTTGGTCCACGACGCCCGGATCGCGGCACTATGCCTGCATCATGGTGTTTCGGAGCTGTGGTCGGCGGATGGGGATTTCAGCAGATTTCCGCAGCTCCCCGTCCGAAACCCGCTTTCGTAGCGCGCCGCGCGCACCCCACCGCAGCCAGTGGTCACCCCCACCCGTTGGGTCCGAGCTTCCATTCATGACTACACTGATAACGCGCCGCTTCGCATCGCGCGCTGCGCTCGATGCGGCCCTCGAGCAGCGCCTGCGGCAGGCGATCGGCGCGAGCGGCGCTTCGGCCATCATGCTCTCGGGCGGCACCACGCCGCTGCCAGCATACCGGGAGCTCGCGCGCGGCCCCCTGCCTCATGATCGGCTGCACGTCCTCTTCTCCGACGAGCGCTACGTGCCGCCCGATGCGGACGCCAGTAACTATCACCAGGCGCGAGCGCTCCTGGAGGCGCTCGCACTGCCGGCTAGCGCGGTGGCGCGCGTGCGCACCGAGCTGCCGATCGAGGAGGCAGCCGGCGATTATGAACGGCAGCTCGCGGCACTATTGAATGCCGGCGTGCCCCTCGGGTTGGGACTCCTCGGGCTCGGCGCCGACGGCCACACCGCGTCACTGTTTGGCACGGCGGACCTGGAACGCGCGAGCGGACACCTGGCGATCGCCGTGCACCGCCCGGACGGGATGTCGGCGGTGAGCGTGACGCCGGAGTTCCTCTCGCGGGTGCAGGAGCCGGTGTTCGTGGTCGCCAGCAGCGGCAAGCACCTGGCCATAGCGGCCCTGATCGCGCAGGATCCAAACCTGATCGCCTGGCGCGCGGTGCAGGGATGCCCGCGTGTGGAGCTGTGGGTGCACGACGCCAACGCCACCGACCTGCTGCCTGCCGCCGGGGCCCCGGCGAATCGCCGATGAGCACGCCGGCGCCGCATGTGGTCCCGCTGTTCGCCACGCCGTTCGGCGTGGTGTCGCTGCCGGAGGCGCAGACGCTCAATCCCGCACTCGCTGCGCTGTTCGCCGAGCGCGCAACCGCGCAATGGCGCGATCCGCTCGCCCCCCAGGGGGCGCTCACCTTCCGCAGTCGTGCAGACCTCACCGACTGGCCCGAGGAGCCGGTGCGGCAGGCGATCAGCGGGATGCTGGCGGGCGTGGGTTCGGTCGCCGCGTCGATCAATGATCTCGGCGCCGAGCAGTTCGCGGCGCTGCGCGTCCAGGCACGCGCGTGGTTCACCATAGTCAGGTCCGACGGCTGCGTGCCCCCGGCGAGCTATCCGAACGCCTCCTGGCTTGCGCTGTACTGCGTGACGGCGCCTGCGCCCGCGAAGGCGCGCCTCGACAGCGGCGTGTTGAGGATGCACGAGTCGCGCCCCGGGCCGATGTTTCAGGACGCGACCCACAGCGGTATCCGCGTTCCGTACCGGCCGGGTCACTACGCCTGGCGGCCGGTCCCGGGGCAGATGGCGGTCTTCCCGGCCGCGATCACGCACGAGATTGCGATGGTGCGCGCAGCGGGTGCACTCGTGATAGTGACCGCGCGCGTCCGCTTCGTCGCCTCCGATCATCAGGCGTGGATGCCACCGTGGTGAGCGCGGCGGTAAGGCTCAGCCCTATATTCGCAGTCCCGCTCGGCGAGGCGCGGCTCGTGCCGTGCGAGCGCCTGAACCGTGAGCTCGAGGCGCTGTTTCTCGCCCGCGAGACCGACGAGCACCGCAATCCCATGCCGAGCCACATCCCGCAGGAGGAAGTGTTCGAGAGCCGCTTCAACCTTTTCCGCTGGCCCGAACCGTGCGTACAGGAGCTGCGGAAGTTCATGCTCGATACCGTGGCCGAGACCGTGCTGCAGGCGTCGACAGTGAGCGCGCAGGACTTCACGAGTCTCAAGTTTCACAACCACACCTGGTTCCACGTGACCCGTCACGCCGGATCTTTCGTGTCCCACAACCACCCGATGGCCTCCTGGTCAGCGGTTTACTGCGTCCGGGTCGGGGAGGTTCCGCCCGATCAGCCCGGGAGCGGGCTGCTGCGTCTCTTTGACCCCCGCCCCGGGGCAAACGCCTACCTGGATCCCGGGAACGCGAAGCTGCACGCGAGCTTCAGGTTGAGCCCGCTCGAGGTTCGCCTCGAGGAGGGGCAGGTCATCGTGTTCCCGTCGTACGTGTTTCATGAAGTCACTCCGTTTTACGGGCGTGACACCCGGATTACGGTCGCGACCAACTGCTGGTTCGCTTAGGGTCGCGCATGCGGCACGCGAGGGCTACTGTTGTACTGATACAACAAGCCGGCGGCAGAGCGCGATTCGTCGGAAAAATGGCTGAAGAAAGCCGGTCATTTCTTTGCGCGGCTGTTGAGCCCGTGTAGTATTTATGCCATAAGCACGCGGCCTCGCGCCGCGGCCTCCGCGACTCGACAGGATGATGCCTGCAAGAGTGCGGATAGAACGCGCTTATCTGAATTGGGAGTTACACGAATGACGAATCCAAGTCGAAACGTGCGGAACGCGGTTCGTCTGGCGCTCGCCGCATGCGCGAGCTCAGCGAGCGGCCCGCTCGTCTACGCTCAGGCTGCACCCGCGGCAGCGCCTGCGCCGGTCGAGGAGGTCGTGGTCACCGGCTCGCGCCTGCTACAGGCTCCGAATGACATCTCCATCAGCCCCATCACCACCGTGACGGCAGTAGACATCCAGCAGACCGGGTTGGTGCGAACTGAGGACGTTCTGCAGAATTTGCCCTCCATCAGCACGGAATCCCCCTCGGGCAACTCCATCAGCACCATCGGCATCAACACGGTGAGCGTGCGCGATCTCGGCTCGCAGCGTACCCTGGTGCTGATCAACAACCGGCGCATGAATCCGGGCGGCGCGGGCGGGGTCACCGGTCCAGGCGGCTTTGCCAACTCGGCCGACTTGAACCAGATCCCGGCGCAGCTGATCGAGCGCGTCGATGTGCTCACCGGTGGCGCCTCCGCAGTTTACGGTGCCGATGCAGTCGCGGGTGTCGTCAACTTCGTGCTCAATACGCACTACGAAGGCGTGAAGCTTGACACTGACTACAGCTTCAACAATCACAAGAACGACAACGCCCAGTACCTCGGCTTCCTGCGAGACTCGGGCAACCCGATTCCGCCCAGCACCGTCAATACCGGCCAGAATCGATCACTGTCGCTCATCATGGGCGCGAATTTCGCAGACGGCCGTGGCAACGGCACGGCGTATGCGACCTATCTCAATTCCTCTCCGGCGGTGGGGTACCAGTTCGACCATGCCGGCTGCACCCTCAACGGCGGCTCGAGCGACGTGACCGTCCCGCCCATCTGCGGCGGCTCATCGACCAGCGGTCACGGCCGGTTCCTCTTGGAAGGCCTGGTCGGCACCAAAGTCACGAGACTCCTCAACGACGCGGTCGATCCGACGACTGGGCTGTTCCGGGCGTACAAGTCCTCCCTGGACTCCTACAACTACGGTGCGCTCAGCTACTTTCAGCGCGGCGCAGAGCGCTGGACCGCGGGCGCGTTCGTGCATTACGACGCGAGCGAGCACGCCAGCGTCTATTCCGAGACCATGTATGCGCGCAATACCTCGACCGCGCAGTACGGCCCGAGCGGCGCATTCGCCTTCACGCAATTCCAGACGGCCTGCAACAACCCGCTGCTGACGGCACAGCAGGTCAGCCTCATCTGCACGCCGAGCAATCTCGCGGAAAATCAGGCGCTCTTCGGCGGCAGCGGCACCCAGTTCACCATGCTGGTCGGTCGGCGCAACGTCGAAGGCGGCGGGCGGCAGGACAATTACAGCTCCAACTCGATTCGCCAGGTGCTGGGTGTCAAAGGCCCGATCAACGATGTCTGGACCTACGACGCCTATGCTCAGGTCGGCATCACCCAGTTCGAGGATCAGGAGGCGAATTTCCTCGGCACGCCGCAGATTGCGGAGGCCCTCAACGTGGTGCCCAACCCGGCGACGAACGGCGTCCTGGGCGTACCTGCCGGCGCCCCGGTGTGCGCAGCGGCGCTCAGTGGCGCCGATCCGACCTGCGTCCCCTGGAACATCTGGCAGAAGGGCGGCGTGACGCAAGCGGCGCTGAATTTCCTGTCGGTGCCTGCGAGCTACACGGCAAAGGCCACGGAGTACGTGGCCGACAGCTCAGTCACGGGTGACCTGGGCAAGTACGGGGCCAAGCTACCCTCGGCAAACAGCGGGCTGAACGTGAACGTGGGCGCGGAATACCGGCAGGAGAGCTACGTCTTCGACCCGGACTTCATATACAAGAACGGCTTCCAGTCCGGCGGCGCCCCCTCCAGGGCGGTCAACGGCGCATTCCGTGTCTGGGAGGGGTTCACGGAAATGCGGCTGCCGCTGCTCGATGAGAAGCCGGGAGCGTACCTGCTGTCGCTCAACGCGGGCTATCGATACTCGAGCTACACCCTCGGCTTCAACACCAACACCTACAAGTTCGGCCTCGAGTGGGCACCGGTTCAGGACGTTCGCGTTCGCGGCGGCTACAACCGCGCCGTGCGCGCGCCGAGCATCGGCGAGCTCTTCCAGCCGGCCGCGGTCGGTTCGGGCGGCACGGCCGATGCGTGCTGGGGGTCTGCACCGGTGTATTCGCTGGCCCAGTGCGAGCGAACGGGTGTGACACCCGCGCAGTACGGCAATATCCTCGCCAACCCAGCTGCGCAGATCAACACGCAGACGGGGGGAACCTCCACCCTCGTTCCGGAAGTCGCCGACACCTACACCTTCGGGATCGTGTTCCAGCCGCAGTCAATTCCCGGCCTGGTGGCATCGGTCGACGCATTCAACATCAAGATCAAGCAAGGGATCACCGAACTGACATCGAACTCGGTCATTGCCGATTGTGCGCTCACGGGTAATCTGTGCAACCAGATTCACCGCGGCGCGATCGACGGCTCGCTGTGGTTCAACAACAACGAGTTCGTGAACACGCCGCAGCAGAACATCGGCACGCTCTTGACCAAAGGCGCGGACCTGACGGCGCACTACCGATTCAACATCGGCGGATTGGGTAAGCTGGGCTTCGGTCTCATCGGAACCTACGTTCGGAACTTCGATGTCCAGCCCGTGCCGACCCTGCCGGGGTATGACTGTTCCGGCTTATGGGGAACCACCTGCCTCGCGCCGCTGCCGGAGTGGCGTCACGTCCTGAACACGACCTGGGGAACGCCGTGGGCGGGCCTGAACGTGACCTTGCGGTGGCGTTTTATCGGCAAGTCGGACGTGGACCGTTCGAGTTCGAATCCGCAGCTCGCCGCCGCCTTCTATCCGTACACCGCCCACATTCCGAATTACAATTACATTGACCTGGCAGCCGCCATCCCGATCGGGCGTAGCGTCGACGTCC
>VBMV01000128.1 GCA_005878835.1 Gammaproteobacteria bacterium | reverse complement strand
GATGTTCCGCAAGCTCCTGGACGAGGGGCAGGCGGGGGATAACGTGGGGGTGCTGCTGCGGGGCACCAAGCGCGAGGAAGTCGAGCGCGGTCAGGTGCTGGCCAAGCCCGGCAGCATCACCCCGCACACGCACTTTGAGTGCGAGGTGTACGTGCTGGCCAAGGAAGAGGGCGGGCGGCATACGCCGTTTTTCAAGGGCTACCGGCCGCAGTTTTATTTTCGCACCACGGATGTGACCGGCACGATCGAGCTGCCCGCGGGGGTGGAGATGGTGATGCCCGGGGACAACATCAAGATGACGATCGAGCTGATCAGCCCGATCGCCATGGAGGATGGGCTGCGTTTTGCGATCCGCGAGGGCGGCAAGACCGTCGGCGCAGGCGTCGTGACCAAGATCCTGAAGTGATGCGCAGCCGGCAAAAACCACGCTTTTTGCCGGCGGCCGACGGAGTGATGTCCGATGAAATTGCCGCAGGCAATTTCATCCCGTTTGAGAGTAGGCCAGTAGCTCAATTGGCAGAGCGGCGGTCTCCAAAACCGCAGGTTGGGGGTTCGATTCCCTCCTGGCCTGCCAGCGGTTGATATGACAGACGAAATCAAGGTTCCGGACGCCGGCACGGCGGACAAGGCGAAGCTCACCGTCGCGATCCTGGTCGTGATCGCCGGCGTCGCGGGTTATTACGTGCTCGCCGGCCGGCCCGCCTGGCTGCGCTGGACGCCCGTGGCGGGGAGCCTCGCGCTCGCGGCGCTGGTGCTGGCGTTCTCGCGCTACGGCCGCGAGTTTCGCCAGTTCGTGGAGCTGGCGCGCGTCGAGTTGCGCAAGATCGTCTGGCCGAACCGCCAGGAGACCGGCATGACGACGCTGGTGGTGTTCATCTTCGTGGTGGTGGCGGGAATATTCTTCTGGTTGCTGGACCTCGGGCTCGCCTGGGCCACGAAGCTGATAACCGGGCAGGGGAGCTGATGGCGCTCAGGTGGTACGTGGTGCACGCCTATTCGAACTTCGAGCACCGGGTGGCGGAGTCGCTCAAGGAGCGCATCCAGCGCGCCGGGCTCGAGGGGCGCTTTGGCGAGATCCTGGTGCCGACCGAAGAGGTCGTCGAGATGCGCGACGGCCAGAAGCGCAAGAGCGAGCGCAAGTTCTATCCCGGCTACGTGCTGGTGCAGATGGAGATGGACGAGGAGACCTGGCACCTGGTGCGCGATGTCCCCAAGGTGCTCGGCTTCATCGGCGGTACGCCGGAGAAGCCCGCGGCCATCACCGACAAGGAGGCCAACCAGATCCTGCGCCGCGTCGAAGAGGGTGTGGACAAGCCGCGGCCGAAGGTGCTGTTCGAGCCGGGAGAGGTGGTGCGCGTGGTCGATGGTCCCTTCAACGACTTTAACGGTCTTGTGGAAAGTGTGAACTACGAGAAAAACCGCCTGCACGTGGCGGTGCAGATTCTCGGGCGCTCCACGCCGGTGGAGCTGGATTTCTCGCAGGTCGAGAAGGCCTGACCGATTTAGAGGTTAGAGGAATTCATGGCCAAGAAAGTACAGGGTTACATCAAGCTGCAGGTGCCGGCAGGCTCCGCCAACCCCTCGCCCCCGATCGGGCCGGCGCTGGGCCAGCAGGGCGTGAACATCATGGAGTTCTGCAAGCAGTTCAACGCGCAGACCCAGAAGATGGAGAAGGGCCTGCCGATCCCGGTGGTCATCACCGTGTACTCGGATCGCAGCTTCACCTTCGTGATGAAGACGCCGCCCGCGGCGGTGCTCATCAGGAAGGCCATAGGTATTGAAAAAGGCAGCGGCACCCCCAACACCGCCAAGGTGGGCAAGATCTCCCGCAAGCAGCTGGAAGAGATTGCCAAAATGAAGCAGCCCGACCTCACCGCCGCCGATCTGGACGCCGCGGTCCGCACCATTGCCGGCAGCGCGCGCAGCATGGGCGTCGACGTGGAAGGAGTCTGAGCATGGCCACCGCGAAGCGCGTCAAGGCCTGGAAGGCGAAGCTCACTCCGGGCAAGCAATATCCGGTGGAGGAGGCGCTGAAGCTGGTGAAGGAATTCGCCACCGGCAAATTCGCCGAAACCGTGGATGCGGCCGTGAACCTCGGCATCGACGCCAGCAAGTCCGATCAGCAGGTGCGCGGCTCGACCGTGATGCCGCACGGCACCGGCAAGACGGTGCGCGTGGCGGTGTTCACGTCAGGCAAGAACCAGGAGCTGGCCAAGGCCGCCGGCGCGGACATCGTCGGGCTGGAGGATCTGGCGGCCAAGGTGAAGGCCGGCGAGATCAACTTCGATCGCGTGATCGCCAGCCCCGATGCCATGCGCGTGGTCGGCCAGCTCGGCCAGATCCTGGGTCCGCGCGGCCTGATGCCGAATCCGAAGGTCGGCACGGTGACCCCGGACGTCGCGACCGCGGTGAAGAACGCCAAGTCCGGGCAGGTGACCTACCGTGTCGACAAGGCCGGCATCATCCACTGCACCATCGGCAAGGCAACCTTCGAGGTGAGCGCGCTGAAGGAAAACCTTCATGCGCTGATAGCGGACCTGCAGAAGGCGAAGCCCGCCCACTCGAAGGGCCAGTATTTGAAGCGCATCACGCTGTCCTCGACCATGGGGCCAGGCGTGATGGTCGATCAGGCAACACTTAGTTGACACAAGTTTGGTGGTGCGGGCCGGCGCGCCTGAAGGCGCCGGCCATCATCGAAGACCGCAGGCGAGGGAAGGGTTGCGGACCGAAGGGCCGCTGCCCGCGGCCCTCTTAATGGACCGCCTGCGCAGATGGTGAACCGCTTTTTCGCATCGAGGATGCTCCTCGGGGCGTGGAGGTCACCGTCGACAAGGGGAAGTGCGCGTATGGATGCGCGGCTTCGCAAGTGATCTTCGCAGCGAGAGGAGATGATGAGTGGCACTCAACCTGAAAGACAAGCAGGCGCTGGTAGCGGAAGTGGCCGAAGTTGCGGCGCGAGCCCAGTCGGTCGTGGCTGCCCAGTACCGCGGGCTAACGGTCGGACAGATGACCGAGCTGCGTGCCAAGGCGCGCCGCCAGGGCGTGTACATGCGTGTGGTCAAGAACACGCTGGCACGCAGGGCGCTCGCCGGCACGTCGTTCGAATCGGTGGGACCGAAGCTCAAGGGGCCTCTGGTGCTCGCTTTCTCGAAGGACGATCCGGGCGCGGCTGCGCGCGTGGTGAAGGACTTCGCCAAGGCGAACGAGAAGCTGGTGGCGACGCTGGTGTCTCTGGGCGGGCAGGTGCTGTCTGCCGCGGAGCTCGAGCGGGTGGCGAGCCTGCCGACCCGCGAACAGGCGTTGTCGATGCTGCTCGGCGTGCTGAAGGCGCCGATAGTCAAGCTCGTGCGCACGCTCGCGGAGCCGCCCGCCAAGCTCGCCCGCACCCTGGCCGCGATACGCGACCAGAAGCAGGCGGCGGGCGCTTGACTGTTTTTGGAGACCCTTTAGGAGACTGAAATGGCTGTCAACAAAGACGAAATCCTCGATGCAATCTCCAAGATGACGCTCATGGAAGTCGTCGAACTGATCTCCGACATGGAGAAAAAGTTCGGCGTCACCGCCGCAGCCCCGGTGGCAGTGGCGGCAAGCGCGGGCGGCGCCGCGGCGGCTGCCGCTCCGGCCGAGGAGCAGACCGAATTCACCGTCACCCTGAAGGAGTATCCGGCGGACAAGAAGGTGACCGTGATCAAAGTGATCCGCGAGCTCACGGGACTGGGCCTCAAGGAGGCCAAGGACCTGGTCGAGGGCGCACCCTCGACGGTCAAGGAAGGCGTTTCCAAGGCCGATTCCGAAACGATGAAGAAGAAACTCGAGGACGCCGGCGCGAAGGTGGAGGTCAAGTAAGACCTCCATGCGCCGCTCCCCTCTTCCGTCCCCGGCCGGCGCGGTTGCCACCGTGCTTGAGGCCATGGGCGGCGCGGGGTTGTTGTTGTTCGATGTGACGATGCCCGAGATTTTCTTCAGACCGAGGCCCGCAGGCTGCGGGCTGCGGCCGAACCCGAGGTGACCACTCGATGGCTTACTCCTTCACCGAGAAAAAGCGCATCCGCAAGAACTTTGGCAAGCAGGCGAGCATTCTCGATACGCCCTACCTGCTGGCCATTCAGCTCGACTCGTATCGCAAGTTCCTCCAGGTCGACAAGCCCGAGGACAACCGCGAGCGGATCGGACTGCACGCCGCGTTCAAGAGCGTGTTCCCGATCTCGAGCTATTCCGGAAACGCCTCTCTCGAGTACGTGAGCTACCGGCTCGGTGAGCCGGTGTTCGACGTCAAGGAGTGCCAGCTGCGCGGCCTCACCTACGCAGCCCCGTTGCGCGTCAAGGTGCGGCTCATCGTGCTGGACAAGGAAGCCGCCGGCGCCAAGAAGCCGGTCAAGGACGTGCGCGAGCAGGAGGTGTACCTGGGCGAGCTGCCGCTCATGACCGACAACGGCACGTTCGTGGTCAACGGCACCGAGCGCGTCATCGTGTCGCAGCTGCATCGCTCGCCCGGGGTGTTCTTCGATCACGACCGCGGCAAGACGCATTCTTCCGGGAAGCTGCTGTTCTCGGCGCGCATCATTCCCTATCGCGGCTCCTGGCTCGACTTCGAGTTCGACCCCAAGGACTGCGTATTCGCGCGCATCGACCGCCGCCGCAAGCTCCCGGTCACCATCATCCTGCGCGCGCTCGGCATGAACGAGAGCGAGATCCTCGCGACCTTCTTCGATACCAACACCTTCTACGTCAGTCGCGACGAAGTGGCCCTGCAGCTCGTGCCGCAGCGCCTGCGCGGGGAGACCGCGACCTTCGAGATCCGCATCGGCGAGCAGGTGATCGTCGAGGAAGGCCGCCGCATCACCGCGCGCCACGTGCGCCAGCTGGAAGAGGCCAAGGTCACGCGGCTGCGGGTGCCGCGCGAGTACGTTTACGGCAAGGTGCTCGCCCACGACGTGGTCAACACCGGCACCGGCGAGATTCTCGCCAAGGCGAACGAGGTTCTGACCGCGGCCTCGGTCGAGAAGCTCATCGAGGCGGGGATCGCGCAGGTCAACACCCTGTACGTCAACGACCTCGATCGCGGTGCCTACATCTCCGACACGCTGCGCATCGATCCCACCAAGACGCGCCTCGAGGCGCTGGTGGAGATCTATCGCATGATGCGTCCCGGCGAGCCGCCCACCAAGGACGCCGCCGAGAACCTGTTCGGGAACCTGTTCTTCAATCCCGAGCGCTACGACCTCTCGGGCGTCGGCCGCATGAAGTTCAACCGCCGTGTCGGGCGCAAGGAGATCCTGGGTCCCGGCATTCTCTACGATTACAAATACGGCAGCGGCCGCACCGATGAGCTGTCCAAGCGCCTGGTGGCACAGTACCGGGAGATGTCGGACATCATCGACGTGCTGAAAGTGCTGATCGACATCCGCAACGGCAACGGTCAGGTGGACGACATCGATCACCTGGGCAACCGTCGCGTGCGCAGTGTCGGCGAGATGGCCGAGAACGCCTTTCGCGTAGGTCTCGTGCGCGTCGAGCGCGCCGTCAAGGAGCGCCTGACGATTGCCGAGACCGAGCCGCTGATGCCGCAGGAGATGATCAACGCCAAGCCGGTGGCGGCGGCGGTCAAGGAGTTCTTCGGCTCCTCACAGCTGTCGCAGTTCATGGACCAGAACAACCCGCTGTCGGAGGTGACCCACAAGCGGCGCGTGTCGGCGCTGGGTCCCGGCGGACTCACGCGCGAGCGCGCCGGATTCGAGGTGCGCGACGTGCACCCGACCCACTACGGCCGCGTGTGCCCGATCGAGACCCCGGAAGGTCCGAACATCGGCCTGATCAACTCGCTGTCGGTGTACGCGCGCACCAACCAGTACGGCTTCCTCGAGACGCCGTACCGGCGCGTGGACAACGGCCGCGTCACCGACCGCATCGATTACCTGTCGGCGATCGAGGAGGGCGAGTTCGCGATCGCGCAGGCGAACGCGGTGCTGGGGCCCAAGGGCGAGCTCACCGATGTGCTGGTCTCGTGCCGCTTCCAGAACGAGTTCACGCTCATGCCGCGCGACCGCATCAACTACATGGACGTGAGCCCGAAACAGATCGTCTCGGTGGCCGCCTCCCTCATCCCGTTCCTGGAGCACGACGACGCCAACCGCGCGCTCATGGGTTCGAACATGCAGCGCCAGGCGGTGCCGACGCTGCGTTCCGAGACCCCGCTGGTGGGTACCGGCATGGAGCGCCCGGTCGCGATCGACTCGGGCGTCACGGTGGTCAACCGGCGCGGCGGCACCGTCGACTCGGTCGACGCCTCGCGCATCGTGGTGCGGGTGAACGACGAGGAGACCACCGCCGGCGAGCCGGGCGTGGACATCTACAACCTCACCAAGTACACGCGCTCGAACCAGAACACCTGCATCAACCAGCGTCCGCTGGTGAACGCCGGCGACGTGATCGCGCGCGGCGACGTGCTGGCGGACGGGCCGTCGACGCACCTGGGGGAGCTGGCGCTGGGCCAGAACCTGCTGGTCGCGTTCATGCCCTGGAACGGCTACAACTTCGAGGACTCGATCCTGATTTCCGAGCGGGTGGTGGAGGAAGACCGCTTCACCACCATCCATATCGAAGAGCTCACCTGTGTCGCGCGCGACACCAAGCTGGGCCCGGAGGAGATCACCGCCGACATCCCCAACGTGGGGGATGCGGCGCTCGCCAAGCTCGATGAGGCGGGTATCGCCTTCATCGGCGCGGAGGTGAAGGCCGGCGACATCCTGGTCGGCAAGGTGACCCCCAAGGGCGAGACGCAGCTGACACCGGAAGAGAAGCTGCTGCGCGCGATCTTCGGCGAGAAGGCCTCCGATGTGAAGGACACGGGGCTGCGCGTGCCGCCCGGCATGGACGGCACCGTGATCGACGTGCGCGTGTTCACGCGCGACGGGGTAGACAAGGATTCGCGCGCCCTGTCGATAGAGAAGGCCGAGATCGAGCGGGTGCGCAAGGACTTCGCCGACCAGCAGCGCATCCTCGAGGATGACCTGTTCCAGCGCGTGCGCGACACACTGGTGGGTCAAAGCGCCGCGGGCGGGCCGAAGAAGCTGCGCAGCGGCACCCGCATCGCCGGCGAGTACCTCGATGAGGTGCCGCGCGAGGAGTGGTTCGAGATCCGCCTCGAGAGCGAGGAGGCCAACACGCAGCTCGAGCAGGCCTCGGAGCGCCTCAAGCTGCAGCGCAAGGCGTTCGAGAAGCGCCTCGATGACAAAAAGGCCAAGATCACCGCCGGCGATGACCTCGCTCCCGGCGTGCTCAAGATGGTCAAGGTGTATCTCGCGGTGAAGCGTCGCGTGCAGCCGGGCGACAAGATGGCCGGCCGCCACGGCAACAAGGGCGTGATCTCCACCATCGTGCCGGTCGAGGACATGCCCTACCTCGAGGACGGCACGCCGGTCGATGTGGTGCTGAATCCGCTCGGCGTCCCCTCGCGCATGAACGTCGGCCAGGTGCTGGAGACGCACCTTGGCTGGGCGGCGAAGGGCGTGGGCCTGAAGATCGGCCGCATGCTGGAGGCGCAGGCGGGGGCTGCCGAGCTGCGCTCGTTCGTGAAGCAGATCTACAACGAGACCGGCGGTCAGCGCGAGGACATCGACAGCATGAACGACGCGGACCTCATGCAGCTCGCCAGAAACCTCACCAACGGCGTGCCGATGGCGACGCCGGTGTTCGACGGCGCCAGCGAGGCGGAGATCAAGCGCATGTTGCAGCTCGCCGAGCTGCCGCTCAACGGCCAGACCTACCTGTACGACGGCCGCACCGGCGAGCGCTTCGAGCGCCAGGTGACGGTCGGTTACATGTACATGCTGAAGCTGAACCACCTGGTCGACGACAAGATGCACGCGCGCTCGACCGGGCCTTACAGCCTGGTCACGCAGCAGCCGCTCGGCGGCAAGGCCCAGTTCGGCGGCCAGCGCTTCGGGGAGATGGAAGTCTGGGCACTCGAGGCCTACGGGGCGGCGTATACCCTGCAGGAGATGCTGACCGTGAAGTCGGATGACGTGAACGGGCGCACCAAGATGTACAAGAACATCGTCGACGGCAACCACCAGATGGATGCGGGCATGCCGGAGTCCTTCAACGTCCTGGTGAAGGAGATCCGCTCGCTCGGCATCAACATGGAACTGGAGCAGGACTAACTCATGAAAGATCTACTGAAACTGTTCAGGCAGCACGCGCCGGTCGAGCATTTCGATTCGATCAAGATCGGGCTGGCGTCGCCGGAGATGATCCGCGCATGGTCGTACGGCGAGGTGAAGAAGCCCGAGACCATCAACTACCGCACCTTCAAGCCCGAGCGCGACGGCCTGTTCTGCGCCAAGATCTTCGGGCCGGTAAAGGACTACGAGTGCCTGTGCGGCAAGTACAAACGCCTCAAGCACCGCGGCGTGGTGTGCGAGAAATGCGGCGTCGAGGTGACTCAGTCGAAAGTGCGCCGCGAGCGCATGGGTCACATCGAGCTCGCCAGCCCCACCGCGCACATCTGGTTCCTGAAGTCGCTCCCCTCGCGTATCGGACTGATGCTCGACATGACCCTGCGCGAGATCGAGCGGGTGCTGTACTTCGAGGCCTTCGTGGTCATCGATCCGGGTATGACCCCGATGCAGCGCGGCCAGCTGCTGACCGACGAGATGTACCTCGAGGCGATCGAGGAGCACGGCGATGAATTCGACGCCCGCATGGGCGCGGAAGCCGTGTACGAGCTGCTGCGTACCATCGACCTGGCGGCCGAGATGGTCAAGGTGCGCGAGGAGATGGCCGGCACCTCCTCGGAGACCAAGCTCAAGCGCCTGTCCAAGCGCCTGAAGCTGATCGAGTCGTTCGTCGAGTCGGGCAACAAGCCCGAGTGGATGGTCATGACGGTGCTGCCGGTGCTGCCGCCGGACCTGCGGCCGCTGGTGCCGCTCGATGGCGGGCGCTTCGCGACTTCGGACCTGAACGACCTGTACCGCCGAGTCATCAACCGCAACAACCGCCTGCGCCGGCTCCTGGAGCTGAACGCGCCCGACATCATCGTGCGCAACGAAAAGCGCATGCTGCAGGAGGCCGTGGACGCGCTGCTCGACAACGGCCGTCGCGGCCGCGCCATCACCGGCACCAACAAGCGCCCGCTCAAGTCGCTCGCCGACATGATCAAGGGCAAGCAGGGGCGCTTCCGCCAGAACCTGCTCGGCAAGCGCGTCGACTACTCGGGGCGCTCGGTCATCGTGGTCGGCCCGCTGCTGCGCCTGCACCAGTGCGGCCTGCCGAAGAAGATGGCGCTCGAGCTCTTCAAGCCGTTCATCTTCCAGAAGCTGCAGCTGCGCGGCGAGGCCTCGACCATCAAGGCCGCCAAGCGCCTGGTGGAGCGCGAGGGAGCGGAGGTGTGGGACATCCTCGAAGAGGTGATCCGCGAGCATCCGGTGCTGCTGAACCGCGCCCCGACACTGCATCGGCTCGGCATCCAGGCGTTCGAGCCGCTGCTGGTCGAGGGCAAGGCGATCCAGCTGCACCCGCTGGTGTGCGGCGCCTTCAACGCCGATTTCGACGGCGACCAGATGGCGGTGCACGTACCGCTGTCGCTGGAAGCGCAGCTGGAGGCGCGCGCGCTCATGATGTCATCGAACAACATCCTCTCGCCCGCCAACGGCGATCCGATCATCGTGCCCTCCCAGGACGTGGTGCTCGGATCGGCGCGCGCGGCGAGGGCATGGTGTTCGCCGACGGGCAGGAAGTGCATCGCGCCTACGAGAGCCGCGGCGTGGAG
Organism: Gammaproteobacteria bacterium; assembly: GCA_005878835.1. GTDB lineage: Bacteria > Pseudomonadota > Gammaproteobacteria > Steroidobacterales > Steroidobacteraceae > 13-2-20CM-66-19. Next base: position 12,263 of record VBMV01000128.1, on the reverse strand, counting down.
CTGGGGGCCAGGGTGCGCGTACGGCTGCGCGAGCACCTACGCGCTGAAGGCGGGCTACTCACCGAGCGGGTGCGCGTCGTCGATACCACGGTGGGGCGGGCGCTGCTGTTCGAGATCCTCCCCCGCGGCCTGTCCTTCGATCTCATCAATCAGGACATGACCAAGAAGGCGATCTCCGCGACCATCAACGCGTGCTACCGCGCCCTGGGTCTCAAGGAAACGGTGGTGTTCGCCGACCAGCTCATGTACACCGGCTTCCACTACGCGACGCGCGCCGGAATCTCCTTCGGGATCGACGACATCGTCATTCCGGAGCAGAAGACCCGCATCGTCACCTCGGCCGACAACGAGGTGAAGGAAATCCAGGACCAGTACGCCTCCGGCCTGGTCACCAACGGCGAGCGCTACAACAAGGTGGTCGACATCTGGTCGCGCGCCAATGACCAGGTGGCGAAGGCCATGATGGAGAAGCTGGGCTCCGAGGAGGCCACCGACCTCAAGGGTGTGCACCACAAGCAGAAATCCTTCAACTCGATCTTCATGATGGCCGACTCGGGCGCGCGCGGCTCTGCGGCGCAGATTCGCCAGCTTGCCGGCATGCGCGGCCTGATGGCCAAGCCCGACGGCTCGATCATCGAGACGCCGATCACGGCGAACTTCCGCGAGGGCTTGAACGTACTGCAGTACTTCATCTCCACGCACGGCGCCCGCAAGGGACTCGCCGACACGGCGCTGAAGACCGCCAACTCCGGCTACCTCACCCGCCGCCTGGTGGACGTGGCGCAGGACCTCGTGGTCACCGAAGTCGATTGCGGCACCTCCAACGGACTTGCGATGAGCCCGCTGGTCGAAGGCGGCGACGTCGTGGAGGCCCTCGGCGAGCGCGTGCTCGGCCGGGTGATGGCGGAAGACATCGTCAGGCCGGGTCACAAGGAAGTGCTGATCCAGAACGGCGCGCTGCTGGATGAAAAGCTGGTGCGCCTGCTCGAGACCGAGGGCGTGGACCAGATCAAGGTGCGCTCCCCGATCACCTGCGAGACGCGTTACGGCGTGTGCTCGCACTGCTACGGGCGGGACCTGGCGCGCGGCCGGCCGATCTCCATCGGCGAGGCCGTGGGCGTCATCGCCGCGCAGTCGATCGGCGAACCCGGCACCCAGCTCACCATGCGCACCTTCCACATCGGCGGCGCCGCATCAAGAGCGGCCGCAGCCAGCAGCGTCGAGGTACGCAACAAGGGCGTGGTGCGCTTCCATCACATCAAGACGGTGCAGCACGAGAAGGGGCACCTGGTGGCGGTGTCGCGCTCGGGCGAGATCGGCGTGGTCGATGACTTCGGCCGCGAGCGCGAACGCTACAAGATCCCCTACGGCGCCATGATCAGCGTCAAGGAAGGCGCGACCGTGCCCGCCGGCCAGGTGGTCGCGACCTGGGATCCGCACACCCACCCGGTGGTCACCGAGGTTGCGGGCCTGGTGAAGTTCCAGGACTTCGTCGATGGCCTCACGGTCACCTCGCAGGTCGACGAGGTCACCGGCCTGTCCAGCACGGTGGTGCTCGATACCAAGCAGCGCGGCGGCAAGGAAGTGCGCGCCACCATCAAGCTGCTGAGCGGCAAAGGCAAGGAAGTGACCTTCGCCAACACCGAGATCCCGGCGGTCTATACGCTGCCTCCGGGCGCGCTCGTCAGTCTCGAGGACGGCGCGCGCGTTTCGGTGGGTGATGTCATTGCGCGCATCCCGCAGGAGTCTTCCAAGACCCGCGACATCACCGGCGGCTTGCCGCGCGTGGCCGACCTGTTCGAGGCGCGAAAACCGAAGGACCAGGCGATCCTCGCGGAGAAATCCGGCACGGTGAGCTTCGGCAAGGAGACCAAGGGCAAGCGGCGCCTGATCATCACCTCGGACGACGGCGAGAAGTACGAGGAGCTGATTCCGAAGTGGCGCCAGCTCAACGTCTTCGAGGGCGAGACCGTGGAGCGCGGCGAAGTCATCGCCGACGGCGAGCCGAACCCGCATGACATCCTGCGTCTGCAGGGTGTCGAGGCACTCGCCAACTACCTGGTGCGCGAGATCCAGGACGTCTACCGCCTGCAGGGCGTGAAGATCAACGACAAGCACATCGAGGTGATCATCCGCCAGATGCTGCGCAAGACCGAAGTGCAGGAGGCCGGCGAGACGGCGCTGCTGCGCGGCGAGCAGCTCGACCGCTCGCGCGCGCTGGACATCAACGATCGCGCGCACCACGACGGCAAGAAGGCGGCCCGTCTGCAACCGGTGCTCCTCGGCATCACCAAGGCCTCACTCGCGACCGAGTCGTTCATCTCCGCGGCCTCCTTCCAGGAGACCACCCGCGTGCTGACCGAAGCCGCGGTGCGGGGCCTCAAGGACGACCTGCGCGGCCTCAAGGAGAACGTCATCGTCGGCCGGCTCATCCCCGCCGGTACGGGCTTCGCCGCCCACGCCTCGCGCCGCCGCAAGATGGAGGGCACCGAGCGGCGCAGTTTCATGGACGTGGGCGGGGGACTCCCGGATGCCGAGGAGGCGAGCGTCGGCGAAGAGTCGGAGAGCGCCGCGGGCTAACTGAAAAGCAGGCGATGGGGCATCGGCGGGCCGCCCCGCGTGGGAGCACGCCGCAGAGCGCCGCCCCGGCAAATAGTTGACTTAGTCAACTATATTGGCAACAGTAGCCGCCGATTGCCCGAGGTTGCCGACGATGCCGGTCTCGAACGAGCAGATCAGTGAGGTGCGCGCCTTCAATCGCGATTACACCCGCCGCATCGGCGTGCTGTCGGAGGGCCTCCTCGACAGTCCCTACTCCCTGACCGAAGTGCGGGTGATGTACGAGATCGCGCATCGCCCGGGCGTCATGGCTGCCCAGCTGGCGGGCGAGCTGGGGCTCGACCGCGGATATCTCAGCCGCATCCTCAAGGGCTTTGAGGCGAAGGGACTGCTTGCACGCGCCACCTCGGCCGCCGACGCACGGCGCCGGCACCTGCGGCTCACCCCTGCCGGCCGGCGGGTGTTCGCGCCCCTCGAGCGCCGCTCGCAGCGGCAGGTTCGCTCGATGCTGTCGGGCCTCGACGGCTCGCGTCGGGCGGCGCTGCTGGAGGCGATGAGCGTCATCCGCGGCGCATTCAGTGCTCCCGGCGGACAGGCGCAGGTGTCGTTGCGCACGCACCGCCCCGGGGACATGGGCTGGGTGGTCGAGCGCCACGGCGCGCTGTATTTCCGGGAATATGGCTGGAACGAGGAGTTCGAGGCACTGGTGGCGGGGATCACTGCCGATTTCATCCGCACGCTCGACCCGGCGCGCGAGCGCTGCTGGATCGCAGAGAGTACGGCGGGCCGCCGTCTGGGGTGCATTTTCCTGGTGGCGGGCGAGAGCGGCACCGCGAAACTGCGCCTGCTGCTGGTGGAGCCCGAGGCGCGCGGCCTCGGGCTGGGGCGGATGCTGGTCAGCGAGTGTGTGCGTTTCGCGCGCGCGGCGGGCTACGAGCGCATCGTCCTGTGGACACAGGAGAACCTCGCGGCGGCTCGCCATCTGTACGAGCAGGCGGGATTCACGCGAACGGCCAGGGAACCGCACCGCAGCTTCGGCAAGGACCTCGTCGGGGAGACCTGGCAGCTCGAGCTGACAGGTCGCCGCGCTGCGGCGCGCCACGCCGCCGGCGGCCGTTCCCACGCGACGTGAGGCCTGGTGCGCGCGGCGAAGCGATAGTGAGGGCTTTGGCGCCCTGCTACAGTGCGCGGGCACTGCAAGGAGGGCGACTGACATGGTCCGTGCAACGATCCTCGTCAGCGGCTCCGCGCTCGCCGCCGCCCTGGCCGTCAGCCTCGTCTACGCGGGACACGGATCTGCCCGAGGGCGGGCGACTCCGCCCTACATCACCCGGGCGGTCGGCGACGGTGCGCGGCCGGAGGCGGACACCAAGCGCGACGCGGATCGCCATCCGGCTCTGACTCTCGCGTTTGCGGGCGTAAAACCCGGCGACCAGGTGGCCGAGTTGATTCCGGGATCGGGTTATTTCACGCGCCTGTTGAGTGCCGTGGTCGGCCCGAAGGGCAAGGTCTACGCGGTGGCGCCGCCGCGCCGCCCCGATGCGCCGGCCGATCAACCCGATCCGGCGGCTCGCCTGCAGCCGATCACGTCCGACAGCCACTACGGCAACGTGACGGTGAGCGTGCAGAAGGTCGCGCAGCTCGAGCTGCCGCGCGGCCTCGACCTCGTGTGGACATCCCAGAACTATCACGACTTTCACAACGTGCCCGACATCCACGTCGCCGACATCGACAAAGCGGTGTTCAGGGCCCTGAAACCGGGCGGGGTGTACCTGGTGCTCGATCATGCCGCGCAGGCCGGCTCGGGCTTCCGCGACACCTCGACGCTGCATCGCATCGATCCGGAGGCGGTGAAGAAGGAAGTCATGTCCGCAGGCTTCAGGTTCGAAGCCAAGAGCGACGTCCTGAGCAACCAGGACGATCCGCACACCGCGAAGGTGTTCGATCCGGGCATCCGCGGCCACACCGATCAGTTCATCTTCAAATTCCGCAAGCCTAGGACGTGAGGAGCCGGAGGGTGAGGGGATCCTCCTCACCGGCAAAGTACTTCCCCAGGGCCTCACGGAACACCTGCGCGCCTGCTGCATCGCCTGCACTGCCGGTGCCGGCCCCCTGGCCCGCGTCCACTGCCGCGCGCTCGAAGAGCGTCATGCACGAGCGGAATTTCAGGTGATCGGGATAGCCGAAGATCTCCTCGATCGTACGACCCTCGATGCCGTTCACCAGCCGCGTGCACTCGCGCAGGTGCTCGCCCAGGACCTCGTGGGCCAGGTAGGCGCGCGCTTCCTCGAGCGAGGCGATGCCGTACTGCCGTGCGGTCGGGCTCGATCCCAGGCCTCGCAGCTGCGGAAAGACGAACCACATCCAGTGGCTTTCCTTGCGGCCGGCCGTCAGCTCGGCACGGACCCGGGTGAAAACCCGCTCCTGCGCGTCAATGTAACGCCTGAGATTGTGCGGATCGTTCATGGGGTGAGCTATTCTAAGACCGCGCGACGAGAACGACCCGCGCGCCGCCAGGACCGGTGGGGTATGCCGAGCTTTGGACCTGACCTCATCCGCAACCTCCCAGGGGTTGTGGCTCCAGCCCTGCGCGGGCTCATCCTGACGCTGGGCATCGGCGCGGTGGCCGCGGGCGCGTGCTTCGCCGCCACGATTACCCCGGAGCTGCAAAAGCACGTGCGGGGGGGCACCTTCGAGGTGGTCATCAAGAAGCCCGAGAAGGACGCGCTCACGTACGAGAAGCCGCTGCCACTTGACCTGATCCCGTTCGTCGAGCGGAACGATGCCTACTGGCCGGTCGGCACGGCGTTCGCCATCGCGCCCAATACCTTCGTGACCGCGGCGCATGTCATGCTCGTGAGCGTCGGCAGTCAGTTCGGCCTGCCGGCCATCCGTGACGGCGAGGGCAAGGTCTACAGCGTCGACCGGGTCCTGAAGTTCGCGACCCACGAGGACTTCGTGGTGTTCACCGTCAGCGGCGCCCCGGCGGTGGCCGCGTTCGAGACGAGCACGACACCGGCGCTCGACAGCCCGGTGTTCGCAGTGGGTAACGCGCTCGGGGAGGGGGTGGTGGTGCGCGACGGACTGCTGACCTCCGTCACTCCGGAGGCCCAGGACGGCAAGTGGAAATGGCTGCGCTTTTCCGCGGCCGCATCACCGGGCAACAGCGGTGGGCCGCTGCTCGATAGCGAGGGACGCGTCCTGGGCGTGGTCGCCGCCAAGTCTCCCAACGAGAACCTCAACTATGCGCTGCCCATAGAGAGCGTGCTCGGCGGCTCCGACCAGGCTGCGCTCTTCGACTCGCGCTCCTCGTTCGGCATTCCCCATCTGCTGCAGGGTACGGTGGTGGCGGACTTCAAGGACAGTTTCGCCCTGCCGCTGCCGTATCCGCAGTTCGCGAGCGCGGTGCGCGCGGCGCTATTGAAGAACATGAAGGACCAGCTGGCCAAACTGGCCGCCTCCGAAAGCGTGCGACTGCTGCCGCACGGCGGCGCGAAGCTCCTTGCCACCTTGTACGGCTCCTACGATCCGACGCTGGTCACCCAGGGGGACGATGGCACCTGGGACGCGCACAGCTGCACTGCGGACGAGGAGGCGCAGCTGGCGGGCGACGGTCGCGTCTGGCACTGCAAGGATGAATCGGTGGCGAGTCTCTTCCGCCTGCAGTACCCCGCCTCGATGCCCGACAAACAGCGCTATCGGGATTCCAGGGAGTTCATGGACCTGTTGCTGAAGGGAGTGAAAGTTCCGCGCATGGTCGGTACGCAGGCCGTGCGCATCACCTCCTTCGGTCCGGCGCAGCAGGAAGAGTTGTTGCGGGATCACTTCGGGCGGGTGTGGCAGCTGCGCGCCTGGCCCCTCGGCTTCGCCGACGCCTACATCGTCACGCTTGCGCTGCCGACCCCGGACGGCTACGTGGGTATGCAGACGATGGCGCCGAGCTTTCTGCTCGACCCGATAAAGGAGACGCTCGGTTTCGTGGCCGACTATCTCTACCTGTCCTACAGCGGCTCGCTGACGCAGTGGCGCGCTTTTCTCGACCGCCGTGAGCTGCGACCGGCGGTGTTCGATCGTTTCAAGTTGCAATACGAACCCGACAAACGTGTGCGCCTTGAGTCACCGCGCCTGCAGCTGGACAGCGCGGGGCTGATGTCGCTCGGGGCACGCAGCTCGCTGGAACTCCAGATGACCTACATGCTGGATCACGGCAGGCTCATCTGGGACGTCGGCGGCATCACGCTGCGGCAGGATCGCGACAAGGGAACTTTCGTGGCCGCATACCGGCAGGCCAATCCGGCCGAAGACGCCGGCCGGGGGCCGCGTGAACGCTGGGAGCACATGACGAAGCATAACGGCGATTTCAGCGGAACCGCGCAGCACGACAACGAGTTCAAGAACTTCTGGGTCCGCACCGTCGCTGGCGGAGTCGGTCCGTCGGCCAGCGCCTCCGATCCTGGATCGCGGGCGCTCTATGAAGTGGTCTACAACACCGACAACGCCATTCTGCCGAGGCAGTTCGATGACATCCAGTCGAAGCTCGCGCAGGATCTGAGGATCACGGAGTAGCTCGCCTTGTCGACCGCTCAGGCTCGGCCGGGCGCCCGCTTGCAGGCCGGACTGCTGTTCGCCCTCGCGTGCCCCGCAGTGTACGCCGCGACTTACTCCCTGCCGCCGCCTCCGAGGTTTGACACCGTGCCACAGTTGGATGAGGCGCTCGACCAGCTGCGCAAAATGAGTTGGGCCCTGTATTCCGACGCACTCGCGCAACCGGATAGCCGCGGGCGCACGATTGCCCAGGACGTCAATCAGTGGCTCCTGAGTCCGGATCATGAGGAGCGGCTCGCGGCGCTGCGCGCCCGCGCGCAGAGTCAGTCAGCGGCCGCAGACTCCGCCGCCCTGCAGGCGACCCTCGGTGAGGCGGCGACGCGTGTGCAGCAGGAGAGATGTTTCGCCGCAGTACTGGCGGGATACTGGCGCTACCGGGAGCTGCTTGCCCGCCACGAGGCGCGGCTGCAGGCGCTCAAGGAACGCCTGCCGCAGGACGAGCCCGCGGCCCGGCAGCGCCGGATCGCCCCGCTTGTCATGCGGTGGGCGGGTGCCCTGACGGCTGCGATGAGCGCCGATTCACTCAGCGCCGAGGAAGTCGCGGTTGAGGAGCTGACCCGCACGACCGAGCAGCTGTTCAGCGCCTACAATGAGGAACGCGGCGAACTGGCGAGCTCGCTGAGCACTCAGGAGCGTGCGCAGGGCAAGGCTCCGCTGACGCAAACGCGGCAGACACCGTGTCAGGAGCCGCACCCGCAGACCTCCGGCTCCCCGAAACCCAAGCTCGCCGTGAACAACCGCGCACTCGAGGAGGTCTACCCGGCCAGCAGCAAGCACGCATTGTTCGAGGGGCGCACAGTGGTTGACGCCTCGGTGTCCGCCAACGGATGCGCGGAGCAGGCCGCGGTGTATCAATCCTCGGGCGTGGAAGAGCTCGACGATGCCGCTCTGCGATGGACGCTGCAGGCGCACTTCCTGCCGGGGGAACGCGACCATCAAGCGGTCACCGGCGTGGTGCGCTTCGCGGTGAAGTTCGTGCTAAGCGCCCCGCTGAGCTACCAGGGCTGGAGTCCGTAGCGCCGGCAGCCGGCTCGTCATGCGGGCGCGCCAATGCCGCCGGTCAGGCATCTCGGGCCCTGATCGGGCGGATTATGCACGCGCAGGAACGCCACGGAGGCTTCGAGCATCCGCAGCCGCATGCCGCTCGCGCCGGGGCGGACCGTCAGCGTTGTTTGCGCAACACCATCGCGAAGCGGTCGGTTTTGCCGACCATCGGCCCCTTGTAGGTGATCTGATCGCGCGGATCGTCGGGCCGGCGCAGCACATCGCTCTTTGCGACGAAGGTGAAGCCGCGCTTCCCGAAGTCGCGCCGCGCGTATTCCTCGTCGATGCGGTGGATCCGGCCGGCATCGGTCGACCCGGTGCCGGCCTTGGCGGAGTGATCGACGAGCAGCAGCACCCCGCCTGGCTTCACGACGCGGGCGATCTCGTTGAGGGCGGCATGCGGATCGATCTTCGGCCACGGGCCCTCGGTCGCCACCCAGTACAGGTCGTGAGCGAGTCGCGCTGGAGATCGTCGGCGCTGCGCCGCGCGTGAGCGACCGCCGCGTCGTAGACGTCGAACGCTCTGGCGTTGGCGCCGAGCGCCGCCACGCCGAGCAGGGCCGGGATGAGGATACGGCCAGCGGCGCTTGCGGCGGACGGTGAGCCGGGCATGGTGGTCTCCTTGAAGGCTGATCGTGCGGCGTCTGCCCGCACGGCGGGTAGCCGGCGGCGAGTATGAGCCCGAGCCGGTGCGCGCCAGGCGCGCTGCGATGAGGCGAGCGGCGCGGCCGTTGTGCGGTGGCGTGGGCCGCCGACCTCAGCCACGTGCCGGCCCGCGTGTGCCGGCCGCAACAGGGGGCGGTTGACACCCCGAGCCCCCATACCTAGAATCGCCGGCCTTTGTCGGGCCGGCCTTATCTACACGCCAGCACCGAAAACAGCGACTTACGAGTACCGGGCCGCCTCACACAGGCGGCCCGGTGTTCTTCGCAGGTCGCTTATCGCGCGGGTGGCTCCCGCAGCTGAGATCTTGGAGACGGGATAACGATGGCGACGACGGGTCAGCTCATCCGGCAACCGCGCCGGACGAGAGCGGAAAAAACCAAGGTGCCGGCGCTCGGCGCATCCCCTCAGAAACGCGGGGTGTGCACGCGCGTGTATACCACGACACCGAAGAAGCCCAATTCCGCGCTGCGCAAGGTGTGCCGCGTGCGCCTCACCAACGGCTACGAAGTCACCAGCTACATCGGCGGCGAGGGCCACAATCTGCAGGAGCACTCGGTAGTACTCATCCGTGGCGGCCGCGTGAAGGATCTGCCCGGGGTGCGCTATCACACCGTGCGCGGCACGCTGGATTGTGCCGGCGTCGGCGAGCGCAAGCAGGGCCGGTCCAAGTACGGCGCCAAGCGCCCGAAGAAATGAAATAAGGGGTAGATCGCATGTCCCGTCGAGCTCAAGCTCCGGTCCGCTCCATCCTCCCGGACCCGAAGTTCAACAACGAGATGCTTGCCAAGTTCATGAACGTCGTCATGAAGAACGGCAAGAAGTCCGCCGCCGAACGTATCATCTACGGAGCGCTCGAGCGCATCGCCGAGAAGACCGGCAAGCAGGGCGGCGAGGCCATCGAGGTGCTCTCCACGGCACTCGACAACGTGAAGCCGGTGGTCGAAGTGAAGTCGCGCCGCGTCGGTGGCGCCACGTACCAGGTTCCGGTTGAAGTGCGGGCCACCCGCCGCCAGACACTGGCGATGCGCTGGGTCATCGAGGCTGCCCGTGGCCGCAGCGAAAAATCCATGGCGTTTCGCCTGGCGCACGAGCTGATGGAGGCGTCCGAGAATCGCGGCGCGGCCGTCAGGAAGCGCGAGGACACGCATCGCATGGCGGAGGCCAACAAGGCCTTCGCGCACTACCGCTGGTAAGAGCCTAGAGGACCTGAGCCGTGGCACGCGCGACGCCCATCGAGCGCTATCGGAACATCGGCATCTCCGCGCACATCGACGCGGGGAAGACGACCACGACCGAGCGCATCCTGTTTTACACCGGCGTCTCGCACAAGATCGGTGAGGTCCACGACGGCGCGGCCGTCATGGACTACATGGAGCAGGAACAGGAGCGCGGCATCACGATCACCGCCGCCGCCACCACCTGCTTCTGGAAAGGGATGGACAACAGCTTCCCCGAGCACCGCATCAACATCCTCGACACGCCCGGGCACGTCGACTTCACCATCGAGGTGGAGCGCAGCTTGCGCGTGCTCGATTCCGCCGTGGCGCTGTTCTGCGCCGTGTCCGGCGTGCAGCCGCAGTCGGAGACGGTGTGGCGGCAGATGAACAAGTACGGCGTGCCGCGCATTGCCTTCGTCAACAAGATGGACCGAGCGGGCGCCGACTTCTTCCGCTGCCTGGATCAGATCAGGACGCGCCTGCGGGCCAACCCCCTGGCGATCCAGATTCCGATCGGGGCCGAGGACGGCTTCGAGGGCGTCGTCGATCTCATCCGCATGAAGGCCATCTACTGGGACATGGAGACCCAGGGGATGAAGTTCGAGTACCGCGACATCCCGGCGAGTCTCAGGGACGAGGCGCTGAAGCACCGCACCAAGATGATCGAGGTGGCGGCCGAAGCCAACGACACCCTCATGCACAAGTACCTCGAGGGCGAGCAACTGTCCGACCAGGAGATCCGGGCGGGCCTGCGCGAGCGTTCCATCAGGAACGAGATCGTGCTGTGCATGTGCGGCACCGCGTTCAAGAACAAGGGCGTGCAGGCGTTGCTCGATGCGGTCATCGAGTTCATGCCCTCGCCGATCGAAATGCCGGACGTCAAGGGCATCAACGACGACGGCGAGCCGGCGACGCGCAAGGCGAGCGACGCGGAGCCGTTCTCCGCGCTCGCCTTCAAGATCCTCAATGACCCGTTCGTCGGCAACCTGACGTTCTTCCGCGTCTACTCCGGGATTCTCAATTCGGGCGACACGGTGTACGTGCCCTCCAAGGGCAAGAAAGAGCGCATCGGGCGGCTGCTGCAGATGCATGCCAGCGAGCGCACCGAGATCAAGGAAGTGCGCGCCGGCGACATCGCCGCCGCGGTGGGACTGAAGGACGTCATCACCGGCGACACGCTGTGCGACCTCGACAAGATCATCACGCTCGAGAAAATGGAGTTCCCCGCGCCGGTCATCTCGGTGGCGGTGGAGCCGAAGACCAAGGCCGACCAGGAAAAGATGGGCCTGGCGCTGCAGCGCCTCGCCAAGGAAGACCCCTCGTTCCGTGTGCATACCGACCAGGAGTCCGGACAGACCATCATCTCCGGCATGGGCGAGCTGCACCTGGAGATCATCGTCGATCGCATGAAGCGCGAGTTCAAGGTCGAGGCGAACGTCGGCAAGCCGCAGGTCGCCTACCGCGAGACCATCCGCGGCAAGGTCGAGAGCGAGGGCAAGTTCATACGCCAGTCGGGCGGGCGCGGGCAGTATGGACACGTGTGGCTGAAGTTGGAGCCCAACGAGCAGGGCAAGGGGTACGAGTTCATCAACGGCGTCGTCGGCGGCAGCGTGCCGCGCGAGTACGTGCCGGCGGTGGACAAGGGCATCAAGGAAGCCGTCGAGACCGGCGTCATCGCAGGGTACCCGGTGGTGGATGTGAAGGTGACGCTGTTCGACGGCTCGTACCACGACGTCGACTCGAACGAGATGGCGTTCAAGATCGCAGGATCGATCGGCTTCAAGGAAGGCTTCAGGCGCGCCCGACCTGTGCTGCTCGAGCCGATCATGAAGGTCGAAGTGGTGACCCCGGAGGAATACTCGGGCGATGTGATCGGCGATCTGAACCGCCGGCGCGGACAGATCACTGGCATGGACGAGACGCCCGCGGGCAAGGCGATCACCGCCGACGTGCCGCTGTCGGAGATGTTCGGCTACGCGACCACCGTGCGCTCCATGAGCCAGGGGCGCGCCACCTTCACCATGGAATTCGCCAAATACGTGGAAGTGCCGCCGAACATCGCGGACGGAATCATCAAGAAATGACCGGCCATACGGGAACCCGGTAACACCGCCAGAACGCCAGGGTCGAGGAAAACGCCATGTCCAAAGAGAAATTCGAGCGCAACAAGCC
>VBMV01000127.1:21519-37067 GCA_005878835.1 Gammaproteobacteria bacterium | reverse complement strand
GAACGCGGTTGGGCCGCGCTTCGAGGATCTTGCCAACACTCAGCGGCTCGGCGGCTACATCACATTCGACCTACTCAGCAATTGGGCGCCAGCGCAGCAGAGGTCAGTGAGAGTCAGGGTCGCCAACGTTAGTGCGCGCCACTACGAGACGGCCGAGTTTTACCCGCAGGACGGTCGCACAGGATGGATCACCCTGCGCTACCACCCATCCCACTAGCTCACCGGAGGAGTCCCTGATGAACCTTCCTATATTGTCGCGCGACCTCATCACCGGCACGGCCTTGATTGCGCTGCTCGCCGTGACCCGGATCGGCCACTTCGGCGGCATCGCCACACCACCGGACGCCTCGCTCGCCGTATTCTTCCTGCTCGGCCTGTGGGCCGCCTCGGCACGATGGCTCGTGATCGGCCTGCTTGCCGCTGCCGCTGCCGATGCACTCGCGGTCGCGCAAGGCGCCAGCACTTACTGCATCACCCCGGCCTACCCATTCCTGATTCCGACCTACGGCGTCCTCTGGGGGGCGGGCCGAGCGACTTGTGTCTACACCGCACGACGGCACGGATGGCCGCGCGGACTCGCACTCGGGGTAGCGCTCCTCGCAAGTACCACCATCGCCTTTGTGCTCTCGAATGCCAGCTTTTATGCCTTATCGGGCTACTTCGAAGCGATGCCGGTCGGAGAATTCGTTCGAGGCGTGAGCCCGTATTACCGACCGTACCTGACGGGAGCCGCGGCCTACGTCGCAGTCGCGATCCTCTGTCGGCGACTCCTGCTCGGACCCGAACGAGAGTCAGCCCGCTCGGTCCCGGCGAAGCCATGAAGGTCCGGGAGCGCGGTTGGCTGATGAGGACACGTGGCCTATGAAAACGCTCGTACTGGGTGGCGTGCGGTCAGGCAAGAGCCGGTACGCAGAGACGCTCGCGCGCGCTCATGGTGGCCCGGTCACCGTGATCGCTACCGCCACCGCCGATGACGAGGAGATGCGGGCGCGCATTGCCGCACACCGGGCGCGACGCCCGGCCGAGTGGACTGTCGTTGAAGAACCCATTCGCCTGGGCGATGCGCTTCGCGCAGCGGCGAGCCCGGGCGGGATCGTCATCATCGAATGCCTGACATTGTGGCTGACGAATCTGCTCTTGTCCCCACACCGCGCAGAGCTCGAGCCAGAGCAAGACGCGCTCCTCGACAGCCTGGTGGACCTCGCGGGCGATCAGGTGTTTGTCAGTAACGAGGTCGGTCAAGGCATCATCCCCGCCAACGCTCTCGCGCGCACGTTCGTGGACGGCGCCGGTCGGCTGCACCAGGAGCTGGCGGTGCGCTGTGAGCGTGTCGTGCTCCTGGCGGCAGGACTGCCGCTCATGCTCAAGGAACTCCCATGAGCTCAAAGCCCTCATCAGCGCCCCTTCAACAGCGCCGCGCAGCTGCAGCCAGCGACAATTCCGGCCGCAGTCCCGTTGCAGCAGTGGATGAGGCAAGCAGGCTCGCCGCCTACCATCGCCTGGATATCCTCACCAAGCCGCAAGGCGCTCTGGGGCGACTCGAGCCGCTGGCCGCTCAGGTCTGCGCCGTATTCCACACGCTGCATCCCACGATCGAGCAGCCTGTGGCTCTGGTATTCGCCGGCGATCACGGAGTCGCCGACCATGGGGTCAGCGCGTACCCGCGTGTGGTTACGACGCAGATGGTGATGAACTTTCTGTCCGGGGGCGCGGCGATCAACGTGCTTGCGAAGGCGCAGGGGATCGACCTGTGGATCGTCGACGCGGGCATTGACGGCGATCTCCCGTCCCACCCCAAGCTCACCGACGCAAAGGTGCGGCGTGGTACGCGAGACATGGTCGTCGAGGCGGCCATGACCACCGGGGAATGCGAGCGCGCATTGCGACTTGGCGCCCAGGTCGTTGCCGAAGTCATCTCTCCGGCTTCCAACACGGTCCTGCTGGGCGAGATGGGCATCGGCAATACCGCCTCCGCCGCACTCCTCATGCACGGGCTCACCGGCATTCCCCTTGACGATTGCACAGGCCGAGGGACAGGTCTGGACGATCCGGGCCTGGCGCGTAAGAAAGCCGTGCTCGCCTCCGCGTGGGCCCGGCGCGCACCGCCCCAGAGTCCGTCGGAGCTGCTGAGCGAGTTCGGTGGCTGCGAGATCGCGATGCTGACCGGGGCGGCGCGGGCCGCTGCGTCACGCGGCCTGCTGGTGCTGGTCGACGGCTTCACGGTGACGGTCGCAGTCGCCTTGGCCGCGCAACTTGACCGACATGTGCTCGATTACTGCGTGTTCGCCCACTGCTCCGCCGAGCACGCCCACCGCGCGCTGCTCGCGCACCTGGGGGTAGAGGCGCTGCTGAATCTGGACATGCGCCTGGGAGAAGGGACCGGAGCCGCGATGGCGCTGCCTCTCGTGCGCTCGGCGATCGCCCTGCTGACTGAAATGGCGACCTTTGAGGGCGCGGGCGTGAGCGGGAGAGCGGCGTGAGCGCCATTCGCCGGGCGCTCTGTTCCTGGAGCGGCGGAAAGGACTCGTGCCTCGCATTGCACCTCGCGATGGAGCAAGGGTTCACCGTCACTACGCTCATCGCCATGTTCGAGGAAGCGGCCGACCGCAGTCGATCCCACGCCCTTCCCGAGTCCCTGGTCCGCGCACAGGCGGAATCGCTCGGGGTGGAACTCCTGACACCTCGAGCCGATTGGGCTCGGTACGAGGCGGTGTTCGTCGAAACGCTGATTCACGCCCGGGGTCGGGGGATCGAGCACGCCATATTTGGCGACATTGACCTCATCCCCCATCGGGAGTGGGAAGAGAAGGTCTGTGCCCGCGCGGACGTGACTGCGCACTTGCCGTTGTGGGGACGGCCAAGACCGGTCGTCGTGGATGAGGTGCTGCGCAGGGACATCAAGGCCCTCTGTGTGTGCGTCAACACGCGCTGGCTCCCGCAGTCATTCTGCGGCAGGCCATACGATCGGCAGTTCATCGCCGATCTGCCGGAGGGCGTCGATGCCTGTGGTGAGAATGGCGAGTTTCATACGTTCGTGACGCACGCACCCAAGTTTCGGTGGCCGATTCCTGCGGTCGTCAGCGGATTGCGGAGCTATACCGGTCCTCCAGAGTACGGCGGCGAGCAGTTCTGGTTCGCGGACCTCACCAGTGCCTGAAGGAATGCCCGCCGCCAGGCGCGAGCTGATCCGGCTCTTCGCGGCGATCCAGTTCTTCACCTGCCTACCCGCGCCGGCGTGGGTAGGCCACTCCGAGGAACACCTGCGCGGCGCGATCCATTACCTTCCCGCGATCGGGCTCCTGGTCGGTTGTACCGGCGCTGCTGCGTTGCTGCTGGGGTCACTCTTCTGGCCACCTCTCGTCGCAGTCGTTGCGAGCATCGTTGCTACGATCCTCCTGACCGGTGCGCTGCACGAGGACGGGTTGGCCGATGCCATGGATGGATTCGGCGGCGGGCGGACCCGCGATCAAGCGCTGACGATCATGAAGGACCCGCGGATTGGAGTCTTTGGTGCATTGGCCTTAGGTCTCGCGCTCCTCCTCAAAGTGGCTTGCTTGCAAGCCGTGGTGCCCGCTCGCGCGGCACTGCTCCTGGTGTGCGGCCACGCCTTAACCCGCTTCGGCGTCGTCGTGTTGATGAGCTGTCTCCCGTACGCCCGCGAAACCGGCGCTTCGCGCGCACGTCCGTTCGCGCAGGATGTCCCCGGCTTATCAATTGCAGTCGCAGCCCTCGCTGCGATCGCCCCTCTCACTCTGCTGGGAACGCCGGCGCTCGGAGGCGCGGGTGCCGCTGCAGTGGTCGGCGGCCTTTGGGGGCTGTACCTGCGGCGGCGCCTCGGCGGCTATACCGGTGACAGCATGGGCGCCGGTCAGCAGCTCATGGAGCTTGGGTTCTATCTCGGCGCAATCGCGCGAGGCCCGTAGCCCACCTGATAGCCTAAGCAACCACCGCGGGATTTCAGGCTTGCGCTGTCACGCGGTGGTCCACGAGGCGAGCGAGCGGTACCGCGATGCTGAGCGCCAGGAGGTATGCGCCGAGGCCGAACCAGGCGAGGTTGTCGTAGTGCGCGTGGGCGGCCCGGCGATCGCCGGTCCTCCCGCCAGACCCACGCTCTGCATGACGATGGCAAGCGTCGCTGCGCGTCCTTCTGGATCGAGTGCCGCAATAATCCCCATGAGATATGGCAGACCGAACACCCATGCGAGGTAGAAAGCCATGGCCGCAGTGACGAACACGACAGGGCCACCATGTATAACGAGAAGCAGCAGGCTGCCCGACGAGAGGGCGAGAGCCAGTGTATTGGGCAGCACACGCCCGCGGCGCGTCCCGAGGAGGGTCACGAGAATTCCACCCAAAAAACCCACGAAAGCCGCTGAGCCCAAGGCCCGTCCTACGAGCCTAGGGCCAGCGCCGGCGGCGCTTCCGAATCGCTCCACATACGCCCAGATGCCTCCATGGGCGAGATGTGCCACCAGGATGGCGGCCAGACAGAACAGCACGGGGGTGCTGGAGACGCTCATGGGTCTCGCAGCCTGGAGTGGCTCGGCTCGATGTCGCGGATACCATGCGACCAGAAGAAAGCCCGGGATGGTCAGGCACAGATAGGCGGTGAAGACGCCGCTGATACCGCCCAGATCCATCACTCCAGGCATGATGAGGAAGAACAGCAGGGTCGCCGCAGCCATATTGGCAATTGTCCAAATGCCGAAGTTTCGCTCGGGCCAACGCGTGCCTGCCATTGAAGAGATGACTGCGGCAGTTACTGCGCCTTCGCCGATGCCAGTTACCGCCCGACTGACCAGCAGGACTTCAAACTGATTTGCCCACACCGACACGGCCGAGCCGAGCGCGATCAGCAACAGTCCCCAGAGCGTAAGCAGCCGACGGTCGTATCGGTGCACGATGAAGGAGGCAAGGAATGTCGCGACACCGCCGCCGGCCATCTCGGCTGCCGCCAGGAAACCTGCGAATCGCGCGTCGAGGCCGAGATCTGCAATGGCTCGGCTGACGACGAGGGGTAGAAACGACCAGGTGCCGAGCGTCCCGATCACCCCCAATCCAACCAACGCAGAAAGTGCGCGCGCTTCCTCCGCACGCGCCACTGGCCACACGCTTTTAAGCGCCATCGGCACGTCAAGGATCACGTGGTTCCCGCGTCAAAACCATAAATCTCTTCCGCCACCGCCCGCGTGATATATCCATCCTCAAGATCGGCGAGCACACGCTCGCGTAGTCGCTTCCTCGGGTCACCGTAGCCGCCGCCGTTGGCGGTCACGATGCGGACTACGTCGCCGCGCTTCAGGGGCAGCTTCGCGCAGCTCGAATACTTTTCCTCGCGCCCGTCACTGCGGAGGACGTGAACGTAGTTCA
The DNA here is from genome assembly GCA_005878835.1 of Gammaproteobacteria bacterium. Classification (GTDB taxonomy): domain Bacteria; phylum Pseudomonadota; class Gammaproteobacteria; order Steroidobacterales; family Steroidobacteraceae; genus 13-2-20CM-66-19. The sequence goes on along the minus strand of VBMV01000127.1, from coordinate 31,697 downwards.
CTGAGCCGTCGCGACCCCCGCTCAGACCCCACGGTGGAACCTTGCTGCGCGAATACATGGCGGTAATCCAGAAATCGTCGCTGCGAATGCGATAGTCGAGCCGGATTCCCTTGCCGCCGCGAAACTCGCCTTCACCGCCCGGCTCGTCGCTGAGCTCCAGGCGGTCGATGCGCACGCCGTTGCGGGCTTCGTTCACCTCCACGGCGCAATTGAAGGTCTCGCCGTGACTAGCGGTGTATTGGGCGCTGTCTCCGTCTTGCCCTTGCGCACCGCCCCAACCACCGAGCTGCGGCTCGATGGACACATGGAACTTGCCGCTGTCGGGATGCGTACCACCGATGAAGGTGCCGCAGATCGAGGCATAATGGCCGGCAGTCAAGCGATCGGGCAGATGCGGCGCCAGTGCCTTCCAGATGATATCGAGCGCCCGGATGCCGACTTCATAATAGAGCCCCATCGCCGCTGGATACTCGGCATTGAACATCGAGCGCTCGTCACAGAGCAGCTTCAGAGGTCGGAAGGAGCCGGCATTGGCTGGTGTCTGCGGACTGGTGATCGCCTTGAATAAAACCTTGGCGTCAACCTCCGTGGAAGCAAAGGAGCAATTGAAAGGACCTGTATCCTGTGCCGGATTGCCCCTCATATCGACGATGAATTCCTCTTCGGTGATCGTCACTCTGGCCCTGAGCAGCCGGCCGTCGTCGAGCTGGTCCTGCGCCTCGAACGTTCCCTTCGGCAGTGTTTTGAGCGCCTGACGAGAGATGGTTTCGCCGTAATCGAGGAAGCGCTCGATGGCGTGGGTAACCGTGCTGGCGCCGTACTTGCGAGCGAGCTCCTGGATACGCCTCTCGCCCGCCTTCATCGAGGCAACGCCGGCCCACAGATCGCCACGTGCCGTCTCCGGCATGCGGATGTTGGCCATGACGATGTCCATCACCGAGGGAATGGGCTTACCCCTCTCGAACAGCTTGATCTCGGGCAGCTGCAGGCCCTCCTGGAAGACTTCCGTCGCATTGGGGCTGATGCTGCTCGGTGCCATGCCGCCGACGTCCGCCCAATGCGCCTTGTTCGCAACCCAGGCGATGAGCTCCTCCGCGGCGAAGACCGGGAGGATCAGGGCCACATCGTTCATGTGGCTAACCCCTCCGCGATGGGGGATGTTGGCCGCGAAGATGTCGCCTGGATGGATGTCTCCCGCAGAGAATTTTTCGATGATGGCACGCACACCGTAATCGAGCATGCCGACGAAGGCTGGAATGCCGGCGCCAGAGCTCGCGAGCCGCCCCTCACGGTCGGTGATCGCCACGCCGAAGTCGAGCACTTCGTAGATGATCGAGCTCATCGCCGTCTTGCGCATCGTCGCGAACATCTCGCTCGAAATGGCATCGAGCGAGCTCTGGATGATCTCGATGGTCACGGGATCAAAGCTGGCTTTCCCTTTCATCGTTCAACCTCGTTCGGCGCGCTCAAGGGCACCGACTCAGCGTTTGATCTCGATATGGAGATTGCCGTATTCGTCCACGCGCAGTCCGTGGCCCGGGGGCAGCACCGTGACGCTGTCGGCCCCTTCGACGATCGCAGGCCCCCGAATTTCAGCCATGGCGCCCAACAGCGGCTGACCATAGACGGCGGCCATGTGTATACCCTCCTCATCGAAATCCACGCGACGCCGCCCTTTCAGAGCAGTGCTTTCCTGGCCGTCCCCCTGCTCGAGTCGGGGCGGTTGCGGCTGCTTGACAGCGGCGAAGGCAGCAAGATGGTAGCTGACGAGCTCGACGGCATTGCCGAGCCGATAGGTATACTCCCGCTCGTAGTTCGTCTGGAAGGATTCGGCGATTTCCGCACGTGTTTCGGTGGTCAAGCGTCCCGCTGGCAAGGGGACCGCCACCGTGTGCTCCTGGCCCTCATAGCGCATGTCCGCCATGCACTCGAAGCGCAGGTCCGGCGGCCCGTATCCGTCGGCCTCGAAGGCGGCGATCGCGCTTCGTTTCAGATCCTGGACGTTGCGATCGATTTCGACCATCGCCTCCGCGGTCAACGGGGTGGGACGGGTCAGTACCCAGTCCCGCCGCAGATCGGACATCAGCATACCCCAGGCCGAAAACACCGCGGCGTGCGCGGGAATCACCACCTTGGGGATATTGAGCTCGCGCGCGAGCGCGGCGGCGTGCAGTCCTCCACCGCCCCCAAAGGCGACCAATGTAAAGTCGCGTGGGTCGTAGCCTCGGTTGATGGAAACCAGCTTCAAGGCATTGACCATGTTATTGTTGGCGATCCGGATGACACCACGCGCCGCCTCTTGCGCGGAAAGACCGAGACTGCGGCCCAAATGCGAGAACGCCGCCTCTATGGCCGGCATATCCGCATCGATCTCTCCGCCACAGAAATAGGTGGAACTGATCCGGCCTGCGAACAGATTGGCGTCGGTCGTCGTCGGCTCCGTACCGCCTCGTCCGTAGGCGACCGGACCCGGCACCGCGCCGGCACTTCTCGGTCCGACATGGAGCTTTCCCTGTGGATCGATCCAGGCAATGCTGCCACCACCATTGCCGATCTCGACGATATCAATGACGGGCACCATGAGCGGATAGCCGCTCGATGACTTGCTGCGCCCGATGGTGTAGGTGTTGATCACCTGCACCCGGCCGTCATCGATCAGAGAGCACTTGGCAGTGGTGCCCCCGATGTCGAGCGTGATGATGTTCCGCTCCCCAATGAGCTGCCCGAGTACCGCAGCCCCCAATACGCCGCTGGCGGGACCCGATTCGACCATGGTGATCGGCGTCGCGCGGCTTACCTCGACGGTGTCGATGCCTCCGTTGGACTTGGTGACGTACAGGCGACCCCTGAACCCATGACCCTGCAGCTTCGCCTCGAGCCCGTTCAGATAATTCCTGGTGATCGGCTGAACGTAAGCGCACAGCACGGCCGTGTTCGTTCGCTCGTACTCGCGCCACATGCGGGTGAGCTGATGCGAAGCAACGACAGTGGCTTGCGGCCAAGCGTCCTCCAACGCGGCCTTCAGAGTCTGCTCGTGACTCGGGTTGGCGTACGCGTTCAGCAGGCAGATGGCGACTGCCTCGACCCCCTCTCGCTTGAAGGTGTCGACGATCCCCGGCAACTCGTCGAGCGCGATCGCGGTCAGAATCTCGCCACGGTGACCCACCCGCTCAGTGATCTCGAGTCGCAGGCGGCGCGGAACAAACGGCTCGGGTTTCTTATAGCGGATGTTGAAAAAATCAGGCCGGTCGCCGCGAGCGATCTCCAGAATGTCCCGGAAGCCGCGGGTCGTAATGAGGCCGGTCTTGACTCCGCGTCGCTCGGTGATCGCGTTGATGACGACGGTCGTCCCATGGGCGAAGAAATCGGCGTTGGCGACCTCGAGCCCGGCCTTGCCCAGCGCATTCATTACGCCTTCCTCAAACCTCGGTGGTGTGGTGTGCGCCTTTTCGGTCTTCACCGCGCACAGCTCGCCGGTTTTGGCATCCACGTCGTAGTAGACGAGGTCCGTGAACGTGCCTCCGACGTCGCTCGCCACTCGAAGCCTGTTGTTTCGGCCCTCTCCGGAATGGTGCGAGTCTCTTTTATTCATTTTCAGTCGCCGACGAACCGTTCATTCCCCGAAGTTCATGATCAGGGTCACCATCGCAGATCGCGGCAGAGCGGGCTCGGTAAAACCACCTTCCACAAATTCCTCGTTATACTTTTCATCCGTAAGATTCAGTATCGAAGCCATGAGTGAAACGCGCTCGCCCTTGAATCCAAAGTGCAGATCGAGTGTGGTATATCCCTTCTGAAAACTCGAATTGTCGGCATCCCAAGCTTCCCGTCTTCTTCCGGAAAAATCCCAGCGCGTGAAAAGACTCACCGGACCGACAACATTGTTATCAAACAGGTGGCGTTGGTAAGCGAATCCCGCCTGCCACAGAAACACCGGCGCCTGGGGCAGGTTATTGCCTACATCTGCCGGGTTCAGCCTGTATTGGGTAATGTAGTTTTTATTGTAGTTCCCGCTTGCATATAGACTGAGACTGCCCCACGTGGGATCACTGAAGGCCTGGCCTCGCACGCCGAGGTCGCCACCGTACATTCTCGCCTGGTCGATGTTGATGAGAATCTGCGCGCCGACCGCACCAACGAAGACAAAGAACGGTTGATTAGTGTCGCGAATCCGATAGACGTCGCCGTCTACTTCGAGGCGATCACCCAGCCACCTCGACTTGAAGCCTAACTCGGCGGTCCGGGCGATCTCTTCTTCGATTCGATCGCCTACTCCGCTCAACCCTATCGCCGCGGCCGCCGCCCCGACACCGTTTTGATTGAACCCTCCGGCGCGGAAGCCTTCCCCATAGGTGGCGTAGAGGCTCAGATGCCCATAGAGGGGCATACCTTCAGTGGGCAGCCACTGCAACGTCGCCCGTGGGCTCTGCCTCTGGAATGTTCCGCGATTGATCGCCCCTGGTACACCGGCGGTATTGAATATGGATACAAACTGGTTCTTATCCACTTTGTCCCAGCGATCGGCGAGGTCGATGCTGAAGCCCAACGGCAGGTCGTACCCTATATTTCCCAATACAGATTTCGTGTAATTATGATTGTCGTCCGCGAGGAAGCTACCAGTAGGATTCGCAGGGCTGTTGAACTGCGGTACGAGAAACAGCGGGATGATTCCCAAACCGTTGTCGGTCCCGGTGGTCGACGATATGAAGCGATCCACATACGAGTAGTACAGTCCAAACAACCAGTGCAATCGCGGCACCGCATTCAGCTTTGACGTCAACCGAACTTCGCCGGTCCACGCGCGAATGCTGAAATATTGCGTCTGTGTTCCGTCGACGGGACCTATGATCGTATTGCGCGTGGTGCTGGCGGTATAGGGGAATTCGTCGGCCAGCGTGAGCTCGCTGAGATCGTCGTAGGCGCCGGTCCACTCCAACCTCGCGAAGGACAGGCCGTCATAGGTCACTTTCAGGGAATCCTGATGGAGGCTGTAATCATCACCCCCCAGATTGTTGTTATAGAATGTTCGACTGACTTGATTCGCATCGATGTTCGAGAAATCGAAAGGAGCTACGCCTGGGGCCAGGAATCCATTGGGCGTGAGGATCGCCGGCGTATAGTGGAAGAAATTCGCGGTTCCCAAGGTGCGTTCGTACGAGCTACTGAGGTCCAGCGTGAGGTTCTCCGCGGGCAACCAGCGCAGCTTGAGGCGAGCGGCAGAACGCTCCTGCGGGTTCTCGTTCTGTTGAAGCGTAACATTGCGGAAAAACCCGTCGTTGCTGGTGTACTGGCCCGCAAGTCGGAATTGCAACGCGTCGTTTAGGATTGGCCCACCGACGCCAAAAGCCGCTGTGCGCTGGCCAAAGTCGCCTTCGCCTACTCGGGCGTACCCGGTAAAATAGTTCGTCGGATTCTTTGTATCGATGAGGATTGCGCCGGCGACGGCATCCGAACCGTAGAGCGCGCCCTCTGGTCCTTTGATGACCTGTATCTTGTCGATATCGTACGTTGCCTGATTGAATTGTTCAGGATCGATTTCGTTCACACCATCCAGGCGCGTGACGACAGGAGAGGTCGTATTGCGGTTTTGCGAGATGCCCCGAATGGAAATGAAGCTCAACCCGGCCTGCTGCGACTGCGTATAGGTCACACCGGGAACCAAATCCATGGCTCCGCGGATCTCCGTATTCTGAAGCTCGCTCAAGTCCGAGCTGGTAATCACCGTATCGACGGCCGGCAGTTTGAAGTTTTCCACCGCGAATCCATGCGCGGTCACGGTAACCACCGGTAGCCCGGTAGAGGACTGCTGTTCCTGCGGGCTCGTCGCCGGCGTAGCGGTAGTGGCAGGGCCCGATGCCGGCGCGGAGCCGTCACGTGCCGGACCCGAATCACGGCCGCTCGGGGCGCCTGACCCGTTCCGTGTCGCTTTCGCCGCAGTTGGTTGCGGCGCCGGTTTTGCTGCATCCTGCGCATTGTCCGGCCGTGAATCTGTTCCGGTCCCATTTGTTGCCTGGGCCTCGGCAATAGCGACATCTGCGGCAGGTACAATTTGAGCCGGCTGCATAGTCTCGCTCCGTACGCCACCCGCGGCGAGCACCGGTATCCAAGCGCCGGCCAACAGCACGCTATCTACGAGAGCGATCGAAGCCGTTAGTTTTTTCATGCGACTTCCTCTCCTCCCCCTCAGACACGTGCGCCCCGGGTGAAGGTAGGGTGCGCCCGCAGAGCGGTCAACGGCGGCGCCGGGTAGCGCTGCATTCACGCAACATGGAGACTACCCGAACGAGTAGTCGGCCCTCGGGACACTTCATCACTCGGAAATGCACTGCCCGATCGGGTAGTCCTCAGGGGAAGGGGAACGAACCGCCGCTACCGTTTGCTTTCAATGTCTTCGACGACGACAAGATTGCCCTGGAGCGCGGCGCTGATGGCCTCGGCGCGGGATTCCGCACCCAGCTTCTTGAAGATGCGCTTCAAATGGAACTTGACGGTATTTTCCGAGAGATCCAGATACTGTCCGATGGTCTTGTTGGAGCGCCCGTGGCACAGCTCCCGCAGCACTGCCAGCTCGCGCGCGCTGAATCCGTCCTGGTCCGCGACCGCTGCCCGCCGCAGGCGGCTGAGCACCTGAGAGATCAATTCGCGCTGCGCGCCGGAGAGCACCAGTTCGCGATTGCGTCGCTGCGCGATGTTCAGCACGCTCTCGAGCCCCCTGCCCTGTTCGAGAAGAATGCCTATCGCACCCTCGGAGGCGACAAACTCCAACAAATCCTGCAGGCGGGCGAGGGCTTCTTCGTGTGCGCCGCGCAGCTTGAGAATCAGGATGCTGAGCGCATCCAGCCGGCGCGCGGGCAGCAACAGCTTCGCGGCGCGAAACTCGGACCGTGCCGCATCGACGAGTTGCAGGGCTTTGCCGGTCAGACCGGCAGCCGTCCAGAGGCGGCCCACCGCGAGCGTCGCGGCGAGCCGTACTCGCCAGCCGAAATCGGGAGGGCCGCGTCTTTCGGCCGCCGCTAACACGCCTCCCGCGGCGGCTTCACGCTTCGCATCCGCTTGCCGGCCATCGAGCACGAGAAATTCCACCCGCCACGCCGCGACCATCTGCCGCAGACGTTCGAGCCGGCGTTCCTCGGCGACCCGGTTCGCGTGCGACAGCACCCTCATGACTTCGCTCAAGCCCCCGCGCTCGAAAGCGTGCCGCGCGGCGACCTCGTAAGCGCTGGCAAACACGTCGACCCAGCCATCCGTCGTCTGGGCCAACGATTCGATGAGCCGGTCGGAGGTCTCATGATCGCCACCCTTCAGATACAGGCAGTACCCGAGGAATGAGCTGCATAGCGCTTTCAGTCCGCTGTCCGCGCCGAAATTGTCCTCCGCCATGACCAGCGCCTCGCGCAGCAGCGTTTCCGCCTCGCGCAGGCGGCCACCCAGGAGTTCGCTTTGCGCCAGGTGGAGAAAGGCGTAGTTGAGCCCCAGGATGCTGCCCGATGCCCGCATTTCCTGGATCGCACGGCGACTCTCCGCCTCGGCTCGTTCCAACGCTCCCTGGCCAAGGGCCGCAACAGCGATCTCGCAAGTCAGCGTGCCGCGTCCCAGATGATCGGAAGGATCGAGCCCTCGGCAGTGCGCCTCGACTGCCGCGATACACTCCTTGTCCGCCAGTTGGTCGACGTACCCTTGCCAGAGCGATTGCACGATGACGAAATCACGGCGGGTACGAGGCCCTGCGGTATCGAGCGTAGTCGCAGCGAGCGCCAGCAATTCGCGCGCCGCCTCGAATCGCGCCAGCTTGATGTCCAGATAAGCCTGGGTCAGCTGCAGCGCGGGTTTCGCTCTGATCGTGACCTCATCGAAACACTCGAGCAGCCTGCGCACATAGCCGATGCCTTTCCACAGAATCAACTCCCACCCGCCAGCCTGCTGCGTCAGGGTCACGGCGAGATCGATATCGTCGGCTGCAACCGCGTGTTGCACCGCCTCGGGCAGATCACCGACTTCCGCGAGCACTCGCGCGGCACGGCGCCGCAAAATAACCGGGCGTTGCGCCAAGCTGCGTTTCAGGCGCTGGTACAAGTAGTCCGCAAACAGCGGGTGATAACGGAACCACTCGCGCGCGTTATCGAGCGGGATCAGCAGGGCATCGAAGTGTCGCAGCTGCTCAAGGAGATCCTCGCTGTCGCTGCGGTCGCGCACGGCATCGGCGAGCCGGGCATTGAAGCGCTCGAGAATGCAGGTTTCGAGCAGAAATTCGCGCAGCGGCTCCGGCAGGTCGGCGACGATCTGCTCGGCCAGGTAGTCCGTCATCTCAGTCGTACGACCGGAGAAATCCTTCAGGGCATCCGGGTTGTAGCCTCCACGATCGAGCCACAGGCGGGCCAGCTGCAACGCGACGGCCCAACCTTCCGTGCGGGCATGCAACAGGGCCAGATCGGACGGCGATACACCAGGACCTATTATCTCGGACGCCTGCTCCAGGGAGAGCGCCAGGTCACTGGCATCGAGCTGCGTAACCAGTCCTCGCGCCAGGAGAGCCGACACGCGGAATGTCGGCCGAGTACGGCCACTCACAACGACGTGCAACTCGCCGTGGCTGTGCTCGATCAGCATTTCCACGGCTTCGTCGACCGCACGCGAGCGCGCCCGGTGAAAGTCGTCAAGGATGAGAACCGTTCGGCGTCCGGAACGGTGGATGGTTTCCAGCAGCACCAGCGCAACGGGCCGTACATTCGGATCGATGGATTGTTGCCGCGCCGCCACTTCCAACAGGCCGACGTCCACACCCGCACGCGCCACGGAAAGAATGACGCCCGCGATGAAGCGACTCACCTCGGAGTCGAGGTCGTCGACCGTAAGCCAGCAGGCGCGAAGGTCCGAGCGCGCCGCGAGCGTGCGCCACCATTGGGTCAGCAGTGTCGTCTTGCCAATCCCCGGCGGGGAGACGATCACCGAGAGGGAGCGACCGAGGCTCTCATTCAGGCGGGACAGCAGCGCGTCGCGCGAGACTGCAGTGATCCGCTGCTGCGGAGGCGCCAGCTTTCCGACGAGAAGCCAGTCCGCCGCCGCGTGACTCTCGGCCGGATCCGGCGACGAGTCGATGCGTGTTTCTGGATGATAGGAGGCGCCGGGCGTGCTCATGATTTCGGCTCTACCAAATCCCACATGGGTCGGACCATGTCAAGCTGGGGACGAGAGGCGTCAGAGTCTGAACTAACACCGGAGCCGAAGCGCCCATCAGCATGCGCATCATGAGTCTGTGCGCGATGAACTGAACTGGTTTCATGGTCTCAGCCTCCCTGCGACACCTTGGTCCCGGGTTGTCAGCTCAAATCGTTGACCATGTATTTCAAGGCGCTATTTAGGCCTCCGCGAAAGGGAAGCCAACTGAAGCTCTGCCGCAAGCGCAGGCGCAGACCTCGAGCCATTTGCGCAATCCCTCGCGGGCCTGATCGGGGTTGTCAGGTGAATCTCGAGCCAGGTCTGCGGGTGATCCTGTGCTGCAGCGCATGAGGCTTGACGATTTGAGGTTTCGCCCTGTTTGGGCAACCATGAGAGCGGCTGCGCGACGGCGAACGGCGCGATGGCAAAGTATTTTTTGCACGTCAAGGTCTTCTCGAGGGGAAAAGGCAGCCGCGTCACGAGGGCTGCGGCCTACCGCGCGGGCGAGCGCATCCGCGACGAGCGCACGAGCGAGGTCTACAACTACTCCGATCGTCACGACGTCCTTCACAAGGAGATCGTGCTGGCATCGCAATTCGCCGGCCGGACGGACGCCGACTGGGCACGCGATCGAGCGGCGCTGTGGAACGCGGCGGAGCACGCGGGTCGCCGCAATGCGCGGCTCGCGCGAGAGGTGCTGGTGACGCTTCCGCCGGAGCTTGAACCGGCCCGGCGCATGGAGCTCGCCCGTACTTTCGCGCGGGAGCTGGCCGACCGGTATCAGAGCGCGGTCGACCTCGCCGTGCATGAGCCGCGCCGCGACAGCGACGAGCGCCATCATCACGCCCACCTCCTGATGACGGCCCGGGAGGTGACTCCCGAGGGCCTCGGGCGCCGGACGGCGCTGGAATTGTCGGGCACGGAGCGGTACGCGCGCGGTCTGCCTTCGTCCAAGGCAGAGCTGCTCTGGATCAGGGAGCGTTGGGCGCAGGTCACGAACCAGATGCTGCTCGATGCGGGCC
>VBMV01000127.1:6612-21362 GCA_005878835.1 Gammaproteobacteria bacterium | reverse complement strand
GGAGGAAGGGCGCCGGCGGGCGCGGGAAGATTCCGCACGCAAAGAAGCGCTGCCGAAGAAGATCTCGCGCGCCACGCTCACGCGCGAGGAGCTGAACCGGATCCGGCGGGAACGGTATCGGGCCACCGCCGCGGAGCAGAATCGCAAACAGCGGGAGCAGCGCAAGGCCAACGCGCCGGAGATCAACCGCAAGAAGCGGGAGTGGCGCAAGGCCCACGCCGCCGAGGTGAACCGCCAGCAGCGCGAGGCCTACCACAGGAGGCGCGCGGCGCGAGGAGCGGTCAGGGAAGGCGGGCGGATCGCGCAGACGCGGCCTGCGCGGCAGGCGGCGGCCGAGGAGCCGGCAAAGCGGGCGCAGGGAGTTCGCGAGCTTCGGCAGGAGTCCCCTACTCGCGAGGAGTCGGCCCGACGGTGGCTCAAGTTTCGCGAGCAAGGCGAACGCTCGCCGACTGCCGAGGAGTCGGCGCGAAGATGGGTCGAGTGGCGCGAGCGCCAGAACTCTGCCACGGCGCCCGCGAACAGCCGGGACGCGAACGCCGGCGCAAGAACCGGTCCCCGGGGTGATGACGAGGATGTCGAGGCCGCAACGAGAGATCCCCGCCGGGACAACACTCACGGGCTCTAGGCAAAAGCGCGGGAGGAGGCGAAAGATCACCGTATGTCCCCACGATTCGTCGAACTGACTCACGGCACGAGCGGCCTCCTGCTCGCCTTCCTCTCCATCCAGATCCCGATGCTCGTGGGCCTTATCCGCGGGCGTGCCCGCCTCGCGCAGCTCGTGCTGTCGCCCGTGCCGGCCGTCGTGCTCACCCTCATCATGGGCATCCTGATGGGACTCCTCGCGCCGCTCCTTACGGCCCTGGGCGCGCCCCCCGACAGCGGGCCGGATTTCACCGTGGCCACAGCGCTTTGCGTTGCGGCCGGCTACGCCGCCGGGCGTCTGCTGACCCGCAGGCCCTCGGCGAGCCCGTCCCACTACAGGCGCGGCGCCGTCGTCGCGAACGCCGCGGCGGCTTCCCGCGCACCGCCGGCGGCTCGTGTGGCCCGGGCCAACGGAGGGAGCCAGCGCTGCGACGGCGCGCTCACGCTCGCCGGCCTCACGGTCGGCGAGGACGATGAGACCAAGCACTTCAAGGTCATCGGCACGACCGGCACGGGCAAGAGCACCGCCATCCGCGAAGTCCTGAGCACCGCGCTCAAACGAGGCGACCGGGCGGTCATCGCCGACCCCGACGGCGGATACCTGAGGAGATTCTACGATCCCGGGCGCGGCGACCTGATCCTCAATCCCTTCGAGTGCGACTCGGTGAAATGGAATCTGCTGGCAGAGATCGCCAGCGACTACGACGTCGACCAGATGGCGCGCTCGCTGATCACGGATCACGGCGATCCGGATCGCAGCTGGAGCGAATACGCCCGCACCTTCTTCATCGCGGTCACCCAGCAGATCCGCACCTCGCACATCACGGACGACCGCGAGGTCTACCGCCTGGTGGCCAAGGCCCCGGTCAAGGAGCTGAAGCTCCTCCTGGCCGGCACCGCCGCCGGGCCCTTCCTCGAAGAGGGGAACGAGCGCATGTTCGGATCGGTGCGCTCCACGGCGAGCTCGGCCGTGCGGGTGCTCGAGTACACCACCCGCCAGGAAGGGACGCCCTTCTCCATCCGCCAGTGGGTGAGGCTTGGTGCGGCGCGGCGTGCCGGAGGACAGGGCGGCGTGCTGTTCTTCCCCTACCAGGCCGGCGAGATCGCAGCGCTCCGCTCGATCATCTCCGCGTGGATGCGGATCGCGATCTTCGAGGCCATGGGCCTGGGCGAGGGGGATCAGCGCCTGTGGTTCGTCGTCGACGAGCTGGACGCACTCGGGGAGATCGACGGGCTCAAGGATGCGCTCTCGCGCCTGCGCAAGTTCGGCGGGCGATGCATCCTCGGCTTTCAGTCGATCGGCCAGGTCTCGGGCACCTACGGCCGCTCGGTGGCGGATACCATCGTCGAGAATTGCGGCAATACCCTCATCCTGCGCTGCTCGGGCAGCGAGCGGGGCGGGACGTCCGAATTCGCGTCCAAGCTCATCGGTCAGCAGCAGGTCGTCCATATCACCCGATCACGAACCCGGCGGCCGGCCGAATGGCTGCCGAGCACCACCACCAGCGAGCACCTGAGCATCGAGCCCGCCGTCATGGCGTCCGAGATCGAGCGGCTGCCCGATCTCGAGGGTTTCCTCAAATTCGCCTCCATCCCGGACTGGAGGCGCGTGAGGCTCACGCCCGTCACCTACCCTAGCGTGGCCCGGAGCAGACCCGGCGGCGTCGCAGGCGGGCCTGCCGCCTCCGCAGGCGCGGACCATTGAGCGGATGGCGGCAGGAATGAAGTCGGACCGTCTTTATCTCTACGTGCCCCCCGAGGAAAAGGGCGAGGTGCAAGCCCTGGGCGCCTCCTGGGATGCGGAATCCTCGTGCTGGTACATCGGCGCCGGGGACGATCGCGCCAGGTTCTGGGAATGGCTGCCGGAACCCGGTCAGGGGCCAGGGGATGAGGAATTCTCCATCACCTCCGAGGCGGCGTACGTGGCCGCGGCGACGGTCGCATGCTGGAAATGCCGCTCGCGCATCGAGGTCATCTGCATCTACTGCGAAAGCGGCACCGTGCTCGGCGAGCCGCTCTCCCAGTTCACGGTCAGCAGCATCCGAGCCATCGACGGTACCCTCGCCCGCCGGCTCGCGCCGTGGCCCACGTTCCGGGAGGTCCACAGCGAGGTGGACCAGGAGAGCCATTTCGCCAATCACTGTCCGCACTGCGGCGCGCTGCAGGAGGACATGCATCTGCATTCGGAGCCGGGCCATCCGTTCTTCAGCATTCCGCGCTCGGCGCCCGGGGCAGTCAGGCTGACAGCGCTCGAAGGACGGGTACGGTTGAGCGGGGATGAGAGCTTCGAGGTGTGAGGGTTGGTGCGGTTGCGCACAGTGTCCGACGAGGCGCACGTCTGGTAGATCAATAGGTGGCACGCCCGCGCTTGCGTCTGGGAGACGGACCACGTATGGCCATCTGTGGACATACGGACCCCTTCGCGCAATTTGCTCCAATGCGGCAAACCGAACTACCCGACGATCAGCCATGAGCATAAGGTGCCCTATGAAATATGGCCTCAATCCAGTAGTGACGGGAGCTTCTCGCATTCTCATCTTAGGTACCCTACCGGGCGATGAATCGCTTCGAATCCAGGAGTACTACGCGAATCCCCGGAACCAGTTTTGGTCAATTCTGAGCGCGGTATTCGATGAATCCATCGGACCAAGTTATAGCAAGAGAGTTGCCTTTCTCCGCAGCCGGAAGCTCGCCCTATGGGACGTACTAAGCGGTGCCGATAGAAATGGAAGCCTTGATGCCAAAATCAAGAACGGAAGGGCGAATGATTTCTCGACGTTCTTCTCCAGATATCCCAACTTGCTGACGGTAGTCTTTAACGGTGGGCGGGCGGAGAAACTGTTCAGACGCCTCGTACGAAACAAGCTTGCTCCTCAGATGTTGGAGGCTCGTCAATTCATTGGCCTGCCATCAACCAGTCCTACACCAGGCAAGAACGTGTTGCCGTTTCGGGTCAAGGCGGAGCGGTGGAAGGCAATCAGGATCGCCGAACATACCGCTCAAACCGATCGCACGTAAGACGCGCGGCAGTTTATCGGCAGCTTTTGTGCTGAGTGGATGCGGAAGCGGCCCTCGATTCTAACCTGCGACGCCAGTGGCGCGCGCGAAATGCCCTATAAACTCCCGACCAACGGTTTACAGACGGGAAAAACCGTTTCGGAATGACATGGTCAATGTGCTACCCGCGCATTCTCCGCTGATCGAATTTCCCACTACTTGTCCCATACGTTCCGGACTTTAACGCTGACGAGCGGCAGGCCGTGCTGCGCATCGCCGCCCGGGCAAATCCGTTAACCGAATTGAATTTATCTCTACCTAGTAGATCTCTCCTCTCTACCGATTCTGTGACCGGGCATCAGTCCCTGTTGCGCTAGAAACGCATTCGCGATCCGCCGATATGGATCGTCCAGCGTCGCGAGCGCACTTGCGACTCGCACCATAGCGCTCGCCCTCAATACATTGCCTCCGCCTGTCGTAGATGGTTGTCCCGGATCCGCTGGGCCGCCGCGCTCCCACCCGCTAACGAGCCACCGGGTATCGAGAGTCGCAGCCAGGCCCTCTACATCCCCTGGCAGAGGCAGGCCGATTGGCGGTTCGACTGCGGCAAGGATGACGTGCGGTCCCCTTCCAGGCGCCCCGCCGAAGTTCTGTAAGATTCTGTCGGTGATCGGAGCACCATAGGACTCATAGGGTGAGAGGTTAAAACCGGTAACAACGATCGCGTCCCCCTGACGTGCCTCAGCAAGTATTGGCGCAATTGCCGTTCCGTCCAGGACTCCCAGCGGAACGTCTACAACAATGGAGTGGTCGACCGATACGGCAGCTCCGATAGCGAGTCCGTAGTGTCCGGCAAGAGGCCCTCGGATCAATAGCGGAAGTCCCTCGGCAAGGAGAGCCTTGATGAAAAGTTCCGCCGCCTTAGCCTCGATCATCGCTGCCCCTAGCGCACCTAATGCGTGCGCGAGATCCGACCCGCGTGCCGGCACTTTGCGCGTTGATACGTACGTGCCGCTACGTTCATTGCCGTCGTGCGATCCAAGAACAGCGGACAGTACGGCCACATCGCCCAGCGCGTTGGCCCCGGCATCTCGTGCTTTCTCGAACGACTTTCGGACGGCCTTTCGAACCTCCCCGGCGGTTTTCTTGATCTCCTCTTCAACAGCCAGGCGCTTTTTGTTTAGGTCGCTGATCTCCTTCGTGAGACGATCGCGCTCCGCGCGTCCTTTCGACTGTTCGGCAACGAACTCTGCAAGTATCGCCTTCTTAGCTTCGTCCACTTCCGACCGGATGTCTGGCGTGGACAACAATTCTGGGACGATCGCTGTGAGCCGTTCAGTTGCCTCTGCAAATTTTGAAAGGCTCTGCTTTACGCGCTCGATACGCATTAGCGTCAATCCGCCTGGCTCGGCACGCAATGAATTCACCAGTCCGTGAATTTGCGCTTGCGTCATCTTTGGCAGATGCGCTTGGGTGTCCCTGCTCCGAAGCAGTCGTTTCAATACCGATGTAATGTCGCTACAGTCAAGAAACTCGTCGGGGGGAGGCAGGGGCCCGAGTACAACGCGTCTTCCGGCTATCTCCCAAGACGGCAGCTGCCGAAACCATTCAAGTGGCTCGTCGAAATCGTACTCCGCGAGCTTTGCCACATCGCTAGACAGGCAAACGGCCGACCCGTCCGTCAGAAGAAAGATCGGTCGTGTTCCAGGGGCGATCTCCGCCTGGCGAATTGCCTCGCGAATGCCGTCCGGTTGACCTCGCTCCGCATTGACCTGAAGCAGCGTGTACAACGGCCGGCCATTTCGCTTAATGCGAACCTTTATCGCCTGACTTGTGCTGAATTTCTCAACAACCCATGCTCCAAGCTCGAGTCCCTTGGGGAGGCGGACGGACCGTGTATTCGGAAAACCGATGATTTCAGGGTGGCCACCTAGCCAATCGCTCAGTTGATCGTCCCCGATCTGATACACCGTGTCCTCGTCTCTGAATGCAACTATGCGAATAAATGCGGGGTTTTCTTCAGAAGCTCGCGGTCGGGACAGGCCTATCAACTCAACATCATCCAGATCCACGTCGGCGGAAGTCTCAAGTAGTCGCGGGCGAGCGACCATACGGGTCGACGTTGCGACCGCTTCTCGGTGACGCAGGATTGCAGTCAGCAATCTCTCCTTGACGTTGCCGTCCTCGACACTGTTTGCAAGTCGATCGGCCTCAACCGCGTCACCCGTCTGAAGCGAGAGGAATACCCTAATGAGGCGAACGAGGTCATTCTGCTCGGCGGCGTCCTCTGCTGCTTCGAACGCCTCCACCAATTCTTGAAGTGATAACCTACTGTCTCGTGGATCCTCTCCGACGTCGACGTTGGCCCTCTGGGCCTCGCCAATCGCCGAACCGAGGAATTTGGTCCACGTGGCCGGTGGACTATCGCTCATTAGATATGAGAGCCCTTGAACCGCATACTCCTTCACTTTCTCCTCTGGCATCGTGATCTCATCTCGCTCGATGGCCTCGAACTGACTAACGAGCTCCTCAGGCTGTAAGGTCGGTGTGCACTCTAACTCGTTCCGAAACCATGCGCGCACAATCGGCTCCGCCGCTTGAGGAAGCCGCAGCATGAATTTGAGCTCCTCTTCGGCTCCTCTCTTGCGCCTGTGGTATTCAGCCCCGAGCGGCATCAGCTTCAGTCTTGACTCGTCGAGGAACCTCTTTAAGGTCGATGACCCAAGCGCCTTGAAAATAAGGAAACCAACTCTCCTTCCGTT
Source organism: Gammaproteobacteria bacterium (assembly GCA_005878835.1). Taxonomy (GTDB): domain Bacteria; phylum Pseudomonadota; class Gammaproteobacteria; order Steroidobacterales; family Steroidobacteraceae; genus 13-2-20CM-66-19. The sequence goes on along the minus strand of VBMV01000127.1, from coordinate 14,961 downwards.
GAGACCGTTAAAGATCACTGCGGCCCCCAGCGTCCAGCCTCGACTGGATCATCCGGACGTGCGCAGCGAACCTCGGGTGCCACCCTCGCCCTTCCAAGCGCCGAATTATTGCTGGTAGCGGTAACGGCGGCAGAGTCAGGCGGATGGGTGATCCCGCCGCGTGCACCGGACTGCTGATCGACCATAGCCAGTTTGCCGCAGCTTCGAGCTCGAAAAACGCCGTCGCCTCGGGCGTCGACTGTGCGCTAACGCTGCCGACGGCACCTACCCCGCGGACATTGATGTGAAGCGACCTCCGGCCCGCCGTATCGACCGCCCATACGAGCGACTCGGAGTTCGGCCAGTTAGCGGCATCGATCGTGACCAAATCACGCAAGCAGTCGACGTCCGCAGCAACTTCGATTGCTTTACCATGCGCTATCGCCCGTCTCAGCAAATTCTCCGAATCGAGCGATGGCAACAGCGCCGCCTCGCCCGCGATTTCCAGTCGAACTCTTGGCGGAACCAGACTGAGGCAATCCTCGACACGAATATATCCTGCGTTGCATCCACCAAGCAGTACACGCCAGTTCCCGGGCTCGGGGATATGAATCTCACGCTCATCTGTTAACGGGCGAACTTCGATTTCGGCCTGTTGTCCGGCCTCGTTGCAGACGACTAGCGTCGTGTCGCTAGGACAGCGCAGCCGCATAGTTGTTGTGTCGGCTTCAAAAACAGGCGTCCCGTCGTTGTCGAAGTGATGGGGTAGCGGATGCACAAAGGAAGCCGCATCGCGCCCGATTGCGATCGATCGCCTGAGCCACCGCTCCGCTAGCAGCCTCTGATCGCCTGCCACTTGGTCATACGGCGGGAGAGTTACGAGCCCGATGACCCACGGACTTCGAAGGTCGGAGATGTCGAGGTCTAGCGAGGCTGGTGCGTGTGACAGCTGAAGGGCATCTGTCAGTCCGACAAGCCAATAGTTGGATCCCCAAAAGACCTGATCGACCTCGGAAAGCTGCCTCTGTATGCCTTCGCCGTAGCGAAACAGCGATCCCGCAGGGTCAAGTGTCAACTGCTCATCAAGGAACTTAGAAGCGTAGTGGGGGTCAACCTCACCCGAGGCGGTAACTGCGTAGTGACGAAGAGGCGCTACGGGCGTCCAGGATCCTCTCTCGGCGGCGCGCGAGCCAATCACCATCTCTCCCAGTCCTGTGTCAAGAAGAATGGAGCCCGACCAATCCGCGATCGATTCCGCCTTAGGAATACGAACAACGAGTCCCGCTTCTAGAGGAGCGTGTCCACGGACGGCAAGAAACGGAAGTTCTCGAGTTTCTCCTTTGGGCCGATTGGCCGTTAGACTGAGACCGATGGCCTGTCGTAGGCGCGATGGCGGATGATAATTTTCACAGTCCGCCGTACCTTCCCCCCGGCGGTGCGCAAAATATGGCGGAACGATCGGCCCGCAGCGGAGCTCGACCGATCGTGCGCAGCACGGACATACGAAGGAGCCCGGCCACTGATCTGCTCGCGACGCGTCAATGTCAATATTCAGGAGCCGGCTGCGTGCCCACCACATTCGCCGCGCCCTCCTTTTTCTAATTCCGTATCGATCACTCCGAGAATCTGATGCCGCCTCCACGTCAGATAGTTCAGGTCCCTGCTTGCCCTCGGGATCACCCAGCGGTTCACAGCGAGCCGCCCCACTTCCTCAACCTTTTTCAGACTTCCAAAATCAGGCCGCCCAGTACCCCGTGCTAGTATTTCAACTCCATTCTTTGCCGTACGGCAGACAAACACCTCGCGCGGAAAACCATGTTGCGTGAGGCCGCGCGGCATCCCTAAAGACGCAAGGCCTTGTCTTATCGCGCGGAAGCGCCACGACGGTCCCTGCCCAAACCGATTGTTATCTGCATACGGATCCCGGCGCCGTCGAAGGTAAGCCCGGATTTGCTGGAACAACTCGTCATGAATGTGGAAATGTCCATAACCCGTGGTGAAACCAATGCTCTCTAGGTACTGCTCGCCGTCAATTCGAAGGCGGTTGTAGATAGACGATCGACCAAGCGCCGACGTCGTGGTTACAAGTAGAAGCCTCGGCCTCTTGGACCTTCCTGAAATCTCACCAATGCCAGCACCATACTTACGCCGAAATGCACTAACGATATCTTGCGTTTTCAGCAAACAGGCGATCAACTTCCCCGCGAGCAAAGCATTGTACGGCGGTACTGCACCAACTACGTACGCGTCTAGCACGTTCACAAGCCGTTCGCCGCGCTCTGCGCTCGACCATCCGATCAAACCGTCTCTCGCCCGCAGGTTAAACACCGGGTCGCCAAGTGCGAGAAGGCCCATCAACCGGTCGTTCCCCCTGTCCCATACCAGGAATCGCATCCGTCGCCCGAATCCGTCCGACACAGGCACACGCCACAATAGCGATGCGAACCGAAAAAGCGCCGACTCCCAGGTCTGCGCGACGATCGGCCGAAGCTCGGGGTCGATTCGCCCCGGAATAATCTCCGGACCATCTGCGAAGCACGGAAGAAACTCACGCGGTGCCCGCTCGATAAGATCTCGTCGCCGTTCAAGTCGTTCCAAGCGCTGCGTTTCATGAACCGCTCGATATCCCTCCTTATCGACGGCCGGCGCGACGAGGGTCCCTTCGTTGTTCCTGGTGTATCCGAGCGAACGAAGGTGTTGGCGAATGCGCCGGCGTAGAGTGGCGCCGGCGGCGTCGATCGAGATTGGTCGCCGCGTTCTCATGTCGCCAGACTTCCAAACACATCAGGAAGGTTGTTCTCGACATCGAAGACACTAACTAGCCTTACGCGCCCTGGCTCCTGGACGGACGCGCGATCGATTAGAGAAGGAACGCATCGCAGCGTGTGCGCTACCGCTCCACGCCGCGCGAGAGTGCGGCCACCATTGTCCTTCGCGAGCTCCCATCCCTCGAGTGCTAGCATTTCCGCGAGAGGGGTCAATGCTCTGGCCTCTTGATCTGCGTCGAGCGAGGGCGGCGCGGTTCCGTAGCGCAGATAATTAAGAAAATCCATAGCTAGAAACCGATTCAGAGACGAGTGGTACAGCCGATTGTCATAGTTCCGGAGGCAGCGTGTACACGAACTACTGCAGTTACATTCGGACAGGGATGCGTGCGTAAGCTGGAGAATCTCGTCGATGCTTCCCGCGGTGAGGTTTGCATAGCCAGCCCCCCCGGCTAAAGAGTCATAAAGGAAGACATCCGCGCACCTGTCTCCCTGATTCTCAAGGAACCGAAAACCCGCCCTGAGCTCTCGTGTGTCTACGTCCAAGTGCCTGCAAGCAGCGCCAACGACAGCCTCACTAAACGACCTTACCGCTTCTGTGATGGGGCGACGCTCTCCCGGAAGATCATAGCGATTTGCAAACGGCGGCTTTAGCCGCACTCGCAACAGAAGAATATCCGTGGGGAACTTGTATCCAATGAATGCGCTTCTAAATGGGCCATTGCATCGTGTTCTATCAACTTGACCTCTTGATATGACTTCGTAGTCGCGATCGTGCGGTAATTGAGGTGCCTGGGTCGGACCAGCGAGGTGAACATACCCACACCGTTCGCAGATTGTGAAGCCCGCGCCTCCACCCTGCCCGGATTCCCCCCGATTCACGATCACTAAGCTCTCATTGTGTCCGCTTGCAATTTCCCCCCTGGCACCGATCCCGTGGAACACGAGGCGGTTCCCCCCCGACGGAAACGGCAGCTGCGCCGCGGTTACCTCCGAACGCACGGCATCATCCTGCAACTCGTCTATGGGCCTTCGACCTCTCGGGTACGCCACCTCGGGCTGAATAATTTGAATAAGAGAGAGTCCTCCGCTTGCACAAGCCGGGCATTGCCCGCTAGAAGGTACCGTCGGAGACGGCTCCTGAGTGTGGAAGCAGTTATCGCATTGCACATACGCCACTTGTTTGGCAAACAGAGGCTTCGCACGGTCCCGGTCTGCGAGCAACCTGTTTGCTGCTAGGGACCCAATTTGGTAGGTCTTCTTATTTAGAACAACGAATCTGCCAGGCGCGTATTCCGAAAGCGCGACATTTAGGCTTTGCTGCGGTTGCTCCTCGACGCGTACGCGTCGATTGACGGTTTCCTCGATTCGCACTGTCAGCAAGTTGCGGGGAAACGCATACGCAGGAAGCACGGCGTTATTGAAGAGAAAATTGAGAACCTTGTCGTCCGGTGGTGGCGGCTGTTGAGCCGGCGCAATGGCCTCGAGTCGGGCGATTAACTGCGCGGCGGCGTCTGAAGCAGTCACGCCAGCTCCTGCGGGAATCCACTCATCGATACGCTTCAATTCCTCTCTCGCATCCGCACTTGATCGCAGCCATGTCCGAACTGCGTCGAGTGTGAAATCGCCCACTCCCATAAAGAAGCTGTGGGTATCTCCCCACATCGCATAAATATCTGACGACGTGGGTGATACTCGTATTGTTTCGTTGTGAAAATAGGTTTGCAGCAACTGGGCATTTATGTGTCGCCGTATCAACACCGGGTTCGACGCATCAATCGAAGGTTTGGGGGGAGGACCTGCTATGACCGCCGCCGGTGACCCAAAGTAGTACGCGTCGTGGGCGTTATTCTGCGCATATGTGACAACGGATGATATTGACGCCCCGCGACGTCCCGCACGGCCAGCCCGTTGTTGATAGTTCTGGCGTTGCGGGGGAACGTTACGCAGGCCAACCGCTACGAGCGAGCCAATGTCGACGCCGACCTCCATAGTCGTGGTACAGCTAAGAACGTCAATCGGATGCTCCTGGTCGCCCAGAAGAATGTCGCGAAAACGCCGCTCAAACTCCTCTGTCGTAGATGAGACGTCACCCGTGTCACGGTACCCGAGCTGAGCTGTGTGCTCTTGCACATCTAAGGTGAACGGGACGTGCCCACCAAGCACGGCCTCGGCCGGATCTCGCCAGAATGCCTTGCGCGCCTGAAGGTACGGACTCGTCGCATAGTCAAGCGGGCGCAGTTGCGTGCTGCCACAGTTGGCGCAGCACCGATTCCAACTTACAGGCGCAATATGAGTGCAAGTCTGACACTGCGTCCAATTTAGCGAGAGCCCAAGCCGCAGAGTTGTCCGCGCCGGGTCGATGAACCAGGTCTGCCCTTGGGCAACGCACAAACTAGACAACATCGCCCGATCGACGTCCGCGGCTCGGCCACCTGTCCAACCGTCGACGAAACGAAATTGCCGTGTGCTTAGTCCCCCTGTAACACCCCAGTTTTGCCGCAGGTACCCTGCGGCTGATTGGCGTACTCCAACTGGGACAGTCGAGTCAAAGGCAAAGTCGTTTAGGACCTCCTGTAACCAGACAATGCTTATGGACTTGACATCCTCGGGACTCAGGAAGTTGAGCTGACTATTCAGGGAGCTGAGGATAACGGGCACGGGCTCCAAGTAAGCGAGCGTAAGCGCATAGAGCGAATAAAACGACGCCCCTAAATGCGTCAGCATTTGCTCCCGGTATTGATTTGGAGGCTGCTCGGCAAAACCCCCGTTGAGCGCTCTCTGCAGATCGCCCCCGGCTAACATTTGGTAGGTCGCCAGACTGTTCTCGAGTTGGTCCGCATCGACGCCATCGAATATACGCACGCCGTATCGCGAGAGACAGTTTAGAAACGCCGTGTAAAGCAGTGACGATGTCGGGGTCGCGTCACGGCCGAGTTGTGCCAAATCATGAATCGAGCGGACTAGCAGTTGCCTGAATGTGTCCTTCTGAATATCACGAGGAATGTCCCTCGCAAGCCGCGCGGCCTTTTGACGTCCGTCCGAAAACAACAGTGCTTTTCTCCCGGCGTTTGGATACGTCCGGTCCGCGGTGCGCGTCGGAGGTTGGAGGCGAACCTGCTCACGTACTAGGTACGCAAATGGAGCCTCGCCCTTAGTCTGCAGATCCATGATTTTTGATCTGCCCTGCGAGACAACACGCTTGTCGCAAATCGGGCAATCAGGGCTGAACGATACGATCGGCGGAATAACGTTTGGGAGTCGCCCGCCTGGACGCCCCACCATTAAGTAGTCGGCAGAATTTGCGGGCGGTCGGGTTCGCTGCACTCGTCCTGTCCGCTTGTGTATCCACAGTTGGACTAACGGGGCCCGTGTTGCCCGCAACGAGGCGACCGCCCTGCGCGCCGCGGTCCACGGGCGCCTCATGCCACAGGAAACTCTCATCATTTTCCCGCCAGAACCCCCTTATGAATGCCGCACCGCAGTCTCGGTGTGTCAGCAACTCGTACACCCGTGAGCCGCAACCGCAGTACAACCGTGGAGTATCAAAGAGCCGGCCAAGCGTCGGCGCAGCATGGGGGGAGAGGTGGCCCGAACAATTCGGGTCTATACACGCATATAGGCCGTCAAGGCCACGGAACAATAAGTGCAGGCGAAGCGGCAGGAATGGTTTGTCATCGACGCTCCTGCTGGCAAATGAGACCAATGCAAGGAGAGTATCCGTGGCTGCAACTGCGGAAGCAGACTGCGGAAACATCTTGGATGCTAGTTCCGCGAGATGTGTCGGCCCCTCCGACAGGCTGTTCGCCAAGTTCCTCGCAACTGGCAGGGCCGCACAAATCTGGTACGCCAGATCTCGCAGGTCCGCGAGAGACCCGACTCTGACCTTGAGCGGCATTGATAGAAGCGCCGCCAAATGCTCGAGCGCGGCGGTAGCCCGTTCTCGCTGAGCATCTCCTTCCGCTGCCGTATAGATAGTAGCGAAGTCGAAGCTAGCTAACTCATCCGCTATTGCACCCGATCCGGGCGCTGCTCCGTCGAGAACCTCCCGCGTTCCAGTTATAAAAGAGAACGACGCTTTCGAGCCCCCCGCAAGATCGACCGCGAACTCCTTCGCGTCCTCTGCCGCGGCAGTGCCGGTCCCCAGACTCGCACTGGTGAGAATGTATCTCACCCTGTCGCGAGCAACACCCAGCCGAGACTGTAAGCGACGCAAGAGAAGGGAGACCTCAGCACCCGACGACCCTCGATATACGTGCGCCTCGTCGACCACTACCGTGAGGAAGTTCTCAGAGCTGGCCTTCAGCCACCTGGTGGTGGCATCAAAGATCGCCCCGTCGACGGGACGTAGCAACATGTACTCCAGCATTGAATAGTTGGTTACCAGTATGTCTGGGCAGGCGCGCTGCATTTCATGACGGGTAAAGAGCTCTGTGTCATCTGGTCCGGTCTGGTACTGGTTGGCCTGGAAAGCCCACATATCCTTTGCGGGCCACATTCCATTGTCCTCCAGCCGGAGCTGCAGCTGCGGAGTCATTCCAGCCAAGAGCGCATCTATCCGGCGCTGCAGCTCGACTCGATCTCGACGAGCGTCATGGGGCCCGGGATACGGAGTTCGACTAGTGTAGATACCGAATCTCACGTTACGGCTGCGCTGCTTCGCAAGATAGGCCGCGACCTCACGGTTGCCGAAGAGCCTCCGTAGCCGCGTCAACTGATCATTGACGAGGGCATTCATTGGATACAGGAGTAGTGCGCGACAACCTGGGAGCGCGGCGATACCTGGACGCGCTGCAGCCTCTTGCGCTAACAACCCGAGGATCGGGAAGAGAAACGTCTCCGTTTTACCGGAGCCCGTGCCTGTCGCTACAATCAGCTGCTGACCGTTCGTAAAAAACTCAACCAGAGCGTTCGCCTGGTGAAGATACGGTTCAGCGAACACTCCACTCTTATTTATCTTGGCGCATCTTTCCAGAACCGCCCGCACGTCCGAAGGTAACGGCAGAGCGGAATAGGCTGGCCCGCGTACATATGCTGGGGTCGCTTCAACGAACGGATGCTGTGCAATAGTACCTGGCAACGCGAGCACTGCTCGACGTTCGTTGATGATGCTCTCGTCCCAAATGTGGTACTGAGACTCAAGATATTGCGTCAAGACCTCCTTGAGCCCGCGAACCACCGAGTCAACTGAATACCGAGCAGTGCTCATCCTTCAAGTTCCAGATCGATACCGATCGACCGCATGCTTTCCTGAATCGGCGCAAAATATTTCCGGTTTACCTCGACTATCTGGCGTGCGTCGTCTGCGTCCTCGGAATAGCAGATGCATAGAGCATGAATCAATCGCAGCTCCTCGGCAGGCAGCGGACGGTAAAGCTCGAATTGCAGTGCGTCGCCCCTCGCGTGAACTCTGATTCGATGTCGGCTCCCGCTCAAGAGGTCCAACCCGAACCGCAGCCGGGCTCTTTGATCGAGCTGGATCTCCGCCTCATGGGTGATGACACCACGGGAAATCGCGGCAAAGAAGTACCGAAAGGCTCTGAGGCCCACACGGGCCCGGCACAACGTCTCTCCGGAAAATGTCTTCAGCGCACTGAGCCGTAGC
>VBMV01000127.1:5973-6540 GCA_005878835.1 Gammaproteobacteria bacterium | reverse complement strand
TTCGTTGCTTTAAGCCGACCTCGCAGCTCCTCGAGTACGGCTCTCGCCCAAAGGACTGTGTCCTGCGGACCTGCTAGCCAACTCCAGTAATCCTGCTGAGGGACTTCCGGCGGAGCAACAGTCGCAACACGACCAGACCCGGCTACTGCAACCGGGACACCGATTACCTTGCCGAGGTCACCGGTCGAGAGTGGCGCGATGATGAGGAATACGCCGTACGCGTCTACACACCTAAGCGGAGCCGGCAGCCAATACCCACGCGGCAGCCTGACGCACTCTGTGAGGACTCTCAGACGCTCAAGTGCATCCCCAACACCATCACGCGGAAGGACCGCACGAAGAAGATGTGAGATTCTATGGATGTGAGTCGGGCGGGAGAATTCTGGATCGGGAGATCCGCTAAGCGCGCACAAAGCACGTCTAGCCAGATCGAGGTAGTGCCGAGCGAACGAAGACTCTCGATCGTACGCTGTCTTCTGCATAGCGCTCCGCGTGCCCGGAATTCAATTGCACTTTAAGTGGTCGGATAAATCCAGTAAGCGATATCGGCAACCATGAGTAAACGCA
>VBMV01000127.1:0-5890 GCA_005878835.1 Gammaproteobacteria bacterium | reverse complement strand
TGCCCTAAGTCGCTTGCTTACGCCGCGCCTGATTCTACCCATGCTTACGTACGACCTCTAGCTTGCGAACAGGGACCTCGGACCGAGCCGCCGCAGCGCCGCCTCTCCGCCACTGCGACCAGCACAGCGAACTCGAACCTGGAAGCGCCTCCCATCGTCACGCCGACAAGGTGTCCTGGAGGTAAGGCAGAAGAGCAACACCTACCTGGCGTGCAACCCTTTCTCGACTCCCGTTCTCGACTCACCGCGCTCCCGCAGCCTAAGAGCGCGGGTGTCTTGTCGATATCGACGCCTAACGCCAGGGCCGCGTCTCAGAGAACCGCCACCAACGATCGAGCGATTGAGGACCTTAGGATGGTTCTGCCGTGGCGCTCGTTGCGATCGAAGGATGCCGCACTGCAAGCTACAGCAGCGGAATTGCCTTCTCGAGCATCAGGAAGTTCCCAATCGGTAGCGGCTCCACCGATGTCGTCGCCGTGCGCGCACCGCTCACGACCTCTTGCCGAAGTTCCACGAGCAGTCGCCCCAGCACGACATCTCTCTGTGTGAGTCCTCGACAATATCGCGGTCTCCGGTCGTCCGCAGCAACCGCTCGAACGATGTCTGCTTGAGTTTCACCCTAAGGCACCAAAGCATCCCGATTCGAGGTAGAAAGATTCGCGCGTTCTGCGCTTCGAGCATGGAACCTTGAGGCAAGCGAAAGCGGTCGTCTCGTCCGCGCCTCTTGAAACGAGGCTCGCGGGCGCGGCCAGAGGCGAAATTGCAGAAGGCCCGATCGAGATCCTTTAGGGCCTGTTGGAGGGCTTGAGAAGGACACTGGTTCAACCAGACAAGGACAGGATCTGACTCCAAGCCGCAAGAGCTTTACACGATGCCGCGTACGAGAGCCGTCGGTGCCCGCCGGGCGAGAATTGGATGAGCCCGGAAGATCGGCGAGGTGGCGTACAATCCGGACCGGCGCCGCCGTAGCTCAGTGGTAGAGCAGCCGCCTTGTAAGCGGCAGGTCGTCTGTTCGATTCAGACCGGCGGCATCAACGTCCAGGCTGGCAGAAACTGTGTGTTCTTTGTCCTTTCTGCAAAGGCCAGCAGGACTACCCTTGTCAGCAATCGGCAAAAGGCCTTCAAAAAGGGGGGTGCCCCATGATCCGCGTGATGTTTGCAGTGCTCATGCTTGCGCTGGTGCTGATGCTTGCGCTGATGCTCGTCCTCACTGCAGGGTCGGTTGCCCACGCCAGCGCCCTGCAGCCTCCCGAGGGTCGCAAGATCCGCGTCGCCGTGGTGATGACCGAGGGCGCGGTGGTGATCGATTACGCCGGTCCCTGGGAAGTCTTCGCGAATGTCCACACCGGCACGGGCGACATGGATCAGCAGATGCCGTTCGAGCTCTACACCGTGGGACGCGACCGGCAGCCCATTCATACGAGCGGCGGCGGCATGAAGCCGGGCATGACCGTGGTGCCGGACTATGCGTTTGCGGATGCGCCGGCGCCGGATGTGGTCGTCGTCGGAGCGCAGTCGGGGGATGAGCAGCTCGGCCCCTGGCTGCGGAAACTCCACGAGCAGCACGCGCTCATCATGTCGGTGTGCACCGGCGCCTTCCGGGTGGCCGAGTCGGGGCTCCTCGACGGCAAGCCAGCGACCACTTATCACGCCTCGCTTCAGCGCCTGGCCAACCAGTATCCGCACATCGACGTGCGCAGCTCCGTGCGCTACGTGCAGTCGGACCCGCTGATTGTGACCGCCGGGGGCTTGAGCTCCGGCATCGACTCGGCGCTGCACGTGGTGGAGCTCTACTACGGGGCGCAGGTGGCCCAGGCCACGGCTGATAACATGGAGTACCAGGGTCAGGGCTGGAAGACGAACACGGGCGCAGGAGAGCCGAAGCAGGTCCTGCCGACGATACCGCTCGCCTACCGCGACCACGAGAGGATCTGGCAGGGCACGTTCCTCCCGGAGTATCCGAAGCCGAAGCCCGAGATGCCGGTGGTCCTGCATCTGGCCCTGGTGGATGGACAGTACCGGGGGACCATCGACGCGCCGACCGAGTCGATGATCGGTGAGCCTCTCGAGGATGTGCGGGTGGACCACGGGAGCATCCACTTCACGCTGGCCTCGGATCACGGCCTGGTCGATTTTCGGGGCACCATGACCGCCGACAGGATCTCGGGCAAGGTGACCCACGGCGGCGGCTCCCCGACGCCTTTGACTTTGACTCTGAGCAAGGTCAGGCCATCATCCCAGGCCACGCGATGAGCGCTGTGGACTGACCCTGATGAGTGCGAGCGCAGCGCGCGTCCGGCGTCGGCCGCATCACGTGGTGATGCTCGCCTACCCGGACGTGCAGATCCTCGACGTCACGGGGCCGCTCGAGGTGTTCAGCCGCGCGGCCCGCTGGATGCAGGATCACGGGCTGCGCCGCGATCTCGCCTACCGCGTCGAGGTCGTGGCGCCGCGCGCCGGAGCTTTCGCCACGTCCTCAGGTGTGCATCTCGTGGCGGAGCGCGCGTATCGGGAGGTCACGCGCGCAGACACGCTGCTGGTGGCCGGAGGCCGCGGCTGCGCCGCCGCCCGCACTCAGGCCCCGCTGCTCGCGTGGCTTCGCCGGATGTCCGGCCGCGTCTCGCGCCTGGGGTCCGTCTGCACCGGTGCGCTGCTGCTGGCCACCGCGGGACTCCTGGAGGGTCGGCGTGCGACGACGCACTGGGCGTATCTCGAAGAGCTGAAGAAGTCCGTCGGACACGGTGTGTGCCACGACGCCATCTACACCCGCGACGGCAACATCTACACCTCCGCCGGCGTGACCGCCGGCATGGACATGGCGCTCGCGATGCTCGAGGAAGACCACGGTAACGCGGTCGCGCTCGCGGTGGCCCGGGAGCTGGTTCTGTTCCTGAAGCGCCCCGGTGGCCAGTCGCAGTTCAGCGCTTATCTGGCCGCGCAGTTCAGCGAGGACGCGGGCTTGCGCGAGCTGCAGCTGTGGATGCTCGAGCATCTCGATCAGGACCTGTCGGTGCCGCGCCTCGCGGAGAGAATCGCGATGAGCGAGCGCAGTTTCGCCCGGCACTTCGTCGACGGGGTGGGCCTCGCGCCCGGCCACTATGTCAGGCAGATCCGCCTCACTGCCGCACGACAGAGGCTCGAGCAGACGGATCTCCCGCTGCAGCAGATCGCCAGGCGCTGCGGATTCGGGACTCCGGAGAGCCTGCGCCGCAGCTTCATCGCCTCGGTCGGAGTGACGCCGGGGGCGTACCGCGACCGCTTTCGCGGGGCTGCGCGACCTGCCGGCTGACGGCCAGCCTCACGAGCGCGCAGGCCGCGGCGGCTCCCGCCTCAGGGCAGTCGTGCTTCGGCCCTTTCGGCCGGGTTTGTCGGCCGCGGTGCTGCCCGCGGTGCCGGCCGTTCACTCGCGAGCTTCAGGCGCGGCAGGCGCGCGATGCTCTCGTTCACGGGCGGCGGCGGGGGCTTATCGACCAGATGGGACCACGCAAAGTACGCGAGGTTTGCGAACAGCAGCGCAATGAAGACATTCCGCACGAGGCGAATTCTAGTCCATCAATGCCGGCGTCGCGGCTGCGGGGCCTCCGAGAGCACCGCCAGCCCCCTGAGCACGAGATCCGGCACCCGCACGCAGCTGCTGCGCACCAGCGGCCGTACGGCCTGGGCTTCGCCGCCGGTCAGCACCACCAGGGGCCTGCGTCCGAGGAGCGCGCTGGCTTCTTCCACCGCCCGATCGATGGTGGCCGCCGCGGCATAGCGGGATCCCTGGACGATCGCTGCGCGGGTGGAGCGCCCGAACAGTCCCGCTGCACCCAACGCCCCGCCGCGCGCGCGGCGGCGGATACCGTGGGTACTGCTCAGCAGCGTGTCGACCATCAGCCCCGGCGCCGGGATGATCACCCCGCCACACTGCAGGCCCGCAGCCGTGATCAGGTCGATGGTCATCGCGGTCCCGACACCGACCACGCAGGTCGCTACCCCCTTGAAAAGGTGATGAGCCCCGACGGCCGCCACGAACCGGTCGACCCCCAGACGCCAGGGTTCCAGATATCCGACCGTCACTCCGGCCGCACGCCGCGGTACCGTGACGAATCGCGCCGGGACTGCCGCGCCCCGGGCGGCGGCTGCCAGCATCCGATCGACGCGCGAGCCGGCGACGCTCGCGACCAGCACGCGCTCGAGAGGCCGCCCCGCGCCGAACAGCCGCCGGTAGTCGCCGGAGCGCCAGGCGGAATGGGTCGCCGCGCGCGCGGTGCCCAGGCGCCCGCCGTCGAAGCGCGCCCACTTGATGCGCGTGTTGCCGATGTCGACCAGCAGCACCGCCATCAGCCCGGCCTCACCGTCACATCGCCCGCGATGAAGCGCCGCACGCCCTGCGGGGTCTCGAGCAGCAACGCCCCGTGCACGTCGACGCCGCGCGCCAGGCCGTGCGCGATCCCGTCCGCCGCGCTCACATCCACCGCCCGCCCGCGCAAGGCATCCGCCGCCTGCCATTCGGCGATGAACGGCGTGAGCCCCTCGCGCTCGAACGCGCGCAGCCCCCGCAGGCAGGCGCTCACCAGGGCCGCCGCGACCGAGTTGCGCGAGGCTTGCGCGAGGCCGGCGCTCCTGAGATCGGTCGCCACCATCCCGCTCTCCGAGATCCTCTGCAGGAGCGCCGCGCCGAGGGCCACGTTCAATCCGATCCCGATCACGACACAGGCAGGACCGGCAGACTCCGCCCGCAGCTCGATGAGCACGCCGCCGAGCTTGCGCTCCCCGAGCAGCAGGTCGTTCGGCCATTTGAGCCCGGCGCCGACCACCCCCAGTTCCCGCAGCGCCCGCAGCGCGCACACCCCGATGACCAGGCTCAGCGCGCCGAGGTCCCGCGGCACTTCGCGGAACGTCCAGCTGAGCGACAGGCAGATCGCCCCGCCCGGGGAGGCCTGCCACGCACGCCCACGCCGCCCACGGCCCGCGGTCTGATATTCCGCAAGAAACACTTCGCTGAGCGCGCTGGGCGGGTTGGCGCGCTCGAGCAGCACGCTGTTGGTGGAGGCGGTCGACCAGGTGGCCTCGAGGCTGCGCACGTGGTGGCGCACGTCCTGCGCCAGGCGCTCGCGGATCCTGGCCGCATCCAGTGCTTCGCTCGCGCCCGGGAGGCGATAGCCTCGATTGCGCACGGCATGCAGCGTCGCGCCCAGCTCCCGGAGCGACCCGGTGGCCTTCCAGATCGCGCTGCGGCTGACCCCGAGCGCGCGCGCGAGCTGCTCGCCGGAGTGGAAGCGCCCGTCGCACAGCGCCGCGAACACGCGCGCCACGAGCGGCGTCGAATCGTGCGCCGCGGGGTGTGCGGCTGCCCCGGTACGCGGCATCTCAGCCCTGCCGGCGGCGCGATCCGAAGAGCCACAGGCGGCGGGCGCGCGACTCGGTGCCGGCGCTCATGCGCGCGATGTTGGCGCGGTGGGTAAAGAGGATCAGCAAGGCGACGAGTATTCCGTAAGTGAGGAGGGGTACCCGCGGGCTGCCGACACCGAGCGCAATCGTGAGCGCCAGCGCGAATGCACCCAGCATGGACGCGAGCCCCACGAAGCCGAAGAGCACGACCGCCGCGAACCAGGTCAGCACCATGGGCAGCAGGAGCGAGGGGTGAATGCCGAGCACGGTGCCCACGAGCGTCGCCACTCCCTTGCCGCCCCGGAACCCGTACCACAGCGGGTAGACATGTCCCAGTATCACGGCGAGCCCGCAAACCGTCACGCACCAGGCGTGCGGGGTGGGCGCCGCCGGCGAAATTCCGGGCAGGAGCGCGGGGGCGATCCAGCGCGTCGCGATCCAGCCCTTCGCCACATCGATCACCAGCACCCAGAACGCGATCCTCTTGCCCTGGGTGCGCAGCGCGTTGGTGGCGCCG
>VBMV01000173.1 GCA_005878835.1 Gammaproteobacteria bacterium | reverse complement strand
CCGCCATGGCGATCAGGATGATCACCGGCACCACGGTCCAGATGAATTCGACCTTGGTGTTGTGGACCAGGGTGCCGTCGGGGATCGCTCCCCTGGACCTGCTGTAGGTGATGATCGACCAGATCATCGCGCCGAACACCACCACAGCGATGGCGACGCACACCCAGAAGATCTCCATGTGCAGGTCGTAGATCTTGCGGCTGATCTCGGTGACCCCCCGGGGCATGTTGAGCTGGCTCCAGCCCGAGTCGGCCTGGGCCGCGGGGAAGCAGGACGCCGCAGCGGCGCCTAAGGCGAGCGGGGCGAGCTTTGCGCAAATCATCGTTACGTGCCTTACAGCGCGCACCCCGGCCGTCGAGGGCGGCGCGTCTCATCCTGCGGCCAGGAGGGCGACTCGTTGAGGCGGCCGATCAGGCGCTGCAACCGAAGCGCCAATCCACGCCGCTCCTCTTCCGTGAGAAAGCTGCCCAGCTCGCATTGGCGGCCGTGCGACTCGATGGTGAGCCGGCTCGGGTGCTGCTGAGCTGCGGAGCGGCGCAGTTTAACCTGCGCCCAATGCCGCGGGAACACGATCCGTGAGCAGCGCTCGCGCAGCCGCGATTCGATGCTCACGTCGGCGTCGGTCACGGTAATGGTCTGGCGGTGGAAGCGGCGCTCCATGGACAGTTTGAGCGCCCAGCCGAGCAGCGCCATCTCGAGCCCGGCGAAGGGCAGGACCGGCCAGAAGCCCTTCATGGCGAGGAACGCGCCGACTCCACACGGGAGCACGCAGGCGCCGGCAAAAAACACCTGCGCTCCCCGCACGCTGAGCGAGCAGTTCGGGCAGATCTCGATGCGCAGTGGTTCGCGGTCCACGGACGTAAGCGATGGTAACGCGCAACGGTCTTTATAGGACCCTCCGCAGCCGCGATCAGCAAGTCCTTGAATGCACGGCCGGAATCGCTCTCAGCCTGTAGATTTGCGGGGGTTTGTTGGAGGGTTCAGACTAGGAATGCCTGACTCCAACCGTCAGGAGGGAGACATGAGCGCTGTTTTACTCGCCGTGTTCAACGACTACGAGGCGGCTGAGCGGGTGCGCGTGATGCTGGTCCGAGACGGGTTCCCTACGGATCGCGTCGAGCTCACCGCCTCCTGCGAGCTGGGCCGGGCCGCCTTCGAGCCCGCCGACTCGCTGCACGGCAAATGCGTCCAGTACTTCCGCACGCTACTAAAAGGCGAGGACGAGCGGCAGTACCCCGAAATTCTCGCCCAGCGTGTCGCGAACGGAGCAGCGACCATTACCGTGCTTCCGCGGGGTGCGATCGAGACGGCACGTGCGACCGAGATTCTTCAGCAAGCTCATCCGGCAGACGTGGTGGGACACGATCTCGCCAATCACGGATGGGAGCACGCGGCTGCCAAGCATGAAGGCTATTGGGTTCAGCACGTCTGGCTCCAGAGCTCGCCCGAGACCGATTGTATCTACTGCCGTCTGTTCCCGGGCAGCTCGCACTGACTGCCCACCGAGCTGCCTCGCGGCCGCGTGCGCAGCTTGGCATACTTGGCGATCACCGGAGCCTGGCGGGGCAAGCGTGAGCCTCAGCCGGTGCGTTGCGCACCTCGGCCTTCAGCCAGATAATTTCCAATCATGACAACAGTGCTGCAAATAGCCGGTCTTCTGCTGTTCCTGGCTCTATGGGGCGTGGCTTGGCGCAGGCAGCCGAATCTGGCCTTCGGAATCTTTCTTGGCGTGGCCATCGCGGCGGTGGTAGCCGCAGTCGTCAGGCCCTTCGATATGCACAGCGTGCCGGTCTGGCTGCCGCCGCTGCCTTTCGCAGTGGTCGCCATTTCCCTGCTCTGTTTTGGCATCTGGGCTTGGTTGCTGGGGAGAAACCGGTAGGCCAAAGCCCTTTGCAGCCGCCTCGATCACCGTGCCAGAGCCTGACCTATGCTTCGACGCTCACCTGCCGGGCACGTCGACGCCGCAGCGCGGCCCCGCTCCCACGTTAGACAGCGCTCATCATATTTCGGATGATCTGCATGCCATGGGCGGCAAGGATTTTTCCGTGAGGCGCAGCTGCGAACGTCCTCCTCCGCAAGGTGGACTCTTGCAGGGGGGTTAGGCAATGGTGATGGCAGCTGCATTGGTCTTGCTGGTCGTTGGAACGATCCTGCTGCACTTCCTCAGTCCGTGGTGGTTCACGCCGATCGCATCCAATTGGAAGATGATGGATGACACGGTGAACATCACATTCGTGGTCACCGGGATCGTCTTTGTGGCCGTCAATCTGTTCATGGCGTGTGCGGTCTTCCTGTACCGTCACCGCCAGGGACGACGGGCGGAGTACTCACCTGAGAATAAAAAGCTCGAGTGGTGGCTCACTGTAGTGACCTCGGTGGGCGTCGCTGCGATGTTGGCACCGGGTTTGTTTGTGTGGGCCAAGTTCGTCACTGTTCCGAAAGAGGCGACGGTGGTCGAGGTCGTGGGCCAGCAATGGACCTGGAGCTATCGTTTTCCCGGGCGGGACGGCGTGTTGGGCACCACAGATGCCAGGCTCATCACTCCCGACAACCCGTTCGGCATCGATCCAAACGATCCCAAGGGCGCCGATGACATCCTGATATCGACCCCGGAGCTGCATCTGCCTATCAACAAGCCGGTCAAACTGTTGATGCGCTCCAAAGACGTCAACCACCAGTGGGCCGTGGCGCCATTCCGGGTCAAGATGGATATGGTGCCGGGCATGGTCACTTATGTCTGGCTTACCCCCACCAGGACCGGGCAATTCGATGTTCTTTGCGAACAGCTGTGCGGCCTGGCGCACTTCGCCATGCGTGGCCGCGTGGTGGTGGATGAGGAGAGGGCGTTTCAAGCATGGTTGTCCAATCAACCAACCTACTCCGAGACGAGAGCTCAGGTCACAGGCAATGCCATGGCAGGCCAGGCGATCTATGCCGTGTGCAGCGCCTGTCATGGACCCCAGGCGCAGGGTAATCAAACGCTCAACGCCCCGAAGCTGAGTAGCCAGGCCAGCTGGTACCTGGCCAGGCAATTGCGGCATTTCAAGCAGGGCATCCGCGGGGCGAGCGACCGGGACATCTATGCAAAGCAGATGATACCGATGGCTGCGACGCTGACTGACGACACGGCAATAAACAACGTCGTCGCCTATATCGATTCTCTGCCGGATGAGCGTCCACGAGCCACGCTTTCGGGAGATCCTGACAGAGGCAAGTCGCTCTACACGACCTGCGCGGCCTGTCACGGCACTGCCGGCCAGGGTATCTGGTCGACGAAAGCCCCGCGGCTATCGCACATGAGTGACTGGTATCTGGCGCGACAGCTGCATAACTTCCAGCAGGGTATTCGCGGCACCCATCCACAGGATTTCTACGGCGCACAAATGGCGTTGATGGCCAAAATTCTGCCTGATGACCGAGCGATCGATGATCTGCTTGCCTACATTCATACGTTGTGATGGCTGGACCGCCGGCGAAGATGCGCTGCCGAGCCGCGTGAGCGTAGCGCGCGGCAAAGTGATGCGGAGGAGGGTTCCTTAATGGCATTCGTTGCAATCGCTGACCGCGACCACGCACTTCATGACCCGCAGACCTTCATCACGAAGTACATCTGGAGCCAGGACCACAAAGTCATCGCAATCCAGTACGCGATTACCGCCATTGCGATCGGCTTGGTTGCTCTGGGGATGTCAGTGTTGATGCGCCTGCAATTGGGGTTCCCGCATTTCTTCTCCCTCATCGTCCCGAACAACTATTACCAGTTCATCACCATGCACGGCATGATCATGGTGATCTACCTGCTCACCGCGCTGTTCCTCGGAGGCTTTGGCAACTACCTCATCCCGCTGATGTGCGGCGCCCGGGACATGGTCTTTCCCTACATGAACATGATCAGTTACTGGGTATACCTGGTCGCCGTGCTGGTGCTGGTGGCCGCCTTTTTCGTGCCTGGCGGACCCACCGGCGCGGGTTGGACCCTGTACCCCCCGCAGGCTGTTCTTCCAGGTACTCCGGGAGCGAGTTGGGGCATTGTTCTGATGCTGCTGTCCCTCGCCATATTCATCGTTGCATTCACCATGGGCGGATTGAACTATGTGACAACTGTCCTGCAGGCCCGCTGTCGCGGGATGACCCTGCTGCGCATGCCGTTATCGGTATGGGGGATTTTCATGGCCACGGTGCTGGGGCTGCTGGCCTTTCCCGCCTTACTGGTCAGCGCCGTCATGAT
>VBMV01000075.1 GCA_005878835.1 Gammaproteobacteria bacterium | reverse complement strand
CCCGTACGGCGTGACGCACGCCTATGCGAAGGCTGCGCAGATCGGCGGGGCGCAGGTGCTGCGCCACACGCGCGTCATCGACCTCAAGGCGCGCCGCGACGGCTCCTGGGATGTGATTACCGAGGGCGGCAACGTGCATGCCGAGCACGTGGTGAATGCGGGCGGCCTGTGGGCGCGTGAAGTGGGGCGCATGGTGGGGCTGGAGCTGCCGATCCTCGCCATGCAGCACCAGTACCTCATCACCGAGGATCTTCCCGCCCTCAAGGGGCAGAAGGAGCTCCTGACCTGCATAGACTTCGAGGGCGAGATCTACACGCGCCAGGAGCGCGGCGGGGTCCTGCTCGGAACCTACGAGCGCGCCGGTGTGCCGTGGTCGCCGCTGCAGACGCCGTGGGATTTCACCCAGAGTCTGCTGCCCGAAGACCTTGACCGTATTGCACCGAGTCTCGAGGTCGGTTTCCAGCATTTCCCCGCGCTCGGCGAGGTGGGCATTCGCAAGGTGGTCAACGGCCCGTTCACCTTCGCGCCCGACGGCAATCCGCTGGTGGGACCGGTGCGGGGCCTGACGAATTTCTGGGTGGCGTGCGGGGTGATGGCCGGTTTCAGCCAGGGCGGGGGAGTGGGGCTGGCGCTGTCGCGGTGGATGGTCGAGGGCGATCCGGGCGCGGATGTGTGGGCGATGGACGTGGCGCGCTACGGGGACTGGGCGACCCTCGCCTACACCAACGCCAAGGTGCGCGAGAACTATTCGCGGCGCTTTCGCATCCGCTTCCCGAACGAGGAGCTCACCGCGGCGCGGCCGCTGCGCACCACGCCCGTTTACGAGCGCCTGCGGGCCGAGCACGCGGTGTTCGGGGACTACTGCGGGCTCGAGCACGCGCTGTGGTTCGCGCCGAGCGCGGCGGAGGCGACCGAGGACATCACCTTCCACCGCTCCAACGCACACCCGCATGTGGCCGCGGAGTGCCAGGCGGTGCGCGAGGCGGTCGGGCTGCTGGAGATCTCCAACTACGGAAAGTTCGAAGTTACCGGCCCCGGCACCAAGGAGTGGCTGTCGTACGTGATGGCCAACCGCGTGCCGAAGGTGGGCCGCATCGCGCTCACGCCGATGCTCAACGAGCGCGGCAAGCTGATCGGGGATTTCACGCTGTGCCGGCTGGCGGCGGAGCGCGTGTTCCTCATCTGCACGTACGCCGCGGAAGAGTATTACCGGCGCTGGTTCGAGCGCCACGCGCCGCCCCCGGGAGTGACCGTGCGCCCGTGCGCGATGCAGTACGTGGGCCTGTCGGTCGCCGGCCCGCGCTCGCGCGCGCTCCTGCAGAGCCTCACGCGCGAAGACCTGTCGAGCGCGGCGTTCCCGTTCCTGTCGTTCCGGTCCCTCGATGTCGGCATGATTCCGGCGCTCGTCGGGCGCATCAGCTTCACGGGGGACCTCGGCTACGAGATCTGGGTGAGCAGCGAATACCAGCGCGCGCTCTACGATCTGCTGATGGGAGCCGGCGCGGAGCAGGGCTTGAAGCTCTTCGGTGGCCGGGCGCTCAACACCCTGCGGATCGAGAAGAGCTTCGGCACCTGGACGCGCGAATACCGCCCGATTTACGGGCCCTACGAGGCGGGGCTCGGGCGGTTCGTGGACCTGAAGAAGGGCGAGTTCGTCGGCCGCGCCGCGGCGCTGGAGGAGCGCGACAGCGGCGGCGCGCTGCGCCTGGTGACCTTCACGGTGGATGCGGGCGATGCGGATGCGAGCGGGGACGAGCCCGTCTGGCACGACGGCAAGGTCGTCGGCTGGGTGACCTCGGGGGCGTACGGCCACAGCGTGCGTCAATCGCTCGCGCTGGCCTATGTTCCGGCAGCCCTCGCCGGCGAAACTTCCGGCTTCGAGATCGAGATCATCGGTGAGCGCCGCAGGGCCCTGCGCCAGTCCGCGGCGGTCTTCGATCCCGAGGGGAGCCGGATGCGCGCCTGACACGCCGGACCTGTCCGCAGCGTTTCTTCACTCCATGAACATGGCGAGCACGCTCGCGGTCAGCGCCGGCTTGGTTTCGCCCTCGATCTCCATGGTGTTCTCCGTGGTGACCAGGTAGCGCCCGCCGCCCTTGGGCTCGACGGCCGCGATCTTGATGCGGTTGCGTACGCGCTTGCCCGAGCGCACCGGCGCGACGAAGCGCACCTTCTCGAGCCCGTAGTTGACGACCGATTTGGGCGCGATACGGGTGAGCAGCACCTCGAACGCCGTGGGCGCGATCAGGGACAGTGTCAGGAACCCGTGGGCGACCGTGCCGCCGAAGGGACTCTCGCGCGCGGCGCGCTCGGCATCGACGTGGATCCACTGGTGATCGCCCGTGCAGTGGGCGAACTCGTCGATGCGTGCCTGGTCGAGCGTCGTCCACGAAGAGGCGCCGATCTCTTCGCCGACGTGCTTCGCCAGATCGCCCACCGGCATGATGCTGTCAGCCATTGCGTGGCATCCCTTGGCGTCAACAGGACCTGAGCCGGGGATCTTACCAAGGGCGCGGTGCGGCTCTGAGAAATTCGAGCGGCGCGCCTGCGGCGTCGGCTTTCGCGTAGCATCGCCGGATGCGCGTGCGTGGTGCGACTGTGGTGTGCGCGCTGGCGGCGCTGGCGCCGGCGGCCGCCGCACATCCCTCGGAGCCCGACGCGGGCGCGCTCGCCATGATGGGCCTCGAGGGCCCGTACTCCATGAGCCGCGAGGGCTCCGGCACCAGCTGGCAGCCCGATTCAACACCGATATCGGGCCTGCACGCCATGCGCGGCGCATGGATGACCATGGTCCATGGCCAGGCAGACCTCGTCTATGACCATCAGGGCGGTCCGCGCGGCGCGACCCAGAGCGTCTCCTCCAGCATGCTCATGCTCATGGCGCGCCGCGAGCTCGAGCATGCGGCCCTCGGGGTGCACGTCATGGCATCGACCGATCCCCTCATGGGCGCGAGCGGTTATCCGCTGCTCTTTCAGACCGGTGAGACGGCCAACGGCCGCGATCCCCTCATCGACCGGCAGCATCCGCATGACCTCTTGATGGAGGCCGCCGCGACTTACAGCCTCAACCTCCGGCCGCAGACTTCGCTGTTCGTGTATGCGGGCCTTCCGGGTGAGCCGGCGCTGGGGCCGAGTGCGTTCATGCACCGGCTCTCGGGGATGAATGAGCCGGAAGCACCGCTGTCCCATCACTGGCTCGATTCGACGCACATCTGCTTTGGCGTGGTGACCGGCGGCTACACCTGGAGGCAGCTGCGGCTCGAGGTCTCGGGGTTCAACGGCCGTG
Source organism: Gammaproteobacteria bacterium (assembly GCA_005878835.1). Classification (GTDB taxonomy): domain Bacteria; phylum Pseudomonadota; class Gammaproteobacteria; order Steroidobacterales; family Steroidobacteraceae; genus 13-2-20CM-66-19. Next base: position 32,990 of record VBMV01000075.1, on the reverse strand, counting down.
AGCCGGACCAGCATCGTTACGACATCGAGCTGCGGTCGCTGGATTCGTACGCGGCGCGGCTGTCGTACAACCCTACGCGTGACTGGTCGCTGCAGGGCAGCTTCGGGCGCCTGGCGAGCCCCGAGCAACTGCAGCCGGGGGTCGCCGTGCGGCGCAGCACCGCATCCGCCAGTTACAACGCGCCGCTGGCGCTGTGGTGGCAAACGACGCTGGCGTGGGGACGAAATGTTCCGTCGAGCGGGCCGTCAAGCAATGCCTGGCTGCTGGAGTCGGCGCTCAAGCTCAGGCACGCGCATACCTTGTTCGGCCGCCTCGAGCGCGTCACCAAGGACGAGTTGTTTCTTCCCGGCGCGGCTCTCTATGGCCGCAGCTTCACCATCAACAAACTCTCACTCGGCTACATCTTCGACTTCGCGCGCCTCGGTGCTCTTGACCTCGGACTCGGCGGTCTGGTCAGCACCTACAGCTATCCGGCCATACTCAGCGCCGCGTATGGCACTCGGCCCACGTCCTTCATGGTGTTCGTGCGCGCGCGGTTGTAGCATCGCGCAATGGAGACGCAGCGGTTGACGCGCAGGCAGGTGCTCGTGAGCGGTGTCGTGGGTATGGCGGGTCTCATGGCGCCACGTGAGCCGCTGCGCGCCGGCTCGCCGCAGACGCCACCGGCTGCAGCGGCGGGGACTCTCAAGATCGGCGGCGACCTCGTCGTCAATCGCATGGGCTTCGGCGCCATGCGCATCACCGGACCGGGGATCTGGGGCGAGCCCAAGGATGTGGCCGAGGCACGGCGCGTGCTACGGCGCGCCGTGGAGCTCGGTGTCGATTTCATCGACACCGCGGATGCCTATGGACCGCAGGTCAGCGAGCGCCTGATCGCCGAGGCGCTGCACCCTTATCCGGCCGGCCTGGTCATCGCCACCAAGGGCGGCTTCGTGCGCCCGGGGCCCGACCAGTGGGTGCCGGACGGCCGACCCGAGCACTTGCGTGAGGCGTGCGAGGCGAGCCTGAAGCGCCTCAGGCTCACGCGCATCGATCTGTACCAGTTTCACCGCATCGATCCGAAGGTGCCGCTGGAGGATTCGATCGGGGAGCTGGCGCGCCTGCAGAAGGAAGGCAAGGTCCGTCACGTGGGCGTGTCGAATTTCAGCGTCACGGAGCTCGCCCGCGCGCGGCGCGTGACGCCGATCGTCTCGGTGCAGAACCGCTACAACGTCGCCGACCGCAGCTCGGCGGATGTGCTCGCGCTGTGCCAGCACGAGGGCCTGGCGTTCATTCCCTGGGCGCCCATCGCGCGCGGTTCCTCGGATACCCTCGAGCGCAACGCCGCGAGCAAGGCACTCGAGGCGATTGCGCACGCGCACGGCGTGAGCGTGTTTCAGGCGGCCATCGCCTGGCTGCTGGCGACCCCGGTGATGCTGCCCATCCCCGGTACCTCTTCGGTGGCGCACCTGGAGGAGGATGTCGCCGCCGCGCGCATCAAGCTCAGCGAGAGCGAGCTCGCCGCGATCGGATAGCGGGCGGGTGACCTGGAGCGCAGGTCACCCGCCGGTCGCTCGGGCTAACCGTGGCGCTGGTGCGCCGTGTAGACGGCGGCCAGCCGCGGGTTGTTCACGTCGTGCACCGCGCGCGCTATGGCCTGTTCGCGGCAGGCGCTCGCCGCGGCGAACGCGGCGAGGTTACGAATGTCCCTGACCTCGCACACCTTGTGCGCCGCCGACACGATGCGGGCGTAGAGCGCCTGCGTTCCCTCCTCGGTGGCGAGATTGAGGTCGTGGTAACTGACCTGCACGCTCGGGGAGGGGTCGGTGGGGGCAGCCGCGTAGGCCGAGGCGCCGACGATCAGACAGGCGGTCAGGGCTGCCGAGGCGCGCAGCAGATCAGTCGAGGTGGCTGAGGTCATGTGTCTCTCCACGAAGTGTTAGGGTGGATTCGTCGTTGCCGCTGTGTTGTGCGGCCTGGCTATGAGACTCCCGCGCGCGTCGCGCGCGAAGCCCGCGCGACTCGTGTTGATCCCTGCCGCTGACGCGTTCGTACCGCGCGGAACGCTGACACCGGTCGTCAGTGCAGGGGGTTCGCGTCGGCGCGCGCGGCTCGCACCGGTGTGCCGGCGCGCGTTCCCGGGCTCGTCCCTCGGGGCAACGCCCTCGTCCCGGATCGCCCATCGGCCCCAAGCACGCGCGGCGCCGTTGGGCGTAGGCTATTGGGATGAGCGTCTCACCGTTGGATCGCCTCACGCCGCCGTTTGCCGACCTGGCGGAGCACGCTACCGTGCAGGCGGGGCGCGAGGGGCTCGCCGCCGGACGCAGCTTCTGGCCGCACCTCACCGTGCTGACGGCATTCTGGATCTACGTGGCGCTGTCGAACGTCCTGTACGCCAACAGCATGCAGGCGAGTCTCTCGTCCATGAAGATCGAGCACGTATTCGCCGCCTGGGATGCGCGCCTCATCCAGCACCTGCTGCTGTACCCGCTGTTCCTGCTGTCCATGTGGAGATCGCTCCGTACCGGCTGGCGACCGCTGTGGCGGGCCGCGCCCATCCAGCTGCTGTGCGCGCTCGGCTTCGCGGTGCTCGCCTTCCCGGCGCTGGCGCTGGGGACGCACCTGCTGGGCCAGGGGGAACACGAGCATCCGGGCTCATCCGGACAGGGCTGGACGGATTTCCTCGCCGGTGGGGAAATTCCCACCTGGATCGCGAGCGCCACGAATTTCCTGGTGACCTACGGCTTCGGGCTCGCGCTGGTCACCGGCTTCGCGTTCTATCAGCGCCTGCGCGACTCGCAGCTGCGCTCGGCGGCGCTCGAGCGCGCGCTCACGCAGGCGCACCTGGCGGCGCTGCGCATGCAGCTCTCGCCGCACACGCTGTTCAACCTGTTGCACACCATCCGCGGGCAGATCAGCTGGGATCCGCCGGCGGCCCAGGCCATGGTGGTGCAGCTCGGGGACCTGCTGCGCCGGCTCCTGAGCGCGGGGGAGCGGGAGTTCTCGCGGCTGTCCGACGAGCTGCAGTTCGTGGCGCTGTATCTGGAGCTGCAGCAGAAGCGCTTCGCGGACCGGCTGACCATCACGGCGCCAGCCCGTGAGGACACTCCGCGCGCCTGGGTGCCGAGCCTGATCCTGCAGCCGCTGGTGGAGAACGCGGTGCTGCACGGGCTCGCCGGACACGAAGGCGCGGTCACCATCCGCGTCGAGGCGAGTGTCAGCGCCGAGACCCTCACGCTGCGGGTGCTGAACACCATCGCGCCGGGCCGCGGCGGCAGCGGGGACACGGGGATCGGGCTCGCGAACGTGCGCGAGCGCCTGGCGGTGCAGTTCGGCGAGCGGGCCAGCTTCGAGGCGGGCCCCGCTGATGAGCATCTCTGGAGGGCGCAGATTCACATGCCGCTGCTGCGCGACGGGCCGGACAGCGCCGCGCGCCCTGACGTGGGGGCCGCGCTGTGATGGAGGTGATGATCGTCGACGATGAGCCGGTGGCGCGGCGCAGCGTGCGCGAGTGCTGCGAGCGCGAGCCGGACCTGAAGGTGGTCGGCGAGTTCGGGGACCCGAGCGCCGCACTGCAGGCCATCCGCCTGCAGCCGCCGCAGCTGCTGTTCCTCGACATCCAGATGGACTCCATGTCGGGGCTCGCGCTGGCGCGCGCGCTCGATCCGCTCAGCCTGCCGCTCATCGTGTTCGTCACCGCCTACGATCAGTATGCGCTGGAGGCGTTCGAGGTGAGCGCCGTCGACTACCTGTTGAAGCCCTTCGATGACGCGCGCTTCAAGGCTACGCTGGCGCGCGTGCGCCGCCGTCACCAGGCGCACGGTTCCCTCGACCGGCGCAGCGCCCTCGAAGCGCTGCTCGAGCAGCTGGAACGCGGCGCCCGGGCACGCGCGGACGCGCAGCCGCGCGTGCTGGCGGAGGCCGGCAGCCGCATGCACATGCTGGACGTGTCGCAGGTGGAGGTGGTGGAGGCCGACCGCAACTACGTGCGCCTCACCATCGGCCGCGAGACTTTTCACGCGCGCAGCACGCTGCAGCAGGCCGAGAGGACCTTTCAGGCGCAGCCGATGCTGCGCATCAGCCGCTCGTGTCTGGTGAACATGAGTCACGTGCGGGAAGTGAGCCGCACCCCGCGCGGGGACTTCATCCTGGTGGTGGCCGGCGGCACCACCATCACCAGCAGCGAGGGGTTTCGCGAGCCGGTGCGCCAGTACCTCGAGCGTCTGAAGCTCGCGCCCGCCTGAGGGCGCGCGTAAAGTCCCGCGCGGGTCCACCGCGGGAATTTCACACCTTGGGCACCGCCGCACCTGCGCCGCGCTCGGCCATCCGGGCGCTCAGCGTCCTCACCGCGATCAACCTGCTCAACTACCTCGATCGCTACGTCGTGTCCCCGCTGGTGCCGGAGCTCAAGGGGGCCATGGCGTTATCGGACGCGCAGCTCGGCTGGCTGGTGCCGGCCTTCATGCTGGTGTACATGCTCGCCGCGCCGGTGTTCGGGGCCTGGGGCGATCGCGGCTCACGCACGCGCCCGATCGCGCTCGGGGTGTTCGTCTGGAGTCTGGCGACCGTGCTGTCGGGGCTGGCGCGCAGCTATCCGCAGCTGCTCGCGGGACGGGCGCTGGTCGGCATCGGCGAGGCGGCCTACGTCGCCATCGCGCCGGCGCTGCTGGCGGATTGCTTCCCGGTAAGCGGCCGGGGCCGCGTCTACTCGGTGCTCAACATGGCGATCCCGGTGGGTTCGGCACTCGGCATCGTGCTCGGGGGCCTGATCGGCCATCACTTCGGCTGGCGCGCGGCGTTCCTGGTGGCCGGTGCACCCGGGATGCTGCTGGCGGCGGCGGTGCTGTGGCTGCCCGATCCGCCGCGCGGAGCTCAGGACCCGTCCCCCGTTGGCCAAGCCGCCCCGCTTGCGGTTGCCGGCCGCAGCCCCGGGCCGCTGGCGGTCTACCTGAGCTTCCTGCGCCGTGCGCCTTACATGCTGCTCGTCATCGGCTACGCCGCCTACACGTTCGCGCTCGGCGGCCTCGGCTTCTGGATGCCGACCTTTCTCGAGCGGGTGCGCGCGGTGCCGGCGGTGGAGGCGACGACCGGCCTCGGAGCGATCCTGGTCGTCACGGGTTTCCTCGGCACCTTCGCCGGCGGGTGGCTGGGGGACTACTTCCTCAGGTTCTCGCCCCAGGCGTACCTGTGGTTCTCGGGTTTCACGACCCTGCTGGCGGCGCCCTTTGCGCTGCTGGCGCTCAGCGCGCCGGCGCCGGCGATCTATTACCCGGCGATCGTCGTGGCGGAGCTGCTGCTGTTCATGTCGACCGGCCCCATCAATGCCGCGATCGTCAACATCGTATCGCCGCTCGAGCGCGCCTCGGCCGTGGCACTCAGCATGTTCGCCATCCACCTGCTGGGGGATGTGCCCTCGCCGGTCCTGATCGGGTACCTCTCGGATGTGGGGTCCCTCGGGCGCGCGGTGCTGGTGGTGCCGGTGGCGATCGCGATCGGCGCGATCGTGTGGCTCGCCTGCGCCAGGGTCAGCGCTCGCACGCCGGCCGCGGCGGCGGCATGAGGCCGGCGGCCCGGACCGCCGCGGCAGCGCCGTCCCCCGCGGCGCGTCCGCTCGCGGGGCTCACCAGGCCGGCCATCGAGCGGCGCCTGGCGGCGGCGCTGCAGCACGGCGACGGTGCCGCGGGCGCGCATTGCATTCACGAGCTGTGGATGCGGGGTGAATTCGCGCACCACATCGAGGCGGCGCTCGCGGCGCTGTGGTCGCGCGCCGCCGCGTCCATTCCCGAGTGGCTGCCGATGCGCTACATAGAGTGGCTCCCCACGGCCTACGAAGTGGCGCTCAGCTTCAGCTGCGCGCGAGCCGGCCGCGCCAACATCTATCTCGTGCTGCTCGACTACCGGGACCGCAGCCGCGGGCCCCACGGCCTGTACGTCGGCATGAGTCACTACAGCCCGGCGCAGCGCTTCGACCAGCACAAGGCCGGCATTCGCGCCGCCGGCAGCGTTCTTCGGCGTGGGCTCGAGGTGCTGAGCGGGCCGACCCTGCATCTGCAGCGTATCGCCCAAGCCGAGGCGGCGCGCATCGAGGCACAGCTGGCGGACGCCCTGCGCGACGCGGGCCTGCTGGTCGCGGGCGGCCACTGATTTGATTGGCAAGGCAAGCCGTTGGGGCTAGCGCGTGACGAAGGCGCGTTCGATCACGTAATCCCCGGGCTCGCCGATGCGGGCCGAGAGGGTGAAGCCGCGTGCGTCGAGCAGTGCGCAGGTGTCGGTGAGCATCGCAGGACTGCCGCACACCATGATGCGGTCCGCCCCCGGGTCGAGGGCCGGCAGCCCGAGGTTGCGGGACAGGCGCCCCGACTCGATCAGAGCGGTCAGACGGCCGCAGCTCACGTTCGGCTCGCGGGTCACGGTCGGGTAGTAGTGCAGCTTGGCGCGCACTTGCGCGCCCAGCAGCTCGTGGGCCCTGAGCGCCTCGATCCGGTGCCTGACGACGGCGGTTTCGCGCGCCCAGCGCACGCCGTGGACGAACACCACGTGCTCGAAGCGCTCGTAGACCTCGGGGTCCTTGATCAGGCTCATGAACGGCGCCGCGCCGGTTCCGGTGCTGAGCAGGTACAGCCGCTTGCCGGGCCTGAGGTCCTGCAGCAACAGGGTGCCGGTGGGCTTGCGGCTGACGAGCACTTCATCGCCGGCGCGCACGTGCTGCAGGCGCGAGGTCAGCGGGCCGTTGGGTACCTTGATGCTCAGGAACTCGAGGTGCTCCTCGTGGTTCGCGCTCGCGATGCTGTAGGCGCGCAGCACCGGCCGGCTGTCCACGGCCAGGCCGACCATGACGAACTGCCCGTTCTCGAAGCGCAGCCCGCGATCGCGCGTGGTCGTGAAGCTGAATTGCGTGTCGGTCCAGTGCCGCACGGAGAGTACGCGTTCGGGTCCGATGGCAGCCAAGGTCCTCGCCCTCGTGGAGACTCCCAGCGATGGTATCCGGCGCGCCGGCGGGAGTTGGATGTTTCAGGGCATGGACTCATAAGCGCCCGTTATTAAGCGCCCGTTATGCTGCTGCGGGCGCCTCGCCTGGGCTAGACTCACCCACGCAAGGGGGTCGTGCGTCCCGCTACGGGGGTCGAGCGTATGATCAGAACTAGAACGACGGCGGGGGCCACCGCCGCAGCCGCATTGAGCCTGCTGGCAGGCACCGCAGTCGCAGCACCGAAGCCCGCCAACCTGCAGCTGATCGCCGGCGCGCACGTCGCGGTGGTGAACCTGCTGGAACCCGAAGTCACCCATTTCCACGCCTCCCGGCACCTGCAGAACAGTTTCCTCAAAACCTACACCCTGGAGTGGTCCGTCAGTGCCATGCTGATGGAGGCGGTCAGGGAGCGCCTGACCCAGATGGGACTGGTGCCGGTGGCGGCCGCCGCGACCGAGGCTCTGCGGCGCGCGCGCGAGGCCTGCTTCCTCGACGCCGCGCTCGCGAAGGGGTTGCCGAAGGCCTGCGGGCCGCTGTTCGCACAGCTCGCCGCCGCCGGGCATGTCGACGCCGTCATCGTGCTGGGGCCCGGCCGCAACGACTCCTCGCACGGCGCCCGGCGACGGCAGTTGCCGGAATACCTGCGCGGCTGGTGCTTCGTGACCGAGGCGCGGGGCGAGGAGGACACGGCGGAGAAGCCGCCGGTCTTACTCAATCTGACCGAGCTGCTGCTGATCGGCCTGGCCGCCCCGAGCGCGGAAATCCACGCGCGCCAGTGGGGCGGGGATCAGATCCAGACCTGGACGGGCTTCAAACTGCCCCCCGATCTGAAGGACATCCCCGACCAGCAGCTCAGTCAGCTGCAGCCGCTGTTCGCCGCCATGCTCAAACAGCAGGTGAGCGGCGTGCTCGAGCACCTGCAGGTCACGCGCTAGCCCAGAGCCGCGTGACCGAGCGCCCAGGCGCACACGATCACCCCGATGAGCCCGAGCAGGAAGTACAGCCCGGCGAACAGCTGCTCGCGCGTCTCGAGTTGGCTCGCGCTCAGCGGCGCGATCAGGAAAGGCTCGCCGTTGGCGGGCTCGGAAACGACGCTCTCGCGCGAGATCGCCGCCTGCAGCGTCCGGGTCTGCGATTCGCGCGCCGCCGCCAGCCGCGCCGCTTCCCATTCGGGCGCGTCGAGCTTGCCGTCGTGGTCGACGTCAAAGCGCGCCAGGAGCGAGCGCTGATCCTGCTTCCATTCGTGCAGCTTCGCGACGGCGCCGGCATTGACGTCGCCGAGCTCGGAATGCGAGCGCAGCTCGCCCATGACACACAGCCGCTCGCCGACACCGAGCAGCCGCTCGGTGTAGCGCCAGCCGCCCGAGTGCAGCAGCGGGTTCGACTGCGGCGGCGGACCCGCGGGGCGTGCTGTGGCGCCGTACCAGACGTTGCGCACGGTGGGGGTGATCTCGGCGGTCACCGGTCCGACCAGGCAGCGCGCGCCGTCGTCATCGACCAGGGCGAACAGCTCGACGCTCGCGGCGCGCTCGACCGTGTGCCAGTGGGCATTGCCCTTGGAATCGCGCTGCTCCTGCGCGATCTCATAGGCCCACCACACGCACGGCCGCGAGGACAGCGGCGCCGCCGTCGCATCCGGCCCGGCCGGCAGGCCACGCCCGGTGAGCTTCACGTATCCCTGCGCGGCGGAGCGGATGCGCACCGCCGGGGTGTCGGCCACCAGCCGGTCGCGGCGCAACCGCGCGAAGAACCTGAACAGCGCGAACAGCGCCAGCACCGCCGCGGCGGCGGCGATCACCGGGTAGGGCAGGGGATGCGGCGCTGTCAAGGGATCGGCCGGAACGCGCTCTTCAGCTGGAGAACGCCGCCTTCAGATCGACGTCCGCCTTCTGGTCGGCCAGGAAATGCAGCAACTGCGCCGGCGGGAAGTCGCCGAGCCGGGCGATGAGTGCGTCCGGGAACGCATCGATGCGCACGTTGTTGGTGTTGACCGCGTCGTTGTAGACCTCGCGGCGGTCAGCGATCGCGGTCTCGAGGCCGCTGATGCGCTCCTGCAGGTGGCGGAACGGCTCACTCGCCTCGAGCTGCGGATAGTTCTCGGCGACCGCATACAGTCCGGTGAGCCCGCTGCGCAACTCGCGCTCCGCGCTGCCGAGCGTGCTCATGCTGCCGGAGCTGCGCGCCGCATCCACCCCGGCGCGGGCGCGCATGACGCGCTCGAGGGTGCCGGCCTCGAACTGCATGTACTGCCTGCAGACTTCGACCAGCTTCGGCAGCTCATCGTGCCGCTGCACGAGCAGCACGTCGATGTTCGACCAGGTGAGCTTCACGGCGGCGCGCACGCGCACCAGGCCGTTGTACACGCCGATCAGATAGCCCGTGAGGGCAACGACCAGGAACAGCAGGACCAGGACCGCCAACATGATGTCCCCCGGGAGATGCCAGACTCGCGGCGCAGCATACGCGTCAGCGCGCGCCGCGGCTGCCGTAAGGGGGGATTTCGGAGACCTGGGTCACGTGCCGGCCCGGCTCAGGAAGGCGCCGGGCGCCTCAGCCGGCGCCGAGGCGCAGCGCGAGGTCAATGCCGGCAATCTCGTAGCCCTTCCTGAAGTCGCGGATGTGGCGTGCCATCCAGCCCTGCGCCCCGTCCTCGTCGCGAGCCTCGAGTGCCTCGAGCAGGCGCCGGTGCGCCGTGGCGATGCGCGTGCGCGCCTGCGGCACCTTGTCGATCATGACGCGCAGCGAGGGCTCGAGCAGCTGCAGCAGCGGCTCCTGCGCCAGTCCCAGCACCGGATTGTGAGTCGCCTGCCCGAGGCAGCGGAACACCTGCGCGCTGCGCCGCACCGCCTGCTCAGTATCACCGCGGCCGGCGACGAACGCCGCGGCGGCGGCCACGATGCGCTCCAGGTCCTGGGCGGTGCGCTCGCGCGCCGCGGCGCGCGCGATCGGCGGCTCGAGGATGGTGAGCGCCTCCCAGACGTCGCGCACCGTCACGTCGTGCAGGAGCAGGGCGTGGCTCACGCCCTCGGCCACGCTCTGGTGGTGCGGCCGGCTGACTGACATGAGCTTGGAGCCGGGGCGGCGCTGCACCAGGCCGCGGCTCTCGAGCTCACGCAGCGCCTCGCGCACCGTGGAACGGTTGACGCCGAACTGCCGTGCCAGCTCGGTCTCGGAGGGCAGGCGCTCGCCTTCGCGCAGGGCGCGGCTCAGGACCCGCGCCCCGATCGCCGCCGCCACCTTGCGGTAGGCGGGCTCGATGAGCAGCGGGGCGAACTCGACGCTCACGCAGCAGCCTCGAACAGCTCGCGCCCGATCAGCATGCGGCGGATCTCCTGGGTGCCGGCGCCGATCTCGTAGAGCTTGGCATCGCGCAACAGGCGCCCGGCCGCGTAGTCGTTGATATAACCGTTGCCACCGAGTGTCTGGATGGCATCCAGCGCGGCGTGGGTGGCGCGCTCGGCCGCGAACAGGATGCAGCCCGCCGCATCGCGCCGCCGCGCGGTGCGCGCGTCGCAGGCGCGCGCCACGGCGTAGACGTAGGCGCGCGCGGCGTTGAGCGAGGTGTACATGTCGGCGACCTTGCCCTGCATCAGCTCGAAGGTTCCGATCGGCTGGCCAAACTGCCGGCGTTCGCGGATGTAGGGCAGCACCACATCCAGGGCCGCCGCCATCAGTCCGAGGGAGCCGCCGGCGAGCACCACGCGCTCGTAGTCCAGGCCGCTCATCAGCACGCGCACGCCGCCGTTCTCGGGGCCGAGCAGGTTCTCCGCCGGCACCGGGCACTCATCGAACAGCAGCTCGCAGGTGCCCGAGCCGCGCATGCCGAGCTTGTCGAGCTTCGGCGCGGTGCTGAAACCGCGCGTGCCGCGCTCGACGATGAACGCGCTGATGCCGCGCGCGCCCGCGGCGGGGTCGGTCTTGGCATACACCACGAACACATCCGCATCCGGGCCGTTGGTGATCCACATCTTGCGGCCGCTGAGCAGGTAACCGTCGCCGCGCCTCTCGGCCCGCAGTTGCATCGAGACGATGTCCGAGCCCGCCCCGGGCTCGGACATCGCGAGCGCCCCGACGTGCTCGCCGCTCAGCAGCCGCGGCAGGTAACGCTCGCACTGCGCCTCGCTCGCATTGAGCCGCAGCTGATTCACGCACAGGTTGGAATGCGCGCCGTAGGAGAGGCCCACGGCCCCCGAGGCGCGCGAGATTTCCTCCATGACGACGACGTGCGCCAGATAGCCGAGCTGCGCGCCGCCGAAGCGCTCCGGCACGGTGATGCCGAGCAGGCCCTGCTCGCCCAGCGCCGGCCACAGGTCGCGCGGGAATTCGTTGCGGCGGTCGATCTCGGCCGCCCGCGGGGCGATCCGCGCGGCGGCGAAGCGCCGCACCTGCCGGCGGATCTCCTCGAGCTCGGCGCTCAGGCCGAAGTCGCTGTCGGTGCACTCGAGCGTGCTCATGGGCTTGCCTTCTGCTTGGAGCGGATCGTATGATTGTCGGACAAACCGGCAACCGTGGCAAGTACTCATGCCCCGCATCAGCACCCGGGTCGACGTGCACTCCCAGGAGTTCCAGGACAACGAGCGCGCCATGCGCGCCCTGGTCGAGGATCTGCGGCGCGCGGCGGGCCGGGCGGCGCGCGGCGGCTCGCAGGCCGCCATCGACAAGCACAAGGCGGCCGGCAAGCTCACCGCGCGCGAGCGCATCCGCGTGCTGCTCGACACCGGCAGCGCATTCCTGGAGCTCTCGCAGCTCGCCGCGCACGGCATGTACGGCGGGGAGATCGCCTGCGCCGGGGTGCTGACCGGCATCGGCCGCATCGCGGGTCGCGAATGCGTCATCGTCGCCAACGACCCCACCGTCAAGGGCGGCACCTACTATCCGATCACCGTCAAGAAGCACCTGCGCGCCCAGGAGATCGCGCGCGACAACCGCCTCACCTGCGTGTACCTGGTGGAGAGCGGCGGGGCGTTTCTGCCGGCGCAGGATGAGGTGTTCCCCGACCGCGACAACTTCGGCCGCATCTTCTACAACCAGGCGACGCTGTCCTCGCTCGGCGTGGCGCAGATCTCGGTGGTGCACGGCTCGTGCACCGCCGGCGGCGCCTACGTGCCGGCAATGTCGGATGAGAACGTGATCGTGCGCAACCAGGGACGGGTCTTTCTCGGCGGACCGCCCCTGGTGAAGGCCGCGACCGGCGAGGACATCGACGCCGAGTCCCTCGGTGGCGCGGACGTGCACTGCCGCGAATCGGGCGTGTGCGACCACTACGCGCAGAACGACACCCACGCACTCGCCATCGCGCGGCGCATCATCACGCGCCTGAAAAGCACCACCGCCGGCGCACCGCCCCGCAGCGCCGCCGAACCGCGCTACGATCCGGCGGAGCTGTACGGGGTCATACCAGCGAGTCTGCGCAAGCCCTACGACGTGCGCGAGGTGATCGCGCGGCTCACCGACGCCTCCGAGCTCGATGAGTTCAAAGAGCTCTACGGCACCACGCTGGTGTGCGGGTTTGCGCACCTGTGCGGCTATCCGGTCGGAATCCTAGCCAACAACGGCGTGCTGTTCTCCGAGAGCGCGCTCAAGGGGACACATTTCATCGAGCTGTGCTCGCGCGAGCAGATTCCGCTGCTGTTCCTGCAGAACATCACCGGCTTCATGGTCGGGCGGCGCGCGGAAGCCGGCGGTATCGCCAAGGACGGCGCCAAGCTCGTGACGGCGGTGGCCTGCGCGGCAGTGCCCAAGCTCACCGTGATCATCGGCGGCAGCTACGGCGCGGGCAACTACGCCATGTGCGGCCGGGCGTATGCGCCGCGGCTGCTGTTTCAGTGGCCCAACGCGCGCATCTCGGTCATGGGCGGCGAACAGGCCGCGAGCGTCCTCGCCACCGTCAAGCGCGACCAGCTGCGAGCCGCGGGCAAGGACTGGCCGGCGGAGGAGGAGGAAGCGTTCAAACAGCCGATCCGCGAGCAATACGAGCGCCAGGGACATCCCTATTATTCGTCGGCGCGGCTGTGGGACGATGGCGTGCTCGATCCCCTGGAGACGCGGCGCGTGCTGGGATTGTCGCTCGCGGCGGTGCGCCACGCGCCGCAACCGCCGACGCACTTCGGCGTGTTCCGGATGTAGGCGGGGGAGGGCGCGGTGATCAAGAGTCTCCTGGTCGCCAATCGCGGCGAGATCGCCTGCCGCATCTTCCGCACCGCGCGCCGCCTAGGCGTCCGTACCATCGGGGTGTTCTCGGACGCCGACGCCCGCGCGCGCCACGTGCGCGAAGCGGATGAGGCGGTGCGGCTCGGGCCCGCCGCGGCGCGCGACAGTTACCTCGACATCGGACGCCTCCTCGACGCCGCGCGCGCGAGCGGGGCGCAGGCCATTCATCCGGGCTACGGCTTCCTTGCCGAGAACGCGCGCTTTGCCCAGGCGTGCGTGGATGCGGGGCACATTTTCGTCGGCCCGCCCGCCGCGGCCATCGACGCCATGGCCTCCAAGATCGTCGCCAAGACGCGCCTGCGCGCGGCCGGCGTGCCGGTGCTGCCGGGGTACGCCGGCACCGAGCAGGACCTGGAGCACCTCACGGGCGAGGCGCAGCGCGCCGGGCTGCCGCTCATCATCAAACCCGCGGCCGGGGGCGGCGGCAAGGGCATGCAGATCGTGCGCGAGCTCGCGGAACTGGCGCCGGCGCTGGCCGCCGCGCGGCGCCTCGCCGCGAGCGCCTTCGGCGACGGCACGCTGCTCCTGGAGCGCTATCTGCCGGCCCCGCGCCACATCGAGGTGCAGGTGTTTGCCGATGGGCACGGCAATCTCGTGCACCTGGGCGAGCGCGACTGCTCGATCCAGCGACGTCATCAGAAGCTCATCGAGGAGGCGCCGGCCCCGGCGCTGCCCGAGGAGCTGCGCGCACGACTGCGCGCCGCGGCCCTGGTGGTGGCGCGCGAGGTCGGCTACGTGAGCGCCGGCACCGTCGAGTTCCTGCTCGACGGGGGCGAGTTCTACTTCATGGAGATGAATACGCGGCTGCAGGTGGAGCACACGGTCACCGAGGCGGTGACGGGACTGGACCTGGTCGAGTGGCAGTTGCGCGTCGCCGCCGGTGAGACCCTGCCGCTGTCGCAGAGCGAGGTGTGCTTCGACGGTCACGCCATCGAGGCGCGCATCTGTGCCGAGGATCCGGAGCGCGGCTTTCTGCCGAGCGCCGGACGGCTGCAGCTTCTGGAATGGCCGCGCCTGCAGTCGGTGCGCGTGGATGCCGGCTTTGCCAGCGGCGATACGGTTCCGGACTGTTACGATTCACTCCTCGGCAAGATCATCGCCTGGGCGCCCACTCGCGAGCAGGCGGCCGCGCGCCTCGCAGCGGCCCTCACCCAGACCCTGTGCGCCGGCGTGCACACCAACGAGCGCTGGCTGCGCCGCATCCTGCGATCGGCGCGCTTTCTGGAAGTGCGGCACGACGTCGCGCTGCTCGATCAGGCTGCGGGGGAGTTCGCCGGCCCGCCGGCCGCCGCCCCCGAGGCGCTCATCCTGGCGGCCCTTGCCCTGCACGCTGGCGCGGGCGGCGCCGCGGCGCGCGACCCCGGGGCGGGCAGCCCCTGGGACCTGGCCGATGGCTTTACCCCCAACCTTCCGGCACGGGTCGCCTACGGCTTCTCATGGCACGGACGCACCCACGCGGTGGAGCTGGAGTTCGTGCACGGCCGGCCCGCCGCCGTGACCGTGGATGCGGGTGCGCGCCTGGCACTCGCCGATGCGGTGTGCAGCGGCGCAGTCGTCGCGGCACGCATCGAGACGCGGCGCCGGCAGGCGCGTTACCACCTGGACGGCGCGCGCGTGTATCTGTGGACCGCCGATGAGCAGTACGAGCTGCTGCTGGAGGACCCGCGGACGCGCGAGTTCTCGGTGAGCGCCGCCGGCGGCACCCTCACCACGCCCCTGCCGGGCGTGGTGGTGTCGGTGCCGGTCGCCGTGGGACAGAAGGTCGCCGCCGGGGAGGTGCTGATGGTGATCGAAGCGATGAAAATGGAGCACACCATCACCGCCCCGTACGCGGGCACGGTCGGGATGATTCACTTCGCCCGCGGCGATCGCGTGCCCGAGGCGAGCGAGCTGCTGGAGCTCTCGAGCGAGCCCGCGGGTTCCTGAGCTACTTGTGTTTCGCGCCTGTGCCCGCGGCGTGAGCCTCGGTTTGCGCCTGGGCAATCAGCCGGTCGGTGTTGAGGAGCATCTCGGCGAGATTCTTGCCCAGCGCCTGGTACTCGCCGTTGACCGTCATGGTCGGAACCGCCCCGATGCCGTACTTCTCCACCAGCTGATCGGCCCGCACCGTCTGGTTGTTGACGCCGAAGGAGGTATAGGCGGCCGCGAACTGCTCGGCATGGCCCCCGCTCTTGCCCACCCAGTCGGTGAGGCTCGCCTCGTCGAACAGCTGCAGGTGCTCATCGTGGATGGCGCGAAACAGCGCACCGTCGAGCTTGCCCAGATCCCCGCTCGCCTGCAGCGCGTAGTAAGCGCGCGCCAGGTTGATCCACGCCGGGCGGTTGAAGCCGACCGGCACGCGCCGGAACACCACGTTCTTGGGAAGCTTCGCCTCCCAGGTGCTGACCAGGGGGTAGAACTCCTTGCAATGCGGGCACATGTAGGAAAAGAACTCGATGACCTCGATCTTTCCCGGGCTGTCGGTGGGTTGTGGCGGCTCGATCTTGCGGTAGTCGGTGCCTTCCACGGCCTGGGCGTGCACCGCTGCCGACATCCCCGTGCCGGCGCTCGCGAGGACACACAGTGCCAGGAGGCTGGTGCGGAGCGACATTCGGCTTCCTTTCGTTCAGGCGCACGCGGGGTATTAGTTTAGGCGGAAACATACGCCGAAGCGCGATCGAGGAATCGCCACGGTCGCCGCGCCCATTCGCCAGCGTAATCGACCCCGATGCGGGGAGTGCGCGCAAGGCGCGCCCGCGGCGCGCCGGCGGGGGCGCGTTCCAGCCACAGCACATCGCCGGCGAGATTGACGCCGTTCAGACGCCGATCGATGTGCAGCGCGCGGCACAGGAGCCCCGGACCGCAGGTGCGGCCGGTGACGCCCTCGAGCGGCTCGAGCGCGCGCAGCAGCACCGCGTGTGGCACACCGACCGCGCCGGTGACCACGTTCAGACAATTCCAGAAGCCGTAGATGAAATACACGTATGCGTGCCCCGGCGGCCCATACATGACTTCGGTGCGCGCGGTGCGGCCGCGGGAGGAGTGCGCCGCGAGATCGCGGGGCCCCAGATACGCCTCGGTCTCGACGATGCGCCCCGAGCGCACGGTGCGGCCATCATCGTGCACCAGGTGCATGCCGATGAGCTCGCGGGCGATGGCCAGCGTGCTGCGCGCGAAGAACGCGTGCGGGAGTTTTTCTGCGCGGCTCACCGCGCGCGATGGTAAAGGAATCCTCTACAATACGGGGCCGTGCCGGGTGGATGGCAGGGCGGCCATTTGAGCATTGATTCAATTGTAATCAATTTGTTACAGGTTCTTCGCAGAAATCACATGAAGCAGACGTGGAAAGCGGGATCGGTGGCGTGCGCGCTGGCGTGGCTTGGCCTGCTGGCGGCCCCCGGCTGGGCCAGTGTCTATCCTCTGCCGCCGGATGGTTCCCCGGTCGTGGGGAGCGACGAGAGCATGCAGACGGTGTACGAGGACACGCTGCCGGATATCGCGCACCGCTACAGTCTCGGCTATTACGAAATCATCCGCGCCAACCCCGGTGTGGACGTGTGGTTGCCGGGGGCAGGCACGAAGCTCCTGCTCCCCGGGCGGCGCATCCTGCCGGCCGGCCCGCGCGCCGGCCTGGTCGTGAACCTGCCCGAGCATCGGCTGTACTACTACCCCAAGCCGCGCAAGGGCGAGCAGCCGGTCGTCATCACCTACCCGGTGAGCATCGGCAAGATGGACTGGCGCACGCCGCTCGGTGAGACGCGGGTCATCGCCAAGATCCGACACCCGGCCTGGTATCCGCCGGAGTCGATCCGCAAGGAGCACGCCGAGAATGGCGATCCGCTGCCGAAGGTCGTGCCGAGCGGACCCGACAATCCACTCGGTGATTTCGCGCTGCGCCTCGCCGCGGGCGACGGCGAGTACATGCTTCATGGCACCAACAACCCGACGGCGGTGGGCATGGCGGTGACGCACGGATGCATCCGCATGTATCCGGAAGACGTCGCGGCGCTGTTTGCGCTGGTGCCGATCGGCACGCCGGTGCGACTGGTCAACGAGCCGGTGAAGGTTGCCTGGGTCGGGGGTCAGCTGCTGCTCGAAGCGCATCCGCCGGTGGACGCCGAAGGCCAGAGCATCGAGCCGGACGTGCAGCTGTTGTCGCAGATGCTCGATCAGGCGCTCGGCAGCAACACCGCCGCCATCCACTGGGATCTGGCGCGTGCCACGCTCGCGGCCGCCAGCGGCATTCCGACGCTGGTGGGTCTTGCGGCCGAAGCGCCGGCCTCCGTCCCTCCCGCCGCGAGCGTATCGCAGAGCGCCCACTGAAGAGCAGCGCGGCGCCGCCCCCACAGGCTTCGCTCAGGGCTGCGTGCCGCCCGGGCGCGATGCGCGCGCGCCCCCGATGAGACGCAGCAGCTGCACAGCGCGCCCGACCAACCCCACCGCCGAACGGATGAACACCAGCAGCGACACCACTTCGCGCGTGCGCCGCATCAGCATGACGGCGCCCAATACCGCGATCCAGGCGAGTGGGTGGCGCGCCGCGTGCTGACCCGCGGCGCCCGTGCGGGACCGCGGGCGCAGCGCCGCCAGACGCTCGGCAAATTCCCCGCGCTGCTCCCCGCAGCGCGCCAGCAGCGCGCGCCGCCGCTCCTGCAGCTGCGCCATGCGCGTCACGACTCGTCCCCGGCGCGGTGCCCGTCTTCGCGCAGTTGCTGCAGCGAGTCCTGCAGAACCGGCGGCTGCTGGCGCAGGGTGCGCGCGCCGAGCACGCCGAACAGCAGCGCGAGCCCGAGGAACACCAGCGTCCCGCCGAGCAGAGCCGACGTGCGATGCGTGTCCCACAGCGCCACGATGAGCGTCGTCAGGGCGAAGGCGAGCGCGAGCAACGCGCACGCGAGCGCACCGATCAGGCACACCAGTACCCGCAGCAGCGCCAACAGGTGGATCTCGAGCTCGACGGCGGCGAGATCGAGGCGGGTTCGCAGCGCGTCCAGTCCCGCGCCGAGCAGCCCGCTGAACGCCGAGCGCAGCCCCTCAGCGGCGCCCGCATCCTGCGCAGGCGATCCGGGCGCGTCCATCAGCGGCGGCCCATGAGGAGCCCGAGCAGCAGCGCAACCCCGCCCGCAACCGCCACCGCCTGCCAGGGGTTGCCGCGCACGTAGCCGTCGATGTCGCGCGCCCGCGCGCTCAGCTGTTCCTCGAATGCGCTGAGCCGCTCGCGCAGATCCCGCACCGCGGCCTCGGCGCGCGGCTGCATTTCCGCGCCGTCCGCGCTGCCGCTCGCTCGCAACAGCGCTTCGGCCTCGCTCACCAGCGCGCGCAGCTCCTCGGCGAGCTTGCCGGCATCGAACGACTCGGTCATGGCGGTGTTCCTCGGCTTCGAAGGCTCCGCCTTGGATTTACGCATATCCGCACCGAAACCGCGAGACTCGCGCTGCCGGCTGCGCTACTCTCGCGCAAGAGTGCCTCCATGAACGCGCCGGTGCCCAATCCGCTGCTCGAGTTGCGCAAGCTCGGCGAGAGCGTCTGGCTCGATGACATCAGCCGCCGCATGCTGCAGGACGGCACTCTGGCGCGCCTGATCCGCGAGGACGGCATCGCCGGGCTCACCTCGAACCCGGCGATCTTCGCCCACTCCATGATGAGCGACTCGCACTACGCGCAGCCGATCGCGCGGCTGCTGCCCTCGATGTCATCGAGCGTCGCGCTGTACGAGGAGCTCGCCGTCGAGGATCTGCGCGCGGCCGCTGCGCTCCTGCGCCCGCTCCACGATGCAACTGCCGGCGGCGACGGCCTCGTGAGCATGGAGGTGTCGCCGCACCTCGCCTACGACGGCCCCGGCAGTCGCGCGGAGGCGCAACGCCTGTGGCAGCGTCTGCGACTTCCCAACGCGCTCATCAAGGTCCCCGGCACCGAGGCCTCTTTGCCGGTGATCCGCGATCTCATCGCTGCGGGCATCAACGTGAACGTGACGCTGCTGTTCTCGCCCGAGCGTTATCGCGCCGTGGCGCGCGCCTACATGGAGGGCCTGAGCGCACGCGTCGCGGCCGGCCAGCCGCTCGAGCGCGTCGCCTCGGTGGCGAGCTTCTTCCTGAGCCGCATCGACACCGCCGTGGACAACCTGCTGGATGGCCTGGCAGCGCGCGGCCAGCCCGCAGCGCGCACCCTGCGCGGCAAGGCGGCGATCGCCAGTGCCTGTCGTGCCTACGAGATTCACGAGGAGATGATCGCCGGCGCACAATGGCAGGGCCTGGCGGCGCGCGGTGCGCGGCCGCAGCGGCTGCTGTGGGCGTCGACCTCCACCAAGGATCCGAGCTACAGCCCGATCAAGTATGTCGAGGAGCTGGTGGTGCCCAAGACGGTCAACACCATGTCGCTCGAGACCCTGGATGCCTATCGGCGCCTGGGCAGACCTCAGCTGCGGCTTGAGCGCCACATTGCCGAAGGCTGCGATGCGCGCGAGGGCCTGGAGCGGCTCGATGTCGATCTGGAAGCCGTCGCGGCGCAGCTCGAGCGCGAAGGCGTGAGGAAGTTCATCGAGCCTTTCGACCGGCTGCAACAATGGCTCGAGGAACGACGTCGCGGCCGGCGGGCGTCCTGAGGTTCCCGGGGGAGCGAAGTGGATACCAAGGCGGTACGCGACCGACTGCTCAAGCGCCGCGACGAGCTGCGCCAGCGCGCCAGCGATGCGAGCGCCGATCTGCGCCACGAGGCGGACCCGCTGTCGGCCGACTTCGCCGAGCAGGTGACGCAGCGCGAGAACGATGACGTGCTCGGGGCCATCTCGCACTCGGCCCAGGAAGAGCTGCAGCAGGTCGAAGGGGCGCTGCGGCGCCTCGCCTCCGGCCGCTACACCACCTGCTCGGTGTGCGGCGAGGACATCGAGCCGGAGCGGCTGGAGGCCGTGCCCTACACCGATCGGTGTCGCTCCTGCGCCGAGGGCGGCCGTGCGGCGGGGCCCCGCGGCGTCCGCGGCTGACGCGGCGCGCGCTCTGCAGCCCGCGCTGTCTCATGAACGCCCCGAGCCCCTCAGGGGTCATCACCATCACGACCGACTTCGGCCACCAGGGACCGTTCGTCGGTGTCATGAAGGGTTGCATGCTCACGCGCTTCCCGGCGGCGCGCATCATCGATCTCACGCATGAGATCGTGGTGCACTGGCCGGCGGAGGCGGGCTTCTGGCTGGCGCACGCCTTCGACTACTTCCCGCCTGCAACCGTGCACGTCGCGGTAGTCGATCCGGGCGTCGGCACCGCGCGCAACATTCTGGCCGTGCAGGCCAGTGGACACTATTTCCTGGCGCCCGACAACGGCCTGCTGGCCCCGATCGTCAGCCGCGCACGCGACGCGCTGATCGTGCGCCTGGGCACCACGGAGCTGGCGCGCCTCGGAGTGCATCGACCGAGCGCTACCTTCCACGGCCGGGACATTTTCGCCCCCGTCGCCGCCGAGCTCGCCGCCGGGCGCTGCCCGCTGCAGGGGCTCGGCGAGGCGGTCAGCACCCTGATCCCCGCCTGGGTGGAGGACCCTGCGGTCGAGCCGCGCAGCGTCACCGGCGTCGTCATCAGCATCGATCACTTCGGCAACCTGATCACCAATATCGACGCCGCGCTGATCGAGCGCTTCCGGCTGCCGCTGGTGCACGCGGGCAACCACGCCTTCCCCCTGCTGCGCACCTACGGCGACACGCGGCCCGGGGAATATCTCGCGCTCGTGAACTCCTTCGGGGTGATCGAGATCGCCCGCGCCGAGCACAGCGCCGCGGAGGGTCTGGGCTTGAGCCGGGGCGCCCCGGTGGTGGTGCGCGACCGCACGGATCAGCCCTGAAGCGCAAGCGCCCCGGGGCGAGCGGCCTTCAGCGGGCGAGCCTGGACGGTGCGCGGGGCCAAAAGTTGATCGGCGGCGCGGATCGGCTATAGTTCGCAGCCTTGTTCGGTGCCGTCAAGGCACGTTAGCCGTTGAATTAATTCGGGATTTACGCCGCCAGATGTCGGAACGAGACAACGAGACTTTCGATCTCGACGATGAATTCCTGAGCAGTCCGACCGAGGACGGCACCGATTACGACCGGCTGCTCGACCGGGTGGACAAGCGCGTCCGTAACCAGGGCAAGCGCGG
This sequence comes from Gammaproteobacteria bacterium, assembly GCA_005878835.1. Taxonomy (GTDB): domain Bacteria; phylum Pseudomonadota; class Gammaproteobacteria; order Steroidobacterales; family Steroidobacteraceae; genus 13-2-20CM-66-19. The sequence continues at coordinate 11,734 of VBMV01000075.1, read as the reverse complement.
CAAGGCCGCGTGGAGCCGCCTCGAGGAAGTGCTGGCGGACAAGAAGCTCGAGAAAGATCTCAAGGACTTCGACGACGAGCTGTAGAGCGAAGCTGGCATCCGCGGGCCCAGCGCACCTCCCGCTTTCGACGTCGCGTGAAGGAACATCAGTGCCCCGCCCCTCGGCCTGGATCGTCCTGAAGTTCGGCGGAACGAGCGTCTCGACGCTGGCCAACTGGACCAACATCGCGCGGGTCGCCGCCGCGCGCAGCGCGGGCGGCGCGCGCGTGCTCATCGTGCATTCGGCCCTCACCGGCATCACCGACCGGCTCGAGCGACTGCTGGATGCCGCCACCGGTGAGGCGCAGGAGCAGGAGCTGCGCGCCATCGAAGAGCGCCACCGGGGACTGGCCTGCGAGCTGGGCGTCACCCTCGGGGACGAGATCGAGCGAGAGCTCGCCGAACTGCGCCAGATCGCAGCCAGCATCGCGCGGGCGGGTGAGGTGAGCGACCGCACGCGCGCGCACGTCTTAGCCGCCGGTGAGCTGATGGCCACGCACATCGGCGTGCGCTTCCTGCGCTCGCGCGGACTCGAGGCGGCCTGGGCGGATGCGCGCACCATGCTGCGTGCCGAAGAGCGGCACAGCGCCTCGGCCAAGGCGAGCGTGCTCTCGGCGGTGTGCGGTTTCGTGCCCGATGCGGCGCTCGAGGAGCGGCTGCGGGGGCTCGCGCCGGTCATCGTTACCCAGGGATTCATCGCCAGCGATGAGGACGGCAACACCGTGCTGCTGGGGCGCGGTGGCTCGGATACCTCGGCGGCCTACCTCGCGGCCAAGTTGCGCGCCCAGCGGCTGGAGATCTGGACCGACGTGCCGGGCATGTTCAGCGCCAACCCGCGCGCCACGCCCACCGCGCGCCTGCTGCGCGCGCTGCACTACGACGAGGCCCAGGAAATCGCCACCAGCGGCGCCAAGGTCCTGCACCCGCGCTGCATCCTGCCGGCGCGCCAGTACCACATTCCGCTGCATGTCTATGCGACCCAGGCGCCGGACTTGGAAGGCACGGTGCTCAGCGCCGAGAGCGAGGGCGGCGCGCAGGTGAAGGCGGTGTGCAGCAGGAAGGGCATCACGCTCATTTCGCTGGAGAGCCCCGGCATGTGGCACCAGGTGGGGTTCCTGGCCGATGCCTTCCAGGTGTTCAAGCAGCACGGCATGTCGGTGGATCTGGTGTCGACCTCCGAGACCAACGTCACGGTGTCGCTCGATCCGGCGGCCAACTCACTCGACAACACGCGGCTCGCCGCCCTCGTCGCCGACCTGTCGCGGCTGTGCCGCGTGCAGGTGATCGGACCGTGCGCCTCGGTGAGCCTCGTGGGCCGCAACATCCGCGCCATCCTGCACCAGCTGGGAGGCGCCTTCGAGTTCTTCGAGGAACAGAAGATCCACCTGGTGAGCCAGGCCGCCAACGACCTGAATTTCACCTTCGTGGTCGATGAGGACCAGGGGGACCGCCTGGTGGAGCAACTGCACGAGCTGCTCATCCGCCCGGTGCCGGGCGACAAGGTGCTCGGTCCCACCTGGCAGCAGCTGTTCTCGCAGCCGCGGGACCCGGCCGGCGGCAGCGTGCCGTGGTGGCGCTCCAAGCGCACGCAGCTGCTCGAGGCGCTCGGGGAGCATGAGGCGGCCTTCGTGTACGACCTGGAGGCGGTGCGCGCGGCCGCCCGCTCGCTGCGCGCACTCGGCTCGCTCGCGCGGGTGCATTACTCGATGAAGGCCAATCCGCACCCGCAGCTGTTGCGCACGCTGCGCGCCGAGGGCATCGAGTTCGAATGCGTGTCGCGCGGTGAAGTCGAGCGGGTCCTGGAGCTGTTTCCCGATCTCGACCGAGAGCGCATTCTGTACACGCCGAACTTCGCGCCACGCGCGGAAGTCGCCTGGGCGCTCAGCGCGGGGGTGCGCGTCACGGTCGACAACAGCTACGTGCTCACCAGCTGGCCGCAGCTGTTCCGCGCCCACGAGATCTTCGTGCGCGTCGACAGCGGGGTCGGCCGCGGCCATCACACGCACGTGCGCACCGCCGGGACGCGCTCCAAGTTCGGCGTGCCGATCGCGGAACTGCCGGAAGTTGCGCGCCGCGCGCACGATGCCGGGGCGCGCGTCGTGGGCCTGCAGGCGCACGTCGGCAGCGGGGTCTTCGACGTGACCAGCTGGGAGCACACCGCGCGCCTGCTGGCGGCGGCCGCGCCGGGCTTCGCGCAGCTGCGCGTCATCGACGTCGGCGGCGGCCTGGGAGTGCCCGAGAGTCCCGATCAGCCGGGCGTCGATCTCGCCAGGCTCGACACGCTGCTGCTGGCGGTGCGCGCCGAGCACCCGCAGCTCGAGGTGTGGCTCGAGCCCGGACGCTACCTGGTGGCCGCCGCCGGGGTGCTGCTCGCGCGCGTGACGCAGCTGAAGGCCAAGGGCGGCGTGCGCTTCGTCGGCGTGGCGACCGGCATGAACTCCCTGATCCGTCCGGCGCTCTATGGGGCATACCACGAAATCGCCAACCTCACGCGCGCGGATGAGCCCGCCACCGAGCTCGTCAATATCGTCGGCCCCATCTGCGAGAGCGCAGACGTCCTCGGGCACGATCGCCTGCTGCCTGCGACCCGGGAAGGGGACGTGCTGCTGATCGCCAACGCCGGGGCCTACGGGCACGCGATGAGCTCGCAGTACAACCTGCGAGCCCCAGCCGCGGAGCTGTTCGTCTGAAGCGCATCCTGCTGCTCGCCGTGGGGCTCGCCGCGCTCGGCGGCACTCTCTATGTTCTGTATCTGGATCGCCTGGTGACCCGGCAATTCGAGGGCCGCCGCTGGACGCTGCCGGCGCAGGTGTTCGCGGCGCCGCTGGAGCTGTACACGGGACTGGCGCTGTCGCCGGCGCAGCTCGAGCAGGAGCTGCAACGCCTGCATTACCGGCGTGCCGAGCGGCCCGAGCACCCCGGCACCTACCGCGTGGCCGGCGCGCGCTTCGACGTTGCGCTGCGGCCGGCGCGCTTCGCGGACGAGACGCGCAACGCGCAGCTGCTGAGCATCGTCGCGGGTTCCCAGGGGCTCGAGAGCCTGCGCGACAGCGCCGGCCGGGACGTACCGGTGCTGCGGCTCGAGCCGCTGCTCATCGGCAGCATTTTTCCGATCCACGGCGAGGATCGCATCATCGTCACACCGCAGGAAGTGCCCACGCTCCTGCCCGCCGCGCTCAAGGCGGTCGAGGACCGCAAGTTCGACAGCCATCACGGCGTCGACCCGATCGCGATGCTGCGCGCGCTGTGGGTCGACGTGCGCGCCCGCCAGATCGAGCAGGGCGGCAGCACGCTCACCCAGCAGCTGGTGCGCAGCTACTTCCTCAGCTCGCGGCAGACGCTGTCGCGCAAGGTGCGTGAGGCGATCATGGCGATGGCGCTGGATGCGCATTTCACCAAGGCCGATCTCATGAACGCGTACATCAACGAGATCTTCCTCGGTCAGGACGGCGACCGCGCCATTCACGGCTTTGGCCTCGCCAGCCAGTTCTATTTCGGCAAGCCGCTCGCGGAGCTCGACCTGTCGGAAGTGGCGTTGCTGGTGGCGGTGGTCCGCGGACCCTCGTACTACGATCCGCGGCGTCACCCCGAGCGCGCGCGGGCGCGCCGCGACCTGGTCCTCAAGATCATGGCCGACCAGGGGATCGTGAGCGCCCGGGAGGCGAGCGCGGCCGCGTACCAGGCGCTCGGTGTCAGCAGCCGCCCGGCGGGTGCGTATTACCCCGCGTACCTCGACTTCGTGCGCCGCACCCTGCGGCGCGACTATCACGACCAGGACCTCACCGAGGCGGGCCTGCGCATCTACACCAGCCTCGAGCCGCGCGCCCAGGAGCAGGCCGAGCAGGCGCTCGACCACGAGCTCGCGCGGCTGGATCGGCAGCGCAAGCACGCGCAGGAGCCGCTCGAGGGCGCCATCGTCGTCACCTCGCCGCAAAGCGGCGACGTGATCGCCATCGTCGGCGGGCGCAACGTCGGCTACGACGGCTTTGACCGCGCCCTCGATGCGCACCGCTCGATGGGCTCGCTGGTGAAGCCGTTCATCTATCTCACGGCGCTGGAGAGCGGGCACTACAACGCCGCCACCGTCGTGCAGGACGCACCCATCGACGTGGCGCTGGCAAAGGACAAGCACTGGCGGCCGGAGAACTTCACCCACCAGGTCTATGGTCCGGTGCCGGTGGTGCGCGCACTCGCGGAGTCGCTCAATCTCGCCACCGTGGGCGTGGGGCTGGATGTGGGTCTGCCGAAGGTCGGCGAGATGCTGCAGCGCTTCGGCCTGCCGCAGCCGCCCGCGCAGGTGCCGGCCATGCTGCTGGGCGCGGTCGAGGTCACGCCGCTCGAGGCGGCCCAACTGTTCAACGGGCTCGCCAACGGCGGCTTCCGCAACCCGCTGCGCGCGGTGCGCGCGGTCATCAGCACCGACGGCAAGCCGCTCAAGGCCTTTCCCCTGGAAGTGACCCCGGTGGCGTCCCCCGACGTCGTCTATCAGCTCGACCGCATGCTGGTGCAGGTCATGGAGCGCGGCACCGGCCGTCCCGCCCGCGCGCTGCTGCCCGCAAACCTGGTGGTGGCCGGAAAGTCCGGCACGTCATCGGAGTTCCGCGACAGCTGGTTCGCCGGATTCTCCGGCAGTCACCTGGCGGTGGTGTGGGTGGGGTACGACGACGATGAGCCGACCGGCTTCACCGGCTCCGCCGGAGCGTTGCCGGTGTGGGCGCGCGTCATGGCGGGGCTGGGCACCGACTCCTGGGAGGCGCCGATGCCGGACAACCTCGTGGAAGTGCACATCGAGTATCCCACCGGACTGCGGGTGGTGCCGGGTTGTGCGGAGGACATCGTGGCGATCGCCGTGCCGACGGACGCCGCACTGCCTTCCAAGCCCGGCTGCGGCTTCCCCGACAGCGCGAATCCTCTCACGACCATACTGGACCGCGCCCAGCGGTGGCTGCGCGGCCTCGGGCACTGACGCCAAGGGCTACGAGGGCGGCCGCGGTGCCCGTGGCGCGCGCCTCGAGGCGCTATCATGAGCCATGCACACCCGACTGTTGACCCTCATCTTCATCGTCGCCGGGCTGTCGGCGTGCGCCACGCGAGCTGCGCTGCCGCCGGGCGCACCGCCCTCGGCCGAGTCACCCACCGGCACGGCACAACCCGAGCCGCCGATCCCCGGTCAAGCCGTGCCGGCGCCGCCGGAGCAGCCCGCGCCGGGCGCGCCGCGGCAGTTTCACCTCGGCCCGGCGGCCAGCGCGCTGGTGACGCAAGCGCGCACCCAGGCCGGCGGCGGCGAGTACGGTCAGGCGGCCGCGACGCTCGAGCGCGCACTGCGCATCGAGCCGGGCAATCCGCTGCTGTGGATCGAGCTCGGGCGGGTGCGGCTTTCCGAGAACAACGCGGCGCAGGCCGAGGCCATGGGCCGCAAGGCGCTGGCGCTCGCCACCGCAGATGCCGGCGCGCAGGCGGCGGCCTGGCACCTGATCGCCGATTCGCTGCACTCGCGCGGGCGCGACCCGGAGGCCGCGGAGGCCGAGGGGCGGGCCGGAGCCCTCGCGCCGCGCTGAACGCTACGCCCTCGGGAGATTCCCGGGCGCCCGCGCCGCCCGGTCAGGGTCTTGCGGCGTGGCGCGCGCGCAGCTCGGCGATCACGCGCTCGAGCGGCAGCCCGCGAAAGCGCAGCAGCACCAGCAGGTGGTAGAGCAGGTCGGCGGCCTCCGCCACCACTTCCGTATCGCTGCCGATTGCCGCCGCGAGCGCCACCTCGAGCCCTTCCTCGCCCAGCTTCTGCGCCAGGCGCTTCGGTCCCTCGGCAAGCAGGCGCGCGGTATAGCTGCCCTCGGGGCGCTCGGCGATGCGCTGCGCGATGATGGCTTCCAGAGCCGCCAGGAACGCCAACCGCTCGGCCGCCGTGAGCGCCTCGTCGCCGAAGCACGTGGCTGTGCCCAGATGGCAGGCCGGTCCACGCGGCCAGGCGGTGACCAACAGTGTGTCGCAATCGCAGTCGGCGAGGATTTGCGCCAGCTCGAGACGGTGGCCCGAGGTTTCTCCCTTCTCCCACAAACGTTGCTTGCTGCGGCTGAAGAACACGACCCGGCGCCGCGTGAGTGTCTCGGAAAGCGCCTGCCGATTCATGTAGCCGAGCATGAGCACCGCCCCGGTGACGGCGTGTTGCACGATCGCCGGCAGCAGCCCATCGCCCTTGGCGAAGTCGAGCCGCTCGAGATCGGCAAGCCCCACCTGGGCCGCGCCCTGGTCGCCCGCGCCGCTCATGGCCTGACCTCGATGCCCGCGTCATGCAGCTGCCGCTTCAGATCGCGGATCACAATCGCGCCGCAGTGGAACACGCCGGCCGCGAGAGCCGCATCCACGCCGGCCTGAGTAAACACCGCGCTGAAGTGCTCGACGGCGCCCGCGCCCCCGGAGGCCACCAGCGGCACCTGGCAGATCTCCCGCACCTTGCGCAGTTGCTCGACGTCATAACCGCGACGCATGCCATCGCTCCCCATGCAATTGAGGACGATCTCGCCCGCGCCGCGCCGTTGCGCCTCGCCGACCCATTCGAGCACGTCGCGTCCCGCTTCGCGCGTGCGCTGCGGGTCGCCGGTGAACTGGTAGGCCCGGTAGCCGTGCTCGGTGAGCTGACTGTCGACGCCGACCACGACGCACTGGGAGCCGAAGCGGGCGCTGAGGGAATCGATGAGACTCGGGGTGGCGAGCGCTGGCGAGTTGATGGAGATCTTTTCCGCGCCCGCATTCAGGATTTCCTCCGCGTCCGCCACGCAGCGAATGCCGCCGGCGACACAGAACGGAATATCCAGAACGCGCGCTACCCGGCGCACCCACTCGCGATCGACGCTGCGGCCTTCGGGGCTCGCGGTGATGTCATAGAAGACCAGCTCGTCCGCGCCCTCGTCGCGATATCGCGCCGCGAGCTCCATGACATCGCCCACGACCCGGTGGTCGCGAAAGCGCACGCCTTTTACGACCTGCCCGGCGCGCACGTCGAGGCAGGCAATGATGCGTCGGGCAAGTATGGCCGCAGCTCCTCGGGTGTGATCCGCTCTTCCAACAGCGCCTTGCCGCTCACGGCGGCGGCGACGCCGATCCGCGCCAGCGCCCGCAGATCGGCCGCGTTGCGCACGCCACCCGAGGCCTGCCAGGCAAGCTGCGGGAAGCGGGCGAGGGCGGCGGCGTAGAGCGCGAGGTTCGGTCCGCTCATAGCACCGTCACGCTCGATGTCCGTGCACAGCACGTGGCGCACGCTCCCCGGGGGCAAGCGGCCGAGCGCTTCCCAGAGGGTGAGGCCGCTCGCCCGTGTCCAGCCGTGGGTACGCACCCGCGGCTCACCGGTCTCGGTTCGCACGTCGAAGGCGAGACAGATGCGTTCACGCCCGAAGCGAGCGAGCCACGAGGCGACCGTCCTGGGCCGCTCCACGGCGGCGCTGCCGACCACGACCCGCTCACCGCCATGGCGAAGCAGGTCATCGATGACGGCCGCGGAGCGCACGCCACCGCCCACCTGGAGGCGCACCGCGCGCTGCGAGGCGAGGGCGACAATGACCGCACGGTTGGCAAGCACGCCGTCCTTCGCGCCGTCGAGATCCACCACGTGCAGCCACGAGGCGCCGAGGCTACGGTAGCGCGACAGCAGCTCATGAGGCTCGTGCTCATAGCGCGTCTCGGCGCTGAAGTCGCCCTGGTGCAGGCGCACGCACCGGCCGTGGCGCAGATCGATTGCGGGTATGAGCAACATCACCCCAACCGCAGGAAGTTCGCGAGCAACCGGGCGCCGGTTGCGGCCGAGCGCTCAGGATGGAACTGCGTGCCCCAGAAATTCCTGCGCCGCACGATCGCGGACAGCGGCTCACCATAGTGCGCGGTCGCCAGCGTGTCGCTGGATACGGGCGCGGCATAGCTGTGTACGAAGTAAACGTAGTCGTGGGGCGCGATCCCTTCCAGCAGCGGGTCCTCGTGCAGGGCGCACAGTTGGTTCCACCCCATGTGCGGAACGGGCCGACCGGGCTGTGCCCGCAGACGGCGCACGCCGTCCGGAAGGACCCCGAGGCAATCGGTCGGACCTTCCTCCGAGCGGCGGAACAGCAGCTGCATCCCCAGACAGATGCCGAGCACCGGTTGTGTCAGGGCGGGCAGCACAGCGGCGATTCCGGACTGGCGCAGGCGCTGCATTGCGTCCGCGGCCGCTCCCACGCCGGGCAGAATGACTCGGGCCGCGGACGTGATCATCCGCGCCTCGGTCGTAACGTGCGTGCGCGCGCCGAGCCGTTCGCAGGCGTACTGCAACGAGGCGAGATTGGCGCCGCCGCTATCGATGATGACCGCTTCCACTACAGTGCTCCCTTGGTGCTCGGCAGCTCCTCGCCCTCGCGCCGGAACGCCTGCCGCAAGGCGCGGCCGACGCCCTTGAAGCAGCCCTCGACCATGTGATGGGTGTTCTCGCCGGTGACGCTGATGTGGATGGCCGCGCCGAGGGTCTCGGCGAGCGAGCGGAAGAAATGCGGCACCAGCTCGGTCGGCAGCCCACCGACCGCCTCCCGGTTGAATCGCCCGGAGAACTGCGCGAAGGCGCGGCCCGACAGGTCGACGGCGACCTGCGCCTGGGCTTCGTCCATCGGCAGCAGAAATCCGAAGCGCGCGATGCCGGCTTTGGCGCCGAGCGCGCGCCGCAACGCCTCCCCGAGCGCGAGCGCGCAATCCTCCACCGTGTGATGCTCGTCGATCTGCAGGTCACCCTCGCAGCTGAGCTCGAGCGAGAACCCGCCGTGCTTGGCGAGCTGCTCGAGCATGTGATCGAAGAAGCCGATTCCGGTGTCGGCCTCGAGCGGGGCGCTGGCATCGAGGTTGACCCGCACGTCGATGCTGGTCTCCTGCGTGCGCCGCTCGACTCGGGCGCGTCGCGCGGTCAGGTCCTGCACCACTGCGGGCCATGTCTGTTCGCTCGGTCCATGACGGCGCACGCGCAGCCCGCGCACGCCGAGGTTGGATGCGAACTCGAGATCCGTGTCGCGGTCGCCGATCACGGCGCTCGAGCCGAGGTCGACTGCGCGGTCGCGCACATAGTGCTCGACCAGTCCGGTTCGGGGCTTACGGCAGGCGCAGCCGTCCGTTTGCAAGTGCGGGCAGACAAACACGGCATCGAACTCGGCGCCTTGGGAGCTGAAAGCGTCCAGGATGAACTGCTGCACCCGCTCGAATGCCGGGCGCGGGAAGGACTTCGTGCCCAGGCCCTCCTGGTTCGTGACCATGACGAGCCGATAACCGCGCCGCTTGAGCTGCGTGAGCGCGGCGAACACCCCGGGCAGGAAACGCACCTTCCCGAGCGTGTCGAGCTGCTCGTCCGGCGGCTCCTCCACGAGCGTGCCGTCGCGATCGATGAACAGGGCGGCTGGCCCGCTCATCGCCACGCCTCGAGGAGCCGGTTATTCTGCTCGACCGTGCCGATCGTGATGCGCAGCGCGCGCCCCAGACCAGGATATCCGCGCGCATCGCGGACCAGCAGCCGTGCGTCGCGGGCGCGCTGCAGCGCAGCGCCGGCATCGGTGAATTCGGCCAGGACGAAATTCGCCGCGCTGGGCCACACGCGCACCACCTGGGGCAGGGCGGCGAGCGCCGCGGTGAGCCGCCCGCGCTCCGCCCGAATGAGGGCGATGCGCTTGCTGGCATCCGCCAGCTTGGCCGGCTCGAGCAGTTTCAGTACCGCTTCCAGCGTCAACTGCGCAATCGCATAGGGTGGCATCACCTTGCGTAGCAGCGCGATGACCTCCGGATCGGCGATCAGCGTCCCGCAACGCGCCCCGGCGAGCCCGTGCGCCTTGGACAGTGTCCGCAGGATCGCCAGATGCGGCAGCTCCGCAAGATGGCGCGCGAGGCTGTGCGTGTTGGCAAACTCGAGATACGCCTCATCGACGACCAGCAGCGCACGTCCGGCGAGTTTGCCGGCGATGCGCACGATCGCCTGCTCGTCGAGCAGATTTCCGCTCGGGTTGTTCGGGGAGCACAGGAACACGAGCTTGACGTCCGCCGTGCAGTGCTCGAGCACGGCGCGTTCATCGAGAGCAAACCCCGCAGCGGCGCGCAGCGGCACCGTGGCGACGTGCGCTCCCTGGATGCGAGCGGCCACGGCGTACATGGCGAACGTCGGCGGGCACACGAGCACCGCGTCGCGCCCGGCGCGACAGAATGCGCGCACCAGAAGATCGATCGCCTCATCGCTCCCGCGCCCGGCGAGGATCGACTCCGGCGCCGCCCCGTACAGCGCCGCGAGCCGCTCGATGAGCGTGCGCGGCTGCGGCTCGGGATAGCGGTTCAGGCCGGCGAGCGACTCATCGCCCGGCGCGCGCCACGGCAACTCATTGGCGTGCAGCCGCTCGAGCCGCGGCTCCCACGCGGCGTGCTCGTAAGCCTTCAAGGCCACGATTTCGGGGCGCGCCAGCTCCGTCACCCAGCTCATGATTCGACCCTGGAGGCAGTCCCCGCAGCCCCCTGCGCTTCGAGCGCCGCCAGGCGCTGCAGCACCGCCTGCGCGTGGGCGTCCAGGCCCTCCAGCTGCGCGAGGGTGACGGCAACGGGGCCGAGGCAGCGCAGGCCAGCCGGCGAGAGCTCCTGCACCGTGATGCGCTTGACGAAGTCGAGCACCGACAGACCGCTGTAGGCGCGCGCGTAGCCGTATGTCGGCAGCACGTGGTTGGTTCCGGAGCAATAATCACCGAGCGGCTCCGGCGACCAGCTGCCCAGGAAGATGGAGCCCGCGTTATGTATCTGCGGCAGCCAGCGGTGCGGCTCACGGACCTCGAGGATCAGGTGCTCCGCCGCATACTGGTTCGCGAGCTGCATCGCGATGTCGAGATCCGGCACGACGATGCAGCGGCTCGCCGCCAGCGACTCCTCGAGAATCGCGCGCCGGGACAGCTCTCGAAGTTGAGTCTGGATCGCAGCAGCCGTGCCGTGCGCGAGCGTGCGGCTCGGGGTGAGGAGCAGCGCCTGCGCCTGCGCATCGTGCTCAGCCTGAGCCAGCAGATCCGCGGCGACGAAGTCCGGGCGCGCCGTCTCATCGGCGATGACCAGCACTTCGGACGGCCCCGCCGGCAAGTCGCACGCAGCGCCCGCCGGGTCATTGGCGACGAGCTGCTTGGCCGCCGTCACCCAGGCGTTGCCCGGACCGAAGATCTTGTCGACCTTGGGAACGCTGGCGGTGCCATAGGCGAGCGCGGCGATGGCCTGTGCGCCTCCGACCTTGAACACCGCCTCGATGCCGCACAGCTCGGCCGCGACCAGCACGGCGGGGTTCGCACGTCCCTCCGGGGTCGGGGCAGTACACAGGACCCGCCGCGCGCAGCCCGCGATGCGAGCCGGGACCGCCAGCATGACGACCGTGGAGGGCAGGGGCGCGGAGCCCGCAGGTACATACAGCCCCACGGCCGATATGGGCCGGATGATCCGTTCACAGCGCACACCGGGCATCGTCTCCAACGCGAGCGGCTGCATGACCTGCGCCGAGTGAAACTCGTGGACATTCGCTATGGCGCATTCCAGCGCCGCGATCTGCCGGGCCGCGAGTGAGCGGCGGGCCTGGATGAATTCGCCGCGTGGCACCGCCAGCGCCTCGAGCTGCACGCCGTCGAAGCGTTCGGTGTATGAGCGCAGCGCGGCGTCGCCCTGGTGACGCACGGCGCTGATGATCTCC
>VBMV01000176.1 GCA_005878835.1 Gammaproteobacteria bacterium | reverse complement strand
ATAGGCGGCGGCGGAACTGCGCCGGCCGGTATCGCAATACACGACGTAGGGCGTCTTGCGATCGAGCATCGACAGCTTCAGGCGGATCAGATAGAGCGGCACGTTGAGCGCGCCCTCGATGGTGAGGGTCTGATGCTCGCTCGGCAGTCGCACGTCGAGCCAGCGGCCACCGCGGGCGATGATGGCGCGCGCCTCCGCGGGTGAAACCCACTGCAGGAGCGGGGCGTTCATCAGCTCGCGAAAGTCCTGCTTGTTCAGGCGCATCAGCACGCCCTCGGTGGTCATGGTGACGGTGGCGTTGCGCTTGGCTTCCGCGATCAGGGCCTCCTCGCCGAAACTGTCGCCCACGCCGAGCTCGGCGAGCTTGATGCCCTCGCGGCTCAACGGGGTCTCGCGGGTCACGGCGCACTTGCCGTTGACGATGATGTAGAAATAGTCGCCTTCATCGCCCTGCTTGATCACCACCTCGCCGGCGCGGCAGGGCACGCGCTGCAGGCGCTGGAAGATCGCCTGGATGTTGGCCGGCGGAATGCGGTGAAAGGCGTTGGTCTGCAGCAGCGTCGTCATCCAGTCGTCCGAGCCTGCGCTCTGCAGCTGCGCCTGCAGCTCCTCGACCTCGTAGGTGCCGGTCTGATCCCAGGTGATCATGACGTCCAGCAGGTCGCTCTCGATCGACAGGTAGCTGATGTCTTCGACCGCGCGGACGGTGACGCGGCGCGGCAGCTTCGGATACAGCGGGTTGCGCGCCTCGGGCGTGCCGCTGCGCAGCATCGCGATGTTGCGCTCGTTCTCGTTCACCTCGACGCTGCCGCTCACCAGCCACAGGGTGCGCTTGTCGGTGTCGCCCTGGCTGAACAGCACCCGACCCGCAGACAAGGTGCGCACACTCACCTTCTTGGCGAGCGCAGCGAGATTCTCGCGCTTCATCGCATCGAGCGGCGCGAAATTCTTGAGCAATTGAACGGATGCTACCTGCTCTTCGGCCATTTCTGCCCAAGCCTGGCGTGCATGGAGCCGGACTGGAACGACGCCACGGTGCTGCGCAGCGGCCGTCGCGCGGCACAGCGGTCGCGCCGCTGTGCCGGTCGGATGGTAGCACAGGCCTTTGTGCAGGCCTTTGGGCGCGCCGCAGGCGCCTCAGGACTCGGCACGGCTCTCGATCGAGGCCCAACCGCGGTCGGGTTGGAAGCGCTCCCCGTAGCGTGCCGCAAGCTCAGTGAGCCGCGTCACCACCGCCGCTACGCCGCGTGCACGCGCGTAGGCGAGGGGGCCGCCGCGAAAGGGTGCAAAGCCGGTGCCGAACAGCACCGCGGCGTCCACGAGCTCAGGATCATCCACCACGCGCTCGCGCAGGCACGCCACGCACTCGTTTAACAGAATCAGGATCAGACGGTCGAGCAGGTCGGGCGGCGCCGTCGCAGCGGCGGGCGCCACGGGCTTGACCGCCTTGCCGTCCCGCCAGACATAGAAGCCGGCGCCGCTCTTGCGGCCGAGCCTCTTCGCGGCGAGGAGCTCCGTCAGGCGTGGCGCTGCAGAAGCCGGGCGGCCGAGTCCGCGCGCAATGATCTCGCCCACGTGAGCGGCGACGTCGAGCCCCACGATGTCGGTGAGCTCGATCGGCCCTACCGGCATGCCGAAGCTCACCGCCGCCGCATCGATCACCTCGAGCGGAACGCCTTCCTGGGCTGCAAGCATGGCCTCGTGCATGTAGGGCGTGAGCACCCGGTTGACCATGAAGCCGGGGGCGCTGCGGCACGGCAGCGGCAGCTTGTCCAGGCGGCGCGCAAAGGCGGTCGCAGCCTGCAGTGCGGCCGGGTCGGTGTGCTGCGCGTGCACGATCTCGATGAGGGGCATCTGCGGCACCGGGTTGAAGAAGTGCAGCCCGACGAGGCGCTGCGGGCGGGACAGCGTCGCCCCCAGCGGCTCGAGCATGAGACTGGAGGTATTGGTCGCCAGCAGGGCGCCCGGCTTCAGACGTGGCTCGAGCTGCGCGTACAGCTGCTGCTTGGCCTCGAGGTTCTCGTAGATGGCCTCGATGACGACATCCGCGTCGGGCACCCCCTCGCCGGCGACATCTGCGCTGAGGCGCGCGCGGGCGGCGGCGTTCTTCGCCGGCTCGCGCAGGCGCTTGTCGAACAGCTCCTGCGCCCGCGCCAGCGCCGGTTGCACGTACTCGAGGGCGCGATCCTGCAACGTGACCCTGAAGCCGCGCAGCGCCGACCAGGCCGCGATGTCCCCGCCCATGACCCCGGCGCCCACCACGTGCACGTGGCGGATCTCGGCGGCGCTCTTGCCGCCGGCGCTCTTCAGGCGATCCTGCAGCAGGAACACGCGCACCAGGTTGCGCGAGCTCTCCGTGGTGAACAGGTGCGCGATCGAGCGGGCTTCGGCCTCGAACGCCTGGGGTCCGTGCGCGCCGTAGCGCGCCCACAGATCGATGATGGCGTAGGGGGCGGGGTAGTGCTCGCGGGGCGCGCGCCTGGCGACCTCGCGCGTCAGCGAACGCCTCACCAGCGGCCGCAGCGGGGCGCTGCTCAGCAGCCGCTCGGGCCACGGCGCGCGCCGCGGGGCGCTCGCCCTGAGCAGCATCTCGCGCGCGCAGCGGCGCAGCTCAGCCTCCGGAACCAGCCGGTCGATGAGTCCCAGGCGCAGCGCCTTCTCGGCACGCACCGGCTTGCCGCTGAGCATCAGCTCCATGGCCGCTCGAACACCGGCCACCCGCACGCTGCGCACCGTGCCGCCAAACCCGGGGTGAATCCCCAGCAGCACCTCCGGCAATCCGAGCGACAGCCGCTCATCGGCCACCGCCACGCGGTAGCGGCAGGCGAGCGCGAGCTCGAGTCCTCCGCCGAGGGCGAAGCCGTGAATCGCCGCCACGCTCGGGCACGGCAGCGCGGCGAGGCGATTGAGCACCTGCTGACCGCGGCGAATGAGCGCATAGCCGCTCGCGGCATCGGTGATGCCGGTGAATTCCTTGATATCCGCGCCGGCGACGAAGCCGCTCTTCTTGGCCGAGATCACCACGGCCCCGCGCGGCAGGTCCTTCTCCAGCGCAGCGAGCAGGCCGTCGAGCTCGCCGAGGACACCGCTCGAGAGCACGTTGGCCGAGGTGCCGGGCTTGTCGATCGTCAGCCAGGCGATAGCCTCGGCATCACGCTCCAGCTTCCAGGCGCCCGTCGCGGTGTCGTTCATGTCAGGCCGCCGAAGCCGCGCGCGCCGGGGCGCTGGCGCGGATCTGGAAATCGCACACCAGCGGGCGATGATCCGAGAGGCGCACGTCCGGCACGCGGAAATCCGTGACCTCGATGCCTTCGCTCACCAGGATGAAGTCGAGCTCGATGCGCGGCACGCGCGCCGGAAAGGAGGGGAGGCCTGCGGTATTGGCGCTGCGCAGGCCCGCCGCGCGCATGAAAAGGTAGATCTCGTGCGTGCCCCAGAAGGTATTGAAGTCACCGGCCACGATCACCGGCTTCGCCGCCTGCACGATCAGATCGTGCAGCGAGCGCAGCTGGTATTGCCGCTGCCGGAACTTCAGCGACAGGTGCACGAGGAACACGCACACGTCCGACAGCTCCAGCTCGATGATCAGCCGCTTGATCCCGGTATCGAAATAGTGGAAGCGCTCGCCGTGCACGTTCGGGGCGGACAGGAAGGCGTTGCCCTGCTTGCGCACGATCGGCATGAGCTGATTGATCGAGCCGGCGCCGTACTTGCACTGGTAGGTCGAATAATGGCCGAGCTGTCCGGCGATGTGCTCCGCCTGATTCAGCATCCCGGTGCGGATCGAGCCGGTGTCCACTTCGACCAGTCCGACCACGTCCGGGCGCTCGGAACGGATGAACTCGGTGATGCCGCTCAGCACCTTGCGGTTGCTGCGCAGGTAGCCCGCGCCCGGCACCGGCAGGTGAAAGGCGGGCCCGGTGCCGGTGGCGTAGCGGATGTTGTACAGGAGCAGTCGCACTGTGGGGCAAGACCTGCCTTAGGGAGCGTCGCCGCGGGGGCCTCATTCTAGCCCGCGGCGCCGGGGCCTGCGGGAACGGCGTCGCCTGGCGGCCGCGCCGGGGACGCGCCCGGACGCAGCGGGGCGCTCAGGATGCACGAGTTTCGCCGCGCCCGCGCTTGTGCCAGACTCCCGCGGGTGTCGCAGAGCAATCCAGTCCGGATCTTCGTCACCCACGCCTGGGAGAACAGCGACGACTACCTGCGCGTGTTCGAGTATCTGGAGAGCCAGCGCAATTTCTTCTATAAGAACTACAGCACCCCCGAGCGGCGCCCGCAAGGCGACAGGGAGGCGCTGCGTGAGAATCTGCGCCAGCAGATCACGCCGGCCGAGGCGGTCATCGCCCTGTCGAGCCTCTTCGAGGCGCACGAGGG
>VBMV01000074.1 GCA_005878835.1 Gammaproteobacteria bacterium | reverse complement strand
GCCCGCCGCGCCGAGTGGATGGTGCGTGCCCCAGCCGGCGATCAGCACCGGCGCCAGCACCGTGTTCAGGATCACCGTCAGCATCTGCACGACCATGGTCGGTTGCACGATGCCGGTGCCGCGCAGCGCCGAGCCCATGGCCACCAGCGCGAACTGCAGCGCCAGCCCCGGGGTGTACCAGTAAAGGTAAGCCACACCCGCGGCGGCAGCGGCCGGATCCGCCGCGACCGAGCGCACGTAGGCACCGCCGACCAGGAACCCGGCCGCCAGCGTGAGCCCGCCGCAGATCGCGGACAGCAGCACCGATTGGTTGAACACCAGGTTGGCTTCGGCCTGGTCCTTGCGCCCGACCGCATGCGAGACCAGCGCCACGGTGCCGACGCCCAGCATCTGCGTCAGCGCGAGGATCACGAAGCTTATGGTGCCGGCGGTGCTGACGCCGGCGATGGCGGCCTCCCCGAGCCGCGCGACAAAGTACAGATCCACCAGGAAGTACAGGGTCTGGAACAGCATGCCGATGGCGATCGGCACCGCCATTGCGACCAGCAGCCGTGTAATGGACCCTTGCGTCAGATCCTTCACGCCTCACCCCCCCTCAGGACCGCATCGCTGTGCGCCACTTGCGCCAGTCGCTGCTGACGGCGTCCGACATGCGCTCGGCCGCCTTGGCGAGCCGGTCCTCTTTCTGCGCCCAAGATCGGCGAGGATGCTGTGGCGCTGGTGAGGACTGCCCAGGCGCATGTTGGCAGTTTCCCAGCCCCTCATCCACAGCGGCCGACTCCCATCGTGGCAGCGCGGCAGGCTCGCGAGCTCGATGCGACTGCAGTCGTGCGCGAGGCGGCGGACGAGCCAGCCGCGCGGTGAGAGGCTTCGCCTCCCGCGCGATCATGCCGCCGCCGATGTCGCTGCGTCCGAAGCGCCGCCGGGCGCGCGGCAGCTTGTTGCGGCCGCCTGACAAACCGCTCCGGACCCTTGATCACCTGCCACACTGCACGGCCGGGCGTGCAAAACGCGACGGCCCGCAGGACTTCGATGGATCGTGGTAGATTTGTCACATGAACGTGGGGAGTGGCGCAGCAGAGGCCGTAGGATCAGTCGACGTCGCACTCGCCCACGCAGGGCGCCTGCTCGAGCGCGATCCGGCGCTCGCCGCCGAACAGGCTAGCGAGATTCTCAAAGCCGCCCCGGGGCACCCCGGCGCAACTCTGATCCTGGGCATCGCCCGGCGCGCGGGCGGCGATCCCGCGGTGGCGCTCGCCGTGCTCGAGCCGCTGGCCACGAGCCAGCCGTGCTGGGCCGCCGCTCACTACGAGCTAGGACTGACGCTCGGTGCGCTCGGACGGGGTGAGGAAGCGGTGACGGCACTGCGCCGCAGCGTGCAGATCAACCCCGATTTGCCAGATGCGTGGCGAGCCCTCGCCGATCACCTCATGGCGGTTGGCGACGATGCAGGGGCCGAGACGGCGCGCGCGCGCTTCCTCAAGACCTCCACGCGCGATCCGCAGCTGCTCGCAGCCGGCGCCGCCCTGTGCGAAAACCGCATTCCTGAGGCCGAGGCGCTGCTGCGACGCCATCTGCTCGAGTATCCCACCGACATTGCGGCCATCCGCATGTTCGCGGAAGTCGCCGCGCGCCTGGGCCGCTACGGCGACGCCGAGAGCCTCCTGGCGCGGTGCCTGGAGCTGGCACCGGCGTTTCATAACGCGCGCCAGAACTATGCGGTGGCCCTGTATCGCCAAGGCAAGTACTCGGCCGCCCTGCCCCAGATCGAGCGCCTGCTGGCCACCGATGCGGGCAACCCCAACTACCGCAACCTGTACGCCGCAGTCCTCGCCGGCATCGGCGAGTACGCTCGCGCCATCGCGACCTACGTCGAGGTTCTGAAAGTGTACCCGCGCCAGGCGAAGATCTGGCTGAGTTATGGCCACGCTCTCAAGACCTCGGGCCAGAGAGCCGAAGGCATCGGCGCGTACCGGCGGGCGATCGAGCTCGATCCGCACCTGGGAGAGGTTTGGTGGAGTCTCGCCAATCTCAAGACCTACCGCTTCGGCCCAGAGGAGCTCGCGCACATGCGAGCGCAACTCGCACGCGCGGACCTCAGCGTGGAAGACCGCTATCACTTTCATTTCGCACTCGGCAAGGCGCTCGAGGACCAGTCGCTCTACGCGGAATCCTTTGAGCACTACCGCGAAGGCAACGCGCTGCGCCGTGCCCGCGTGCACTATGAGCCTGAGCGCATCATTGACCACGTCGCGCGCTGCAAGGCGTTCTTCACGGGGGCGTTCTTCGCTTCGCGTGCGGGCGCCGGGGCCTCAGCAACGGATCCGATTTTCATCGTCGGCCTGCCGCGCGCCGGCTCGACACTCATCGAGCAAATTCTCTCGAGCCACTCTCAGGTCGAGGGCACCATGGAGTTGCCGGACGTGCCGGCGCTCGCCCAGAGCATCGCCGCGCGCGCCGGCACTGAAGAGCTGCGTTACCCGCTGGCCCTCGAGGCACTGGGCGGCGAGCAGCTGCGCGCGGTCGGCGAAGATTATCTCGCGCGCACCCGCATTCAACGCAAGAGCCAGCGGCCGTTCTTCATCGACAAGCTGCCCAACAACTTCCTGCACGTCGGGCTCATTCATCTGATGCTGCCGAACGCCAGCATCATCGACGCGCGTCGCCACCCGCTCGGCTGCTGCTTTTCCAATTTCAAGCAGCATTTTGCCCGCGGTCAGAACTTTACCTACGACCTCGCGGAACTCGGTGCCTACTACCGCGCTTACGTCGAGCTGATGGCGCACTTTGACGCGGTTCTGCCGCAGCGCGTGCACCGCGTCTTCTACGAAGACATGGTGGAGAACACCGAGGATGAGGTGCGACGCCTTCTGGAATACTGCCGCCTGCCGTTCGAAGCAGGCTGCCTGCGTTTCTACGAGAACGAGCGCGCCGTGCGCACGGCGAGCTCCGAGCAGGTCCGCAGCCCGATCTACCGCCAGGGCACCGAGCAGTGGCGTCACTTCGAGCAGTGGCTCGAGCCGCTGAAGACGGCGCTGGGCCCGGTGCTGGTTTCGTATCCGCGCGTACCTGATTTTTCACCTGCTCATCGCGATAACTGACGATTACACACGTTCGTGTTTCAAGGGGAGAGCACATGCAGAGCAGCCGATCACGCAAGCTGGAGAGAATAGGCGTCGTGGACCGGACGGCCCGCGCCTCGCGCACGCGGGTACTGCTGCGGCGCGCGCCGATCGCCGCCGCCGTCGTGGCGGCGATACCACGTCTGTATGCCGCCGAGGCCGGCGGCACCGGAGGCCTCGAAGAGGTCGTGGTGACGGCGGAGAAGCGCACCGAAAATCTCCAGGACGTGCCGATCAGTATCACGGCCCTCGGCACCGCGAGGCTGCAGGAGCTCGGGGTGCAGAACTTCAATGACTACGTGAAGTTCCTGCCGAGCATCGCCTACCAGACCAGCGGCCCGGGTTTCGCCAAGATCTACATGCGCGGGGTCGCCAGCGGCGACAACGCGAACCACTCCGGCCCGCTGCCGAGCGTCGGCGTGTACCTGGACGAGCAGCCGGTCACGACCATCCAGGGTCCGCTCGACATCCACGTCTACGACATCGAGCGCGTGGAGGCGCTCGCCGGACCGCAGGGCACGCTGTACGGCGCGAGCTCGGAGGCCGGCACGGTGCGCATCATCACCAACAAGCCGGACGCTTCCGCCTTCAAGGCCGGTTACGATGTCACGGGTAACACGCTGCGCGGCCAGGGCGGCTACGTCGCCGAGGGCTTCGTGAACATCCCCGTCGGCAGCAGCGCGGCGGTTCGTCTGGTCGGCTGGGCGGAGCGCGACGGCGGCTACATCGACAACGTCCCCGGCACCATCAGCTACCCGAGCGACGGCTGCCTGTCGAATTTCAGTCCGCCGGCCGCGGGCTGCCAGACCACGCCCGTGCGGGCGAAGCAGCGCTTCAACGCCACCGACACATATGGTGGCCGCGCGGCACTCAGGGTCAATCTCAACGACAGCTGGACCCTGACGCCAACTTTCGTGGGGCAGAGCACCCGGCAGGACGGCACCGCCTTCGCGGATCCGGCCATCCCGGGGGTTCTGTCCACACGGCGCTTCTATCCCGACTCCATCTCCGACCAGTGGTGGCAAGCGGCGCTCACGGTCGAGGGCCATGTCAGCAATTTCGACATCACCTACGCCGGCGGCTACCTGCGCCGCAACGACCACACCGTGTCCGACTACAGCGACTATTCGCTGCTCTATGATCAGAACACGACCTACATCACTTCATTCGAGCAGGGCGTCGGCCACCAGATCAATCCGTCGCAGTGGATCAACGGCAGGGACCAGTACCGCAAGACGAGCCATGAGCTGCGCGTGGCAACGCCCAAGGAGAAGCCGCTGCGTTTCATCGGCGGCCTCTTCTACGAGCGCCAGCAGCACTACATCCTGCAGGACTACCTGATCGATGAGTTACCCGTGCTTCAGTCCGTCACCGGTTGGCCGCACACCTTCTGGCTGACCGATCAGATCCGCGTGGATCGCGACTATGCGGTGTTCGGCGAGCTGAGCTATGACGTGACAGCGAAGTTGACCGCATCGGTGGGCTACCGCTTCTTCCGCTACGACAACTCGCTCGATGGGTTCTTCGGCTTCGGCTTGAACAACCCGTACGGCTCGTCCACCGGCGAGGCTTCGACGGTGCCGACGCGCGGCGTGGACTGCGTGAAGCCCGGCATTCTGGGCGGTCCATGCGTCGACCTCGCGAGGGGAGTGCAGAAGAACGGTTCCACGCCGAAATTCAACCTGACCTGGAAGGTCGACGACAATCACATGCTCTACGCGACCTACTCCAGGGGATTCCGACCCGGTGGCCTCAATCGCCGCATCCAGGTGCCGCCGCCGCTGGCGCCGCTCGCCACTTACGAACCCGATTATCTGACCAACTACGAAATCGGCTTCAAGACAAGCTGGCTGAACAACCACCTGCGATTCAACGGTGCATTCTTCTGGCAGGACTGGAAGAACTTCCAGTTCGGATTTCTGGGCCAGAACTCCTTTACCATAGTGCGCAACGCGGGCGCGGCGCGCATCAAGGGCGCGGAGCAGCAGCTGGAATGGGCTCCTGCGCAGGGACTCTCCCTCAGCCTGGGGGCGACCGAGCTCGATCCGAAGCTCGCCAAGGACTTCTGTCTCGATGTCGACCCCAGTGGCCAGCCGCAGCCGCTCACGACCTGTCCGGCGACCGACGCGGCCCCCGCCGACACGCAGCTGCCGATCGTCCCGAAGTTCAAGGGCAACCTCACCGCGCGCTACACCTTCCCGATGGGCGGCCAGCTCGAGGCCCACGTGCAGGGCGCCTTCGACTACCAGAGCTCGACCCGTTCCGAGCTGGTGCCGTACGACAACCTGCTGGTCGGCACTCAGCCGGGTTACGGATTGCTCGATGTCCTGGCCGGCATCGCCCGAGGCAACTTCACTGCGGAGATCTTCGCCAACAACGTGCTCGACCGGCGCGCGGAGGTATACCGCTTCGCGGAATGCACCATCCAGCTGGGGGGCACGCCGATCTGCGGCCAGAAGCCTCTGGCGGTGATCGGTACCCCGCGCACCATCGGCATCCGTTTCGGGCAGCGCTTCTAAGCCCGGGGACTGCCGGGCCGGCTCGCGGTGCACTCCCCGGGTGCACCGCGCTTTCTTTGCGGCTCGCGTTGCGGCGCACCCTATTTGGAGAGATGGGCAGACGGGGTCGGATCGGCTTCAATTACGTCCTTCCCGTGCAGGACCTTCTCCTGTGAACGAATCGACCCCCACGCTCGGCCGCATCAGCACCGCCGGCAGCACGGCCTTCGGCATCCTCGTGGCCATCAGCTTCTGCCACCTGCTGAATGACATGATGCAGTCGCTCCTGCCGGCGCTGTATCCGATGCTGCGCAGCTCGTATCGCTTGAGCTTCACGCAGATCGGGCTCCTGACCTTCACCTTCCAGTTCACCGCATCGCTCCTGCAGCCGCTGGTGGGGGCATTCGCCGACAAGAGCCCGCGCCCCTACTCCCTGGCGACCGGTATGGGGTTCACACTGGCGGGGCTGGTGCTGCTCGCCTTTGCCGACAGCTACGCGCTGCTGCTGCTTGCGGCCGCGCTCATCGGCACCGGCTCGTCGGTGTTCCACCCCGAATCCTCGCGCGTGGCACGCATGGCCTCGGGCGGCAAGCACGGCCTGGCGCAGTCGGTATTCCAGGTGGGTGGCAACTTCGGTACCTCAGCGGGCCCGCTGCTCGCGGCCTTCATCGTGCTGCCGCGCGGCCAGTCGAGCGTGGCATGGTTCTCAATTGCGGCACTGCTCGGCATGGTGGTGCTCATCAATGTGGGGCACTGGTACAAGACGCATGGCATCACGCGCCTGGCGCGCGCGGCGGGATCGCAGGCGCCGGGCGCGCCGCGCCGTCACGTCGTCCTCGCCATTACGGTGCTGCTGGCGCTGGTGTTCTCGAAGTACGTCTACCTCGCGAGCGTCACCAGCTATTACACCTTCTATCTCATCGACCATTTTCACGTTTCGGTACGCACCTCGCAGCTGCTGCTGTTCGTGTTCCTGGCCTCTGCGGCAGTGGGCGGCATGGCCGGCGGACCCCTGGGCGATCGGCTCGGCAGCAAGTACATCATCTGGGCCTCGATTCTGGGTGTTCTGCCCTTTACGCTGCTGCTGCCGCACGCGAACCTCTTCTGGACCTGTGTGCTCACCGTGCCGATCGGGCTCATCCTCGCCTCGGCGTTCCCGGCGATCGTGGTGTACGCGCAGGACCTGCTCCCGGGGCGCACCGGCATGGTCGCGGGACTGTTCTTCGGGCTCGCCTTCGGCATGGGTAGCGTCGGCGCGGCGGTGCTCGGCAAAGTCGCCGACCACATCGGCATCGATTTCGTCTACCAGCTGTGCGCCTTCCTGCCGCTGATCGGGCTGCTGGCCGCGCTTCTGCCCGACGTTCACAAGCAGCACACCCCCGGGCGGGTTGATAGGCTGGCGGCGTGAAGCTGCTGTCGCGAACCCTGCTGGATGAGCTCGCCGTGAAGGCGGCGTCGAGTCCGCGCGCCCGCGCCCATCACAACATCCACGCCACAGCCGCGGATCCGGTGCAGCGCTTCCTCGTGGTGGCTTGCGGCGACTCGTACTTCCGGCCGCATCGACACAGGACCCGCTCGGAGCTTGCGGTGATCGTGCGCGGGCGCGTGGACGTCCTCACCTTCGACGAGCGCGGCCGCGTGACGGCGCGCTACGGCGTCGGCGACGGCACGGACAGCATGGGGTACGAGACGTCCCAGGGCGCCTGGCACACCGTGGTG
Organism: Gammaproteobacteria bacterium; assembly: GCA_005878835.1. GTDB lineage: Bacteria > Pseudomonadota > Gammaproteobacteria > Steroidobacterales > Steroidobacteraceae > 13-2-20CM-66-19. The sequence continues at coordinate 52,619 of VBMV01000074.1, read as the reverse complement.
CCGGGTGCCGGCGGCGGTGCGTTCCTCGAGATCAAGGAGGGTCCGTACGATCCGGCCACGGCGGCCGAATTCGCTCCCTGGGCGCCCGCCGAGGGTCACCCGTCGGTGCCGAAGTTCCTCGAGTGGCTGCGCGGTGCGCAGCCCGGAGACACGCCGCCGGCCTGACGCGGCCGTGGCGCGCGCCTCACGCGGCGTTGCGTGCCAGCGCCTGCTGCCGCAGGTACCCCGTCAGCTCGTCGCCCTTCATCAGGGTCTCGACATAGCCGAAGGTCCCGACTTGCTTCGCTTCGCGCGCCGCAATGAATACGGCGGTGATCGCGGCGCGATAGAGCGAGGTGGACAGGCTCACTCGCCTCACGCCGGCGGCCGCAAGATCGGCGAGCGCGAACGATCTGCCGCGTATCCCGACCATGAAGTTGACCGGCTTCGCGAGCGCACTGCACACGATGCGCACCGCGGCCAGGTCGGGCAACCCAGGTGCGAACAGCACATCGGCGCCGGCGCGCTCGAAAGCCTGCAGGCGACGCACGGTGTCGTCCAGGTCAGGCTTGTCGTGCAGGAAGTTCTCGGCGCGCGCGGTGAGCGTGAACGGGAACTGCAGACGATGCGCCGCCTCCGCCGCGGCCGCCACGCGCTCCACCGCCTGTTCCAGCGGGTAGATCGGCGCGCGCGGATCGCCGCTGGCATCCTCGATCGAGCCGCCCACGAGGCCGGCCGCGGCGGCCAGGCGGATGGTTTCCGCCGCCGTCTCGGGTGAGTCGCCGAAGCCGTTCTCGAGATCGGCGGCCACGGGATGCGCGCTTACGCCCACGATCAGGCGCGCGTGCGCCAGCGCTTCCTCGCGCGTGATCTCACCATCGAGCTTGCCCAGCGTCGCGGCGCACGCGGCGCTCGAAGTCGCGAGCGCCTCGAATCCGAGTCCCGCCATGACGCTCGCCGAGCCGCCATCCCAGACGTTGGGAATCACAAAGATGCCGGGAGTCTCGTGCAGCGCCCGGAAGCGCATCGCCTTGTCGCGTTGGCTCGGCATGACCCTCACTCCTCGAAGAGCGCCGGTCGCCGCGCCGGCGCCAAGGTAGACTCTGGCACAATTCCTTACACGGAAGCCAGCCCCGGTGATCCGCCTCATCGCTCTCGCTCTCGCTCTCGCCCTCGGTGCGGCCGCGGAGCTGCACGGCGCCGAGAACATCCCGTCCATCGCGGCGTCGCCATCTCCACCTTGGCCGCGTCGCCGGTGGGGCAGTCGTAGGCGGCCTTGAGATCCGCGCTGGCCGGGTCATACGCCCGCGCGGACCGCCGCCTCAGTCGTCGTGATGTCCGTGGCCGTGCTCATCGTCGCGGTCTCGATGGTTCCCACGGTGACCGTGCTCGTGCTCCTGGCGGCGCTCGGGACGATAGCCGGGCTCGTACTCCGCGGAGCGCACGAAATACACCGGTCGGTTGCAGGCGTTGTACTCGTGGCAGTGCTTGCGCCAGTGCTTGGCATGGCCCGGCGGGACGTGCAGATAGATCGGCTCCATCGGCACCGGCTCAGCCACCACCACGGGCACCGCGACGACCGGCTGCGCGTAGACGAGCGGCGGTGGCGGCCGGTTACCCAATACCACCTGCCCGTACACGCCCGGAGCGATTTCGCCGGTGATGGTCGCGTTGATACTCACACTCTGCGCGTGGGCCAGGGGCACGGCCGCCACCAGGGCCAGGCCCGACTGCAACACGAAACGGATCGCTCTCATAGGCACTCCTTCCCGGACGATTCATCGTCCACACACACACACGGTGCGAACTATGCCAACCGGCGCCGCGAATGACACACCCCCGGCCCTGAACGAACCGTGAATTGTGACGCGTCTCGCACTCTGACGCGTCTCGCACTCTAAAGGGGCTCGATCAGGCTCGCATCGTTCGGGAGCTTCGGGCTGTTCACGCGGCGACTCACCTTCCAGGCCACCATCAGTTCCTCGGGATAGCTTTTCAGCGCCAGACTGGCGTCCTGCAGCGCACCCGACAGCCAGGCTGCGTGGTCGCTCTCAGCGAGGATCGCCGGCATGCGTTGCTTGCCGTTGTGAACCTCGGCCAGCAGACGGTTGGCAGGCACCGTGATCAGCGTGCAGGAGAAGACGTACGATCCGTCCTGCCGCCGCGAGCGATCCCACAGGCCGGCGACGCCGAATACCTCGCGATCGGCGAGCTGCACGAAAAAGGGATCGCGCGTACCGTCCGCATTCACGTGCGGCTCGTAGAAACCGCCCATGACCAGAATGCATCGCTGGCCGCGATGCCACGGATCCTTGTAACTCGGAGCGCTCGCGATGCGCTCCACGGTGGCATTGATGGTGGAAGCTTTGAGCGGCACCCCGTAGGCCCAGTACGGGATCAGGCCCCAGCGCATCATCGCCGCTTCGCGCTCGCCGGCCTCTGCGACGACCACGGGCACCTGCTCCGTCGGCAGCACGCGGTAGCTCGGTGGATACTCCCAGCGCCCGCGCCGGATCCCCATCGCACGCTCGGCCTTGGCGGCTTGCGCAAGGATGTACTTGCCGCACATAGGTTTAGCCCCAGACAGTATCGGCGGCACTGTAGCACTGTGTGGACGGGCGCCGGCGGCGTTGCCCACACTCGCGCCATGCTCCCGTGGAATGCGGTCGAGAGGCTGCGCGATCACTTCGGTGACTACGTCATCGTGGTCACCTGCCGCACCTGCCGGCACTCACGCGAGATGACGCCCGCGTTTCTCGCGCGTCATTGCCGCGGCGGCTGGGATGAGCCGCTCGCCAACATCATCGCGAGATTCAGGTGCCGGTGCGGCAAGAAACTGGTGGACGTGCAGGTCGGCTTCAACCGCAAACCGCGCGGCTGGGTTAAAAACCCCTCGTGAGGATCCGCGAGTTGGCCGCACCGCCTTAGCTACCTCGCGGCACTCGCCTTGGCACTCACCCCTGGGGCGTTGGGCCCCCAGAAATCACGCTGGATGACCTTGTACAGCTCTCCGGTAAAGCGCTCCGCGTCCGAGTGTTTGATGTGCGACCACTCGGGCAACTCGTAGCCCTGCAATTCCGGATAGTCCGCGAAGTAGATTCCCGGTACGCCGCTGGCGGCCAGCAACGCGTCCCAGGTGCGGGCGCGCGGGTACTTGCGGTTTTCGAATTCCAGATACGCTCCGTCGCTGGGCATACGCACGAACAACACCTTCACTCCCCGCGCGCGCAACTTCGCAACCGCATGCGCGGTGCGCTCGATTTGCTCCTTTTCATTCTTGAGCGCGGCCGCCGGCGGCGGCTCGTCGTCCCAGCGCTGCATGTGGTTGAGCCAGGTATTACGGATAATGGTCCGGTATTCTGGATCAGTCTCGAGTTTGCTCCAGAGATACGTGTTGCGATCGCTCTCGGTCATGGCCAGCTTGCGAACCGGCAGGCGCTGGTGCACACGCACCGGCCACGGCTGGCGCGCGAGCACGGTCTGCAGCGCATAGTCGGGGTCATCGAATGCAAAGTAAGGCTCGATGAAGTGCATCGATAACCATTGACCAATGCGCTGCGAGGGCGACTCCTTGCGCGCATAACCGACCGCGGCACCACGGAACTTGAAGCCGGAGAAGAACACATCGGGCGCGACACCGATGAGCAGCCGGCCGGTGAACTTCGGATCCGCGGCGAGGTCCTCGAGCACCGGGAGCGGCGCAGTACCCTCGAATGAAAGCTGGATCGGACGCCGGCCATCGAGGCGCTCCCACACCGGCAGGTGAATATCGAAATACAGGCGCGAGTCGCCCAGGAGCACCGTCGCAGCTCCCTCGCCGGCATCAATACGCCGGCGCTGTATCGACCAGAGGCCGAAGGTATTGGCAATGCCCGGTCGTGCGCCGTACGCGCGCCAGTATTCCTCCCAGCCGGCAACCAGCAGCACCAGCAGCAGCACCGTGCCGAGGAGGATCCTGCCCCAGGGCTGCGCGGGCACCGGACGCACCGGCACCGGCTGCGCGACTCCCGGCCGATCCGCCGCCGTCTGGCGCGCATAGCGATCCGGCGTGCCCGCCCGCGCGTCGCGCAGGCCGTCAGAACTGGAAGTAGATGAAGGCATTTCCAGCTCCCTGGGCAATGATGATCGCAAAGGCCATCAACGCCCAGATCATGGACACCGCCGCCGCCGGGGCGCGTGCGATGACCGACTCGAGCGTGCGCGCACGCATCAGCCAGTGCGTGAGCAGGATCCCGCCCACGATCGCCGCCACCGAGAGGAGACTGAAGGTTGCTAGGATCGGCTTGGCGGCGGCGTTCTGGCCGAACATACCGCGCAGCACGACCCAGGCCTTGCCGAAGGTCTTGGCGCGAAAGAACACCCAGGTCACGTTCACCAGCGTGTAGGTGAGCAGGCCGAGCGCCACGAAAGCCAGCGGCCCGGGACGGTAGTTGGCGAAGCGCACCCGCAGCACGCGCTCGGCGGCGAGATACACACCGTGCAGGCCGCCCCAGGCGACGAAGGTCCAGTTCGCGCCGTGCCACAGGCCGCCGAGCAACATGGTGGCCATGAGCGCGGCGTAGGTGCGCCGCGCACCGTGACGATTACCGCCGAGCGGAATGTAGAGGTAATCGCGCAGCCACGAGGACAGCGTGATATGCCAGCGGCGCCAGAAGTCCGAGAACCCCACCGCCGCGTACGGGAAGCGGAAGTTGTCCGGCATGGCGAATCCCAGGCACAGCGCCGCGCCGATCGCGGTGGTCGAATAGCCGGCGAAGTCGCAGAAGATCTGACCGCTGAACGCCAGCGTCGCCGCCCAGGCATCGAGTGCCCCCGGGATCTTGTCGCTGTCGTAGACACGCTCCGCGGCGCTCGCGAGGAAACTGTCGGCGAGCACGATCTTGTTGAAGAGACCGAGGGTCATGAGCGCCAGCCCGAAGCGCAGCTGCTCCGCGGTGGCGCGGCGCGGCTGCGCGAACTGCGGTACCAGCTCCGTCGGGCGCATGATCGGACCGGCCACCAGGTGCGGAAAGAAGGTCACGAACAGCGCGTAATCGAGCAGGTTCTGTGCCGGCGTCGCGCGCCGCAGGTACACGTCCAGGGTGTACGACATGGTCGCGAACGTATAGAAGGAGATGCCCACCGGCAGGACGATGTCGTAGTGGGCCGGGTGATAGGCGATGCCGACCGCCGAGATGAGGGAGGTGAAGTTATCGAGCAGGAACTGTCCGTACTTGAAATACCCCAGCATGCCGAGGTTCGCGATCACCGACAGCAGCATCCAGGCGTGGCGGCTGGTGGGCCGTTTTGCTTTTACGAGGCCCTGCGCGGCATACCAGTCGACCACGGTCGACACCCACAGCAGGATCACGAACGGCGGATTCCACGCCGCGTAGAACAGGTAACTCGCCACAGCTAAGTTGATTTTCTTCGCGGTCCAGGGCAGGGGCAGCGCGTGAAGCGCAAGCACGCAAGCGAAGAACACGACGAACGTGAGCGAGTTGAAAACCATGATGGCCCGCCGTCCGCCTGCAGGCGGCCCGGCAGCCTCCCCCCAGAGCCCCGTTCAGGGCTTTCATTCATCATGCAGGAGCGCGGCCGCATTACGCAACACCGCCATCGGCGGCGCACCGTGGCACACGTGCACACGGCCGGGGCACGGCCGCTCGAGATCCCGCGCGGCCCTGCCGCTTCAGAACATCAGACGAGTGAGCTCAGGACGCGGAAGACGCCGATGATTTCATCGCGGCCTCGGCCCGGCGCCGCATTTCCTCGGGTGGGACGTCTTCCACGTGCGTCGCGACCGTCCAGACCTGACCGAACGGATCTTCCAGCGTACCCGTGCGGTCGCCGTAGAATTGATTCGCCACCGGGCGCTGCGCCTTCGCCCCGGCCTCGAGGGCACGTTCGAACACGGCGTCCACATCCTCCAGATACAGCAGGATGCTGACGCTCGATCCGCCGAGGGAGCGCGGTCCGCGGTAGCCCATGGCGGGGTGCTCGTCGGCCAGCATGATCACGGAGTCGCCGATCTTGATCTCGGCGTGACCCACTCTGCCGTGCGGGTCGGCCATGCGCAGCAGCTCCTTTGCACCGAAGGCGCGCTTGTAGAACTCGATCGCCTCAGCGGCACCCTTGACGATCAGGTACGGGGTCACCGTGCGGTATCCCTCCGGAATGGGTTTCGTAGCCATGCGTTCAACTCCTGAGGCTTCTGCTGCGCAGCTTACTCCTGTCGGCGCCGGATCCAGTACGCCGCGCTCAGGCAGGCGAGAAACGGCAGCCCGAAGAGCAACGTCATGCGGAACGAGTCGGTGAATGCCGTCGTCAGCAGCGCCGCTCCCATGAGGGCTGCGCCCAGCAGTGTCGTGGCGGGAAAGCCGACCATGCGGAAGCGCAACGGTGCCGCCGCGGTGCGCGCACGCGCGCGGCGAAAACGATAGTGGGTGATGAAAATCATCATCCAGGTGAACATGGCGCCAAAGGCCGAGATCGACACCATGAGAATGAACGCCGACTGCGGCGCCACGATGCTCAGCAGCGCCGCCAGCGCGATGCCGATGCTCGAGAGCAGCAGCGCCTGCACCGGCACGCCGCGCCGGTTGAGGACGCCGAAGCGCCGCGGTGCATGATGGGCCCGCGACAGGCTGAACATCATGCGCGTGGTGATGTAGAGCTGGCTGTTCATCGCCGAGAGCGCCGCGACCAGGATCACGAAGTTGAAGATGCCGGCGGCCGCCGGCACGTGCAGCGCCCGCATGACCTTCACGAACGGGCTCTCCTCGATGCCCGCGGTGGTCCACGGCACGATCGCCAGCACCAGGGCGAGGGTCAGCAGATAGAAGAGGATCAGCCGGAACACCGTCGAGCGAAACGCGCGCGTGATGGCGACCTCGGGCTGCGCGGCCTCCCCCGCCGCGACCGCGATCATCTCGATGCTGAGGTAGCTGAATATCGCGACGATCACCGCGACCCACGCGCCCCACAAGCCCCGGGGCAGGAAACCGCCGTGGGCGGTGTAGTTGCGAAAGCCGACCGCCGCGGCGCCGCTGCCTGGGCCGGCGGCCGCCGCCGGCACCGCGGACGGCGCGCCCAGCACGATATAACCTGCAAGCAGAATGAATATCACGATGGCCGTGACCTTGAGCGCGGAGAACCAGTACTCGACCGCACCGAACACATTCACGCTGCGGGCGTTCACCCCGATCAGGAGAGCCGAGAAGGCCACGATCCACAGCCAGCCCGGGAGCGCGGGAAACCAGAAGCGCATGTAGAGTGCCACCGCCGTGACCTCGGTCCCCACCGCCAGCACGATGCTGGTCCAGTACGCGTAGCGCACCAGAAACCCCGCCAGGGGATCAATGTAGTACTCCGCGTAAGCGCCGAAGGATCCCGAGGTGGGGTGCGCGACGGTCATTTCCGCCAGGCACCCCATGAGCAGCAGGGCGATCACGGCGCCGACGGCGTAACTCACGAGCACCGCGGGTCCGGCCAGGCTGATCGCAAAGCCGCTGCCGAGAAACAGTCCGGTGCCGATCGCGCCTCCAATGGCGATCATGGTCAGGCGACGCGCGCTCAGCTGCCGCCGCAAGCCGCGCTCGCGCTCGATGATGTTGTCGAAGCTCGACCCCTGGTCGCTCACTCGTACGCCCCCGACAGCCTGTTCAGCAATGAGGCCTTGCGGCTCGCCTCAGCTGCGCAGTCGCAGTCCGTGCGGATCGTACAGCGGCTCCAGCCGCACCGTCGCGGCCCGCATCTCGCCCAGGATGTCGATCTCGAAGCGCGCGCCCTCGCGCGCCAGTGTGGCCGGTACGTAGCCGGCGGCGAGACTCCTGCCGACGCAATGGCCGTAGGCCCCCGAGGTCACGTAGCCGACCGCCGCGCCGTCCTTCATGATCGATTCGTAGCCGACCACCTCGGCGTCGGCGTCCGCTACCTCCATGACGACGAAGCGGCGCTTGGGGCCCGCCGCGCGCTCGGCGAGTGCCGCCGCACGGCCGGTGAAATCGGGCTTGGAGAAATCGACGAAGCGATCGAGACCGGTCTCACCCGGGGTGTAGTCGGGGCGGAAGTCCTTGTTGAACGAGCCGTAGGCCTTCTCCAGCCGCAGCGACGACAGGGCGCGCCCGCCGAAGTGTACGAGCCCGAGCTCGCGCCCCGCGTCCCACAGGTCATCGTAGAGCGAGGAGAAATAGTCGGGTGTCGTCCAGATCTCGTAACCGAGCTCACCGGTGAATCCGGCGCGCGTCAGGATGGCGGGCGCGAAGCCGACGGCCGTCTCTGTGACCTGGAACAGCCTGAACGCGGAAGCCGACAGATCGTCCCGCACCAGATGCTGCACCAGCTCCCGCGACCTCGGGCCCGCGATCGACACGCCGTTGAGCGTCGAGGCGGCCGAGCGCACCGACACATCCGCCGGTGGCTCCGAGGCCCAGAACCAGCGCAGGTGAAAGTCCTCGGCAAAGCCCGACCCAACGATGAGGAAGCGGTCCTGCGCGAGACACGCAATCGACAGGTCCCCCATGATCCGGCCGGCGGGATTGAGCATCGGGGCGAGCGCGAACCGTCCGGGCTTGGGTATGCGCGAGGCAAAGACCCGATCGAGCCAGGCGCGCGCTCCGCGCCCGGCGACCTCGTACTTGCCGTAGTTGGTGGTCTCGTAGAGGCCGACCGTCCGGCGGACCGCCTGACATTCGGCCCGCACGACGGGGAAGGCTTCCGAGCGCCGATAGGTCGGGGTCTCGGTCGGCGCGACGCCCTCCGGTGCGAACCACAGGGCATTCTCGAGGCCGAAATTCGCGCCCATGACCGCACCGGCCGCCCTGAGCTTGTCGTAGATCGGTGAGCGGCGCACCGGGCGGGCGGCGGGCAGCTCCTCGTTCGGGTAGGCGAGCCGGAAGCGACGCGAGTAGTTCTCGGGGACCTTGAGAGAGGTGTATTTCGGCGTCGCGAACGCACCGAAGCGCGCGACGTCCATGGAAATGATGTCCTGGCCCGGATCGCCCTGCGCCATCCAGCGCGACAGCACCAGTCCTATGCCCCCACCCTGGCTGAACCCGGCCATGACGGCGCAGGCCACCCAGAAGTTCCTCACCCCCCGGACCGGTCCGACCAGTGGATTGCCGTCGGGAGCGAAGGTGAACGGACCGTTCACCGCCTTCCTGATGCCCACACGACCGAGCGCCGGGAAGTGCCTGAAGCCGACCTCGAAGTACGGCGCCAGCCGCTCGAAGTCCTCGGGCAGCAGCTGCATCGAGAAGTCGTCGGGCGTCTTCACCGGCGACCAGACCGTGCCGTGGGGCTCGTACGTACCGATGAGCACGCCACCACGCTCCTGGCGCAGGTAGATCTCGCCGGCGTAGTCGGTGGTGTTCACGATCTCCTTCTCCCGGCCTGCGAGCTCCGGGACATCCTCGGTCAGCAGATAGTGGTGCTCCATCGCCAGCACCGGCAGCTCGATGCCGACCATGTGGCCGACCTCGCGTGCCCACAGACCCGCGCAGTTCACCACGTGCTCGGCGTGCACCGTGCCCTTGTCGGTCACGACGTCCCAGGTGCCGTCGCGGCGCTGCCCGAGCGACAACACGCGGGTGAAGCGTTCCACCGAGGCGCCGAGCGCTCGAGCCGCCTTGACGTAGGCGTGGGTGGTGCCCGAGGGATCGCAATGCCCACCGTCCGCGCGCCACAGCGCGCCGATGAAATGGCTGGTATCGATCAGGGGATTGAAGTTGCGCGCCTGCTCGAGCGAGATCATCTCGGTTTCCATTCCCAGGTAGCGCGCCCGTGAGCAGATGAGCTTCAGGCTGTCGAGCTCGCCCGGGCTCGCCGCCAGCATCAGGCCGCCGTTCGGGTGCAGCCCGCAGGACTGGCCGGAGGCCGCCTCGATCTCGCGATACAGGTCGTCTGCAGCAGCGAGATGTTGGCCTCGCCGTTGAACGTGTGCATGCCTCCGGCTGCATGCCAGGTCGAGCCCGAGGTCAATTCACTCTTCTCCAGCAGCAGCACGTCGGCCCAGCCGATCCTGGCGAGGTGATAGAGCACACTGGCGCCGACCACCCCGCCTCCGATGACCACGGCTCTCGCGGAAGTCTTCATGTCGCTCGATCTCCGGACAGTACGCCAACAGTAACATCCGCCTCGGACACGAGCCCGAAGGGCTTCGCCGTGGAGGCAAGCCATGCGCGCAAGTGCCGCGCGGTGCTCGTGGGCGTGAGCAGCAGCAGCCCCGATGGCAGCACCGCGAGGATGACCCCCACCTGCGCCATGACGGTGGCGGCCGCGCTGCCTGCCGGGAAGACCTGCGGATCCAGGTCCAGGCGACACGCCCTGGCAAGCGCGTCCCGGACCTGCGGCCCGGCGAGGCGCCACGCCGCGAGCCCCGACGACAGGTCGACCGCGGCGCCGGCGCGCCCACAGGCGGCCTGCCAGCGCGCCGCGGTCGCGCCCGAGTGCGCCGGCCGGGCGAGCAGCAGCCAGCGCGCCGGGCGCACGCCAAGCGCCAGTTGACCGCTCGCCACCGCCACCCGTCCCAACACCGGCAGGTCGAGCCCCCGGGCACCCGCGATGTTCTCGAGCTCGGGCGCGCGCCCGTGCAGAGCGGCGATCTCGACGATATCCACCGCGCAGGATGCGAGCCGGATGCCGGGAGTCGCGCGCGGCATCGGCAGGGAGTCAGGCGCGGACACGAAGGTTCTCCGGATCGAGCATGTGCGGGCTCACGATCTCGATCTCGATGGCCTCGTCGTGAACCGGCGATGTGCCGATCAGCCGCTGACCCAACCGCCGGCGGCCGCCCGCCACCAGCGCCAGGCCCACCCAGCCGTCGCTCTCGACCGAGGGGGTCGAGGAGGTCACGTAGCCGAGACTCGTAGTGCGCGCCTCGGGTGCGACGAGCTGCAAGCCGTTTCGCAGGCGGTGCGCGCGCGCCAGGGGTCTCACGCCGACGAGCTGCAGGCGCTCGGGCGCCGTGAGGCCGGGGCGCTGCGACAGCGCGCGGCCGATGAAATCACCGTGCTTCTTCAGCATCCGCTGCATGCCGAGGTCGTCGGCGCTGGTGTTGCCGTTCAGCTCCGCGGCGGTCACGTGACCCTTCTCGATGCGCAGCGTGTTGAGCGCATCGAGGCCGTAGGGCGCGATACCGAAGCGCTTGCCCGCCTCGAGCACCGCCGACCACACCGCGAGCGCGTGACGGGCCGGTACCGCGAGCTCGTAGGCGAGCTCGCCCGAGAACGAGATGCGGAACACCCGTCCCGCAACGCCGGCGATGGTGGCGACGCTCGCCGCCATGAACGGAAAGGCTTCGTTGGACAGTTCGAGGCCCGCGACCACCGCAGCCACGACCTCGCGCGAGCGCGGCCCGGCGACCGCGAACTGCGCCCACTGATCGCCGACATCGGTGAGCAGCACATCCAGCCGCGGCCACACGGCCTGCAGATGGAATTCCATGTGCTCGAGCGTCGCCGTCGCGTTCGCCGTGGTGGTCGTGACGAGGAAGTGCTCGGGAGCGAGCCGCGAGGTGGTACCGTCGTCGAGCAGCATCCCGTCCTCGCGCAACATGATGCCGTAGCGGGCGCGACCGACCGCGAGGGTGGCAAACGAGCTCGCGTAGATGAAGTCCAGGAACCGCGCGGCGTCCGGCCCCTGCACGTCGATCTTGCCGAGGGTCGACACGTCGGTGATGCCGACCGAGCGGCGTACGGCGCGGGCCTCGTTCAGCACCGCCTCCCACCCCTGTCGAGGCGAGTAGACGAGCGGCCGCAGCCACAGCCCCGTGGACACGAAGGTCGCGCCCGCGGCCTCGTGCCAGTCGTGCAGCGGCAGCCGGCGCTTGGGTCGGTAGTGCTCGCGGACTTCGCCACCGGCGAGTGCCGCGAAGGGAACCGGCTGGGCGAACGGGCGGGGCCTCGTCTGCCCGACCTGCCACAGCGGCACGCCGCGCGCCTGCGCCAGCACCGCGCTCCCCACCAGTCCCCCGATGCGGCCCTGGTCGGTCGCCATGCCATGGGTGGTGAAGCGCTTCATGTGCTCGACGTGCTCGTAGCCCTCGCGACAGCTCAGCCGCACGTCGGCGGCGGTCACATCGTTCTGCAGATCGACGAAAGCCTTGGCCGGTCCGCGCACCTCCCACAGCGCGGCGATCGGTGTGACGTCCGCATCGGGCGGCAGATCCACGCCCGGGTCCGCGGCGCCTACCGGCCGAGCGAGTTGCGCCGCGAGCGTTCGCGCCGCACTCTCGCCGTCACGCGCGGCGGCCGCGAGTCCGAAGACACCCCGCGCCGCGCCGGCCATCTGCCCGATGGCGGGCGCCAGGTCGGCGGTAAAGGCTGCGATCGCCTCCTGCCACGTGAGCCGTGCGCCGAGCTGGCTCGCCAGCGTGGTCGCCGGGGAATACCCTCCGGACATGAGCAGGCAGTCCGCCGCGAGCTCGCGCCGAGCGCGCCCGGTCACGTCCACGACCCTGACGGCGCGGACCCCGTCGCGCCCGTAAGCCCCCTCGACCACGGCGCCGCCGTGCACCTCGACACCAAGCGCGCGCGCACGCTCGGCGGCGAGCGAGCTCTCGCGCACGTCGACAACTGCGCATTCGATGCCGGCGCCGCTCAAGGCGAACACCGCCTCGTAGGCCTCGTCGCTGTTGAGGAAGAACACCGGACGGCGGCCCACCGCCACCCCGTAGCGTCTCAGATACTGATGCGCGGCACCCGCGAGCATCACGCCCGGCAGGTCGTTGCCCGGGAAAGCGATCAGCCGCTCGAGCGCACCGGTGGCGCACACCACGCGCCGGGCGCGGATGATCCGCAGCCGCTCCCGCAGGCCATCGAAACGGGCCGCCTCGGGGGGTGAGAGGGTCTCGAGCGCCCCGAACACGCCGTGGCCGTAGGCGCCGAGCACCGTGGTGCGGGGCAGGCAGCGCACCGTGGCCAGGCCGGCGAGCCCCGCACACAGGCTCTCGCGCCAGGCGCTCCAGCGCGCATCGAGCAGCGAGCCGCCGCCCAGTACGACGTCCTGGTCAGCGAGCATCACCTTGAGGCCGCTCGTGCCCAGTCGGTGCGCGGCGGCGAGCCCCGCGGTGCCCGCGCCCACTACCAGCACATCGGCGTGGTCGTGCACGGTCTCGGCGGGCGCTGCATGATCGCCGACGATCGCCTCGAGCCTGCCTAAGCCTGCGGCCCGGCGGATGAGGGGCTCGTAGAGCCGCTCCCAGGCCCAGCCCGGCGCCATGAACGTCTTGTAGTAAAAACCCGCCGGCAGGAACCGGCCCATCAGATCGTTGACCGCCAGCACATCAAACCGCAGCGACGGCCAGCGGTTCTGGCTTTCGGCCACGAGGCCCTCGTGCAGCAGCAGCGTCGTGGCGAGCCGGTTGGGCTCGCGTCCGCTCACGCCGATCACGTCGACGAGCGCACAGGGCTCTTCGGGACCTGCCGTCACGATGCCGCGCGGCCGGTGGTACTTGAAGCTGCGGGCAACGAGGCGCTGGCCGTTGGCGAGCAGAGCCGCGGCGAGCGTGTCGCCCGCAAGGCCCTGCATGCTGCGCCCGTCGAAGCGAAAGCCCACCGGCCGATCGGGGTCGGTCAGCAGACCGCGGGCGATACGGCCGGGAGCGCGCATCAGCGCGTGAGTCCCGGCGGAGGGGACAATTGATCCTCGGGGCCGCCGACCGCGTGAATCTCGTGGCTGAGCGTGTGGCGCACGACCTTCAGTAGCCTGCGGCAGCCGCCCACGTGCAACCACCACTCCAGATGCCAGCCGCAGTGGTTGTCCCGCTCGTAGACATAGGCGGTGAACGCCGCAAGTCCCGCGTCGGCGGCGGGCCGCACCTTGCTGGCGTCGCCCCGATAGCGAAACTCGGTCTCGTCGCGTTCACCGCACCACGGGCAGGGGATGCGCAGCATGGGCGCTGCAGTTCAGTGAGCGTACGGGAACGGGCCGGCACCGCGCTCATCGACGGTGCGTCCGGCGGCGAAGCGCTCCAGACCCAGGTGAGCGGCGAGCGGGTGCGGCGCCTGGCGCGCGATGAGGTGCGCCGTGGCCAGGCCCCCGGCCGGGATCGCCTTGAAGCCGCCGTAGCACCAGCCGCCATTCACGAACAGGCCCTCGAGCGGCGTCGCGGAAATGATCGGGGAGCCGTCCATGCTCATGTCCATGACACCGCCCCATTGCCGCAGCACCTTGAGGCGCGCGAGCCCCGGCAGCAGCGTCACGGCGGCCGCGGCCACTTCTTCCGCCATCGGCAGCGTGCCGCGCTGGCCGTAGCTGTTGTAGCCGTCGATGGCGCCGCCGAACACCAGTCCGCCCTTGTCCGACTGGCTGACGTAGAAGTGTCCGGCACCGTAGGTCAGGACGACATCGAGCACCGGCTTGATGCCTTCGCTCACGAAGGCCTGCAGCACGTGGCTCTCGATCGGGAGCGTAAGTCCCGCCATCGCGGCGAGTCGCGACGAATGCCCGGCGACGGCCAGGCATACCGTGTCGGCCGTAATGTGCCCGCGGGTGGTCTCGACTCCGGTCACCCGCGATCCGTCGCGGGTGATGCCGGTGACTTCGCAGTCCTCGACGATGTCGACACCGGCTTCCGATGCCGCCCGCGCATAACCCCAGGCGACCGCATCGTGGCGAACCGTGCCGCCACGGCGCTGCAGGAACCCGCCCAGCACGGGGTAGCGGCCGTTATCCAGATCAACGAGCGGCACCAGCTCCTTCACCGCCTCGCGGCTCAGGGCTTCGGCGTCCACGCCGAGCAGGCGCATCATGTTGGCGCGCCGCGTGAACAGATCGCGCTGCGCCTCGCTGTGAAACAGGTTGAGCGTGCCGCGCTGGCTCACCATGGCATTGAAATTCAGCGCTCGCTCGAGCCCTTCCCACAGCTTGAGCGAGTGCTCGTAGAAGCGGATATTCTGCGGGTGGAAGTAGTTGGAACGGATGATGGTCGTGTTACGCCCGACGTTGCCCAGCCCGAGCGGGCCCTGCTCCAGCACCGCCACGTCGCTGATGCCGTACTCGGTGGCGAGGTAGAAGGCGGTCGCCAGTCCATGACCGCCGCCGCCGACGATCACCACGCGGTAGCGCTCGCGCGGTGTCGCCTTCGCCCAGGCGCGCGACCAGCCGCGCTGGCCGGTGAGTCCCTCGAGAAACACTCGCCAGAGCGAATAGCGGCCGCTCGACACACGCCGCGCACGCGCAGGCGTCGGGTGGGATTTCGGTTGCGGATTCATCGCTGCCCGCCATGATAGAGCGCAGTGCGGGCCGGCACACGCGCTCGCGCCGCCCTTGACGTGCGCAGCGACAACCGACAGTGTGCAGCGCTGCGCGATCGTCGGCCCCGAGCGGTCGGCAGGGGGTGAGGGGTGGCGAACATTCTGAAGTCGCTGTGCGTGGCGGCGGCGCTGGCGCTGAGCGTGTCGCCCCCGCTGCCGGCCGCGGTCGTGGTTTCCTCCAAGCTCTCGAGCGAGTCAGCGATGATCGGAGAGATGATCCGCCTGCTGCTGAACGCGCATGGGATCCAGACGCTCGATCGCACCAAGATCGGTGCGACGCCGGTCGTTCGCAAGGCGCTGCTCTCCGGCGAGGTCGATCTGTACGTCGAATACACCGGCAATGCGGGGTTCTTTTTCAACGTGGCGTCCAACCCCGCCTGGAAGGACCTGCAACAGGGCTATGAGCTCGGCGCCAGACTCGATTACGCCGCCAACCACATCGTCTGGCTCACACCCGCGAGGGCCAGCAACGCCTGGGCGCTGGCCGTGCGCCGCGACGTGGCCCTGGCGAACAACCTCAGGACCATGAGCGACTTCGGCAGATGGGTAGCGGGCGGCGGCAAGGTGGTGCTCGTCTGCTCGGCCGAGTTCGCCAACGCCGGCACCCTGCGCTCGCTGGAGAAGACCTACGGGTTCAGGCTGCGCTCCGACCAGTTGATCGTGCTCGCCGGCGGGGAGACCGCGGCGACCATCGGGGCTGCGGCCGCGCGCACCAACGGCGCGAACACGGCCATGGTGTACGGGACCGACGGTGGCATCCTCGCCGCGAACCTCCAGGCCCTCGAGGACGACCGGCACGACCAGCCGGTGTACGCGCCGGTGCCGATCGTTCGCGAGGCGGTCCTCGAGGCGCACCCGCAGATCGCCTCGATCGTGAAGCCGCTGATGGACAGTTTCAGTCGCGAGACGCTGCAACAGCTCAATGCGCGCGTGCAGATCGACGGCGAATCGGAAGGTTCGGTCGCCGAGGACTACCTGAAGGCGAAGGGCTTTCTCAAGTGAGTGTGCGCACGGCGCTGACGGTGCCGCGGCTGCGCAGGCTCGACCCCCTCGGTGCGCTGCTCGCGGGCGCCGGGGCCGTGGCCGCCGTGTTCCTGCCGTTCGTGGTCTTGAAGTCCAACCGCATCGTGCCCGGCGATCCACGCGGGCTGCTGGACGCGCTGCCGGCGTGGGGAGCGCTCGGCTGCCAGGCGGTCCTGATCTGCGCGGCGATCGCAGCCCTCGGGGTATCCAACGCCCGCGTACGGCTCGGCGCAGCGCTGCTGGGGGTCGCCGCCGTAGCGCTCGCGGTGGCCGCGGCCGGGGATGCGCTCACACCCGCCGGCAACAAAGTGGTGCGCGTCGCACCCGGCGCCGGTTTCTGGGTGCTGCTCATGTGCCTCGGCCTGATGGCGACCGATGCCGTCACACGCATGCGCCCGGGGCCTGGCCTGCGCGTGCTGTTCCTGGCTCTGTCCATCGTCGTTGCCGGACTCGCCCTGGCGCATGGCACGTTCGACCATCTCTCCGTGATGCGCGAGTACGCGGTCAACGCCGATCGCTTCGCGCGCGAGGCACGCCAGCACGTGTGGCTCGCCCTGGGATCGCTCGCCGCTGCCGTGCTGGTGGCGCTGCCGATCGGCATTCTGTGCCACCGCGTCCCGCGGCTGCGCTCGGGCGTGCTGGGGACGCTCAACGTGATCCAGACGATTCCGGCGATCGCGCTGTTCGGCATTCTGATGGTGCCGCTCGCGGCGCTGGCCGCCGCCGTGCCGCTGGCTGCGGCGCTCGGGATCCGTGGCATCGGTGCCGCACCGGCGGCGGTGGCCCTGTTTCTGTATTCGCTGCTGCCGATCGCCGCCAATACGGTTGCGGGGCTGAAGCGGGTGCCGCGGGCCGCGGTCGAAGCCGCGCGTGGCATGGGCATGACGAGCTGGCAGATCCTGACGGGCATCGAGCTCATTCTGGCGCTGCCGGTCATTCTCACCGGCATCCGCATCGTACTGGTGCAGAACATCGGCATGGTGACCGTCGCCGCCCTCATCGGCGGCGGCGGACTCGGGACCTTCGTCTTTCAGGGGATCGGGCAGACGGCCATCGACCTGGTGCTGCTCGGGGCGATTCCGATCGTGGCACTCGCCTTCTCCGCCGCCGTGGTACTCGATGCGCTGGCGGAGGTCCTGGATCGGGCGCGGCAATGATCAGCGTCGAGAACCTCAGCAAGCAGTACGGGGCGACGACGGTCGTCGACGGCGTGTCCATGGTGATCGAGCGCAACTCGATCACCGTGATCGTGGGCACCTCCGGCTCGGGAAAATCGACTCTGCTGCGCATGATCAATCGCCTCATCGAGCCGACCCGCGGTCGGGTGCTGATCGACGGCCACGACACGACCGGCGAGCCTGCGCACCTGCTGCGGCGCCGGATCGGCTATGCGATCCAGGGACACGGCCTGTTCCCGCACCGCACGGTGGCGGAGAACATCGCGACCGTGCCGCGACTGCTCGGCTGGGATGAGGCTCGCATCCGCGCCCGTGTCGAGGAGCTGCTCCTGGTGTTCCAGCTCGATCCGGGCGCCTACGCGGGAGCCTTCCCGCATCAGCTCTCGGGCGGGCAGCAACAGCGCGTCGGTGTGGCGCGGGCGCTCGCCGCCGAGCCGGCGGTGCTGCTGATGGATGAACCCTTCGGCGCCCTCGATCCCATCATCCGCGCGAAGGCGCAGGATGACCTGCTCGACATTCAGCGACGCTTCGGCACGACCATCGTGCTCGTGACCCACGACATGGACGAGGCCTTCCGTCTGGGTGATCACGTCGCGGTCATGAGCCACGGCCGGCTGCTGCAGTACGATCGCCCCGCGGTGCTGCTCACGCGCCCGGCGGACCCTTTCGTGTCGCGCATGACCGGCGTCTCGGACCGGGCGATGCGACTGCTGTCGCTCACCACGGCGGGCGAGGCGGCGCTGCCGGGCGTCTCGGAGGGGCCGGCCGTTGCGGCCGCGGCGTCGCTGCGCGAGGTGCTCTCCGAGCTCCTGTGGCGCGGCGCCGACTCGGCCGTGGTCATGGACGCGGACGGCACGCGGCGCGGCTACCTCACGATCGCGGCCATCCTCGAGCGCGGGCGACCGGGCTGATGCCGGGCATGGCTGCCATCCTGCGACTCGCAGCGCTCGCCCTGCTGCTGGGGTTCCTGTTGATGCCCCAGAGCTTCGCGCCGCTGTTCACGCCGCTCACGCAGTATGGCGCGCCGCCGATCTACGATCAGGGCAACCTGCTGACGCTTGCGCTCGCGCATCTCGGCGTGGTGTGCT
Organism: Gammaproteobacteria bacterium; assembly: GCA_005878835.1. GTDB lineage: Bacteria > Pseudomonadota > Gammaproteobacteria > Steroidobacterales > Steroidobacteraceae > 13-2-20CM-66-19. The sequence continues at coordinate 34,115 of VBMV01000074.1, read as the reverse complement.
GCGCCGCCGCCGCGAGCACCCTGGTGGCCGTCGGGCTGGGCATTCTGGTGACCCGCCCGAGCGGCGCGCAATTCCTGCCGCTGTCGCGCACCCTCGTCAACATCGGTCAGACCTTCCCGCCGGTGGCGGTGCTCGCAGTCACCGTGCCGCTGGTCGGGTTCGGCGAGAAGCCGACGCTGATCGCGCTCTTTGCCTATGGCCTCCTGCCCATCTTCGAGAACACGATCGTCGGCCTGCAGACCTGTCCGCCGCAGGTCCTGGAGGCCGCGAGCGGCATGGGCATGAGCGCGCGCCAGCGCCTGCTGTCCGTGGAGTTGCCGCTGGCGTTACCGCTGATTCTGGAGGGCATCCGGCTGTCCCTGGTCATCAACGTCGGCACGGCGACGATCGGATCGACGGTGGCCGCCAAGGGACTCGGCGAGGTGATCATCGCGGGGCTCCTGTCCAACAACAACGCCTTCATCCTGCAGGGGGGACTCGTGACCGGCCTGATGGCGATCCTGCTCTATGACGCCCTCGCCGGGCTCGAGCGGCGCATCTGCAGGACCGCCCACCTCGAGTGAGAGTGCGGCGGTCCGCCGTCCCCGGAGCTGCGGCTGCCGGGGACGGCGAAGAGTGCGCGCGATCAGTCGTCGAGCGGCACTAGCAGCGCCTCGCTCCCGCCACTCGCCCGGTTCTCGAGCGACACGACCATCTGGCCCAGTGCCGGTGTCAGCCGGAATTCGGTCCGGTTGATCGACAGCGGCACGCTCGCGCTCGCGCCCGGCGCGAGGGTGACGAACGCACCGGTGCTGATCGAGCTGTTGAAGGCGTTGAACTTCGCGGTGGCCGTGATCGTGTCGGAGGCGCCGCCGATCAGATCGAAGGTCTCTGCGGTGTAACCGAAGCGCGGATTCGCGGACGTGATGCCCGCATCGGCGGCGATCACCGGCATCAGCACCGTGGTACCGTCGGTGGGCGCGGGCGCGAGGAACTCGAGCATGCCCGCGCCGGTGGACAGGTTGAACACCGCGGTGGCCATCTGTCCGTTGAAGGAGCCCGTGGTCAAGAGGCCCAGATCAGCGGCTACGATGTCGTAATCCGGTGTGCCATCGCCGTCGACGTCCACCAGCACGTCGTATTCCATCGTCACCGGGTTCGAGGCGCGGCCGAAGGTGTTCACCGCAAACACCAGCTGCGTATTGGCGCCATCCGGGAAGGACTGCACGCCGACCGCCCGCAGCCCGGTCGCGCCCAGGCCGACGTTGCTGCCGCGCAGGCCCCAGGCGTAGAAGTCGGCCGTGCCGGTGATCCCGCCAGAGCGGTTGCTGAGGGCGATCGAGCGCGAGCCGCCGGAGGCGGTCAGCTGCGCATTGACCAGCGAGCGGGCGCGCGGCACCAGGTAGTACGGCACGCTCAATCTCACGCCTTTGTTGCCGGTGCTCGGGGTCATGACCACGCGCCCCTGCACCTGGCGGAATAGGCTTGAATCACCGACCGTCATCGCCGGCACCGCGAGCCTCACGGTCACCGTCTGGCTCTGGTGTGCCGCGAGCGCGATCGAGGTCGGCGAGACGCTGGCGGTGTGGGGAGCGCTCGCCGCCTGCACGACCGAGAGTGCGAAGCTCGCCGGCGCACTGCCCCGATTCTCGACCACGATGTGCCCGACACCGCTGTAGTCGCTCGTGAGCTCCGCCACGCCGAAACTGACGCTCGGCGTGCCGTCCGCCGCGTGCGCAGTCACGGACGTCTGCGTCGCACCAAAGGGCTGCACCAGTCCGTTGCCACCGAGGCGCGCCGAATTGCTGGCGAGCTGGGTCGCATCCGCGGTGTTGACCACGGCAGCGGCCACGGCGGCCGCGTCCCACGCGGGATGCGCCTGTATGGCGAGCGCGGCGCTGCCCGCCACGTGCGGGGCCGCCATCGAGGTCCCCGACATGAACACACCCTGGTTGCCGGTGCCCATGCCCGTGGAGAAGACGCTGATGCCCGGCGCCGAGATGTCCGGCTTCAGGTGGCCGTCGCCTCCGCGCGGGCCCCCGGAGCTGAACGACGCGAAGTGCCGGAAGGTCGGATTCGCAATCGTCGCCGTGGCCGTGAACACCGCCGTGGTGGATGCTGCGAGGGCCGCACCGTCGGTGGCCGTCGGGCCCTGCACGCCCAGGAACGGTATGGTCACCGTGTACGGGATGCCGGTGTCCGGGTTCGAATTGATCGGCCCTTCGAAGGGTGGATAGCCCGACGCGTTGTTGATCATCGCGACCGCGGCGGCGCCGGCCTGCTGGCCGAAAATCGCCCGCGCCACGCGCGCGCAGGTGCCGCGAGCCGTGACCACGAGCTTGCCGCTGACGCCCGCAGCCGTGTACTCGGTGGGGTCACAGCCGAGCGAGACGCCGCCCGAGGTATTCCTGAGCACGGCCACCTGGAGCGACGTGCCATTGGCGGCGGCGATGCCGTTGGAGTCCAGTGCCGTGATACCACCCGTCGGTGCGAGTGCCAGCGCTTCGCCCGGATACGAGGCGTGTGAGTCGACCGCGGCGACGCTGATCGCTTTTTCACCCGTGCTCGGAGTGCCCACGATGTAGGGAATCGGCCCCGCATTCCCGGCCGAGGCGACCACCACGATGCCTGCATTGACCGCGTTCTCGGACGCCTCGGCATCCGCATCGTCCTCGTTGCCGAAATCCGAGCCGAGCGACATGCTGATCACCTGCATGTCGTGGGCGACCGCCCAGTCGATGCCGTCGACTACCACCTGGGTCGTTGCGCTGCCGCTGCAGCCGAACACGCGGACCATGTAGAGGTCCGCGAGCGGCGCGACGCCCGGACCGATGATGAACGATTGACCGGGTGTGTTAGCGTCGTACGGTCCCTTGAAGGTGGCGCCTGCGGGGCTCACGCCGAAACCAGTCGCGGTGCCGGAGGTGTGGCTCCCGTGCCCGGCGCAGTCGAGCGGGTTCGGGTCCGGCTGCGGCGTGTTAATGGCAGGGTCGGTGGAGCGTGCATCGTAGGCATCGCCCACCAGGTCCGTGCCGCCCTTGACTTTCGGCGCGTTGGGGCCGAACAGCGCCGGATCCGCCGGCTGGGTGCTGCCCGCAAAGGCAGCCTTCCAGGCAGCGACCGTGCCCGGCCCGCCGAAGTTGGCGTGCGTGTAGTCCACCCCGGTGTCGATGACCGCGATGCGTATGTGCTCACCGTGCAGCCCGGGCGGGCCCTGCCACGCCTGCGGCGCACCTATGAAGGGCACGCTTTCCACATTGACGAGGTGGTAGGTCCGAACCGCTTTGACTTCGACGACTCCCGGCAGCGCGGCGAACGCCCTGATCTGCCCGGGCGTCCCGCGCACCTTGATGCCGTTGATGGCGTGCTGGAACTGCCCCAGCACGGTGCCGCCCATTCTCCGAATGGACGGCACGATCGCGTCCTGCCTGCTACGCAGGTCGCGCTCGATCGACTGCCGCTGCGCCTCGGCGAGCTGCCTGCCTGGCGTGCGGCTGCGCACGACGGCGACCGGGTCGCCGGCCATTTTGAGCACGACCGTCTGCGGGCGGTGGGTGAGCGGGCCGCCTGGAATTGCGGTTCCCGTGACGCGCTGAAATGCGTGACGGCCGCCGGACTGGGCGGTGGATGAGACCGGTATCAGGGCGATGAGCGCAAAGGCGGCAAGGCCGCGGCAGAGGAGTCGAAAGGCTGTCGTTGGAGTAGTCACGTGTGTCAGCTCCCTTGACTTGTTTCTTCCATCGGCGGCCGCTCGATTTGTCGAGGACGCCGGTCACGGATTTTCGCGATGACCTTCGCCAAAGGGTAAGCGTTGTGAGAACGCGCGGCCAGTACCTATTTTCCCCCATGAGCTGACGGGAACGTGCCCGACACTCAGACAGTTTGGGCGCAAGCGCAGCCTTTGCGCGCCGGGCCGGCGGCCTCGAGCTGCGGGCAGCAACCACCGATACAGCATCGGCGGCCAGGATCGAGACTCGGTTCGCGGAAAGCGCGAGCCTCGACGGCGCCGCGTGGCGACTTTAGGTAGAATCAACCCGTTTCCGACAGCACGTGGCATTTGCCCAGCTCCCCGTTTCCGTGCTGGCGGAAGGGGCATTTGTCGGATGACGCTAAACCACCTCGCCGTAACTACCACCGAAGCGGATGCGGCCGGCGCAGGCGCCGCGCGCCACACGGGCCGCGTGGCGGTGGAACTGCCGACGCTGCTCATCGCCCTGGTTACCTATGGCGGCTGGCTCGCGATTACCTTTGCTTACAGCCACTGGCCGCTGGCCATCGTGGCCCCCATCGCCGCGGTGCTGATCACGCTGCAGGGCTCGCTGCAGCATGAGATCGTGCACGGGCACCCGACCCGCTGGGACGGCGTCAACCGGCTGATCGCCATCGTGCCCTTGTCACTGTGGCTGCCATTCGAGCGTTACCGGCAGAGTCACCGGGCGCACCACATCGATGAGCGCATCACCGATCCGCTCGATGACCCGGAGTCCTACTACTGGACACCGCAGGACTGGGCACGCCTCAAACCCGTGACGCGCGTGATCGTGCAGCTGCAACAGACCCTCGCCGGGCGCGTCACGATCGGCGCCTTCTGGGCCATCGGCCGCTTTCTGAGTGCCGAGTCGCGCGCGGTGATCCGTAACCAGGACGGGGTGCGGGCGGTGTGGCTCGAGCACCTGCTGTGGTGCATCCCGGTCATCGTCTGGGTGAAGATCGTCTGCGGCATGCCGCTCTCGATCTACGTCCTGGCCATGGCGATCCCCGGAACCAGCCTGACACTGATTCGCTCTTTCGCCGAGCATCGCGCACGGCCGCAGGTGCGCGCGCGGATCGCCATCGTCGAGGGCTCCTGGATCCTCGGTCCGCTTTACCTGTTCAACAATCTGCACGCGCTGCACCACGAAGCGCCGGCGATCCCGTGGTACGAGTACCCGGCCCGCTACCGCCTCAATCGCGAGCGCCTGATCGCGGAAAACGGCGGGCTCGTCTATCGCACCTACTTCGACGTGGCGCGCCGCTTCCTGTTTCGCCCGCACGATACACCCCGGCACCCGAGCGGCCGGGTGCCTGTACTACCCGCCTGAGCGCGGGTCGGGCGGTGAGCGGCGCGGGTCGGGCGATGAGCGGCTCGCCGATCGATCAGGCCGGCAGACCGAATCCGGCCGCCTGCGCTTGCGCGTCCCATTGCAGCAGCGGCGCGAACGCCCCCTCGCTCGCCTCCGCAAAGCCCTCGAGCAGCAGAAGATCGGCGAACGGACCGAACCAGGGCCGCTGAGCGGCGCGTGTGAACGCCGTGCGTAGTCGCGCCACCATATCCGCGGGAGCGGCCGCGGCGGCGACGAACGCGGGCATCGGTGTCACGGGTGTCGAGGTGAGCACCCGAATGCCCGCCGTCAGATGCGGCGCGTGACGGGCGATCAGCAGGTGCCAGTAGGCATCGAGCGGTCCGACGTCGATGCGTCCCTCGCGCACGGCGTCAAGGACGTTGCGCGCGGTCAGCAGATTTCCGACCATCTCCGCGTAGAGCGCCGGCCGCTGCGGCGTGCGGTAGGCGAGCAGATGGTGCCTGAAGGCGTTGAATCCGGACTGGGAGTGCGCGACCGTCCAGCCCGCGCGAGCGCCGAAGGTGTCCTCGAGCGCCTGGTAGGGGGCGTCCTGCCGCACGATCAGGTCCGAGCGATACACGGCACGATGAGCCGCCCAACCGGCGCGCGGGATGGGAGCTGCGATCGGGGTCACCGCCGCGAGCTTCAGCGCGATCGGGTACCCACACATGAGCACCGACCCCAGATCGCCCCGCGCCCACAGCTGCTCGAGGGGCTGCGGCGCCGGATAAGGCACATAGGTAAGCGGCACGCATGCGTCCTGCGCGACGTGCCCGAGCAGCGCACGCCAACCGGCTTCCACCGCGGGAGTGACCGCGTACATGCGGGCGTTCATGATCCATTCGCTCACGCGGGCGCCGTGTCCCCGAGCTCACGCGTCCTGCGAGCCACGTACGCGTCGATCGCCTCCTTGACGGCGGGGTCGAGGGGCGGCGGCAGATACTCCGCGAGCATCTTCTTCCAGATGCCGGTGGCGCGCTCGCTGGCATTGCGGGCGCCGGCGTCGGTCCAGTTCTCGAAGTTCGACCAGTCCGAGAGCAGCGGACGATAGAACGCGGACTCGTAGCGGGCGAGCGTGTGCGCCGAGCCGAAGAAGTGCCCGCCTACCGCGACATCCTTGATGGCCTCCACCGCGAGGTCGTCGTCGCTGAAGCTGACCGGCTTGAGCATCTCGGCCCAGTTGCGCAGCAGTTCCGCGTCGACGACGATCTTCTCGAGCGAGGCCGACAATCCGCCTTCCAGCCAACCAGCCGCATGGTTGATCAGATGGCTGTGACTGAGGATCGCCGCCTGCAGCGAGAACGCGGTCTCATAGGTCGACTGCGCGTCCACCACCGGCGAGGCATTCACCGCGCTGGTGCGCACCGGGATCCTGAGGCGGCGCCCGATCTGCGCGCTCGCCAGCACCGCGTTGCAATATTCCGGCGTGCCGAATGCGGGCGAGCCGGTGCGCATGTCGACGTTGGAGGTAAAGCCTCCGATCACACACGGGGTGCCGGGGCGCAGCACCTGGCACAGCGTGACGACGCCCAGGGCCTCGGCCGTCTGCTGCGCCAGCGCGCCGGCCAGCGTCACCGGAGCCATCGCCCCCATGAGCGTGAAGGGCGTGATGACCACGCATTGGCCATGGCGGGCCATCACCATGATGTTGTCGAGAATCTCCTCATCCACCCGGCGCGGTGAGTTGACGTTGGTCACCGTCATCAGCGTCGGACGCGCGCCCAGCTCCTCGACCGTGCAGCCGTGCTCGATGGCCGACATGGCGATCGCATCCTGCGCCTGCACGCCGCCGATGCCGCGCGCCGCCCACACGATATCCGCGCACTCGATGTGAGCCTGATAGGTCCGCAGATGCCGGACCGCCACCGGGATGTCGACCGGCTCGACCACGATGCCACCCTGCCAGTGCAGGATGCCGAGCTTGTGGGTGAGCCTGAGGATGTTGCGAAACCCTTCGAGATCACCGTAGCGCCGTCCGCCCTCGAGATCGCGGATGTGCGGGGCGCCGGTGACGGGCCCGAAATTGACCACATTGTCGCCGACGTGCAGATGCCGCCCGGGATTGCGGGCATGGAGCACGAAGCGCTCGGGTGCGTGGGCGAGCTGCGCCTCGACCAGATCCCGCCCCACGCGGACCATCTGGGTCGACTCGTCCACCAGGGCGCCGGCACGGCGGTAGGCTTCGCGTGCCGCGGGGCTGCGGATCTCGAGACCCGCCTCCTCCAGAACCTGGAAGGCGGCGACCAGAATGCGTTCCACCTGCTCGGCGGTCAGGATTTCCAGCGGCCTCCAGGGATTGGTGAGCCGCGGCAGGGGCGCGAGCGAGGGACCGGTAGAGCGCTGGGCACGCCCTCGGTCGCGGCGCCGGGACGTTGCCGGAACTTCGGTCATGGCTTGGCCTGTCAGTCTATACCCGCGCCCACGGCGCTGACAGCGGCCGTGCTGCCGCTCCAGCCACCAGGCGATGCGCGCTGGTGTCGATTTCGAGCGCCCTCGTTCGTCTATCTGCTGTACGCGATGACTACCCGACCGAGGAGCCGCAAATGCAATCTGTCCTGAGGAGCATGGGGGTGATGGGGGAGGCGGCGCGGCGGGTGGGTCCGTACCTCATGCTGGAAATGCTGCTGCCCGGGGGGACCGTGCTGGCGCTGCTCCTGTTCCTGTATCGGCGCAGGAGCGCCGCGCGCCTGGCGCGCGGCGCAACGCTGTTCTCTCACAGGGATTTCAGGAATTCGACGATCGCCTGCTGATCGTCGTGGTTCAGCCTTTGAAAGCGCTCCGTCACCTCGCTGGCTTCGCCGCGATGGCGCAGGATGGCATCACGGAACGTCATCGACGCGCCGTCATGCATCAGCATCGGATGCGTACGCACACCCCAGAGGGGGGCCGTGCGCATGCGGTTGGCGGTGGAGCGATGGGCCTCGAGCGACAGATCCTTCCACTTGATCTCGTACATGTGCTTGCCGTAGTGCTCCACCATGGCGATGCCGATGCCATCACCGGTGCCGACGTCGTGCAGCAGGAAGTCGCCGTAGGGATGGAATGTCTTGTTGCCGAGTGCCTCGGGAATGGCGAATTTCCCGCCGTTCACCACGGTGCCCGCGGCTGCGGTGGTCAGCGTCGGGACGTGGCAGATGTCGCAGCCGACCTTGGCGAACAGCGTCTCGCCTTTCCGGGCCGCAGCGCTCGCCGCCTGCCGGGCGTCGCGCGCCGGAGCCTTGGTGGCGCGCACGAAGCGTGCGAAGTGATCGATGTCGGCGAGGCCGTCCGCTTCGGGTTTGTTGTTCGGCTCGCTCACCGTGTTGCACAGGTCGGTCACTTCGTCCGGAAAGAGCGTGCTGGTGATTCCCATCTCATTGATGTACGCATCGCCGGAGAATGAAAGCAGGCTGGCGTGCTGGTTCTTCCAACCGAACCGCCCGACCCGCGTCGCGCCGGGGGACTCCACGACGGGGACGTAGAGAATCAGGCCGCAGATCCTGCCGTGGTCCTGTTTGCATTGTTTCCTGGAAATCTCGATCAGGGTCGAATCGTCGACTGCCTCCACGAATCCGTCGCCGAGAAGATTCACTGAAGTGCGGAAGGTGCGGATATTTTCCGAGTCCGGCACACGCTCCTGTATGTCGGTCGTGGGAGAGGCGGCGTTGGGGCAGATGGCGCGCTGGTTCACCAACGTGCGCCCCTTGATGACCACGGAACCGCCGTTGATCGGAATTTCCGGATTCTGAAAGCTGCCGTTCGGGCCCTTGTGCCCGACACGCAGCTCCAGGATCTGGCTGCTGCCGCCACTGACCGGGTTCTGGTGGCACTCGCGGCAGGACTGCGCATTGAAGAGCGGACCGAGGCCATCAGGGATGGCCTCGAATTCCTCGAATTTCGCCTGGTCTGCCTGGTGCGTCGCATCGTCTGTGACGCCGTTACTCTTGTCGTCGAAGCCGGTGGGCGCTGGCGGCGCAGGCTTGGAAGTCGATGGTCCGGAGGTTGGGGACGGACCCGCCGAACACGCGGTGGCAACGAGGCTGAGGCCGAAAGCAGCAACCCCAATCAAAGTGTTCATGGCTCCCTCCGGGGCTTCCTGCGAATCCGCGAATCTATGCCTGTTACGCCGGCACCGTCAAACCGCGGGAGCGGGCCTGCGCATCGAGTCGGCGACGACACAACGTGCGCATCCCACGGCCGCGAAGTCGGCGCCGCCTTCCGATTCTGCGGAAGCGGTAAACTCGCAATCCCGAGGCAACACGAAGGCACCGTCATGTCGGCACGATCTGTCGTGATCCTGGCCGTGCTGGGCAGCGCCTTGCCTGGCCCCACGCCCATTCATGCGCAACAGACACCCGCGGCCAATCCGCTGGATGTCGTGCCGGAGAGGATGCCGTTCGACATCCCCTATGGCGCACCCATATCGCTCGAGCACGCTGAGGCTGCCATTGCCGCGACTGTCGCCGAAGCCAGGAAGCATGATTGGAAGTTGAACGTTGCGGTGGTGGACTCGGGAGGCAACCTGGTCGCCTTCCAGCGCATGGACGGGGCGCAGCTCGCGTCAATCCAGATCGCCGAGCACAAGGCGCGCACTGCCGCGACTTTCCGTCGCGAAACCAAGGTGTTCGAGAACGCCATTCAGCAGAGCAATTTCCACTATGTGATGACGCTCGACGGGGTCATCGCTTCGCGCGGCGGGATCCCGCTGGTACAGGCTGGCAAGCTGGTCGGTGCGATCGGCTGCTCCGGGGGGACCGGCTCGCAGGACGAGGTCGCCTGCAGGGTCGGCGCCGCGACCATCAAGTAGCCCTGGAGATCAAGCCTGGGCCTCCGGCACGGCAAACCGGCCGGACAGAACCAATGCCGTAAATGATCCGCCGAGCTCCAGACGTGAAGCAGCGAGCGATACTTAAGGAAGTATTTTAGTGTCCTGCGTCGCGGCGGCGTGCTCCCTGCCGGGCGCGAATCTGACTTTGAATTTGAGTTGCGCCGCCTCTCCGGTGGGATTGCTGTACACCATTACATGCGCTAAAGCCGACGCGGCGGCGCCAAAGCCCATGTCGAGCGGTTCTTCGCCGAGCACGAGGGCTTCGGTGGGGCGCCCGTGCCGATCGAGCGTAACCTCTATCAGGACCATACCTGCGATGCCCTGACGATCTGCGTCCGGCGGATAGTACCTCTCGAGATCCGCGAGCTGGGGCCAGCTGGTGATGCTGGGTCCCGGCGAGGCGTCATCGGCAGTCGCCGCGGTAGTTTCAGCGTCGCACGATGACGTCCCTGCTTGGACGGGCTTCACGGATGGGGATTGTAATGCGCCCCAACGACGTGCCCAAATACGTACTACCATCCAGCCTGGCGCAGATGGCATTGAAGAGCGCACCGTAATCCATTCCCTTCCGTAACCCGATCGCAGCAGTCGTGGCTAACCCCTTGCGGACGCTGACGCGGGCCCAATTACACGCGTACCTTGCCGCGCTGGGTGGGTGGTCGCTGGACGCGTTCGACTTCTTCGTTTTCGTCTTCTGCCTGAAGGCGATCAGCGGCGAGTTTCACACCGGCGTGAAGTCGGTGGCCGAAGGGATCTTCCTCACCCTGGCGTTCCGTCCGCTCGGGGCACTGGTGTTCGGCTGGCTGGCCGAGAAGCATGGCCGACGGCCGATTCTGATGCTGAACGTCGCCAGCTACTCGGCGGTGCAACTCGCCACGGCCTTCGCGCCCAATCTCGCGACCCTGCTCGCGCTGCGTGCGCTGTTCGGCTTCGCCATGGGCGGAGAGTGGGGCGTGGGTGCCGCACTGGCCCTCGAGACGCTGCCAGCGAAGGGCCGCGGCTTTTTCTCCGGACTGCTCCAGGAAGGCTACGTGATCGGCTATCTGCTGGCGTCGATCGTGTTTGCGTGTCTGTTCGTTCACGTCGGGTGGCGCGGCCTGTTCATCGTCAGCTCGGCTTCGGCGCTGCTGGTGCTGTACATCCGCTACGGAGTCGAGGAATCCCCGGCCTGGGTGGCGGGCGTCGTGGCGCGGCGCGCATCAGCCGCGGTCCTCTGGGCTGCGGTGAAAGGCTACTTCCCGACGCTGTGCTATCTGGTCCTGTTGATGGCCTGCTTCAACGCCTTCTCGCACGGCTCGCAGGATCTGTATCCGACCTTCCTGCAGGTGCAGCACGGCTTCTCCGCACAGACAACCGGTAACATCGCCCTGGTCATGAACCTGGGGGCGCTGGCGGGCGGGATCTGTTTCGGGGCGCTGTCCGAGCGGCTGGGTCGCAGAGGCGCGATCGCGCTGGCGGCTGCGCTCGCGCTGCCCATGATCCCACTGTGGGCCTACTCGCACACTGCCGTCATGCTAGCGGTCGGCGGGTTCCTCATGCAGTTCATGGTGCAAGGCGCGTGGGGCATCGTGCCCGCCCATCTCAACGAGCTGTCACCGCCCTCGGTACGCGCCATCCTGCCGGGCTTCGCCTATCAACTCGGCAACCTGGCAATGTCGCGGATGGCGCCATTTCAGGCGGGCTTCGCCGAATCGCACGGCGGCGATTACGCGCACGTCCTCTCGTGGACGCTGGCGGCGGTGGTCATCGCACTGATTCTCGTAACAGCTCTGGGGCCGGAAGCGCGCGCCACCGACCTCAGAGTGAGCGCGTAGCTTCGGGTGCCGCGTGTCTTGCGCACCTGACAGACGCGTATTGCGCTACGGGCCATGAGGACTCTCACCGTACGATTGCCCGACGAGCTGGTCGCGGAAATCGAGGCCGAGTCGCACGAGCGCCAGCGCTCCAAGTCCGAGGTCGTTCGTGAGCGCCTGAGCCGCCCGGTCTATGGCCGGCCAAGGGCCTTTGAGTCGTCAGGTCGTCCCGTGCGTGCTGCCGCGCTGACCATTGCCTCAGACCCGCGGTGTGCGGGGCCTCACATCAGATGCGGATGATCTTGACGATTTGCTTGACGGCAGTGAAGTCGGCCGGATTGCGAGTGTAAAGTGGCAAGCTGCTGGCCGCTGCTGTGGAGGCGATGAGCAGATCCGCGAGGCGTGAGCGGCTCGACTGCTTTGCAGCTCGCGAAGCCGCGAACATTCGGCCATATAGTCGGGCTGCCTCGGCGTCGAAGGGCATTGGATCCCAAGTTGCCGTAGCCCAGTGCAAGCGGTCCTGGCGTCGTGCGCGTTCGTCCTTGTCTTCAGTGGCATGGGGGCCCGCAGCCAGCTCGGCAAGAGTGATGGCAGAAATAGCGGACTCGTCGGGAAGTGATCTTGAGTCGATGAGGTCGTGGTCGATCACCACGGACGTGTCGAGTAGTCCGCGCGTTGGTTCAGTCATCGATGCGCTGATCGATCACGGCATCGACATCCGCGCGGAAACGGCCGGCGTCGATCCGTGGCGCGCGGGCTGCAGCCTCCGCAATGGTTGCACGGAGGACGAACCGGCGCGGCCGAATCGGCCTGAGTTCGGCGACCGGCGCCCCGTTTCGAGTCACCACGATGGTTCGCCCCGCCTGAACTTCCCGGAGCACTGCTGCAGACTGATTCCGGAGCTCCCGCTGTGTAATGATTCGGTTCACACGCAGAATGTAGCAAATGTAGCACTTTGTAGCAACCAGCTCCCACCATAGATCGAGCTCGATCCGAACGCCTACCAAATGCCGCCGAGAGCCACGGTGATCGCCTCACCGTTCACGCCCCCGGCAGCGTCGCTGCACAGGAACGCGATCACCTGCGCGACCTCGCGCGGCTCCAGCACCCGGTTTTGCGGGTAGATGGCGGCGCGCTCGCGCCACACCTGCTCGACGCTGATGCCGCGCCGTTCGGCCTCCGACTGCGCCGAGCGCTCGGCCATTGCCGTTCGCACCCAGCCAGGCAGCACTGCGTTGGATGTGACTCCGAACGGCCCAGCGTCCTGGGCGACCGCGCGTGCGAGCCCGATGAGTCCATGCTTGGAGGCGGTGTACGCGCTGCCGGAGCGTTCCGCTTTCTCGCCGGCGGTCGAGCTGGTGAATACGAGCCGGCCGAAGCCGCGCTTGCACATGCTGCCGAGCGTCAGCCGCGCGAGCTCGAACGGACCGTCGAGATTGATGCGCATCGTCTCGCGCCAGACCTCGGGGTCCTGCTCCCACACGAGCCGCTCGTGGGCCGAGCCGATACCGTGGTTCACGACCAGCACGTCAATCGGCCCCAGTCGTCGCTCGGTCTCGGCGACGGCCAGGGCGCAGCCCGCGGCGGTGCCGAGGTCGGCCGCGACGTATTCGAGGCCAACGGCCGCCAGTTCCGTCGCGTTGCGCGCCACGACCATCACGCGCGCTCCCGCTGCCGACAGCAGCAGCGCCGCCTCGCGCCCGATCCCCCGGCCGCCGCCCGTGACCAGGGCAACACGTGCGTTCATGCCTCAGCTCCCGTATGCGGGTTCGCGAAATCGTCCCACGCTGGGCTGACACGCACAATCGTTCGAGTGCGCCCGCCTCCTCCTCGGGCAGTTTTGAGGTCTTGAGAGTGTCTTCCTTCTCAGCCCTCGGCGCGGCTGAGGCGACGTAGGCGTTGGGTCGGGCTGCCCTCGAAGTTCTCGCGGGCGCGTTCGAGCAGCAGGCGCGCCTCGCTGGCCGGCAAAGCGCGGCTCAGCAGGAACCCCTGGCAGTGCGCACACTGGTGCTCCTGCAGGAAGCGGAACTGCGCGAACGACTCGACGCCTTCCGCGACCACTTCCACCCCGAGCGCCCGCGCCATCGCCAGGATGGCCGCGGCAATCGCGCGATCGCCGCTGTCGCTACCCAGATCTCGAATGAAGGAGCGATCCAGCTTGAGCCGGTCGATCGCCATGCGGCGCAGCCGCTGGAAGTTGGAGTAGCCGGTGCCGAAGTCATCGATCGCGATCGATACGCCGATGGCGTGCAGTTCCCCGAGCACGCGCGCTGCCCGCACCTCCTCCAGCATCAGCATCGATTCGGTGATCTCGAGCTCCAGCAGCGTAGAGGTGAGCCCGGTCTCGGTGAGGATCGTTGCGACCTGGGCGGCGAAGTTGTGCATGGCGAATTGGGGAGCGGCGACGTTGACCGCGATGCGCGGACTCGCGAGGCCCTCGTCATGCCACTTCTTGGCCTGCTGGCACGCGGTCCGCAGCACCCATTCACCGATCGGAACGATCAGCCCGGTCGCCTCGGCGACCGGAATGAACTCGGCCGGCGGCACGGAACCCAGTTCTGGATGGCTCCAGCGCAACAACGCTTCCATCCCTGTCACGTCACCCGTGCGCATGTTGAGCTGCGGCTGATAGTGCAAGGATAATTCACCGCGCTCGAGCGCGCCGCGCAGTTTGCTCTCGATCGTGTACCGTTGCAGGACGCCTTCGTTCATCGAGGCGTCGAAGAAGGCATAGGTGCCCGGCGCACGGCGCTTGCAAAAGTACATCGCGAGATCGGCATGACGCAGCAGCACGCCAGCGTCGGTGCCGTCGGTCGGCGCGACCGCAATCCCAATACTCGGCGTGATCACGATCGTGTGACGCGAGAGCTGCATGGGCTCGTGCAGCGCGGCGATCAGCCGTTCGACCACACGCGCGGCATCGTCGCTACTGCCGATCCCGGTCAGCACCACCATGAACTCGTCGCCGCCCAAGCGGGCGAGACTGCCGGACCGGGCGATCGAGAGCTCATCGGGCGTGCGTTCCCCGCCGCTGCGCAGCGCCTTACGCAGCCGCTCGGTTGCCGTAATCAGGACTTCGTCGCCGATGCTGTGGCCGAGGGTGTCATTGATGCGCTTGAAATTGTCCAGATCGATATACATGAGCGCCAGCAGGCGTCCAGGTTGCGAATCGGCGAGCGCTGCGCGCAGGTGGCGGTGCGCCTGTTCGCGATTCGGCAGCCCTGTCAACGAATCGCTATAGGCTAGCCGCACGACGTGCTCCACCATACGGTCGAACTCGCGCGCCAGGACCGCGATTTCATCCGTGCCCTTGAAATCGAGCCGGGTTGTCGGATCCGCGCCTTCACCGATCGCGACCGCGTGGCGAGTGACTCGAGCGAGGGGATTCAAGACCGTGCGATTCAGGAGAATGACCAGCAATACGACGATCATCACGGCGGCAATCATGAGGTACGCGAACGCGTAGTACACCGCTGCATAGCCCCGCTGTGTGATCTCCCGCGGTACGTCGACTCGCAGCGTCAAGATGGGATGACCGTAAATGTCATCATAGGCGTGGTAGACCTGTATGAAACGTTCCGTTTCGACCTGCCGAATCGCACCACGCGAGTTGGAAGGCGGCAACATCGAAACATGCGCCTGTGCCTGAGCACCAATCGCCGCGACCTCCTGAGGCGATATCACCCTGCCCATGATCACCATGCCGCGCGGCGGCCCATGCGCAAAGCCGTCCAGCACCGGCCCGGCGGCCAGCAGCAGGATTCCACGATTGGTCTGCAGAAAGCCATGAGCCGGTCGCCCAGCCTCTAAATTGCCGCGCCATGGGAAATCCTGCGGCAGCGTCTGGCGAGCCGCCAAGTCCAGATCGAGCGACCTGTCGGTTTGCAAGTCAAGAGCCGCGCCCGCGATAAAACGCCCATTCAGGTCGGTGAATATCAGCGTGCTGACGTTGAGCTGTTTGAGGCCCGCGAGGGTGATCTGTTCAGTGATGAATGTCTGGTTGTGGTCTTGCGCGAAGCGCCAGGCGTCGGTCCAGTTTCCCCAGCTCCCTGCGGAAAGCTCGAGCTGTGCGAACGTCCGATCCAGGGCGAATTGAATGCGCCGCATCGCGACGTCGGCCTCGGTATGCTCGAGTGCGGCAAAGCTCGGCATCAGCACATAGCTGGCGACAAAGATTGCCGTTACGCCCAGGGCGGCGAACAAAGTCGCGATCAGCGTCGCGACCTTCGAACGGATCTTCATCCTTAACTTTTAGCAGCAGACTGACGACAGTGATTAGCGTCGGTGTCAAGATTTGAACCATCGGTCCGCGGGTGTCCCGCGGAAACTGTGACGGTGATCACGGTTGAACGCGGGGCGATGCTGCAGGTGCTTTGGCAGCGGAAGTGGCGCGCTCGAACGTCGGTGACGTGGACGCCGCCGCTCCAGCGACTACGTCTTCTCACCCACTTTGTAACTCCGCGGACTGAAGGGCACCCCGCATCCCCCGATCCCGCAGTAGCCGTCCGGATTCTTCGCCAGGTACTGCCGGTGATGGTACGCCCTGAGAGTGAAATCCGGGGACTCCGCATCCGCTACAGTATCCCCACAAGGCTGAGAGGGGATGCCATGAAAACCAGCTTCACCACCACGCTCGTCGCCCTTTTCCTCGCCGGCAGCAGCGGCCTTTGCGCCGAAGACGCGCCCAAGCCCCTTTACCCGCAGTACCCCAGCGAAACTCCGACCCACTTCACTCCTGTCAGTGACACCTGGGACTACGAGCTTCGCGACGTCATGATCCCCATGCGCGATGGCGTGAAGCTCCACACTGTCATCCTGGTGCCCAAGGGGGCAGCGCATGCCGGCATGCTGCTCACGCGCACACCGTATGAAGCCAAGACACTGACCAGCCACACGCACAGCGGGCACCTGGGCCCCATGCTTCAGGGCTACGACAACGCCACCGATGTGATTCTCGAGGACGGCTACATCCGCGTGGTGCAGGACGTGCGCGGAAAATACGGCTCGGAGGGCGACTACGTGATGAACCGCCCCGTGCACGGCCCGCAGAACCCGACGCCGGTGGATGATGCCACCGACACCTACGACACCATCGACTGGCTGGTGAAAAACGTGTCCGAGAGCAACGGCAAGGTGGGAACGCTGGGCATTTCCTATGACGGCTTCGAGCCGCTGATGGCCCTGATCAGTCCGCACCCGGCGCTGAAAGTCTCCGTGCCCATGAACCCGATGGTCGATGGCTGGATGGGCGATGACTGGTTTCACTTCGGCGCCTTCCGCCAGCAGAACGCGCAGTACATCTACGAGCAGGTGGCGAGCCGCGACAACAGCATCAAGTGGTGGTCGAGCTATCACGACGACTACGAGCTGTTTCTACAGGCGGGCTCCGCCGGCGAGCTGGGGCGCAGCCATGGTATGCAGCAGATCGGCTTCTGGAACAAGATCGTGGCGCATCCGGACTACGACGCCTTCTGGAGCGACCAGGCCGTCGACAAGCTCCTTGCCACACAGCCGCTCAAGGTCCCGGTAATGCTGGTTCACAGTTTGTGGGATGCCGAGGACAGCTACGGTGCAATTGCTGTGTACAAGGCCATCAAGCCTCAGGACGTGAACGGCAGCATGGTCAAGCTGGTCTTGGGGCCGTGGTATCACGGCCAGGCCATCGATGAGGGCAGCAGCCTAGGGAATCTGCGCTTCGGCAGCGACACCTCGCGCTGGTTCCGCGAGCACGTGCTGCGGCCGTTCCTGGCACAGTATCTCAAGGACGGCGCGCCTGCGGCGGACGTGGCCGCGGTGACGGCGTTCGAGACCGGCACCAATGAGTGGCGCCGCTTCGACCGCTGGCCGGTGAGCTGCGAGTCCGGCTGTGCCCACTCCACCAAAGCGCTGTACCTGCAGCCCGGCAACAAGCTGGGGTTCGAGGCGCCGGCCGGCGCGGAGGGCTTCACGGAATACGTCTCGGATCCCGCGCGACCCGTGCCCTTCCGCGCACGGCCCATTCAGCAGATCGGCTACGCGCCGGGGCAGACCTGGCGGCAATGGCTGACGGATGATCAGCGCGAGTCATCGGGCCGCACCGATGTCATCACCTTCACCTCGGCCGTGTTGACCACGCCCCTGAGGATCAGCGGCCAGCCGGTGGTGCACCTGGTGGCTTCCACCAGCGGCACGGACAGCGACTGGGTGGTCAAGCTCATCGACGTGTATCCGGACGAGGTGTACGGGCAACCGGAGATGGGCGGCTACCAGCTCGCCGTGGGCATGGACATTCTGCGTGGGCGCTATCGGGAAGGCTTCGTAGCGCCCAAGCCCATCAAGGCCAACAAGCCGCTCGCCTATGAATTCAAGCTCCCGCCGGACAATCACGTATTCCTGCCGGGCCACCGTCTGATGGTGCAGGTGCAGTCGAGTTGGTTTCCGCTGTACGACCGCAATCCGCAGACCTATGTGCCCAACATCTTCCTGGCCAAGCCTGAGGACTACCGCAAGGCCACGCAGCGCGTGTATCACTCGGCCAAGGAAGCTTCCTACATCACGCTGCCGGTGGTGGAGAACTGAAGTGCGCGCTCGCTGTCAGCCTCCCAACTTCGCCGATTTGCAGGGGACCCCCGCATCCCCCCCCGGAGCCGACGCTCACAGCGACTTGAGAAATTCGACGACCGCGTCCTGGTCCGTCGGGCTCAGTTCGCTGAAGCGTCGGGTCACGTCGCTTGCCTCGCCGCGGTGACGGACGATGGCATCGTGCAGGGTGAGCGAGGCCCCGTCGTGCATAAGCATCGGGCGCATGCGCACGCCCCACAGCGGTGCGGTGCGGATGCGATTGGCGCCCGAGTCGTAGCGCTCCATCGAGAGCTCTTTCCAGTTCACCTGCGCCATGCGTCGGCCGTAGTGCTCCGGCATCGCCACAACGATACCATCGCCGGTACCGACGTCGTGCAGCAGGAAGTCGCCGTAGGGGTGAAAGGTCTTGTTGCCGAGCGCGGCGGGAATCACGAACTTGCCGCCGTTGATCTGCGCGCCTGCCGGTGCTGTGGTCAGCGCCGCAACATGGCAGATGTCGCAGCCGACCTTGGCGAACAGCGCCTCGCCCTTGCGGACCACCGGGGTCGCGGCCTGGCGCGCGTCGCGCGCCGGACCCTTTGTGGTGCGCACGAAACGCGTGAAGTGATCGATGTCGGTGAGCCCATCCGCCCCGGTCTTGTCATTCGGCTCAGCCGCCGTGTTACACAGATCGGTCACTTCGTCGGGTTGCAGTGTGTTGGTGATGCCCATCTCATTGAGGTAAGCATCGGCAGAGAAGGACAGAAGGCTCGCGTGCTGGTTTTTCCAGCCGAAGCGCCCGACGCGCGTCACCCCCGGAGCCTCGAGTACCGGAACGTACAGCACTAGCCCGCAGATCTTGCCCCGCTCCGTCGAGCACTGCTTGCGCGCGATGTCGATCAGAGTGGAGTCCGCGACCGCCTCGACGAAGCCGTCACCGAGCAGGTTCACTGACAGGCGGAACGTGCGGATGTTCTCGGATTCAGGCACTCGCTCCTGGATCTCGCTGTCGGGGAAGGCGCCGTTGGGGCAGATCGCGCGCTGGTTGACGAGAGTGCGCCCCTTGATGGTCACCGCTCCGCGGTTGATCGGAATTTCCGGATTGCGAAAGCGCCCGTCGGGGGTCGTGTGACCAACGCGCAACTCCTGCACTTGGCTCGCACCGCCGCTCACCGGGTTCTGATGGCACTCGCGGCAGGATTGCGCGTTGTAGAGCGGACCGAGCCCATCGGCGATTGCCTCAAACTCGTCGAACACGCCGAGATCGCTCTGGTGCGTCGCCTCATCCGTGAGGCCGTTGCTCTTGTTGTCGAAGCCGGTGGGCGCCGCGGTCGGGGCGGCACCGCCCGAGCACGCAGCCGCCAGCACGCTAAACACAGCCACCCCGACTACAGTCTTCATGGGTCCCTCCGGGGCTGGTGCACGTGCAATTTATGCCCGTTGGGGCTCGAGGGCAAACCCATGTGTTGGTGTGAAACGTGGCGCTGCCCTTGCGCCACACGAAAACAAGGTCACCCGCCGACTACGCCTTCTCCTCGACCTGTAACTCCGCGACTTTGAAGGGCACCCCGCACCCCCCGATCCCGCAGTAGCCGTCCGGATTCTTCGCCAGGTACTGCTGGTGATAGTCCTCGGCGTAGAAGAACTCCGGCGCGTCGCGAATCTCCGTGGTGATCGCGCCCCGCCCTGCGGCCGTAAGGCGCGCCTGGTACGCGCGCTGCGACCCCTCGGCCGACTCGCGCTGCGTCGGGTCCGACACGTAGATCGCCGAGCGGTACTGGGTGCCGGCGTCGTTCCCCTGCCGCATGCCCTGCGTAGGATCGTGCGACTCCCAGAACGCCTTGAGCAGATCCTCATAGCGGATCTTCTGCGGGTCGTAGATCACGCGCACGACTTCCGCATGACCGGTCTGCCCGGTGCAGACCTCCTCGTACGTGGGATGGGGAGTGAAGCCGCCCGCGTAGCCCACCGCGGTCGAGTACACCCCGGGGAGCTCCCAGAAGAGCCGTTCTGCGCCCCAGAAGCACCCCATGCCGAACACGGCCTCGCGCAAGCCGACCGGGAACGGCGGCACAATGCGATGCCCGTTCACGAAATGCTTCTCCGGTACCGTGAGCGGTGTGCCGCGTCCGGGCAAGGCGGCCTCCCTTGTCGGCATCGTCGATTTCTTGCGGAGCGGCGCCATGGCGTGAGCCTCCTGCGCGAGGGGCATATCAGTGTGGGGACGGTCGTCGCTCGACTCAAGCCCCGGATGCTCCGCAGGCCCGGCGCACGGCGGCTTGCGGCCCCCGCGCGCCGCACCTTAAGCTCCCGGGGGCATGGGCATCAGTCAACCGCAGAACCTTCGCTCCCCGCCGATCGAGAAGCTGCGCCCCTACGGGATCCGCGTGAGCCTGCCGCCGGGGGATCCGTTCCGCAAGCTCCTGGGACCGGACTGGCAGCGGCAGCACTGGTACCCCACCCCGGCGGAGCGTGACGCCGCGCTGGCCGACATGAGCCGCAGGCACGAGTACTCGCGCGCCGGCGACAAACCTGCGCTCGTGTTCCAGAAGATCGAGAAGCTCGCCGAGAGTCGCGGGCTGTAGATGAAGCCATGACCGACCCGGCAGACTATCCCTACGCCACGCACCTGGACGTCAAGTTCGCTCCCTTGAGCGTCGTGGACGTGCCCGCGCTCGTGGCTCAGTGCAAGGACCGCTGGTACAACCAGACTCTGTGCAGGGTCAACGATTCGGTCATCCGGCTCGGTGTCATGCAGGGCGAATACCACTGGCACAAGCACGAGCATGACGATGAGTTCTTCTTCGTCCTCGAAGGTCACTTCATCATCGACCTGGAGGACCGGAGCATCGATCTGCAGCCGCTGGAGGGATTCGTCGTGCCCAAGGGCGTGGTGCACCGCACCCGCGCGCCCGAGCGCGCGGTGATCCTGATGGCGGAGACCTCTGCCATCATTCCGACCGGCGACGGCTGAGCACCGCCGGCTCCCCAGGGCCGGATACGCCGCCGCGCCCGCCGCCACCGCGGCGCGCGCCTTCAAGCTGCGCGCCGCCCCCGCCCTGCGCACCTAGACTGAAGTTCCTTCCGCCTAGAAAGTCCGCCCCAGGAACAGATAGAACGCCTGGTTGCCGTGCTGATCGAAGCCAGTGGCCAGATACACCGGACCCAGAAATGTGTCCATTCCCAGAAACACGCTGGCGTCCTTCTCGATGTTGCCGAAGCGCGCGTCGCTGCGCTTCTGCCACACGTTGCCCGCCTCGAGCGACAGGCCCAGGTAGGTCGGCACGTCCAGGTACCCGGGTCCGCCGCGGCCGATCTGCCGATAGTACAACATGCGGGCAATAGCGAAATCCGGCCCGGTGAGCGAATTTGCCCTGAGCCCCGAGAGATTGAGAAAGCCTCCGAGCGGAAACAACAGGTTGATGTCCGTGAGCCTGGACTGCAGGGTCATGCCTGCGGACGCCGAGAACGCCAGCGTATCGCCCCCGAACGAGTGGGCGCCGAGATAGTTGAGCGTCACCTGGTCGGAGGTCTGCTCCGCGCCGGTCGCATTGCGTACCCCGCTCCACTGCAGGGTCGCCCGCTGGCCGCGGTGCGGGAAGTTGATGTCGTCGAGCCGGTCGTAGGTGAAGCGCACGAAGTAGTTGCGCGTGTCGAAGGATGCAAAGCTCTGCTGCGGCAGATTCGGATCCGCAGGGTCGCCGATCTTGAGGCGGAAATGACCCTGCTCGAGCTGCGCGCCGGCGCGGATCTCTCCCCAGTTGCCGAACTGGTGCCCGAAATCCAAACCGTAGGCGAAGGTGTGCACGCGGTACTCGGCCAGCAGGTTCTGTCCCTGCAGCACGTCCACGTCGCGGCTCCGGTCCGCCACATGCGGCATGACGAACCAGCCGGAAAACTGCGCCAGCGGCAGGAACAGCTCGGTCGAGATCTGGGAAAGGCTGCCGATCTGCAGATCCGTGACCCATTCGCCGGCATTGCGGGTGATATCCGCCATCACGAAGCGGATGGCGGCGTTATACGTGGAGTTGCCCTGGAAGTCGTCCTGCAGACTGAGCCCGAAACGCAGGTAGTTCGGACCCTGGGAGTTCGGGCGCGCATCGAGCGCCAGGCCGTAGCGGCTCTGGTCCCCGATCACGTGGTAGTCGAGCGTATCGAGGCCACCGCGCCCATAGACCTCGGTCACGCGGCGCGCGATCGTATCCGGATCGAGCGCTTTGCCGGTCAGGTCTCGGAACAGGCTGCTCGCAGCGGGTCCATAGCGCTCCGATCCCGGATCGACGCGCACGAAGTCGATGCGCGGCGGCGGCGCGCGTGAGGACTCGCGCCGCTGCACGTAGCGCTGCATATCCTGCTCGTTCACGCTGAGCGCCGCGAGCTGCCCGGCCTTGCCGCGCGCCGCAGCCTCGCCCATCGCGATCACGCGCGCGACGATGCCGAAGTCGAACGACGACGCGTCACCGAGCGCCGGCTGGATGAGAATGTCCTGCGGCGTGAGCGTGGCGAGCTGCGCCTGGGCATTGCGCCGGATGAGAATCGCCAGCATCTGACTGGAGATCACCGGGACGCTGCTCAACTGCCGGCGTGGCAGCAGCGGAAAGCCGACATCCACCACGATGACCACGTCCACACCCATGGCGCGCGCAATATCGACCGGGATGTTGTCGGCGATGCCGCCGTCGACCAGCAGCCGCCCCTCGCGCTCCACGGGCGCAAATACTCCGGGCGCCGACAGGCTGGCGCGCATCGCGCTGGTCAGATCGCCCGAGCCCATGACGACCGCATCACCGCTCTCGAGGTCGGTGGCCACGGCGCGAAACGGCGTCGGCAGCCGGTCGAAGTCGCTCATACGCGCCACCGGCAGTGTCAGCCGGCGCAGCATCTGCGTGAGCCCCTGGCCCTGGACCAACCCCTTCGGCAGCAGGATATGGCCGGCGCGCACGCCGAGCGGAAACTTCACCAGGAAGCTCTCATCCTCCTGCTTGCGCCGCAGCGTCAGATCCTCGCGCGGTGGGCGGTCGCGGAACGCGTCCTGCCAGTTGATCGAGGTCATGATCTTCTCGATGTCGCGCGCCGACAGGCCGCTCGCGTACAGGCCGCCGACGACCGCGCCCATGCTGGTGCCGGCGATCGCATCGATCGGTACGCGCATCTGCTCCAGGATCTTCAGCACGCCGATGTGCGCCGCTCCGCGTGCGCCACCGCCGGAAAGGACCAGGCCAACACGCGGCCGGTGGGCGCTGAGCTGTGCGGCGCCGGGCTGATCGGCGGCACTCTGGGCGTTGCTGATGGCGGGAGCCGCGAGCGACTGAGCTGCGAGGATGAGACTCAGTACCCCGAGACGGGGCGTGACCGCCCGTGTTGAACTCACGTGGGCAAGAATACCAGCATGCGGGGGCGGGCGCGCTTGAGGCTCGCAGTGGACGCGCGGCATCGCGGATAATGCCCACCATGATACGGTCCCGCGGTGTTGCCGGCGCGCGTGGCGGCGCCACGCTGCCCGCACGCCCGGCCGGCAGGCTGTGCGTGACGGCGCTGTGTATCGCCGCGGCGCGCGCCGCGCTCGCGCAGTCGCCGGATGCCAGCGACTGGGGCTACTACGGCGGTGATGCGTTTGGCCAGCGCTTCTCGAGCCTCGATGAGATCAACCGCACCAATGTCTCCAGGCTGTCGGTTGCCTGGACCTATCGCACCGCCGAGCTGGGCGCGGGGCTGGCGCGCGCCGGCAAGCTCACCTTCGAAGCCACCCCGGTGCTCGCGTTCGGTCTCTTGTATCTCGAGACCGGCACGAACATCGTGATCGCACTCGATCCGGAGTCCGGGCGCGCGCGCTGGCGCTTCGATCCGCGCATCGATCGCGCCCGGCGCTACGCCGAAGTCAGTTCGCGCGGCGTCAGTGTCTGGGAGAGCGGCGAGGCCCGGCGGCCCGGTCCGTGCCGGCGGCGGGTGTTCACCGGCACGCTGGACGCACGCCTGCTGGCGCTCGATGCCGAAACCGGTCGCCCGTGCGACGACTTCGGCGATCGCGGCCAGGTCGATCTGACGCGCGGTGTGCGCATTCGCGATCCGGGCGCGTACCTGGCGACCTCCCCGCCGGCCGTTTACGGCAATGCGGTGATAGTGGGTTCCGCGATCGGCGACAACCGCGCCACCGACGTGGAGCGCGGTGTCATCCGCGCCTACGACGCCCAGAGCGGCGCCCAGTTGTGGTCCTTCGACCCGCTGCCGGATTCGCCCTCGCACCCGGCGGCGTCCGAGTGGAACCTTGCACAGGCCGCGGGCACCGGCGCCGGCAACGCCTGGGGCGTGATGTCGGTCGACGAGGAGCACGGCCTGGTGCTGGTCCCCACCGGTTCGGCGAGCCCCGACTTCTACGGCGGCATGCGCCTGGGTAGCGATCGTTTGGCCGACTCGCTGCTGGCGCTCGATGCCAGGAGCGGCCGGCTCGTGTGGCAGCAGCAGCTCATCCACCACGACCTGTGGGATTACGACCTCGCGGCGCAGCCGGTCCTGGGGGACATCGAGGTGCAGGGAGTGCCCGTACCGGCGGTCATCCAGGCGACCAAGACCGGCATGTTGTACGTGTTCGAGCGCACCCGCGGGCAACCACTGTTCCCGATCATCGAAAGACCCGTGCCCACGAGCCATGTCCCGGGCGAGCAGGCCTGGCCGACGCAGCCGTTCTCGTCGCTCCCCGCGCTGACCTCCCAGCGCTCGGTGCAACCGGGCGATGCCTGGGGCCTCACGTTCTGGGATCGCGGCAAGTGCCGCGAGCTCATCGCCTCGCTGCGCAACGAAGGCATCTTCACCCCGCCGGACACGCGCGGTACGCTGCTGTCACCCGGTTACCTCGGCGGCGTGAACTGGGGCGGCATCGTGTTCGACGAGCAGCGCGAGCGCGTCATCGCGGCCGTCAATCATTTACCGATGATGGTCACGCTCATCTCACCAACTGACTTCGAGCGTGACGCGCGCTCGGACCGTTTTCCGCATTCCGAGTTCGCCCGCCAGGCGGGCACGCCTTATGCCATGCGCCGCGAGCCGCTGCTCTCGCCCTGGCACCTGCCGTGCACCGCGCCGCCCTGGGGTACGCTGGTGAGCGTCGACCTGCGCCATTCGCGCATCGTCTGGCAGGTGCCGCTCGGCTCGACCGAAGGGCTCACGCCCTGGTTCGTGCCCTCACGCGACTTCGGCATGCCGAACATGGGCGGACCGATTGCGACCGCCGGCGACCTGGTGTTTGTCGCCGCGGCCCTGGACAGCTACCTGCGTGCCTTCGACATCGAGACCGGACGCGAGCTGTGGAAGTACAAGCTGCCCGCGGGCGGTCAGGCCACGCCCATGACCTACAGGGTGGGTCGCAACCAGCGCCAATATCTCGTCATCAGCGCCGGCGGCCACGGCCCGCTCGGCACGCCACGCGGCGACTACCTCATCGCCTTCGCGCTGCCACCGGGAGCGGCGGCGCACCCCTAGATTGCGGAGACAAAGGGAATGTCGGTTCTGATTCTGTCGATCCTCGTCCAGGTGGCGCTCATCATCCATGTCGTCAAGACCGGACGGAACCAGATCTGGATCTGGGTGCTCGCGCTGCTGTCGCTGCCGGGAGCGCTTGCCTACATCGCGGTGGAGATTCTTCCCGAACTGCTCGGGAGTCGCGCCGCGCAGCGCACCGCGCGCGGCTTGCGCCAGGCCGTGGATCCGGGCCGGGAGCTGCGCCGTTACGAGAACGAGGCGCGTGTCGGCGGCAACGTCGCGAGCCGCCAGCGCTACGCGGAGGAACTCGTGCGCCATGAGCGCTACGAGGAGGCGATCGGTCAGTACCGCGAGGCACTCACCGGACTGTATGAGCACGACCCCAATCTCATGCTCGGACTCGCGCAGGCGCAGTTCGGCAAGGGCGACGCATCCGCGGCGCGCGCCACGCTCGATGAGCTCATCCGGCACAACCCGGATTTTCGCTCACCGGCAGGGCATCTCCTGTACGCCCGGGCGCTCGAGGCGGAAGGCAACGTACCGAAGGCGCTCGAGGAGTACGCGGTGCTGGCGCCCTCCTACCCCGGCGCCGAAGCCTCGGTGCGTTACGCGCAGCTGCTGCAGGCCCAGGGTCGGCGCGCCGAGGCGCAGAAGGTGGCGCGCGAGTTGCTCGAGCAGGCGCGCATCGCGCCGGGTCACTACCGCCGGGCGCAGCGCCCGTGGCTCGATGCCGCCCAGCGGCTGTTGTAATGTCTGAAGGGCCCCCGCGCCAAGCCCGCGAGGGCGAGCGCCAGCAGGCTTGCCACATCCAGCGCGCCGCCCCCGCCACCACCGCCCTGTGCCGCAGTGATCGTGATCGTCGCGGACCCTGAGCGCGTCGGATCGGCGACCGACACGGCCGTTACAGTCACGGTCGCGGGCGACGGCACCGTCGCCGGAACCGCATAGACCCCGCTGGTCGAAATCGTACCGACCGTCGCATTGCCGCCGGTCACCGTGTCGACCTGCCAGGTCACCTGCGTATTGACGGTGTTACCGACCGTCGCGGTAAGGGTCTCCGTAGTGCCGCTTCCGGCCCGAAGGCTGCCAGTGGGAGGCGACACGGAAACCGTCACCCCAGAAGGGACGGAAATGGCCGTGAGGCAGGCGGTGGTGCCTGCCGTCGCCGGAGCAGAGCTGGTAGCCGCGGTTGAGCTGACGGTAACCGTTGCTTGATCGACCTTGCCGGCGTCATCAATCACCGTGAGCGTCACGTTGAACGTGCCGCTCGCCGGTGCGATTACGGTCGTGGACGAACCCGTCGCGGGATTGACCGGATGACCCGCGGGATCGCTCGCCCATTGGTAGCTGGCAACTGTGTGCTTGCACGCGGCACCGCTGCCCGACGCATCGAGCGTGACGTTCATTCCAGCCGAGACACTCGCG
Source organism: Gammaproteobacteria bacterium (assembly GCA_005878835.1). Taxonomy (GTDB): domain Bacteria; phylum Pseudomonadota; class Gammaproteobacteria; order Steroidobacterales; family Steroidobacteraceae; genus 13-2-20CM-66-19. Next base: position 6,993 of record VBMV01000074.1, on the reverse strand, counting down.
GGAAGCTTCACGGCCGCGATCGGCCGGAGCGCCGCCTGCAGCGCCCCCGAGGCGTTGGCCATTCCGGCGCCACAGGTCTGACCATCCAGCGTGCAGATGCATTCGGAAGTCTGAAGGTCGCCGGGACCGGTGGGTGCGTGACACATCGGCGGCATGGGTACCGAGGTGGACGTTTGAGGGAAGGGCAGCGATCCCTCCTTCAATCGCGCAATCAGCTGGGTCGAGCTCAGATTGCCGTTCACGGAGAGCATCAGGCCCGCGATGCCCGAGACGATGGGCGCCGAGAAGCTCGTGCCAAGATTCGGAGTGTTGACCTGGTCTGTGTAATCACTCGCGCCGGGTGTGGTGGTACCCTGATTGAAGGTCGTCGTGATGGGATACAGGCACGGTCCGCCTGCCGTGTTGACGCAGTTTCCCGCCGGGCTGCTGACTGCAACTTCCGGCCCGAGACTGCTGTATCCAACTTTGGTGCCCGCGTGCCGTAATCCAGCCACACCGGCAGCACCGGCACAGTTGGCCGGCGAGGCAACCGGCCCGCCCTCGTTTCCCGCCGAAACGACGACCAACACTCCCTTGGCGGCCAGCTGACTGATGGTATCGATGTAGATCTGGAGGCAGCTGCCCGTGGCGCCGAGGCTCATGTTCTCGATCCGGGCCGGATAGGGGTTGTGCGGCGCGCCGCTCACGGGAATCCCGGCCGCCCACAGCATGCCGGCAATGATGTCCAGGTCGGTGCCCCCGCACTTGCCGAGCACGCGCACCGGCAAGAGCCACGCGCTCCAGGTCATGCCGGCGATGCCGACACCGTTGTTGCTGAGCGCTCCGAGAATGCCGGAGACGCGCGTGCCGTGCCAGGAGCTCGGGATGGGAAACGTCACACCGGCCGGGATGCCGCTGCACTCGGCAGGGTGCGCGGTGGCGTCCTGTTGCGTGACCCAGTCACCCGGATCCGAGGCGTCTGCATCCCGCGCATCGCCGTCATTGGCGACGAAGGCGTCGGAGATGAACGTGTACCCCGGGAGCAGACGCCCACCCGACCCCGCCCACTGCAGGTCCGGGTGCTCGAAGCGCACTCCGGTGTCGAGGTCGGCGATGACGAGCCCGGTGCTGCCGGTCGTCGTATCCCAGGCGGTCACGGCATCGACGGCACTCGGTGTCGTGGCGGAGCTCCCCTGGAGGTACCACTGCTGCGAGAACACGGGATCGTCGGGCGTTGTTGCGTGTGGGTAGCGCCACTGCTCGGCTTCCGCGTACTCGACCTCGGGATCCGCCCGCAAGCGCTGGACCGTCGCCGCAATCGGCTCGCCGGCAACTGCTGGCTCGACACGAATGCCATGCAGGAGCTCGGTCACGGAGCGCACGGCACGCAGCTTCAGACCGCTGCGTGCCATCAGAGCGGCGATGCGATCCTGCGTCGATCGCAGCTTGGCTCTCTGCGGGGAGCTGTTGGCGGGGCGGAATTTGACGATGATCCGGCCAGTCGCGTTTTCTACGCTCGCATGATGCGGCTGCCTGAGCACCGGGTTGAGCTCGCCGCTCAGGCCGGCGGCTCCCGCCCCGAATGCGGTCGCCATCAACATCGTCCAGGCTAAGCAACGCATGCGTGAGAACGATACCGCAAGTTCGGGTTCCCGGAGCGCTGTCGCTCGGGACCGACGGGCCGGGGTTGGGGCGTTAACTTAAGACACAGAGGGGCCGCAGCTGCGCACCACCCTTCAGCCGGCAGCGCGGACGGGCGGTCGTATTCGCCCGCGTCCGCCTGCGGGGATCTGCTGCGTGATGCAGTGGATGTTGCCGCCTCCCAGGAGGATCTCGCGCGCCGGCACGCCCACCACGCGGCGCGCCGGGAACAGGCTCTTCAGGCGTCGTGCCGCGGTGCGGTCGGTGCGTGTATCCAGCAGCGGCATGACGATGCCGCCGTTGGCGATGTAGAAGTTCACATAGCTCGCCGCGAGCCGCTCCCCGGGGATGCGCTCCCGGGTGCCCTCGCGGGCGACGACCCCGGCGGCCTCACGGGCGCGAAGGCGCAGCGGTGCCGGCATCGGCAGGCGCCTCACCTCGAGCCGACGCCCGCGGGCATCACGCGCGTCCTGCAAGCGCTCCCAGGCGTCGAGTGAGATCGGGTACTGCGGGTCGCGCCGGCGATCAGTCCAGGCGAGGCACACCTCGCCGGGACGCACGAAGCAGGCGAGATTGTCGACGTGCCCGCCGGTCTCGTCGTTGAACACTCCCCGGCCGAGCCAGATGATGTGGCTCACCCCGAGGTAGTCGCGCACGCCGCGCTCGATGTCCTCGCGCGCCAGCCGCGGATTGCGATTGGCGTTCAGCAGGCATTCCTCGGTGACCAGCGCCGTACCCTCACCGTCGACGTGGACGGCGCCACCTTCGTTCACCAGCGGCGCGCGGTAGCGGTCCAGCCGCTCGATCTCCAGCACCTTGCGCGCCACGAGATCGTCCTGGTCCCAGGGAAAGTACAGCCCGCCCTCGAGCCCGCCCCAGGCGTTGAAGCGCCAGTCGACCCCGCGCACCGCGCCGCGGGCATCCACCACGCAGGTCGGCCCGACATCGCGCATCCAGGCATCATCGTGAGCCATCTCCACCACCCGCACGCCCGCGGGCAGCAGTGCGCGCGCGGCGCTGTAGTGCGGGTTCGATACCCCGACCGTCACCGGCTCGAATTGCGCGATCGCGGCGGCCACCCGCGCGAAGGTGAGCTGCGCCGGGCGCGCCGCCTCGCGCCAGTTGTCCGGCCGCTCCGGCCACAGCATCCAGCAGCCCGCATGCGGCTCGAATTCCGCCGGCATGCGGAAGCCATCCGCGGCGGGCGTGCCCGGCAGCGTCTCGGTCATTGGCGCAGGCGGCTGTGCCGGAATCCGTAGAACGCGTAGATGGACATGCCGAGGGCGGTCCAGATCACCAGCCGCAGCCAGGTGGCGCCCGACAGATAATAGGTCATGCCGAGACACACGACCGTGCCGGTCACGCAGGTGACGGGCGCCCACGGCACGCGGAACGGCCGGGGCGCATCGGGCCGTGTGTAACGCAACACCAGCACGCCTGCGCAAACCACCGCGAACGCCAGCAGGATACCCATGGAAATGAGATCTGCGAGCAGGTCGAGCGGAAAGACGGCGGCGATCAACGCTGCAAACACCCCGGTCACGACCGTTGACACGTGCGGGGTCCTGAAGCGCGGATGGCAACGGCTCATGAAAGGTGGCAGCAGCCCATCGTCCGCCATCGAAAGCAGTATGCGCGGTTGTCCGAGCAGCGAGGTGAGGATGACGGAGGTCATCCCCGCGATGACGCCCACCTTCAGAATCCACGAGAGCCAGGCGAGCTGCGGGTGGGCGTCGAGCGCCACGGCTACCGGCGCGTCGGAGTCGAGTTTCTGGAACGGCACCATGCCGGTGAGGACGGTCGCCATGGCGACATACAGCACGGCCGAAATAACCAGGGCGCCGATGATCCCGAGCGGCAGATCGCGCTGCGGGTTGCGCGCCTCGAGCGCGGTGGTCGAGGCGGTGTCGAAGCCCACGTAGGAGAAGAAGATGATGGCCGCGCCCTGCAGCACGCCGGTCCAGCCGAAATGACCGCGGACCCCGCTGTTGGGCGGCACGTACGGCCTCCAGTTCGAGGGGTCGATGTACTTGAGGCCCGCAATGACGATGATCACGATGATGCCGACCTTGAGGGCTACCATGATCGTGTTGGCGCCGGCCGAGCCGCGCACCCCCACGTACAAAAGCGCCGTCATGGCGGCGATGATCAGCACCGCGGGCACGTTGATGAGGGCGCCGGTGGCAACCACATGATCGTGCGCATCGAGCCCGAGCGGCGCGTTGACCAGCAGCGCCGGCAGGTGGAGGTGGGCATCGGCGAGCAGGCTGACCACATAGGCCGACCAGCTCACCGCGACTGCGGAAGCCGAGATCGCGTATTCGAGCAGCAGGTTCCAGCCGATGAACCAGGCGAGCGCCTCGCCGAGCGTCGCGTAGGTGTAGCTGTAGGCGCTGCCGGGTACCGGCAGGAACGTGGCGAACTCCGAGTAACACAGCGCGGCGAGCCCGCCGCCGAACGCGGCGATCAGCAGCGACAGCGTGATCGCGGGTCCGGCATGGTTTGCGGCGACCGTGCCGGTGAGCACGAAGATCCCTGAGCCGATGGTGGCGCCCAGGCCAATGGCGATGAGCGCCCGCGCGCTCAGCACCTGCTTCAGTCGGCTCTTGCCCGCGGGCGCCGGATCGATGGGCCGCACCGCGATCAGCTGGCGCAGCACCGACGGCTTGGCCACCCCGGTGCCCGTACTCTTATTAGCCGTACTCTTATTAATAGCCTCCGACATACGCCCCTTCGCTTCTTGCCCGCCCCCCGAGGCGTTGGCCGCGGGGTGAGTCTCTCATACGCGCACCCGCTTCGGTACGCGGCCGGCTTGCGCCTCACGGCCTGTGCTAGCATTTCGCGCCCGGCCGCCCGCGCAGCCGGCGACCTCCCAGGAGAATCCCGCATGTCCAGCGCCGCCAGCCCACGAGTCACGCCCCCCGCCCAGGGCGCGAAGATCACGATCAGCAGCGGCAAGCTGATCGTCCCGCAGAACCCGATCGTTCCGTTCATCGAGGGTGACGGCACGGGCCCTGACATCTGGCGCGCCAGCGTGCGCGTGATGGACGCCGCGGTAGCCAAGGCTTACGGCGGCAAGCGGCGCATCCACTGGATGGAGGTCTACGCGGGGGAAAAATCCAACAAGCTGTTCAGCAGCTGGCTGCCGGAGGAGACGGTCGCCGCCTGTCGCGAATATCTGGTGTCCATCAAGGGGCCGCTCACCACCCCGATCGGTGGCGGCATCCGCTCCCTCAACGTGGCCCTGCGCCAGATGCTCGACCTGTTCGTGTGCCTGCGCCCGGTGCGCTGGTATCGGGGCGTGCCCTCGCCCGTCCGGCATCCTGAAAAAGTCGACATGGTGATCTTCCGTGAGAACACCGAGGACATCTATACCGGCATCGAATTCGAGGCCGGCAGCCCCGACAACCACAAGTTTCTCGAGCTGTTCCGGCAGGCCTTCCCCAAGGCGTACGCCAAGATCCGCTTCCCGGAGAGCTCCGGCATCGGCATCAAACCGGTGTCGAAGGAAGGGTCGGAGCGTCTCATCCGTGCCGCGATCGGCTACACCATCGCCAACGAGCGCAAGAGCCTGACGCTGGTCCACAAGGGCAATATCCAGAAGTTCACCGAAGGCGCCTTCCGCAACTGGGGCTATCAGCTCGCCGAGCGTGAGTTTGCTTCCCAGACCTACACCTGGGAGCAGTGGGAGCGCACCAAGGCAGCCAGGGGGGAGCAGGACGCGAACGCGGAAATGGACGCGGCCCGCAAGGCCGGGCGCATCATCATCAAGGACGCCATCGCCGACATCACGCTGCAGCAGGTGCTGACGCGCCCCGAGGAGTTCGACGTCATCGCGACGCTCAATCTCAACGGCGACTATCTGTCGGATGCGCTGGCAGCGCAGGTTGGCGGCATCGGCATCGCCCCGGGCGGCAACATCAACTACCTCACCGGGCACGCCGTGTTCGAGGCCACGCACGGCACCGCGCCCAAGTATGCGAATCTCGACAAGGTGAATCCGGGTTCGTTGATTCTCTCCGGCGAGATGATGTTCCGTTACCTGGGTTGGACCGAAGCGGCCGATGCCATCATCGGCGCCATGGACCGCACGATCGGGCAGAAAGTCGTCACCTACGACTTCGCACGGCTCATGGAAGGGGCACGGGAAGTGTCCACCAGCGCCTTCGGCGACGCGCTGATCCGCAACCTCTAGGCGCTCGGGGCCGGTGCGCCTGTCATGAGCGATCAGGCGGCGAGCCCCCCGCGGCCGCACTCATGAGCACGGGCGAGCGCACGGCGACCCTGCTCGAGTGGGCACGCAAGCTGCAGGCGCTGGCGCAGAACGGGTTGACCTTCAGCCGCGATCCGTTCGATCGCGAGCGCTACACCCAGCTGCAGGAGCTGGCGGCGCAAATGCTGTCTCTCGAGCTCGCGATCCCCGCCGGCCAGGCGCGCGCCTTCTGGGAAGGTGAGCGCGGCTATGCGACTCCCAAAGTCGACGTGCGCGGCGGCGTCTTCGACGGCGATCAGGTGCTGCTGGTGCGCGAACGCTCGGACGGCCGCTGGACTTTGCCGGGCGGCTGGGTGGACGTGAACGATGCGCCCTCGCAAGCGGTAGCGCGGGAAATCCACGAGGAATCCGGCTATCACGCCCGCGCCGTCAAGCTCGCCGCCCTGGTGGACAAGAACCGGCATCCGCATCCGCCGGGCGTGTACCACATCTACAAGCTGTTCTTCGTGTGCGAGCTCGCCGGCGGCAGCCCCCGTGCCGGCGCGGAAACCGACGCGGTCGCGTTTTTTCCGGTGCGCGCTCTGCCGCAGCTGTCCACGGGCCGGGTGCTGGGCCCGCAGATCGAGCGGCTGTACCAGCACCGGCTCGACCCGGGGCTGCCGACCGACTTCGATTGAGTACCGCAGTCCTCATGTCCGGCTCCGCTGAGGAAGCTTCCGCCCTGGCGCAGGACTGCGCCCGCCGGATCGTGGACGCCTTCGCCCATTACAACGCCGAGTTCCGCGCCATCACGCGCCGTGCGCCGTTACGCTTCGACGCACGCGACTGGCGTGGCGGCCAGCAGGACGCCATCGAGCGCATCGGGCTCTACGACCGCTTCGTAAACCAGACGATCGCCGAGCTGCGCCTCGGGCTCGGGGCGCGGGCGCTCGATCGCGACCTGTGGCGGCAGATCCATGGCGCGTTCGCCACGCGGATCACGGACCTGCCGGACCCGGAGTTCACCAAGACCTTCTTCAGCTCCATCAGCCGCAGGCTGTTCGGCACGGTGGGCGTCGCACCCGACATCGAGTTTGTGGCCACCGATCTGGATCCGCTGGCGAGCCTGCAGTCCGCGGTGGCCACCAACAGCTACCTCAATCACGGCTCCCTGGCGCTGC